>NZ_BOQN01000140.1 GCF_018332695.1 Paractinoplanes toevensis
ACCGGAGACCGGAGACCGGAGGCATCAGTTTCACGTGAAACGACGCTGAAAGGCCGAGCACCCTGAGTCCTACGTCCGGCGCGAGCGGGCTTCGCTGAGAACACGGCGTACCACAGGGATCGCGCCGCAGTGGCTGCGGCTTGGCGTCAGCCTTGCTGGCCCGACGCTTCCGGCGTCAACCCACGACGCTGGCGGGTTCGCTCAGCAAGCCGTACGACGGCTGCTGAGTGCGTCGAGTCGATCCGGTTGCGCCGTCACCCACACCCACCGCGGCGGCGTCCCTAAACGGTATGGACGGCGTTGGCGGGATGAGGCTGAGAACTGCGGACGGCAACTCCGCGGTTTAGTGATCGACAGGATCATTGTTCGGATTTGATGTTGGCGACGTTGTCGGGGAGTCAGGGGACGGCTGCCTCAGTGCCTTGCAGATTCCCTCAATGACGGTTCAGAGCGCTCCTCTGGTCGTCGACATCGACCCTCAGGCAGAGATCCGGAATGCTGGCCTTCCTCCTTCTTCGCGGACGGCGGCCGCGGACTACTCCCTCTTCGTTTTTGGGGAGAGATGAGGTTCAGGCGGAGCCGATCAAGTCCCGGCTTGCGGCACCAGCGAGCACCGCACACGTCACGCCGGCACGGCGCCGTTAGCAAACTCTTGTCAGCCCCAGTAGGCCTTGCCTAGCCACGCGTCGGGTGGGCGGCCGACAGGCTCTGCTCATGCCGCCCACTGGACATATTTGTGCCGCCTGTCGCGAGCCGTCCGACCCTCGTCGCATGATGTCCGCACTGCCTCCTCAATGCGTCGCCCGCTTGCGAATCTGGGAGGAGCGGTGCCTCGGCCGCCGGCAGGAGCGGAGCGGAAACCTTCGGAGCCTGCGACGCGCTGTGATGCCGATCGGCTGTCCAACCGCAGCTGCCGGCTTACCCCATCTCACGGTCCGACTGTGGCGCCATGCCCAAAGCCCGCGACCGACTGGCGGCCGGTCTTTCCTCGCCGAGGCGGATCAGCCTCGTGTACGCGTCAGCGAGTGGACTCAGCAGGTCTCGATGCTCGCCACCGACGCTTCTGAGTTCGACTCCTCGCGTCGGCTGGAAGCTCGGTGCATGGCAATCAGCTAGCCCGAGAAGAAGATCAAGGTCGGTCTTCGGAACCGGGGATCCGAGATCGAGACCGCGCTTCTAGACCGAAGTTCGGGCCCGGTTCTTCTCAGGTGATTCCGCCCTGACCCCTCGTTGCCTTCGCGCAAAGCGGCGTCGGCTCGCTTCGATCCAGCGAGCCGGCGATGGCGGCAGCCGTGTGAGAGCGCGGCCGATACCGGCTCGACCACCGAAGCGCCCCGGCGAATCTCATCGGCCGTGCAAGCGCGGTGCCCAGGTCGCCGACGAGCATGCCGCTACCTAACACCACCGACCTCCCACGGCCCACGGCCATCGACCGATCGACTCCACCACCGGACATCTGGGCGCAGCTCACAACAGGCCGATCACTGCGGCTCATCGAACAGAGCCACTAGCGGTGCGACGGCTCCGACGACGGGACTCACCTGTGCGACCCACAGCGGAACCCAACACCCGCCCACCGGCGATGACCCGCCGTCGTCTTGCGCTTCGCACCGCCACCAACCCTGAAGCAGTCAGCGACCCAACCGGACTCTCACCCACCCGATCCCAACTGCCGTGGGTACGCATCACCGGGACCGCCAGGACAGGAAGGTCGATGGCCCCACCCGCAAGGGACGGATGGCGGTGAGGCGCAGAACACGACTGAGATTCACTCGCATTCGGCCAAGCGTCCGCCACACCCCCGAACACGGCCTTGTATAAGTCCAGACCACTATCCACAACCTGTGTGTAACTGCTGTTGAGAAACTTGCCTGCGCCGTTTCACGTGAAACGTGACCGATGCAGAAGGGGTCTTCCACTGCTTCATCCACAGGCTGCGCAAGCCTGCGACGTCGTGTTTCACGTGAAACGGGCCAGCCTGTGGATAACTTCTGTGGATAACTAGTGGAGTACTCCTGTGCCCACATACTGTGATGACTATCGACATTGATCTCGCCCTGCGGGGTGCTTACGAGGCGTTACTCCACAGGCCAGAAATTGACCCGGGACAGTAGCCCTGGCCTGGGCTAAAGTCCCCTCGTGCCCGACAACTCAGTGCCGCTGCCCGACTTCACGCGCTGGCCCTCCTTTCCCTTCGAGGGCGACATGCGGGTCAAACCGCTGGCCGCCCCCGTGGAGGTCGAGCCGCCACGTAGCGGCGAAGATGCAGCCGAGTGCGTCGCCTGTGGCACCTCCGACGACTCGTACATCTGGGTCAGTGAACGCTGGCGCGTTCGCGCCATGGACCGACCCACCGGCCTCCCCATGGTCCTGATTCTCGAGTGCCGCTCGCACCTCGACCTCGGCGATCTTCCGAACCTCCTGGCCGCCGAGCTCGGTGTCATGACGGTCCGGCTCGAGCGCGCGATCCGCTCCCTCGACGGCGTCGCCCGCGTGCACGTCAACCGCTGGGGCGACGGCTCCGCCCACCTGCACCTGTGGTTCCTCGCGCGCCCCTATGGCCGCCTCCAGCTGCGCGGCACGTTCCTCTCCCTCTGGGACGACATCCTCCCGGTGATCCCCGAGCCGCAGTGGCGCGAAAATCTGGCTCTGGTCGCCGCGTGGCTGGCCGGATTCGGCGGCCAGGCGATAGCCGAGCCCCCGCACATCCAGTGGGAGTCGCCCTCCACGATCGCCTACTCGCCCAACGCGAACGCGAATGCGAATGCGAATGGCGACGAAAGCCCAACCGCCGATCCGGAGCCCGACGACCGCCGCCCGGAGAGCTTGGGCGACATCGAAACGGCAAACCCGGAGCCGGCCCCGACGATCGCCGCCGAGAGCGGCGCGCTTGACCACCCCGCGGCGGAGCCGCAGGCAACAACCTAAATCCAAGCATCCGTACGCGTGACACCGTCCCATCCCGGCAGTCCCCGCACCGCCGGCTCGGTTTCAAGCACCTCCACTGACGAAGCCCATCGCTCGCCGAGATCCGGGCAGAAATCCGACCGCGATGAGCTTCGACGAAAAGTCCCGCCGATGCACGGCGGCTCTGACGGCCGGGAAATCCAGTCGCCACGTGATCGTCCGGGCCGAGCGGTGCCGGTTGATCCGTCAGACGCCGGGTAGCCCGATTCGAGCCGCAGGGCGGAAGCGCCCGGCGGCGGCCCTGCCGTCCCAACAGCCGCAGACTCTCCGGAACAGCTACCAGACCGAGCGCATCGCGGAGGCGGTTTCTGCAATGTCCACCGTCACGCGCCGACCAGCGTGAGAGTCCGACGGCGCGTGAGGTCCGGCAGGTCCAGCGACATCGCTGGCACGTAATCCCGGCGAAGCGTGAACGCAGAGTGCAGGGTCTCTACAGCGGCACCGCCGACGGCAAGAAATCCAGCGGCGCACGACGACGGAAATGCAGGGCCAGCACTCCGCCACAGCCGGTGAGGTGGGCAGTGCAGAGTTCGGCGACGCGTGGCTGCGGGGCGCTGCTGAGTTCGGCAGCGCGTAGACGTGGGCCGTCGCGGGAGCTCGGCACAGCGGTTGCCGAGGGATGGTGCTGGGTCGCTGTTGGTGGGTTGGGCAGTGCAGGAGTGCGGCGGCGTGTGACAGCGGACCGGTGAAGAGTTCGGCGTAGCCGATGGTGAGGCTGAGCGGTACAACGCTGCTGTTGGCAGATTGGGCACTGCAGAACTCAGGGCGCGCGCGGTAGCGGGTCGGTGCAGAAGTTGGGTGTTGCGGCGTCGCCGGCGGGTTGGGTTGCAGAGTTCGAGGGCGCGTGCCTGCGGTCGGTGTGGAGATTCGGCGTAGCGGCCGATGTCAGTGCTGCGCAGAGTTCGGTGCCGCAGCGCTGTCGGCGGTTGGGTGCCGCAGCGCTGCTGGCGGTTGGGTGGCGGAGAACTCGAGGGCGCGTGGCGGAAGCCCGCTGCAGGGGTTCGGCGCTGCGGCGTTGCTCGCGGTTGGTTAACGCAGAGTTCGACGGCACGTGTCGGCCGGCCGGTGCAGAAGTTCGGCGTAGCCCTCGGTGTGATCGTGGCGCAGAGTTCGGTCCTACAGCGCTGCCGACAGATGGGGCAGTGCAGAAGCTCGACGGCGAATGGCTGTGGCCCGGTGTAGGAGTCCGGGCATCGGCCGGTAGTGGCGGGCGGCGCAGAGGTTCGACGGCGCGTGATCGCAGCCCAGTGCTGAGCTTCGGCGCGCCGTCGCCTCTGGCGTGCCCTTACAGAATCCGGCGGCGTGCGACGCCGGAAAGGGAGTTCGTGGGTCAGGGGGTTCGGGTGAACGCCAGGAAGTGGGCGCTGGCGTTGATCAGGTTGGGGTCCTGCTCTACCAGGCGGGCGCACCGCAGAGCGGCGTTGACCAGTTCATCGAAGGCCGCCGGGCCGGCGTTGTCCAGGGACGGCCACGCTGGCCCTTCCACCCCGTAGACCGTCACCTCGGACCGGACGGCCGCCTGAAGTTCGGCCCTCAGTTCGTCGGCGGTGTGGAAGTGGGCCTGCGTGAAACCGACGTGGCCGTCGTAGGAACCGGTGTCGATCACCGTCCGCAGGGACTGCTCGGTGTCCGCGGTCAGGCGGCCGTTGGTGCCCACTTCCAGGAGCGACAGGTATCGGCTGATCCCGGCGGCGACCAGCAGCCCGCCCGGACGTAGCACCCGCACCGCCTCGGACAGCGCGACGGCGCGGGAAGCCGGCTCGGTCAGGTGGTAGAGCGGCCCCAACAGCAGCACCACGTCGACGCTGTCGTCGGTGGCGGTCAGCGTGCGCGCGTCGCCCACCTCGGCGGTCACGCCGGGAAGTTGGGAGGCCTCCAGGACGTGCGCCGGCACCGGGTCGACCACGTGCACGCTGTGACCGTCGGCGGCCAGCCACGCGGCGTGAATGCCGGTCGCGCCGCCCACGTCGAGCACCCGCAGGCCGGTGGGGGCGGGCAGCCGGCGGCGGATCAGCTCTTGCGTGCGCAGGAACTCCAGCCGGCCGTGCCCGGAGCGTCGCAGCCGGCTGTCCTCGATGCCGTCCGTGCCGTAGTGCTCGATCAGGTCGTCGCTCATGGATCTATGGTGAGCGGCGCGCCGGACACCGGCGATCGAATTACGCGCGCGCCACGGCTCGGGTCACCAGGGTTGCCAGGATGTTGCCCAGGTCGAGGCCGGCCGCCTGGGCCGCCAGGGGCAGCAGGGACGTCTCGGTCATGCCGGGGGACACGTTGATGCCCAGCACCTGGGGCGAGCCGTCCTCGGCGACGATCAGGTCGACCCGGGACAGGTCGCGCAGGCCGAGGGCCTTGTGCGCGGCCAGGGCCGTCTCGGCGACCTGGGCCGCGACCTCGGCGTCCAGCCGGGCGGGGGCGTGCCACGTGGTCAAGCCGGCGGTGTAGCGGGCGGCGTAGTCGTAGACGCCGTCGCGCGGGACGATCTCCACGATCGGAAGGGCCTCGGGGCCGTTGCCGAGGTCGATGATGGAGACTGCGACGTCCTTACCGGGGACGAACTTTTCCACCAGCGCCGTCGAGTCGTAGGCGAAGCAGCCGACCATCGCGGGTGGCAGATCGGTGTCCTCGCGGACCACCGCCGCGCCCAGGCCGGAACCGCCCTGGGCCGGCTTCACCATCAGCGGGAGGCCCAAGCGGTCGACGATGCGGTCGAGGACCGCGACGGCGCCGAGCTCGGAGAACCGGTCGTGCGGCAGCGCCACCCAGTCGGGGGTGGGGATGCCGGCCTCGCGCAGCATCGATTTCGCCGACGGCTTGTCCCAGGCCAGGCGGGAAGCCCGCGCGTCGCAGCCCACGTAGGGGATGCCGCAGAGGTCGAGCACGCCGCGCAGGGAGCCGTCCTCGCCGGTGGCGCCGTGCAGGGCGATCACCACGGCGTCGGGCGGGTCGGCCTGGAGGGCCGGCAGCAGGGAGACGTCGGCGTCGTGCATCTCGGCGTGCACCCCGACCGCTTTGAGAGCGTCGAGGACCCGACGGCCGGAGCGCAGCGAGACGTCCCGCTCGTAGGAGAGGCCGCCGGCCAGAACCATTACTCGCACATCGTCACCAGTAGCCATGGGAGGGATCATGCCAAGTCGGGGCCGGGCGCGTCGGCGGCGGCATTGCCGCGGCGACGGTGGTGGGGGTGGCCCGCGGCGGCGCCGAAGACGGCCCGCATCGCGAGCTCCTGCTCCATGACGCCGGAGAGTCGGCGGACGCCCTCGCGGAGGCGCTCGGGGCTGGAGAAGGAGAAGTTCAACCGCATGTTGCCGGTGCCGGTGCCGTCGGCGTAGAAGCCGGTGCCCGGAACGTAGGCCACCCGGGCGGCGATGGCACGGGGCATCATCGCTTTCGAGTCGAGGCCCTCGGGGAGGGTGACCCAGACGAACAGGCCGCCGGTCGGGTTGGTCCAGGTGGTGCCGGCCGGCATCAGGTCACGCATCGCGGTCAGCAGAGCGTCGCGGCGCTCGCGGTAGATCTCGCGGTAGGACTTGACCTGTTCCCGCCAGGGCATGGTGGTGAGGTATTGGGTGACCGCGGCCTGGGCGAAGGCGCTCGGGCACAGGACGTTGGCCTCGCTCATCATGACCAGCTTTTCCCGCACGGCGTGCGGGGCGAGGATCCACCCGACCCGCAGGCCGGGGGCGAAGGTCTTGGAGAACGTGCTCACGTAGAAGACGCCCTCGCGGCGGCGGGCCCGCAACGGAAGCGGGGCGTCGCCCTCGAAGGACAACATGCCGTACGGGTCGTCCTCCACCACCAGCAGGCCGGCCCGCTCGCAGATGTCGAGGACCTGCTCGCGGCGCTCCTCCGAGAGGGTGACGCCGGCCGGATTTTGGAAGGTCGGGATCGTGTAGAGGAACTTGGCCCGGCGGCCCGAGCGGGTCACCGCGGCGATGGCCTCCTCGAGGGCGGCGGGGATCAGACCCTCGTCATCCATCGGCACGTGATGGACCTGGGCCTGGGCGGCCTGGAAGACGCCGAGTGCCCCGACATAGCTCGGCCCCTCGGCCAGCACGACGTCACCGGGGTCGAGGAAGAGGCGGGCCAGGAGGTCGAGCGCCTGCTGACCGCCGACGGTGACCACCACGTCGTCGGGGGAGGCGCCGTGGATGCCGGAGAGCGCCATCACCTCGCAGATGCGCTCGCGCAGGTCGACGGTGCCCTGACCGATGCCGTACTGCAGGCTCACGGTGCCATGGTCGGAGCCGAGGCGGCCGAGCATCTCGCCGACCGCGTCGAGCGGCAGAGCCGCGATGTAGGGGGAACCGCCGGCCAGCGAAACGACCTCGGGACGACTTGCGACGGCGAACAGTGCGCGGATCTCCGAGGTGGTCATGCCACGCACTCGGCGCGCGTAGACGTCGGTGTAGTCGTCCTGGGTGGTGCCGGTCATGCGGCCCTCCTCGGCGAGTCGGAAGTAGGTCGATCGTAGTCGGGGGGAGCGAAAGAGGCCGCAAGTTATCCACAGGGTGGATCTGGGGTGATGCCCGACCTGGGTCCGTTCATGGATTTTGCGGCGTAGGATCCACCGGGGGGCGCGGGCTAGGCACGAGGACAGGACCGTGACCCGGGACTGGTCGCCTGCAATGGGGGGATTACGTGTCGCGTCGCCTGGTCAATCTCACGCTGGACACCCTCGAGGATCTCCCGAGGCCGTGTCGTCAGTGTGTTTTCTGGGAGCTCGACCCGGTTTCCGCGGAGCGTGCCTGTGCCTCCGGCGACCCCGGCCTCGAGAAGGAGGCGTGGGTCTCGCAGACCCTCCTGGAGTGGGGTTCGTGCGGCAAGTTGGCATACGTGGACGGCATGCCGGCCGGTTTCGTGATGTATGCCCCACCCGCCTATGTCCCCCGTTCGATGGCCTTCCCGACCTCTCCGGTGAGCGCCGACGCGGCCCTGCTGATGACCGCGCACGTGGTGGCCGCGTTCGCCGGCGGCGGCCTCGGCCGGATGCTGGTGCAGGGCGTGGCGCGCGATCTGACCAAGCGCGGGGTGAAGGCGATCGAGGCGTTCGGCGACGCCAAGTTCGGTGAGGCCGATGAGGAGCAGCCGGCCGGCTGTGTCGCGCCGGTCGACTTCTTCCTCTCGGTGGGCTTCAAGACGGTCCGCCCGCATCCGCGTTACCCGCGTCTGCGGCTGGAGTTGCGCACGGCCCTGTCCTGGAAGTCCGACGTCGAGTACGCGTTGGAGAAGCTGCTCGGCTCGATGAGCCCGGAAACGCTGCTGCGCCCGGTGAGGCCGGCCACCGCGACGCGGAGCGTCGAGAACTAGGCCTTGTTGGCCAGCGCCACGCGCAGCTGGCGGACGTCGATCGAGCCGGTCGGCACGTCGATCTCGACGGGGTAATACATGCGCTGCACCGCGGCCAGGATCGCCTCGACGATCTGCTCGCGGAACAGCGGGTTGACCAGCCGGTCCCGATCGACCGGCGAGGTCAGGTAACCGAGGTCGACGCGGACCGCCGGCATCTTGGTCAGGCGCAGCAGTTCCCACGTCTTGGAGTGGATGCGGCAGTCGCGCATGCCGGTGCGGACCACGATCTCCCGCTGCACCAGGTTGGCCAGCCGCTCACCGACCGTCGAGCTCAGGCCGCTGCCGGTGCCGTAGTGGTAGGTCGCGACACCGTGCGCCGCCTCGTTCTCCTGCCCGTCGAGGTGCAGCGAGATCAGCAGGTCGGCGCCGAGGCTGTTGGCCAGGTTGGCGCGCTCGGCCCCGGTCAGGGTGGCCGCCGGCTGCGGGCCGCGGGTCAGGTGCACCCGCATGCCGGCCGCGGCGAGCCGGCCCTCGAGCCGGGCGGCCAGGTCGAACACCAGGTCGGCCTCGGTCCAGCGCAGCGGGCCGTCCGGCACCACGACGCCCAGATCGTCGCCGCCGCCGTGACCCGGGTCGATCACGATGGTCTTGCCCATCAGGTTGGTGCCGGCCTGGCGGAACGCCTCGGACTCGCGCAGCCACTGCGGGCGGCCGCCGACGACCTTGCGGCCCAGTCGGCGCAGCGCCTTCATGGTCTGCGGTCCGCACGAACCGTCGGGGGTGAGCCCGACCTCACGCTGGAACTGGGCGACCGCGCGAGCCGTGCGCGGCCCGTAGATCGAGTCGGCGCGACCGGCGTCGTACCCCATCTCCAGCATCCGCTCCTGCAGCGCCCGGACGTCCTCGCCGACGAGCGCGTCGGGCACCGAGTGGAAGAGCGTGCGCGCGCCGAGCCGCCAGCGGGCCGCGTCGAGCGCGCCCCAGGTCTCGTCGCCGACCAGGCCGTCGATGCCGATGCCGCGGCTCTGCTGGAAGGCGCGCACCGCGGTGTCCAGGTCGTCGTCGAAGACGTCGGACGCGGTGTCCAGGAGTTCCAGCCCGACCAGGATGGATCGGATCTCGGCAACGGCCGGGCCGTTGTCTCCACGTCGGATGGAACGCACGCGCGACTCCCTGGTGAGGAAAGGAAAGACGACTTCGGAGAGTACTCCCCGGGCGCCGCCGGCACCCGTCGGCCAAATCACGAGAACGCCCCGCATCCGTACGGATGCGGGGCGTCGAAAAACGTCGGTCAGAGAGCCGATTCGATGAAGTTGACCAGGGCACTCTTGGGCTTGGCGCCGGTCACCGAGTTGACCGGCTCGCCGCCCTTGAAGATGGTCAGCGTGGGCACCGACATCACCCGGTAGGCGCGCGTGGTCTCGGGGTTCTCGTCGATGTTGATGTTGACGATTTCCACCTTGTCGCCCATTTCCTTGGCGATCTCGCTGAGCAGCGGGTCCACCTTCTTGCACGGGGCGCACCACTCCGCCCAGAAGTCGACCAGCACCGGCTTGTCGGACTGCAGTACGTCGCTCACAAAGGTGGCGTCGGTGACTGGCTTGCCTGCTCCCACGAGGACCCTCCCTGGCCGAAAAAGCTTGCTTTACAGCTCTACGAATGACGCGATGAAACGCTCGGCGTCGAGCGCCGCGGCACAACCCGTGCCGGAGGCCGTGATGGCCTGACGATAGGTGTGGTCGACGAGGTCGCCGGCCGCGAACACGCCGGGGATGTTGGTGCGGGTCGAGGGCGAGTCGACCTTCACGTAGCCCTCGTCGTCCAGCTCGATCTGACCCTTGAACAGCTCGCTGCGCGGGTCGTGACCGATCGCCACGAACACGCCGGTCACGTCGAGGACCTTGGACTCGCCGGTCTTGACGTTCTTCACCCGGGCGCCGACGACCTTGCCGTCGTCGCCGAGGATCTCCTCGACGACCGAGTCCCACTCGACCTTGATCTTCTCGTTGTTCAGGGCCCGCAGCTGCATGACCTTGCTGGCCCGGAACGAGTCGCGGCGGTGCACGATGGTGACCGTCTCGGCGAAGCGGGTGAGGAAGGTCGCCTCCTCCATCGCCGAGTCGCCGCCGCCGACCACCACGATGTGGTGGTTGCGGAAGAAGAAGCCGTCACAGGTCGCACAGGACGAGACGCCGTGGCCGAGCAGCTCCTGCTCGCCGGGCACGCCGATCGGCCGCCAGGCGGAACCGGTGGCGAGGATCACGGCACGGGCGAAGTATTCCTTGTCGCCGACCCAGACGGTCTTGAGTCCCTCGGTGCCGGCCTCGGTGGGCTTGTCGCCCAGCTCGACACGGGTCACGTCGTCGGTGAGGAACTCCGCACCGAACTTCTCGGCCTGCGCGCGCATGTTGTCCATGAGCTCGGGGCCCATGATGCCGTCGCGGTGACCGGGGAAGTTCTCCACCTCGGTGGTGGTCATCAGCGCGCCACCGGACTGGACGCCCTCGATCACGAGCGGCTTGAGGTTGGCCCGGGCCGCGTACAACGCCGCGGTGTAGCCGGACGGCCCCGAACCGATGATGATCAGATTGCGGACCTCGTCCACTGCCGACTCCTGTCGTCTGTATTCGCCGAGACCCGGCGACACTGCACGCTAGAACGCCATGCTAGGCACACGCCATTCCCGCCCGCTCGGCCCGTGGCCGACCTCACCGGGAGTGTCGCTCAGCGTACCGGTGCGGTGCCGAGAGTGTTCGCGTCGCCGCCCGTGCCGCAGGACGGTCCGACCGCCCACACCCAGGAGGTGCTCCCGGCGCTGAAGCGGACAACGACCGCAGGAGCCCCATCGAAGCGGGCGAAATCCACCGTCTGGGGGTAAATCGGGCCGTCGGAGTTCTTCGCGGCGATCGCGTCGAGGCACTCCTGCAGGGCGGCCGGGTCACGCAGCCGGCCGAGCGGGTCGCGGCTGCCGTCGGAGCCGCCCTGGTCGGGCACGGACATGGGGGCGCTCTCGGACTGCAGAACGCCCGAGCCGGCCGCCTTGGAGGCGGCGGAAAACGGCACCAACGGCTCCTGGGCCAGCGTCGACCGGGTGTAGTCGGTGCCGGTGGCCAGCAGTTGGGGCCCGCCGGGCATCGCGGCGGCGTCCTGCCGAGCCTGCGACTCGCCGGCGGCGCTGGACGTAGCCATGTCGGACGACGAGGACTCGCGGCCGGCCAGATAGTCGAGGCCGAAGCCGACGAAGGCGACCACCCCGGCGGCGATGGCGATCGGCGTGGCCCAGCGCAATCTGCGCGCGGAGCCGGGCTTGCTGCCGCGCTCCCGCGGCGTCGTTTCTTCTTGCGGTACGTCGTGAGCACGGTCACCACGAACCAGGGCCAGGTGCGGTGCCGGGGGCGCGGCCAGCTCGGCGGAGATCGGGTCGGGTGCCGCGATCGGGGACGCCAGCGCGGCCTCCAGCCGGGCGACCACGTCATCGGGCATGACCATGGGCTCGAGCCGCCCCAGCTCGGCGCCGACCGCGACCATGCCACCGCTGAGCGACTCGTAGGCGGCCCGCCAGGCCGGGTCGTCGGCGATCAGGGTGGCCACGACGGACTCGTCCGGAGTGCCGGACAACGCCCCGCCGATGTAGTCCGCGAGCAGGTCGATGTCGACCTCGCGGAACTCCGCCCCGGTCACCTCTGCTCCCTCCGTCGGCCCGCCGCTGGTCCGGATGGGACGGTCTGCGCGGCGCTGTGGTTCCCGTGACTCCCGTCTCCCCCGGTGCGCAGGTGCCCGAGGGCCAGCGCCATCCGGGCCCGGCCGCGTGCGCAGCGGCTCTTGATCGTGCCCTCGGCCACCCCGAGGATCTCGGCCGCCTCGGACACCGGGTAGCCCTGCACGTCGACCAGCACGATCGCGGCCCGCTGCTCGACCGGCAGCTCGGCAAGGGCCTGCCGCACCACCAGGGCGGTGTCGTGGTCCGCGGCGGGTGCGGCCGGCTCGGCCGCGGCGGGGCGGTCGTCGTCGGTGCGGGTGCCGTCGGGCAGCGGCACCGTGGGGTGGGCCTGGCGGCGGCGGATCCTGTCGAGGCAGGCATTCACCACGATGCGGTGCAGCCAGGTGGTGACGGCCGCGTCGCCACGGAATTTCGCGGCGTTGCGATGCGCGTTGAGCAGCGCGTCCTGCACCGCGTCGGCGGCCTCCTCGCGGTCGCCGACGGTGCGCAATGCGACCGCCCACAACCGGTCGCGGTGCCGGCGGACGATCTCGCCGAACGCCTGCGCGTCACCATCGAGATGGGCGCGCAGAAGATCGGCGTCGCTCAGCGCACCGTCCCCGGAAGTCACCCGAGCAATGTATCTGTGACGGTCTAGTAGCCGTACACCGAGATCTCGTTGACGCTCACCTGATACCGATCGCCGTCGTCGGCGCGCGGCAGCTCGGTGATCCACACCAGTACGTACTGGTATTTGGTGTTGGCGTCGAAGACGTTGAAGATCCGGTTGGTGCCGTCGCCCTTGCTCTCCGCGTCGGCCTCGCCCAGCTTCTTGAACGTGGTGGGGACCTTGCCGTCACCGGAGCTCGAGTCGCCCGGGTCGGACGCGCCGCTGCGGATCTCCATGCCCACTCCGGGCGAGGAGGTCTCGACCCGTACGTCGGCCAGGTTGCGCGGGCTGCCCAGGTTGATCATCACGCCCATGCCGGGCTTGAGGTTGCCGAACTTCGCCGTGTTGAAGCGGTGGGTCTCCCACGCGGTGTCCGGGTTGCCGTCCACCACGTTCTTCGCCTCGTCGGCGTCGCTGCGGTCACCGGGCGGCGGGTCGACGATGCGAACCATGTCGGCGGTCAGCTTGATCGGCTGCGGCGTCGGCGCCGGGGCCTGGGTGTCCTCGCCGGTCGCCGGGTCGCCGGCGTTCGCCTCGGTGGTCTTGGTCGTCGTCGGGTCGCTCGACGTGGTGATCGCGCGGATGCCGAAGACCAGTCCGATGATCGCGATCACGACCAGCGCGGCGACCCCGATGATGATCTTCGAATTGTTCCGGGCCGGCTCGGACGGCGTGCCGCCCTGGGTGAACCGCAACGGGCCGACATCGTCGTAGTCGTCGTCGGCCGCGTCCAGCCGGGCCAGCTCGGCGGCGAGCGCGTCGGCCTCGGGGGCCGCGACCCGCTTGTCGAGAAGGTCGATCGTCAGGTCGTCGAGGTAGGCGGGGACGCCGGCGCGGATCTGGCGCGGCGGCGCCGGGTTGCCGGCTCCGTCGCGGTTGGCGTCGGGCAGCGTCGACCGGCCGACATCGGTGTGCGGCCAGTGTGCGGTCAGCGCGAAGTAGATGAGCCCGCCGACCGCGCGGATGTCGGCCTCGACGCTGTCGGCCGAGTCGGCGCGGGCGTCGGCCAGCACCACCCGGCCGTCGTCACCGATCAGGGTCGTGCCGGGGTGCACGTTGCCGTGCACCATGCCGGTCGCGTGCACGGCGGTCAGTGCGTCGGCGATCGCGTGGGCGATCGCGGTGGCCCGAGCCGGGTCGAGCGGACCCTCCTCGGCGACCAGCTCGCGCAGCGACTCGCCGTCGACCCACTCCCGCACCACGTAAGACCGGGTGCCCTCGTCGATCGCGTCGTAGACGCCGACCAGGTTGGGGTGGATCACTCGGCTCGCGTCGACCGCGGCCTGCAGCATCTCGGTGGCCGAATCGCCGCCGGGATAGCGCAGCACCACCGCGACCGGGCGGCGCAGAATCACGTCGATGCCGCGCCAGACCTGCCGGCCCGCGCTGTCGTCGTTGACATGCTCCTCGAGCTGATAACGCTCGGCCAGGATCTCACCGACGGTGGGTGCACCGAAGGTCATGACCGGCCCGTCCGCATCGGCCGCGGTCTCGTGGCCTTCGCCGACCTGGGTCACCCGTCCTCCCTCGGTGCTCCGCGCACGGTTGCCCGTGCTGGTGCATATGGCTGCGCTGGCAAACAGCGACGTGCGGTGAGCACATGCCGACACCGACCATACCCGTCCCGGGCTACCTCATGGCAGGTCGTCCCCCCGGCGCGGCTCCGAGACTTGTCCAGAGGGACGACTGCCTGAAATGCCGGAAAGGGTGAAAATCCCCAGGTCAGCGACCGACCTTGCGCCGGACCATCCCCACCACGTCACTTACTTCGCGGACTCGGAGCGCCGTGGCGGCCACGAGATAGGTCAGCAGAATGACCCCACCGCCCGCGATCAACTGCACGATCGCCTGTCCCCGGCCGTCCGGCGCGCCGGCTCCGGGCAGCAGGTGCACGACGAGGATGCCGAGCCCGGCCGCGACCGCCGCGGCCACCAGAACCTTGATCAGCGACACCGCGACCGCGCCGAGGTTGAGCCGGCCGATCTGGCGGCGCAGCACGGCCAGCGAGATGAGCGCCGAGACCAGATAGGAGATCGCATTGCCGGCGGTCATGCCCACGGCCGACAAGGATTTGTCGAGGATCGCGGCCAGGGCGAAGTAGGCGCCGATCCGTACGGCGACCACCGGGAGGTTGATCAGCGCGGCGGTCCGGTTGCCCTGCAGAGAATAGAAGGCGTACGTGCAGAGGTAGCTGATCGACAGCGGCAGCACCGCGAACGCGGCCACCACCAGCACGTCACCGGTGGCCAGCGCGTCGTGGTTGGTGAACTTGCCGCCCTGGAACAGCATCACCGCGATCGGGGCGCCGAGCACGCCGTAGACCACCGCGATCGGGGCCAGCGCGGCCGAGACCAGCCGGATGCCGCGGCTCAGGTCGGCGCTGACCTCGCTGAACCGGCCCTCGGCGGCGGCCGCGCTCATCTTCGGCAGCAGCGCCGTCATCACCGACACGCCGACGATGCCGTGCGCCATCATCGTCAGCAGGAAGACGTTGTTGAACGCCAGCGTGCTGGCGCTGCCCTTGCCGGCCACCTGGTTGAGGATGCGGACCACCACGAAGACCGCGATCTGGTTGGCGGCGACGTAGCAGAGCATCCAGCCGGCCAGCCGGCCGATCTCGCCGAGGCCGAGCGAGCGCGGATCCCAGCGCCATTTCCAGCTGAAGCCGACCTTGCGCAGCGCGGGCAGCAGGCCGATCGCCTGTACCACCATGCCGAGGAGGGTGCCGAGACCCATCACCAGGATCGCGCTGCCGCTGATGTTGGTCACCGACAGGTCGTCGCTGGAGAAGAACAGGATGAACACGCCGCAGACCGCGATGACCACGACGTTGTTCAGGATCGGTGCCCACATCGGCGCGGCGAAGTGCCCGCGCACGTTCAGCACCGCGCCGATCAACGCGGACAGGCCGGTGAAGAAGATGATCGGGAGGATCAGGTACGCGAAATGGGTGACCAGGTTGCGGTAGGCCGTCGTGGTGTCGTCGCCGGACTGGATCCAGGTGATCAGCGGGGCCGCGACCGCCACCAGGACGGTCGCGATGCCGAGGGACACCGCCGCGAAGGTCAGCAGCTTCCGGGTGAACTCGAGTCCACCGTCCGGGTCGGCCTTGCGCCGGCGCACCAGCAGCGGCACCAGCACGCTCGACAGGATGCCGCCGAGCAGCAGCTCGTAGATTTGGCCGGGGAGGAACTGGGCACTGGTGTACGCGTCGCCGACGCCGGCGCCCAGGGCCATGCCGATCAGGGCGTTCCGGGCGAACCCGATGATCCGGCTGACCAGGCTGCCGATCGCCATGACCGCGCTGTTGCCGGCCGTGCCACCGTCGCCGGTCGTGCCGCCGTCGGCCGGCGGCACCTGCTCCGGGGGTAGCGCCTGGTCCTGGCCGGTCACCTCGGCGTCGACCGAGATCAGGGTGACACCCTCCTCGGCCCGCGGTGGCACCCCGTCCGGTGACGCGTGCGCGCTCCGGTACAAGCCGCTGTTCACCCGTGCCTCCCGACCTGTCCCGATAATGCAGTCACCATAAAGGGGTACGTCACAGCCGGCGGCGCAGGAGGGTGCCCGGCTCGGCGCCGGCCAGTGTTTCCACCATCCAGTACGCCTCCAGCGGCACCAGCGGCTCGCTCAGAGCGTCCAGCACGGTCGGATGATCGCAGCCGGCCTCGGTGAGCGCACCCAGCAGGGCGGGAATGGGTGCGAGGTCACCGGCGTCGAGGATGCGGCGGGCCAGCGGGCGGGTCTGCGCATACCAGGAGCGGCGGGGGACGTCGGCCAGGAGCGCGGCCGATCGGCGTACGAGATCGGCCAGGTCCTCTCGCGGGAACCGCTTCCCCACTCGTACCTCGGAAAAGCGGTCGGGCGGACGGATCAGCTCGGCAATCGCGGTTTCGTCGAGCACCTGCGGCGAAGCCGCTGGTGGAGACGGCCACCAGTCGTCGCTCGCGAAGAGCGGCAGCGGAGTCTGCTCGGGCCCGCAGGGCGCGGGCGGCGGGACATCCCGGCGCAGCGAGCGGTACGCGGCCGTGCGGATCGCGGCGATCGACGACTCGTCGTCGTCCGGGGTCGGCGGCGCGAACGGCGACAGCAGCGCGACCACCAGGCCCGGATGCGGCAGCGTCGGATCGTCCAGGGCGATCACCCGGGCGAACAGGTCGAGCTCCCACCAGCGCAGGGCCGCCGGGTAGGGACCCGCCGCCGGCGCCCAGCCCAGCTGGACGGGCTCGGAGTGGGCCGGGACGCGCAGGCCGAGCGTGCGCTCGCCGGTGGCCGGGTCGAGGTCGAGGATGAGCGAATAGCCGCCGGTCACCGGGAAGGTGGTGCGCAGCTCGGGTGAGTCGGGTTCGGCGGCGGCACCCATCCAGAACCCGGGGTCCTCGGCGAGGTGACGCAGCGCCTCGGAAACGGGCACGTGTCCATCCTGCCCGTTTAGGAATCACGCTGCCACGCCCTATACGCTGGTAACCCCATGTCTGTTCTCAATGCCGCCCAGCAGAACGCGGTCGCCGAGCTGCTGCGCGTGTCCCCGGTCGCCGACGAACTGGGGCGCCGTTTCGGCGCCGCCGGCCATGAGTTGCACCTTGTGGGCGGTTCGGTGCGGGACGCGCTGCTGCTCCGGCTCGGTGACGATCTCGACTTCTGCACCGACGCCACCCCCGAGGAGACCCTCGAGCTGGTGCAGGGGTGGGCCGACGCGATCTGGGAGACCGGGCGCGAGTTCGGCACGATCGGCATCCAGAAGAACGGGCTCCGGCTGGAGATCACCACATTCCGGGCGGAAGCCTACGACGGGGTCACGCGTAACCCGATCGTGCAATACGGCAAGACTCTTCTCGAAGACCTCGAGCGGCGCGACTTCACCATCAACGCGATGGCGGTGTCGCTGCCCAGGCACGTCTTCACCGATCCGTACGGTGGGCTGGCCGATCTTGCGGCGAAGGTGATCCGGACGCCGGCCACGCCGGCCCAGTCGTTCGGTGATGATCCACTTCGGATGCTGCGGGCGGCCCGGTTCGCGGCGAAGCTCCAATTCACTGTGGACCCATCGGTCATCACCGCCATGACCGATATGTGCGCCGATCTCGACCGAATCACCGCGGAACGGGTTCGGGACGAGTTCACCAAGCTGATGTGCGGCGCCGACCCGATCACCGGGTTGCGGCTGCTCGTCGACACCGGCCTGGCCGACCGCTTCCTGCCGGAGATCTCCGGGCTCAAGCTCGAGATCGACGAGCACGCCCAGCACAAGGACGTCTACGAGCACACGCTGATCGTGGTGGCCAACGCCATCCGGCTCGAGGACGACGCGCCCGACTTCGTGCTGCGGATGGCCGCGCTCATGCACGACGTCGGCAAGCCGGCCACCAAGGCCGTCGGCCGGGACGGCCGGGTCAGCTTCCACCACCACGAGATCGTCGGCGCCCGGCTCACCAAGCAGCGCATGAAGGCCATGAAATACCCCAAGGACATCACCTCCGAGGTGGTCGAGCTGGTCTCCCTTCACCTGCGCTTCTATGGGTACGGGCGGGGCGAGTGGACCGATTCGGCGGTGCGGCGGTACGTGACCGACGCCGGCCCGCTGCTGAACCGGCTGCACAAGCTCACCCGCTCCGACGTCACCACCCGGAACCGGCGCAAGGCAGCCAACCTCGCCGCCGACTACGACGCGCTCGAGGAACGGATCAGCCGGCTGCAGGCCGAGGAGGACCTCGCCCGGGTGCGGCCCGACCTCGACGGCAACGCGATCATGGAACTGCTCGGGGTGCCGCCCGGCCCGATCGTCGGTCAGGCCTGGCGTTACCTCAAGGAGCTGCGGCTCGATCGCGGGCCGCTGGACCGGGACGAGGCCGAGGCCGAGCTCTACAAGTGGGCGCGCGACCAGGGGCACGTCTCGTAGGGCGTACCTGTCGTACCCCCGGAGCAGAATCGTGGGCATGTTCGTCGTCGAATCAGCCATCGGACCGCTCGGCGTCTCCGTGCTCGGTGACACCGTGGTCGGGGTCCACTTCGGGGCACGGCCCGGTCCGGCCGGCTCCCATCCGGCCGCCGATCAGCTCGTGGCCTACTTCGCGGGTGAGCTCACCGAGTTCACCGTGCCGGTCGAGGCGCGCGGCGGCTCCGAGTTCGAGCGGGCGGTGTGGGCCGAGATCGCCAAGATCCCCTACGGCGAGATGGTGACCTACGGATCGATCGCCACCGCCCTGGGCGACCCGGGGGCGGCCCGCGCGGTCGGCACGGCCTGCAACCACAACCCGATCCCGGTGATCGTCCCGTGTCATCGGGTGGTCGGGGCCGGCGGCAAGATGGTCGGCTTCGGTGGCGGTCTCGACCGCAAGCGCAAGCTGCTCGAACTGGAGGCGAGGGTCGCGCTGACCCGCTCCTGGGGATGATCGTTAAGGCCTGAGTGAATAGATGGCCGCCGATGACATTTGTCATGGTCCGGCTCTCGGACATTGATGTACGTTCCCTGCCGCGCGTCTCCGGTGCCGGATCGGCCGGTGCTCGGACGCCACACGGGGGAACGAATGAATTTCATACGCAGGAGAAGTCTGCCCATCGCAGCCTTGGCTCTGGTGATTCCGGCGGCCTTATCGGTCCCGCAGAGCGCCGCGGCGGCACCCTCGCCGCCGCCTGCGCCGTCCGTTTTGCCCGACCCGGCCCGGGTGCTGCCGTCCGGCTGGCAGTCGGCCAAGGACCGCGCGACCGTCGTGGACGGCACGATGGACGGGCTCAACGTGCTGGTGGCCGAGGAGTCGGCCGGCTACCGGTGGCGCACCGCGGCCACCCTGTCCGAGCCGGGTTACGACGCCGACCAGTGGATCGGCCAGGCCTGCGTGACCGGCGACGGCAACCGGGCCGTGGTCGTCTACGCGCCGCGCACCTTCACCAACCGCGAGTCCGGAATGGCGGGCGGCGGCTTCACGGCCGTCGTCGACCTGCGCAGCGGTGCCATTCGCAAGCTGCCGGTGCGGTCGACGCTGGCCTATCACAGCCCCGGCTGCGGAACCGGTTCGCAGGTCGCGATCTCCACACAGGACCAGGGCGGTTCCACGGTTCGCCTGATCGACGCCGCCACCGGTGCGGTGACCTCGACGTACGCGGCCTCCGGCCAGGTCACCTCGGCGGTCCCGTACGACGGTGGGACGGTCGGGGTTCTCGGCCGCAGCATCGTCCGGCTGGGCAGGACGGGCGTCACCGTGCTCGCCACCGAGGACGGGCAACCGTTCCGGCTGCACCCGGACACCTCCGGCGGTCTCGCCTACGAGGTGGCCGCCGGCGACCAGGCACGGGTCTACCGCCTGGCCCGGGGAAAGCGGAAGAGTCTCGGGTCCGGGCGGCTCGACCGGCTCCAGCTGACCGGCTCGGCGGGCCGGGTCTTCGTGCTCGGCCCGGACCGCGCCAAGGTCGGCACGACCGGCCTGACCGGCTGGCAGTCGATCGACGCGCCGGTGAACGCGCAGGTCTCCACGACCGGCACGCTCGCGGTCACCTCCTCGGCTCCGGCCGCCGCACCCGGCTCCGCGGCGCCGGTCACGATCAACGCCAGGCTGTCGCACTCCGCGGAGAAGGTCAGCTTCGAGGTCCGGCCGGCCGACGCCACAGCGAGCGGCAGCAGCGCGTCGCCCGCGCTCGCCACGGCCGCCGCCGCGCTCGCGCCCGGCAACGACCCGACCGACCCGGACCGCGGCTGCTCGATGGCCCGCAATAATCCGGCGCAGCAGGCCTACCAGGCCACGTCGGCGCAGGTCGAATGGGCCGCCGATCTCGCCGTGAAGGGTTCGCTGACCACCACCCGGCCGGCGAACTGGAACAACGCCGGCAACTCGCCGTACCAGATCCAGGGTGACAACGGGCTCTTCAAGCTGCACACCCTCGCCGGTGGCGGCCAGGTGCCGGCCCAGGTGCTGCTCGGTGCGCTCGCGCAGGAGTCCAACACCATGCACGCGAGCCCGCACGCGGTCGACGGCGAGACCGGCAACTTCAACCAGGGCGGCTTCTACGGCAACTGGGTCAGCTGGAGCACCGTCGACTGTGGTTACGGCATCGGCCAGATCACCACGGGCATGACGGTCGCCGACGGCAACTCGGTCTGGTCGGCGCCGCAGCGGCTCGCGATCGCGACCGATTACGCGGCCAACATCGCGGCGTCGGTCAACATGATGATCGACAAGTGGAACCAGCTGTACTCGGCCGGGATCCTGGCCAACGGCGGCGACCCGCGGTACATCGAGAACTGGTATCTCGCGGCTTGGGCGTACAACACCGGCATCCAGCCGGGCTCGGCCGCCTACGGCAACACCACCGGGTGTACGCCGTCGCCGAACTGCACCGACGCCGCCGGGCACTGGGGGCTGGGCTGGTCGAACAACCCGAGCAACCCGAATTACCCGGTGGACCGCGGGGTTTTCAACGGGCAGGACGAGTTCGACGCCAAGCACCCGAACCTCTGGCCGTACCCGGACAAGGCGCTGGGCTGGGCCTACAAGCCGGTGGCCCGGTTCAACTACACCAACAAGTACTGGGAGCCGGCGTACTCGGCGGCCAGCGGCCCGTCCCCGATCATGACCGGCAGCAACACCTTCTGCAACGCCGACGACCAGTGCACGCCGAACGTCGCCAAGGACGTCAACGGCAAGACCGGCGCCGGCCAGTGCAACCTCAGCGATCTGCACTGCTGGTGGCACCGGCCGGTGAACTGGATCGGCGGCAGCCCGTGCGACGTCTCCACCTGCGGCATCGAGGCCCTGCGGTACCACGCCGGGGACGCCGAGCCGGCCCGGGCGAACGTCTACCCGACCAACTGCGACACCACCGCCCTGCCGTGGGGCGCGAAGATCGTCGACGACGTGTCGGTGGCTGACCCGTTCGGGGCGTGCGGGGGCGCGATCTTCAACCAGGGCGGATCGTTCGGGCTGAGCTTCGCCTCGGCCACGCCGTCCGGCTGCACCTCGAAGTGCATCAACTACCGGAGCAAGATCGATTTCCACCAGGTCGGCGGGACCGGCTTCGACGGGCACTTCTGGTTCGCGCACGAGATCACCCCGCAGACCCAGAACGCCTACCTGCAGGTGACCGGCACCTGGACGCTCAACGCGCCGAACGCATGGACCCGGGTGCTCGTCCACCTCCCGCAGATCGGGGCCCAGACCCAGCAGGCGAAGTATCTGATCAATCTGCCGAACGGCCAGACCAAGAAGCGGGTGATCACCACCTCGTACGAGGCGGACACCTGGGTCGAGCTGGGCGTCTACGACATGCGCGGCTCCGGCTCGCCGACCGTGCAGCTCAGCAACGTCACCGGGTCGGGGGTGGCGCTCGACGTGGCGTGGGACGCGCTCGCCTACGTGCCGCTGCCGGCGAAGCCGCACGACATGGTCGTCGCGCTCGGCGACTCGTACTCCTCGGGTGAGGGAACCGGCGACTACTACCACGAGACCGATCAGTACGGGAACGACAGCAGCAAGCAGAACGCCTGCCGGCGCAGCCCCAACGCCTGGTCACGGCAGGTGACCCTGCCGGGTTACGCGGGGACGATCGGCCAGCGCACCGACGCCCACGACCCAACCTTGGCGTACGCCATGGTGGCCTGCAGCGGTGCTCTCGCCTACAACGTCGCCGCCTCGGACCGGCCCTGGAACGACCCGGACAGCTGGGCACCGCACGGGCAGTACCGCGAGGTGCCCCAACTGGACTCCGGCGTCGTCGACGAGAACACCACGATGGTGCTGCTGACCATCGGCGGCAACGACGCCAGATTCACCGACGTGCTGGTCGAGTGCATGCAGACCGACTGCACCGGCAAGGAGTCGGTGTACGAGGCGAACATCGACCGGGTCGTGGTCCCACGGGTCGATCAGCTGCTGGCCGAGATCCACTCGATGGCGCCGCACGCGCTGGTGGTCATGGCCGGCTATCCGCACCTGTTCGCGCTCGACGCCGACCTCGACGGATGCTCGGTCGCGGCGGCCGGGTTGTGCCCGCTCATCGCGCATTACGGCTGGGCGCTGAGCCCGGCCGAGACGACGATGCTGAACCGGGTCTCCAACTACATGATGGCGAAGGTGCTGCCGGCGTCGTCGCGCAACGACGACGACAGCGGCACCCTGCCACTCGACATGATCAGTCCGTTCGAGGGGCACAACATCGCGGGCTGGGGCGACAGCGGCTGGCTCAACGCGCTGACCGTGCCGAACATCAACACCAGCTCCGGTGAGCCGACGTTCAGCGCGGACGTCCCGGTCGGCTTCTCCTCGTTCCATCCGAACGCCACCGGCGCGCGGGAGGGTTAC
The DNA here is from genome assembly GCF_018332695.1 of Paractinoplanes toevensis. Lineage (GTDB taxonomy): Bacteria > Actinomycetota > Actinomycetes > Mycobacteriales > Micromonosporaceae > Actinoplanes > Actinoplanes toevensis. Next base: position 22,916 of record NZ_BOQN01000140.1, read on the forward strand.
GCCGGCACGGCCACGCGGGTGATCGCGAGCTGGTACAGCTAGTCCGCCATCGATTGGTGGCAGCGGCCCGCTACGGTCCGGCCGCTGCCACCTTATTTTTCGGAGAAGACGTGACTGACGTACGACGGTGGCTCACCGCCGCCGCCACCGGGGTGGCGGGTGGCCTGCTCGCGGGCCTCTACTGGCAGTTCGCCCACCAGTCCAACGCCGGCTGCGAGGCGCACGCGTGCTGGTTCCCGTTCTACGCGGCGGCCTGGGCGTTCGGGGCGTGGCTGCTGCCGATGGTCACCTGGCTGTTGCTGCTCGTGGCCGGTTACCGCCCGGGGGTGCGGGCACTGCTCGTCGCGGTGCTCGGCTCGGTGGTGTTCGGCATCGGGGCGCGGGCGTACGACGCGTTCGTCTACGGTTCGCCTCGTCCGCCGTACGCCCTCTTGGCCTTGATCGGGGCCGTCGCGTTCCTCGCGGCGGTGGCCCTGGTCGCCGGGCGTCCCGCCCGGCTGGTCGCCGGCGGAGTGCTGATGGTGCTGGTGGCCGCGCTGGTCGTCGGCGAGGTGACCAGTCCGAAGCGGGACCGCCTGCACCGATTCACGCAACTGGCCGCGGTCTTGCAGCTGCCGGATCCGGCGCGGTGGCGGGTGGTCGGCGCGGAGGCCTATCCGCGTTACGACGTGATCCAGCTGTCGATCGAGCCGGTCGGCGGTGGTCCGGCGATCACGCTGCTCGTCCTGCCCAGGCCGGGGGCGTGGGCTCCGCCGCGCCGGTGCGGGCCGCCGTTGTCGCAGCTGATTTTCAAGATCGCCGTCGAGGACGCGCGGGAGATCCGGGACACGAACTGTACGGCTTATCCGGGCGGCGGATGGCAGCGGCCGGTGTTCTCCTCCGGCGCTCCCGAGCTGCTCGATCTCCGCGACGGATCGCTGGTGATGACCGCGGAGGCGAGCGCCGAGCGGCCGGTGCCGCCGGCCACCCTGCGCGAGGTGCTGATCAGCCTGCAGCCGGCCACCCCGGAAAGGATGGCCGGACTGCCGGCCGGTTGATCAGTACTTTCCGGTGCAGCCGTCGAAGTGGCCGACGCCGCCCGCGGCGGCCTCGTCCTCACCGTCGTAGCTGTAGTGGCAGGCCCGGGCGTACAGGTTCTTGTCGTTGACCATCACCGACCAGGCGTCGCCCTGACCGGCGCGGTAGCGCTTGCGCAGGGTGCCGGCGGCGGTGTAGCTCTCGACCACGATGTAGCTCCAGTTGCCGGGCGTGACCGCCCGGGCCCACGCGGTCCGGCAGAACGGGCTGTACCGCAGTTGCACGCCGTGCTGTTCGTCCAGCGTCTTCACGTCGATGAACGAGCACCGCATGACCTTGCCGTCGACCGTGGCGTAATAGTTGTCCGGGTCCTTGCCGTCGCAGGTGTTTCCGCATCCGGAGGTGGCGGCGAACGCCGGAACCGGGCCGATCAAAGCGGTAATGGCGCCGATAATTGCGGCGGCCACGATTTTCTTGGACATTTTGTTGCTCCCCGTTGGTGTTGCTTTCACGAACACCGAAATAGGGCCGCTCCATGCTGGATCGACCCTATTTCAGTTTGCTTCTCAGCAGTAGTCGACGTTGTAACCGGTGTACGAGAGGTACATGGCGTACGCGGCCATCTGGTAGCGGCCGTTCAGCATCCGCTCGGCCGGGAAGGACGACTTGCTGCCGTAGTACCGGGCCGTGTAGATCTGGTCGTCCTCGTCGTACGAGTAGAGCTTCCAGTTCTTGCCGGCCGCGGTGAAGGTCTTCGGGCCGACGACGCCGTCAGCGTCCGAGCCGGTCAGGCCGTGCGCGGCCTGCCAGAGCTTGGTGGCGGCCTTGGTGCCGGCGCCGAACTGGCAGTCGCGGCCGCTGGTGGACAGGAATCCGTCGGCGATGAGGATGCTCTGCCAGAGCCAGACCGCGCCGTTGAAGTTGTTGACGCTGGTCGAGAGGGTGCCCTCGTCGTTGAGATCGTCGGTCACCACGCCGGCGCCGGAGATGTAGCCGGCGGCCGTGTTGGCGTAGGCCGGATCAGCGGCGGTGGCGAATGCGGCGGTGGCGCTTGCCACGACGGCAAGGGACGCCAGGAGCGACTTGAATCGCATAGATGTTTCTCCCCGTGAGAACGCGGACCGCGAAGGGGTCCGCCATCGAGGCATGAATATATGTGATTGTCTTTTGGTCGTCTACCCCGTCCATATTCGGCCACGAAAAAGGCCGGACCGCGCGATGCGGTCCGGCCTTTTTGCGGTAGGGCGGGTCAGCTCTCGACGTCACCACGGATGAAGGCCTCGACGGCCTCCTTCGCGTCGTGGTCGTTGTACTGCACCGGCGGGGACTTCATGAAGTAGGACGACGCCGAGAGGATCGGGCCACCGATGCCGCGGTCCATGGCGATCTTCGCGGCCCGGAGAGCGTCGATGATGACGCCGGCCGAGTTCGGCGAGTCCCACACCTCGAGCTTGAGCTCGGCGTTCAGCGGGGTGTCGCCGAACGAGCGGCCCTCGAGGCGGATGTACGCCCACTTGCGGTCGTCGAGCCACGGCACGTGGTCCGACGGGCCGATGTGCACGTCGCTCTTGACCATCTCGTGCGGGATCTGAGAGGTCACCGACTGGGTCTTCGAGATCTTCTTGGAGACCAGGCGGTTGCGCTCCAGCATGTTCATGAAGTCCATGTTGCCGCCGAAGTTGAGCTGGTACGTGCGCAGCAGCTCGACACCGCGGTCCTCGAACAGCTTGGCCAGCGCGCGGTGCACAATCGTCGCACCGACCTGGCTCTTGATGTCGTCACCGACGATCGGCAGGCCGGCGTCGACGAACTTCTGCGCCCACTCCGGGTTCGAGGCGATGAAGACCGGCAGGGCGTTGACGAAACCGCAGCCCGCGTCGATCGCGGCCTGGGCGTAGAACTTGTCGGCCTGCTCGGAGCCCACCGGAAGGTAGGAGACGACCACGTCGACCTGGGCGTCGCGCAGTGCCTGCACCACGTCGACGGCCTCGGCCGACGACTCCTCGATGATCTCGCGGTAGTACGTGCCCAGACCGTCGAAGGTCGGTCCACGCTGGACGGTGACGCCGGTCGGCGCGACATCGGTCAGCTTGATCGTGTTGTTCTCGCTGGCGACGATCGCCTCGGCCAGGTCCATGCCGACCTTCTTGGCGTCCACATCGAACGCCGCGACGAACTGCACGTCGGAGACGTGGTAGTCGCCGAACTTGACGTGCATGAGACCCGGAACGCGGTCGTTCGGGTCAGCGTCCTTGTAGTACTCCACGCCCTGCACGAGGGACGAGGCGCAGTTACCCACACCGACGATGGCGACGCGGACGGAACCCATCGCGTTTGCCTCCTTGTTCATCACGGCCGGTCCTGATGCGGACGCGGGAGTTCGGGGGATGCGTCCCTAGCCGGGTCGGCTGGGATGTCGAACGAGCCGGGAGTAGCCGGCGCGCGGCCGGAACGCTCATTGGTAATGAGCTCCTCCAGCCATCTGACCTCGCGCTCGCAGGCGTCGAGGCCATGGCGTTGCAATTCCAGGGTGTACGCGTCGAGCCGCTCGCCGGCCCGGGAGAGCACGTCGCGCAGACCCTCGCGGCGCTCCTCGATGCGCCGGCGACGGCCCTCGAGGATCCGCAGGCGGGTCGCCTGGTCGGTGCGGGAGAAGAAGGCGAAGTGGACCCCGAAGCCGGCGTCGTCGTACGTCTCCGGGCCGGCCTGTGCGAGCAGGTCGGCGAAGCGCTCCTTGCCCTCCGCAGTGATCTTGTAGACAACCCGGCCCCGTTTGCTGGTCATCGGGGGGATCATCGACGGATCCGACTCGGATTCCGTGATCCAGCCGGCCGTCTGCAGACGCTTGAGCGTCGGGTAGAGCGTGCCGTAACTGATCGCAGCTCGGATTGTGCCCAGCTTGGTGGCTAGTTCCTTACGGAGCTCGTAACCGTGCATCGGGGTCTCCTGGAGCAGACCGAGGATCGCCAAGTCCAACATCCGGCGTCTCCTCTCCTGTGCCCCGATGTATCGGCCCGATACATCGCTACCGTAGATCCACGGCTCGATGGACGCAAGGAAAACGGAAAGTGTTGCCGGTTACGCGACCGCCGCGCCACGCTGTGTGATGGCTGTCGCCGCACCGGCGTGGACCGCGTACTCTCTTCGCCATGCGCACGCAGCGGCAGGTGGTTGACTACTCGCTACAGAAGCGGGCAGTGCTGCGTGACGTGCACCATGGGCGGGTCGGGACCCTTGAGGTCTGTGATGCCTCGCCGTACCTGAAAAACGCAGCTCGATTCCACGGCGAGCCGACCGACGACCGGTGTCCGGTCTGCCGCCGCGACAATCTCACCCTCGTGCATTACATCTACGGCGATGAGCTGAAGCAGTCCGCCGGACAGGCCCGCAAGCTGGCCGAGCTTCCCGTCCTGGCGATGACTCTGCGTGAGTTCCAGGTCTTCGTCGTAGAGGTGTGCCGCTCCTGCGCGTGGAATCACCTGATCCAGCAGTTCGTACTGGGCCGGGACGCGCTGAACGCCGACGAGCTTGATCTGGCCGAGGCAGCCGCCTCGGCCGCCGCGGGCCGCCACCGCGAGATCGGGTCGTTGTCACATCGCCGGGAGGGCCGCGGATGACGTGGCTTGATCTCGCTACCGTGGGGACGACCCCGACCGACTCGGGCATCCAGCGCCGCAATCGGTCATTCATCACATTCGATAGGGCGGCTGCCGGAATGCAGCCCAAATCGTCCGCACGTGGCGTTGTCGGCGGGGGCCCCTCCAGGGCTCTTTCGACGCGCGCCACCGCGACCGAGGTGTGACCGCATGAGTTCGTACGGCGATTCGCAGTCTCCGCGCGCCCGGGCCAGCGTGCCCGGGTCCGGTGCGTCCGCGCCTGGTGATGACCCTTCCAGTCGTCCAGCCCCCGACGCGTACCGTCGCGGGACCGGGGGGCGTGCCTCCGTCGGTGCCGCCTCGGTGGGCGCTGCGGCGGTCGGCTCGGCCACTCCCGGACGTGCCTCGGTGGGCAACGTCACCGGGTCCGCCCGGGTGGGCGCCCGCGCCTCGGTCGGTGCCGGCACCGGCCCGGTCGGCGCCCGTGCCTCGGTGGCCCGTGCCGCGGTCCGGCCGGGACCGCCCGCTCCTCCCGGCGGTCCGAGCGGACCGCCCATCGCCCCTTCGGGCAAGGACAAGTCGAAGGCCGCCAAGCGCCGTCGCCGCACCAACATCCTCACCGCCGCGGCAGCCGTGCTGGTCATCATGCTCGGCGCCGGCGTCGTCGGTGGCACCTACTTCTTCGATGACGTGGCGCTTCCGCCGCCGGTCACCGAGGACCAGTCGAACGTGATCCTCGACTCCAAGGGCACGGTGCTGGCCAAGCTCGGCGAGGCCAACCGCACCGTGGTGCCGGAAGAGAAGATCAACAAGGTGGTCGAGCACGCCGTTGCCGCCGCCGAGGACAAGAACTTCTACACCCACCACGGCATCGACATGAAGGGCATCGTCCGCGCCGCGTGGAACAACTTCACCGGTGGTGCCACGCAGGGTGCGTCGACGATCACCCAGCAGTACGCGCGGCACGCGGCCGACCTGAAGGCCATCAGCATCAACCGGAAGCTTCGCGAAGCGGTGATCGCGCGCAAGCTCGAGTCGCAGTACAACAAAGACCAGATCATGGGCATGTACCTGAACTACGTCGACTTCGGCGAAGGCAGGTACGGCATCGAGGCCGCGGCGCAGGGTTACTTCGGCAAGTCGGTCACCACGCCGGCCGGGCAGAAGAACGCTGTCACGCCGTACGAGGCCGCGGTCATCGCCTCGATCATCAAGCAGCCCTACCCGACCGACGCGCACAAGGGCTACGACCCGAACTACAACCTCACCGACGCCAAGCTGCGGTGGGAGTACACGATGAAGAACATGCTCGACATGGGCTGGATCTCTCAGGACGTGTACGACAAGCGGGTCTACCCGAAGGTCAAGCCGCGTAACTCGGACGCCTGCAAGACCTGCGCCGAGAACAAGCCGGTCGGCATGATCATTCGGCACGTCAAGGCCGAGCTGCTGTCGATGGGCATCTCCTCATCGGAGATCGAGCAGGGTGGTCTGACCATCCAGACGACGATCGACCCCGACGTGCAGAAGGCGGCCGAGGAAGCCGGCTCGCGCAACAGCGAGGATTCGCCGATGCACGGCCGTCCGAAGTCGTACCAGGCGGCGGTGATCGGCATCGATCCGAAGACCGGGCGGGTGCTCGGCTACTACGCCGGTGACAATCCCGCCGGCACCGACTACGGCGGCTATCTCAACGGCACCGGCACCGAGATCATCGGTGGCCAGTCGCCCGGCTCGACGATGAAGATCTACACGCTCGCGGCCGGCCTCAAAGAGGGTGTCTCGTTCGACAGCGTCTGGGACGGCACGCTGAAGCGTAAGAACGGTACGGAGATCAGCAACGCCGGTCAGGACCCGGGCAAGGTCTGCGCCGGAAAGATCAAGTACTGCGATCTCGAGACGGCGACGATCAAGTCGTACAACTTCCCGTTCTACTGGATCACCGACACCATCGGCGTGCCGAAGGTGCTGGAGGCCGCCAAGGCCGCCGGCATCCGGCACATCTACACCGACGTCAAGAAGGGCTTCCCGAACGGCGAGCAGGTCGACCTGAACAAGACCGACGCGTCGACGTGGTCGAGTGCCGGCTACTTCGACCGTGAGGTCGGCTTCGGTCAGTACCGTGTCGTGCCGCTCGAGCACGCCGAGGGTGTGGCCACGATCGTCAACCAGGGTGTGCACCACGCGGCGCACTTCATCAAGACGGTCAAGCGGGTCGACCCGGACAACGGCAAGTCGTCGGTCATCGGCCAGGAGAAGACGGACGGCAACCGCGTCTTCGGCGAGGCCGAGATGTCCAACCTGTCGTCGGTCATGAAGGAAATCGTCGACGTCGACAAGCGGGACCTGCGCAACGGCCGCGAGAGCATCGCCAAGTCCGGCACCTGGGAGTACAAGGAAGGCAGCGGCGACTGCTGGTTCGTCGGTGGCATTCCGCAGCTGGCCGCAACCGTCTGGGTCGGCGGCGCCACCAACAAGGTGGAGCTCAAGGAGACCACCGGCAAGGACATGTTCGGTGCCGGTACCCCGTCGCGGATCTGGAAGATGTTCCTCGACTCGGTGACCAAGTCGCTGGACATGAAGCAGGAAGACTTCCCGGCGCGCCAGAAGACCGGTGACCCGGCCAAGTTCGGCAACGGTGAGAAGCCCGCCGCGCCGGTCAACGACTGCGCGTTCGCGGTCATCGGCCTCGGCTGTGACACCGGGCAGAACAACAACCCGGGCAACGGCCAGGGCCAGGGCCAGGGCAACGGCCAGGGTAATGGGAACGGCCAGGGCAACGGCCAGGGCAACGGCGACGGCAACGGTGGTACGGACACCGGTCAGACCGATCCCGGGGGCATAACATTACCCACCACAGCTGCCCAAACCGACGGCACTTAGCCGGGTCAGCCGCTTGATCGTGGACCGGCGCGCGCCCCACTCGGGGCGTGCGCCGGTTTCTTTTTGTCCGGGTGCGACCCACTGGTGATCGGGCGCGCCGTCGCTGAGGTTCTTAAGGCATGATGCGTTGTCATGAGCACGCATCCGTCCGAGGACATTGACCACCCCGATGGTCCCGGCGCTCCGGCGGCCGGCGCTCCAGCGACCGGGGACGGGTTCGTCCGCGGGCTTTCCGAGGCGATCGGCGGCCCGCTCGGCCAGCACGCCGTGCGCCCGGATGCGCGGCGCGGGCGGTTCTGGACGGCGGCCCGGATCATCCTGGCGCTGACGTGCATCACGCTGGCGTTCTCGTGGGTGCAGAAGTCGCCCTGCCAGACCGGCGACTGGCAGAAGAACATTCAGTACACGCGCTTCTGCTACACCGACGTGCTCGCGCTCTACTACGCCGAAGGGCTCAACGAGGGCAAGGTCCCCTACAAGGACCACGCCGTGGAATACCCGGTGGTCACCGGCTACTTCATGGGGGCGCTCGGGCTGCCGGTCCACTCCTGGGGCACGAAGCACCCGGAGATCAACCAGGGCCAGTGGTTCTACAACGTCAACGCGCTGGTGCTCTCGGCGCTCGCAGTGGCGACCGCGGCGGTGATCCTCGCCCTACGCCGGCGACGACCCTGGGACGCGGCGATCTTCGCGCTCTCCCCGATCATCTTCTTCACCGCCACGGTCAACTGGGACTTCCTGGCGATCGGCCTGGCCGCGATCGGTCTCTATCTCTGGGCCAAACGACATCCGGTCGGGGCCGGCATCTTCCTGGGGCTGGGCGCGGCGGCCAAACTGTGGCCGCTGTTCATCCTCGGGCCGCTGCTGGTGCTCGCGTTGCGGTCGAAAACCGTCGACAAGTGGTTGTGGGCCTTCCTGTCCACGGTCGCGGCCTGGGTCGTGGTCAACTTCCCGGTCTGGTACCTGTGGCACGACAGCTGGCTGCGCTTCTTCCAGCTCAACAGCGAGCGGCCGATCGACTGGGGCACGTTCTGGTATGTGGGCCGTTACCTGGACGGCAAGTGGCACAGCGGCGGTGACGGTGATCAGGGCCCGTTCCAGTGGCTGAGCAACCATGTGCCCACGCTCAACTGGGTCACGTACGGGTTGTTCGGCCTGTCCTGCGTCGCGATCGGCATCCTGGCGCTCGCCGCACCACGCCGCCCGCGCCTGGCCCAGCTCTCCTTCCTGGTGGTCGCCGCCTTCCTGATCTTCAGCAAGGTCTGGTCCCAGCAGTACGTGTTGTGGCTGCTCCCGCTGATCGTGCTGGCCCGCCCGCGCTGGGGAGCGATCGTCGCCTGGACGGTGGCCGAGTTCGGCTACTTCACCGCGTTCTACGCCGAACTCCTGGGAGCCAACGGCAAGCCGGTGATCCCCGAGGGCACGTTCGTCCTGGCCTCGACGCTGCGCCTGGTCACCGTCGCCGTCCTGTGCGGCCTGGTGATCCGCGAGATCTGGCGACCGGAGCTGGATGCGGTACGCCAGACCTACGGCGACGAGGACCCCGACGGCGGTTACCTGAACAACCCCGACATCTCCGCGGTGGCCACCCTGCGCCGCCGCCTACGCCTGGACCGCCCGAAACCGGCCACCACCGACGACGCCCCACCAACCCCGGAACCAGCCGGGGCCGGCACCTGAAGCCACAGCGCCACCGAACGGCCGCCCGCACAGCGTCACCCGGGCGGCCGTACGCGTCTCTTCCGTTCTTCCGCGCGCAGCCTGTCCGAGCCACCGCGCTGAGCCGCAGTCCAGGGGCTGCCCGGCCCGTAGACAGATCACGCGGCCTCACCGGCGGTCATGCGGGTTGCCCGGCCCGCAGGTCGGTCGCAGGGCTTCACCGGGCGCCGGCAGAAGGCGGTTTGCCTGGTACGGCGTCCGGTGGTCCTGGCTTCGCCCCCGCCGGTGGTCCTGGCTTCACCCTCTGGCGGTCCCGGCTCCGCTCCCGCCCGGCGTTTGGCCATGCGCACCAGCTCGGCGCATCCTGGCCGGACCTCCCCGCGGCTCGTGACGAGCCTGCTGGGCGGGCGAGCAGGCTCGGTCACAACGTCGGCGGGCGGCGAGTATGCGGGCCGAGCCCGCCGCGCGGCCGGTGGGCGAGGACGGCCGCACTTCCTCATTGCGCCGCGGGCGGCGGGCTTCGCCTATTTCGTCAGTGCCTGGGCCTGGACGGTTGGCTGGATGGTCCGGGTCGGGAAGGTCGGGGTTGGGAAGGTCTGCTCGGCGCCGGGCTGGGGAAGGGTTTGGCCTGGGATGACCTCGCCGGGCTGGGTGGGGAACGTGCCCTGGCCGGGCTGGGTCGGGAACGTGCCCTGGCCCGGCTGGGTGGGGGACGTGCCCTGGCCGGGCTGGGTCGGGTCGGTCGGCTGGGTGGTGGGCTGGGTCAGGCGGAAGAGGACGGCGTCGTCCAGGTCCTCGCGGGTTATGCCCAGGGAGTCGACGGGGATGTCGCCTGCTCGTTCCCATGGGGTGCCGGCCACGTAGTCGCGCAGCAGCAGGACCGTCGTGATGCCCTGGGTGCGCAGGTAGTCGACGCTGGCCTGGTCGGGGAAGGTGGTGGCGTTGCGCCGGAGGTCGGCCTGGCGGCCGGCGGCGAAACCGCCGGAGCCGTTGGCGATCTCCTGGAAACGGGTGGTGGACCACAGCATCGTCATCTGGTCGGTCAGCTCGGCCGTCGGCAGGACCAGCATCGGACCGGTGACCGTGCGCATCGCGGACGGCTGGTCGGGGACGACCGGGTGGGCGGTGGAGTTCCAGCCCTCGACCAGCACCAGGACCAGCGGGATCAGCGTGGCCGTGCGCAGCCACGGGCCGGGCCACGGTGGGATGCGCTGCTCGGCCCAGTGGTCGGCGCGCCGGACGAACTCGGCGACCGCCCCGGCGGCCAGAACCGCGAGCAGGAGTGTCACCCACAGCATCAGCCGGCCGGGGATGCGGGTGCCGAGCGAGGCCGGCAGGTGGCCGAAGAGCGGCAGGTAGGTCCACTTGCCGTCGAAGAAGTTGGTGCCCAGCGTCAGGATTATCGTCGCGGCCAGGCCGGCCAGCAGGAACAGGCGCTGCCAGAGGGTCCAGATGGAGAAGGCCAGGCCGGCGAGTGCCAGCGCGTAGAGGACGAAGCCCGGCAGCAGCGACATCTCGGCCGGCCAGGTCAGCGACGATCGCGGCACGGCGTGCGCGCCGCTCCAGATGCGCGACTCGGCCGGACCGATCAGCAGGCTGCGCAGCGGTGGCGAGAAGAATTTGATCTCGGCGGTGGCGGTGGCCGTGCCGGAGCTCTTGAAATAAGGAAGGGCGATCAGCGCGGCGATGCCGACCACGATGAGCGGGCCGAGAACGTCGGTGACCAGCAGCCGCCAACCCAGCACCGGGCGTTCGGCAGGCCGGCGCCACCATCGGATCGGCACCCGGACGAGCAGCACCAGCAGGATGAGGCCGAGCACACCGAGGAACGGCAGACCCAGCGAGAAGCCGAGGCTGACCTGCCAGGCCGCGACCAGCCAGCCGGCCGCCGCCCAGCCGGCGTTGCGGTGTTTGCGCCGGAAACCACGCCGCATCGACCAGCCGTGCCCGCGGGCCAGCATGGCCAGGGCGAGCGGGATGCCGCCGGCCGAGATGATGTCGAGGTGGCCCTCCTGGGCGAGCCGCCACGGGGCGGCCGCGAAGGCGACCGCTGCCACGGCCGCCCCGGTGCGGCCGGCACCCAGCTGACGGACCAGGGCGTAGGAGCCGATCAGCAGCAGGGCGTGGGCCAGCACGAAGAGGATGTTGTAGCGCAGGGTGGCGGCCAGCGGACCCTCGCCGAGCATGCCGGCCGGGGCGTAACCGAGCAGGCTGTCGCCGAACGCGAAGCTGTTGGGCTCGTTGAAGAACGCGTTGGACTGCCACAGCTGGACCGGATCAGTGAGCAGGATGTGTCCGCCCCAGGCGATCTGCCAGGCCTGCCGAGCCGGGTCGCCGAGGTCCTGCGGCAGCGTGTGCAGCGGGTACTGCAGGGTGGGCCAGGTCAGCGCCACGGCAATGGCCAGGGCGATGTAGGTGACCACGGCGTACTCGTGGATCAGGCCGCGACCGACGGCGCGAATGCCGCGGCGGATCCGGCCGGGCGGACGCTCGGCCGTGGCGGCGAACGCTTTCCACGGGTCGGGCGGTGCGTGGGCCGGCCGGTCGCTGGGCAGCGGTTCCTTGAGCTTCACGCCCGGCGCGGCCGCCGGCAGAACGGCCACATCGGACGGTGCGGAGGTGCTGCCGTGCACGCCGGCTGCGGCGGCCATGGCGCCGACCGGAGGATGTGTCACCTGCGCCGGAATCCGCGGTGCGGGAGCCGGCGCCGATCGCTTGCCGAAGATGAGAAAGCGGCGCCGACCCGGCTTGGCCGGCGCCGGGCCGACCTCCGTCACAGCGGGCTGGGTCAGCGTCGGCGTGGGCGACGCCGCCCTATCGATCAGGGCCGCCCGAGCAGCCTCGGACATCGGCGGCTTGACCTCACCCACCTGCTTCGCCGTGCCGGAAGCCGCCGTGCCGGAAGCCGCCGTGCCGGAAGCCGCCGTGCTGGGAGCCGCCGGTGTCGCCGGACCGGATGCAACCGGGCCGGGAACTGCCGGGCGGGAAGCAGCCGACTTCGCCGAGCCGGCCGCCGCGGCGCCGGAATCGGCAGGGCCGGA
>NZ_BOQN01000141.1 GCF_018332695.1 Paractinoplanes toevensis
CGTCGACCAGGTCCTGCATGCTCCCGGTCAGGGCGTGCCGGATCTGCAGCGAGGCGGCGAGGTTGCTCCGGACGTCGGCCTCGCCGCGCCGGTCCAGCGCCGGGGACGCCAGCGCCTGGCGGGCGACCTCGATGGACTCGTCCAGGTAGGCGGGCACCCCGGTGCGCAGGAACAGGACGTGCAGGCAGCCGCTCAGGTCGGACAGTATCTGAGGCATTCGTGGCGGAGCCGTCGTCCCGGCGGCCGACCGCCGCAGCAACTCGACCGCCCGGCGGGCCCGGTCCACCTCGCCGGTGTGCTCGAAGCGGACGAAGTGCAGCGACGCCAGGCTGCTGTAGAGATCGAGCCGATCCGGGTGCCCGGCGGGCAGCCCGTCGACCGCCTCGGCCAGCAGCCCGGCCAGGTCGTCGAGGGCGCCGAGGTCGCCGGTGCGCTGGGCGTGCAGCCGTACCGGATTGGTCAGGTTGACCAGGATCGCGCCGACCGCTTCGCCGACGCCGCCGGATTCGGCGAGGGCGGCCCGCCCTTCGGCAATGCCCTCGACGAGGCAGTCCACCTGTCCGGTCGCGTCGTACCGTCGCCGCAGCACCACGGCCAGGTTGGCCCGGTGCCGGATGCGCTGGTCGGTTGACGTCGCGGTCGCCACCGCCTCCCGCGCCAGGTCCACCGCGCGTGGATCGGACTGCCGGCTCAGACCCAGCGCGAGGTTGGTCAGCAGCGACGGCCGGCCGCTGTGGCCGGGCGGGCAGACGGCCAGCGTCGCGCTCGCGAGGTCGAGCGCTTCGCGCAGCAACGCCTCGTCTCCGGTCTCGGCGTGCTGGCCCATCAGCGCGCCGACCAGGTTCACCCGGTAGAGCACCACATCATCGACGTCCGCCTCGGACGAGTGCTCGACCTCGGCCAGCGCCTCCCGGCACCGCAGCACCCCCTCGGCGAGCACGTCGGGGTCGCCGGTGGCGTCGAACACCGTCCGCAGCACCAGGCCGAGGTTGGTGAGCAGACCCGCGCGGATCTCCGGGACGGCGGGCGCGGCCGCCAGCGCGGCCCGCGCCCGGCTCACCGCCGAGTCCAGCCACACGGGTACGGCGGTCCGCTCGTACCGCCTCCGGTCCAGCATCGCGAGGTTGCCCAGGAACGCGAACCGGTGCTCACCGCCGGGCCCGCCGAGCAGGAGGCCCCGGCAGAGCCAGCGCTCGGCGGTCGCCTCGTCGTCGTCCGTCCCGCCGGCGAGGGCCGTCAGCGCCCGGTCGAGCCAGGTCACCAGGATGTCGTCGAGCGCGTCGCTGATGTCGTCGGCGTCGATCAGGTCGGCGAGATCGGCCGGCATCGCGGACGGATCGTGCACCAGAATCGCGGCCAGGCAGGCCGTCGCCACGTCGAGTTCCTCGTCGTCCTCGCCCTCCGGCAGCTCCCGGTAACGAGCCAGGTGCAGGCGGGCCAGTGCTTCCAGCGGGCCGCCCGGCGTGGTGGGTGGCTCGTATCCGGCGGGTTGTCCGATGCCGAGCAGGCGGTCCTCCTCGGTGCTCACATCAGAGTCCACTGTGTACGAACGGCAGCCAGTCGACCAGCGACCGGTCCGGATCGGCACGCACTGCCAGAACCGCGTCGTGCAACGCGTACGCCGACCGGGTCGGGTCGAAGCTCCCCCCGGCCGTCAGGGCGGTGTACACCGCCCGGGTGACGTCGGCCGCCACCGTCTGGTCGACCGACCACAGGGTGCCGACCACCCTCCGGAAACCGGTGTAGTTCAGCGCCGCCGCCAGGGTGATCGCCTCGTCGGGCAGGTGCAGGCCGCCGGTGGCGGTCCGGCAGGCCGACAGGAACGCGAACTCGCCGGCGTACTGCCGTTCACTGATCTGGCGGATCGTGGCCACACCGTCGCGCAGCACGAATCCGGCCCGCGACGGGTCATCGAGGTCCTGCAGGCCGTGGCAGCTGAAGTGGACCCAGCGGTACCCACCGAGGGCGTCGAGGACCGCGCCGACGGTCCCGTCGTCGCCCTCGTACCGGTCGAGGTCGTCGCCGAAGGTGCCGGCCAGCAGGTCCCGCTCCAGGCGTACGGCATGCAGCCGCGGAAGATCCAGGACGTCGCCGGCGCCGACGAACATCAGCCTCGCCGCGCCGGCGGTGGCGCGTTCCCCGCGTAGTTCGTGCAGCGCCCGCAGGGTCGGCGTGTACGAGGAGACGACCCGGTCGACGACGCACCGCCCGGAGGTCCGGTCGGCCGGCCGGTGGTACCCGGCGCCGTGGACCGGAAGCAGGGTCAGCAGACCGGTCGGACACCACCACAGCCGGTCCACCGGGCCGAGCCGGTCCAGCACCGGCCCGGTCACCCGGTCCCACAACCACTCGGTGATCTCGTGCAGCGTCTCCTCCCGACGGTCGCGGCCGGCCTGGTAGGCGGCGACCGCCCGCGCGAACGAGGTGGGCTCCTCGCCGGTCCCGGTGCCGAGCAACGCGTCCAGGTACCGCTGCGTGTTCTCCGCGACGTCCTCGGCGGTGAGACCGTTCAACTCCACCACCTCGATGCCCGTGGTGGTGACGATCAACGCGTCGCAGCGCCACCGGCTGACGTTGAGAACGACCACCGGGCCGTCGACGGCGGCGTCGAGCAGCAGCTCCACCTTGGGCGGCCGGAGGAAGTCCTCGAAACCGGGTAGCTCGCGCGCCCGCTCGACCAGGTCGTCCCACTCCTGGGCCAGCGCCATCCGCCGGTCGATCCACCGGGATTCGTCGTCGTGCCACCCACTGGTCACGCGGTCCGTCCTGGGTGCGATATCCGTGCCGGTCGAATGACTATACTCCCTGGTCATGGCCGAGCCCGCGGAAGATGGCGGCGCCGACGCCCCGGTGCTGGGTGATGTCCCGCTGTTCCTCACCGAACCGAACAAGGTCGTCGACCATGGTCCCGCACGCATCTCCCTGGGCGCCGTGAAGTTGTACGCCTGGCAGGTTCATCCGGTCGTACCGATCCCCGTCGACTTTCCGGGCAATGCCGCCTACCTCATCAAGGTCAACTACGAGTTCCGGTTCGCGCCGGGAGTGCCGGCCCCGGCCTGGGCCGAGGTCGGATTCCGGTTCTGCACCCGCGACGTACTGGTCAAGGACGCCGTACCCCGATCGACGTCGGAGCGCCGCCCGCCGGTTCGCTATCAACTCAGCACGAACCTCGAGTTCGGCCCGCTCGACGGCAACGGCGCGGCCACGGCGAGTCCCGGCTGGCCCGACCCGGTGGCGCTGCCCGAGACGGTCCCGCAGATCTTCTGCTCCGTCGGCGGTGCCGAGATCGGCTGGCGCCACGAAAGGTCCGGCCGCTACCCGGTGCCCCGGGGCACGCACAGCGGATGGTTGCTGCTCCTCGTCCCGGAGAAATGCCGCAGCGTACGGGTGGTCGCGCTGGGCGACTGCGACCTGGGCGCGGACACACCCCGCGGGCTCGCCGCCGCGGCCACGCCGGACGCCTTCACGGTGCGCCTGTCCAACGGGCGTCCCGCACCACGCGGGACCGTTGCCCTCCCGGCCGGAACCGGCGGCCGGCCCCGCGTCTTCATCTCGTACGCGCAGGAGTCGCCGCAGCACATGGCCGACGTCACCCGATTGTGCGACCTGCTGCGCGGGCTGGGCATCGACGTCCGCTACGACCAGGACGGACAGGACACCCGACGCAGCTGGACCGACTGGACCAACGTGGAGATCAGCCGTTCCGACTTCGTCATCGTCGTCGCCTCCCGGATGTACCGGGCGATGAGCGAGGGCGAGACCGACCCGCAAACCCACCGCGGAATCCGCTCCGAGTACGACCGTCTCACCGACGCCCTGCACGGCAACCGCGACACCTGGATCAAGAAGATCCTGCCGGTGGTCCTGCCGGGCCACACGGTCGAGGAGATTCCACGAAGCTTCTCGCCCTACACCCACGACCACTACGTGGTTTCCGCCTTCACCGAGCACGGCGCCGCGGACCTGCTGGCGGTGCTACGCACCCCCCGCGGCTGAGCCGGCCGGCTCTACGGAATCCGGAGCCGGCGGCCGATGAACGGCGGAGGCCTTCGTCGAGTGCCCTTGACTGAAGGGTGGACAGTTAGAATATGAACGGCCCGGACACCTTCGAGGTTGAAGAGCTCGATTCCTCACTCCAGCGAGTCATCCGACGTCGGCGAGCTTTCTATGCGGGTCCAATTTCCGCTCTTTTGATCGCCAGCATTTTCCTCGCCTGGGAAGTTGTTCGACAAAACCTGCCGACCGACTTGATAGCACACTGGCCATGGAAACTGAGGCTGCTCGATCTCCAGTCCAGCGCGACGATCGTTACCTTCCTGGCACTCTTCATGATTACGCGTGCCCAATATGCGCAAACTATCATGCCGATAATTGGCTGGGGATTCAAGAAAATAGACCCAACCGACGAAAACGCCTTTCGAAGGCCCGGGGAGGCCCTCAGGCTAGCTATTTACAACGGCGGAGGAACAGCGGTCGTAACCAGCTACATGTACCGGGTGGCCCTGAACGAGGATGCCGAACCGTCATCCTGGGCCTCGTACGAGACGGTACGTCAGTACATGGATCGGGCGAACTTGACAGAGCATGAAGATTACTATTTTTCGCTCGTCGGCGCAGGCTTCCCACTTCCATCTCCTGGGAGCATAGGCGGAGCTGCCATCAACCACTACGTTCGGACGGCGGCGCTTCACAGATTTCGAGTTTTTGACATTCGAATCCAGGTAAGAGATGTTGTAGGCGATATTCACGAGCGAGTATTACCGTGCCGCGCTCGCCTCAGAGACCCTGCCGCCTTCATAATTACGGCCACGCCGAAGGGGAGGCGTCTCGTTCGGACCCCTCCGACCGATCCAGCTGGCGCAATGTCCTCTGGTACGGCACCTAAGCGCTTTCGAAAATGGTGGTCATCCAAAGGCAAACCTCCTGGTGAGTAGCCGGATGCATCGGTTGGGCCTGCAATTCCGCTCCGCCCGCGCATGACGCAGGGCAGGCCGAACCCACTGCCCCCTACCGAACCGGGCTTCGGAGTACGCTCCGACCACGACCGCAGCAATCGATGGAGATCGAATGCGTACTCGCCTTTTCGCCCTGTTCGCCACCGTCCTCCTAGGCGTCGGGGTCAGCCTGTCCGGGGCCGCCCCCGCGCTCGCCGCGGCCGGGGGCACCTGCTCCGCGAACTCGTTCTGCCTCTACCAGTGGACCGGCTTCGGCGCGCAGGTCGCCGGCGATCGGTGGCAGACCTCGCTCAGCAACATCTACAACCACCCGAATCACTGCCTGAACATCGCGCCCGCCACCTGGGACAACGGCACCGCCGTGGCGGACAACTCCGGCAGCCTGCAGTGGCGTGTCAACCAGGACCTGTGGGTCGGTCGCACGATCGAGGTCTTCAACTGGGTCAACTGCAACCCGGGCGGCGGCTGGGGCTTCTGGTTCCCGGAGTCGGTGGGGTCGTCGTACAGCAACTCGAACCTGTCCACTCTCAAGTGGGTACAGACCGACATCACCCTGTACCACACGATCACCAGCGTCGCGGTCTTCTAGACACAGAGCTCAGGGTCGCGAGAATCAAACCCACTTTCCGGTACGGGCGACACCGTCACCAACCGCAACATCACCCGACCGCCGCCACTCCGCAAGCGCCGTGCCACACCGGCACGTGCCGCGACTCTCGCGCAACGAAACGCGCACGCAGCCCCCGCGCGCGAACGCCCGGCATCACAGATCTTGTGGACTTGCCGCTCTGTCCGCACGGCCTGCCCGCAGCGGGCGCGCGGAGGGTGCGTTGCACCAGCAGGGATCGAGTGCCACGAAAAGATCTTCAGTCGCGGCTCGGTGGGCGCAGGCGGCTCGCTCGCACCATCACCTCGCGCGGGCCGATGGTCCGCCCGTCGGCGGTGACCTCGATGCCGCGCACGTCGAACCAGACCTGGCCGTCGTAGGTCCGCGGCCGCGACCAGTCGACCCCGTGGACGATCATGTGGAGCGAGTCGGAACCGAACAGATAATCGTTCTCCACAAAGGTCCACACCTGCTGCCCAAGCCCGCTGACCACGTGCCACCCCGATCGCGTCGTGCCCGAACATCGGGAACAAACTTCCCGAATGCATCAAACATTCTCCGATTGCGGGCGAAATCACGAGCGTATGCACGTGCATGTGCACGAGCGTCGGCGATGTCGGGCCGATCAGCTAGCACCGACACCGCCGAACGCCTGGTGCGCGCCGGCAACGCGACCGGTCAGCCGACCTGGACCAGGCGCCAGTTGTTGTCGGCGCTGCCGTTGTCGGACTCCTGAACGACCTGGGCCCCCCAGGTGCTGGAGGCGTTGAGGATGGCCAGGACCTTGCCGCTGTTGACGTTGCGGATGCGGTAGGAGCCGTCGCTGTTGGCGACCAGCGTCCAGCGGTGGTCGGCGGTTCCGGTGTCGCCCCATTGCAGGACGCGTGCGTTGTCGCTGGTCGACATGTTCTCGACACCGAGGACCTTGCCGCTGTTGGCGTTGCGGAACCGCACCGCGCTCCCGTCGGTGATCCGGACCCAGTTGTGGTCGGCGGTTCCGGTGTCGCCCCAGACCACGGCCAGGCCGCCGTCGGCGGTGGACATGTTCTGCACGCCGACGACCAGGCCGGTGCCGACGTTGACCAGCTTGTAGGTCCCGCTCGTGCTGGTCCCGCCGGCGTTCCAGTAGACGACGTAGTTGAAGCCCTGGGCGTCGTGGAACGGGCCGACGTTCACCGTGGCGCCGTTCGCGGTCGCGGTGAACGCGAGGCTGCTGGTGCTGGTCCGGGTGATCGACGAGGCGGTCAGGGACGGCGCCGCCGACAGGGTGGTGTTGCCGTAGTTCCCGCAGAGCACGGCCGGCCCGTACGTGATGGCCTGGATGTTGGTGTTGTCGTTGGCCGCCTTCATGATCACGCGCATCGGCAGCCGGACCGTGATGGTGTCGCCGGCCGCCCAGGCGCGGGTGATGGTCGCGTAGCTGCCCGGGGTCGCGGTGACGGCCTGCACGGTGCCGTTGACGCTGATCACCGGATCGGCGGTCCAGGACGGGATGCGCAACCGGATGCCCCAGGAGCCGCTCATCGTGCCGGACAGGGTCAGCGTGGTGGTGTCACTGACCGGGTACGTCGTGGACTGGGTGACCGTGATCCCGCGCTGGCTCCAGGTGAGCACCGACGGCACGTACAGGTTCACCGTCAGGGTGGTGCCGTTGTAGAAGTAGATCGAGTCCATCAGCTTGGTGTTGGTCTCGATGCCGGTGCCCTGGCAGCACCAGAAACTGTTGTAGTCGGTGGACCAGGTGCCGCCGCCCCAGGCCGGGCCGACGCCGCGCCGCCCGCCCGGCTTGAGCGGGGTGAAGTAGGTGATGTGACCGTGGCTGTCGGCCGGGTTCTGCGCGCCGACCAGGTGGTTGAGCAGCGCCCGCTCGTAGTAGTCGAAGTAGTCGGCCCGGTTCGGATCGAGCAGCCACAACTCGCGGGTCAGCTTCAGCATGTTGTAGGTGTTGCAGTGCTCGCAGGTGTCGTCGGTGAGGTAGCCGGCGATCGCGTTCGGCGCCTTGAAGTGCTCGGCCTGGCTGTTGCCGCCGATGACGTACGTGTGGGCGCCGGTGACCATGTTCCAGACGTTGCTCGCGATGTCGCGGTAACGAGTGGTGCCGGTGGCCTTGTACTCCCGGGCCGCGCCGACCCACTTCGGCAGGTTGGTGTTCGCGTGCTTGCCGTTGAGCTGGTCCTGGTTGGCGGCCAGCGGGTCGAAGATCGCGGCGTGGTCGAACCGCTGCGCGGTGGTGAGCCAGCGCGAGTCGCCGGTCTGCTGGTAGAGGTCGGTCAGCACGGCGTTCATGCCACCGAACTCGGTGTTCAGGACCGTCTGCATCTGGCTGTAGCTCAACCGGCCGGTACGCCAATCGACCCAGCCGGCCAGCGCCAGCAGCACGTCACGGGCCTGAGTACTACCCATATACCGCCAGACATCGAGCAGGCCGGCCAACGTCTTGTGGATGCAGTAGTACGACACCGCGACCGGCGTGCCCGCCTCGACCGCATTGATATCCGACTCGGGGAAACCGGACAGATAGCCGGTGTTGAACCCGGCGGCGCCGTTGTTCGCCTGACACTTGGCCAGCTCGGCGACCATGTAGTTGGCCTTGTCCCGGCACGTGGTGTCACCGGTCACCGCATATGCCTGAGCCCACGCGGTCAGGAAATGACCCTGCATATGGCTACGGAACGGGAAATTGGGCGCGTCCCACCCACCGTTGGAAGCAGCCCCGGCGGTCGACAGCCGGTGGTTGGCACGGAACACGTACAGCAGCCGGTTCACGTCGACGAAGCGCAAGTAGTTGAGCGTCCGGCTCTCGTTGTCCTGGAACCGGCCCGCGGTCAACCGCACCTGACCCAGGTCGAACGGAAACGCCGACACACCGATGTCGGACCGGGCGGGCGGAATCACGGCGGCGTCGGCCGGCGTCGGCCAGAAGATGCCGGCGCCGCCGGCGGTGGACGCCAGCGCGCCGGCGCCGGCGGCTTGCAGCAGTCGACGTCGGCTCAGGGGTGAGGAAGACATGGGTGCACTCCAACGCATGGGGGAAGGCGGGGATGCCGGATCTCAGGCCCGGCGGGCGGTACGAATCGGTCGTCAGGTGAACGTTAACAACCGCTTCCGGCATGTTACGTCACTCATTCACGCGCACTCAAGAAAACGCCGCGTTCTTGTTTCCTACCTACTTGACGTTGCCTTCCACCAGGAAACTACGCGTAGGTTTTCGCAGTTGGTAGCTCATCTCCAGAGCTCGCAACAGTTTTTCAGCTACGACTTTTGGATAATGATGGAAAAGCGGATAAGGAAAACGGTTTCACTGACGTGGGGTCCGGGCCGCCGGGGAGTGCTGAAAAATGTTACGCAATGCAAGGCATTGAACTATCGCTATGCGTATGTTTCACTTCGGGATGCGGCTGGGAGCGCTCCCAGAGCTATTCGTGCCCGCCCGGCTGCCATCCCCCAGGAGTAGCCCCATGATCAGAATGCGCAAGATCGGTTTGGCGTCGGCCGCCGCCGCCCTGGTGGCATCGGCGGCGGTCGTCGTGGCGTTGCCGGCCGGTGCCGCCGTCGCGGGCTGTTCGGTGAACTACGCCGTCTCATCGCAGTGGCAGGGCGGATTCGGCGCCAGCGTGTCGATCACCAATCTCGGCGATCCGCTGTCCGGCTGGACGCTGACCTGGTCCTACGGTGCGGGCCAGACCGTCACCCAGGCCTGGAACACCACGCTGACCCAGAGCGGTTCGGCGGTGACCGCGAAGAACGTGAGCTACAACGGCTCGGTCGCGACGAACGGCTCGGTGTCGTTCGGGTTCAACGGGTCGTGGACGGGCAGCAACCCGGCGCCGGCGAGCTTCGCGCTGAACGGGGTGACCTGCACCGGCGGCACGACCCCGACGACCGACCCGACCACCGCACCCACGACCACTCCCCCGACGACGTCGCCGGGCACGTGCACTCTCCCGTCGACCTACCGCTGGACGTCCTCCGGCGTTCTGGCCACCCCGAAGAACGGGTGGATCGCCCTGAAGGACTTCACCAACGTGGTCTACAACGGCAAGCACCTGGTCTACGGGTCGACCGTCGCCGGCGGGTCGTACGGTTCGATGAACTTCGGCCTGTTCACCAACTGGTCCGACATGGCCTCGGCCAGCCAGAACGGAATGAGTCAGGGCACGGTGGCGCCGACGCTGCTCTACTTCGCCCCGAAGAACATCTGGGTGCTCGCCTACCAGTGGGGTCCGACCGCGTTCAGCTACAAGACGTCCAGCGACCCCACCAACGCCAACGGCTGGTCGGCTGTGCAGACCCTGTTCACCGGGAGCATCAGCGGCTCCGGCACCGGCGTGATCGACCAGACGCTGATCGGTGACGACCAGAACATGTACCTGTTCTTCGCCGGTGACAACGGCAAGATCTACCGGGCCAGCATGCCGATCGGCAACTTCCCGGGCAGCTTCGGCTCGTCGTACACGACGATCATGAGCGACTCGACGAACAACCTGTTCGAAGCGGTCGAGGTCTACAAGGTCCAGGGTCAGAACCAGTACCTGATGATCGTCGAGGCGATCGGAAGCCAGGGACGCTACTTCCGCTCGTTCACGGCCACCAGCCTGGGCGGCACCTGGACCCCGCAGGCCGCCACCGAGAGCAACCCGTTCGCGGGCAAGGCCAACAGCGGCGCCACCTGGACCAACGACATCAGCCACGGTGACCTGGTCCGTAACAACCCGGACCAGACCAAGACCGTCGATCCCTGCAACCTGCAGTTGCTCTACCAGGGGAAGGACCCCGGCGCCAACGGCGACTACAACAGCCTGCCGTGGCGGCCGGGTCTGCTCACCCTGCAGCGCTGATGGTGTGACACCGGACCGCGGCGTCAGCCGGCGGTCACCGCCGAACAGGACGGCCACCATCGCGTGGCCGTCCTGTTCGGCGCCACGGCGATCGATACCTGTCTATTGACGTCAACGTAACGCCACCTTAACGTCCTCAGTGGAAACGTCATACGTCATATGGGATTGCCGCCACGTTGAGGAGTGACTCCGTGCTCGTACCCGCGTTGTCCACGTTCCGCAGGCAGGTGTTGGCCGGAGCCACCGCCGGCCTGGCCGCCACAGCGGGAATCCTGGTCTCGGCGTCACCCGCCCTGGCCGCCCCCACCACCATCTACGCTTCGCCGTCCGGCGCCGGCACCAGTTGCTCCAGCGCACAACCCTGCTCGCTGGCGGGGGCGCAGGCCGCCGTGCGGTCGCTGAACGACGCGATGTCCGACGACATCGTGGTGCAGCTGGCCGATGGCATCTACCGTCTCTCCACGCCGTTCCAGCTGACCGCCGAGGACTCCGGCACCAACGGCCACCGCGTGGTGTGGCAGGCGGCGCCTTCGGCCCACCCGGCGATCAGCGGGGCACGGGCGGTCACCGGATGGAGCGTGGCCGACGCCGGCCGCAACATCTGGCGGGCCGACGTGGGAGCCGGGACCGACACCCGCCAGCTCTACGTCAACGGCGCCATCGCCACCCGGGCGCGTACCGCCGTGAACCGGTCGGACTTCACCGCGACCAACACCGGCCTGAGATTCAGCAACAGCGCCCTGAGTTATCTGAACAACCTGGCCGACCAGAGCCGGATCCAGATGGAGAGCGTCGGCTCGTTCACCGACCGGTACGTGTCGGTGCAGGGCATCAGCGGGAACTTCATCACGATGCAGCAGCCGGGCTGGAACAACAACACCTTCGGGTACGACACCTTCACCACCCCGCACCGCGCCGGGCCGCTGTACCTCACCAACGCGTACGAGTTCCTGGACTCCCCCGGCGAGTGGTATCTCAACCGGGGCACCGGGGCGCTCTACTACATCCCGCCGGCCGGTCAGACCATGAGCAACGTCAGTGTGGAACTGCCGACGCTGCAGTCGCTGGTGAACGTGGGTGGCACCTACGGCTCGCCCGCTCACCACATCACGTTCAGCGGGATCACGTTCACCGGCACGAGCTGGCTCGCTCCCAGCAGCAACCAGGGC
The DNA here is from genome assembly GCF_018332695.1 of Paractinoplanes toevensis. Lineage (GTDB taxonomy): Bacteria > Actinomycetota > Actinomycetes > Mycobacteriales > Micromonosporaceae > Actinoplanes > Actinoplanes toevensis. The sequence goes on from NZ_BOQN01000141.1 coordinate 11,570, forward strand.
TACGCGGACCAGCAGACCGGCGCGTACGTGACCGGCAACTGGAACTGGCCGGCGTTGAGCGCCTGCCAGGAGGGCTGCACCCAGTTCGAGGCCACCCGGCCGAACTGGAGTCAGATGCCCGCCGCCGTTCAGGTCTCCGCCGCCGACAACATCACCTTCACCGGCTCGCAATTCGTCAACCTCGGACAGATCGCGATCGGCATCGGCAACGACGCCAACGCCCACGCGACCGGTGTCGGGCTGGGCGCCAGCAACATCACGGTCACCGGGTCGGAGATCGCCCGGAACACGGCGGGCGGCATCGTCGTGGGCGGCGTACGCGCCGACGCGCACCATCCCAGCGACCAGCGGATGACCAACCGGGACATCACCATCAGCAACAACCGCATCCACGACCTCGGCATCGAGCACCGGGGCAGCGTGTCGGTCGTGACGACCTACGTCACCACCGCGACGATGTCGCACAACGAGGTCTACAACATGCCGTACACCGGCATGTCGATCGGGTACGGCTGGGGCGCGAACGAGCCCGGCGGCAGCAACCAGTACGCCAACCGCGGGCTGTACAACTACCAGCCGCGGTACACCACCGCCACGACGGCCTCGAACAACCGGCTCATCGGCAACTACATCCACGACGTGATGCAGCAGATGACCGACGGCGGATGCATCTACACGCTGTCCTGGAACCCGGGTGCCCAGATCAACGGCAACTACTGCCTGCGTACGAACGGGTGGTTCGGCCTCTACTTCGACGAGGGCTCCAAGTACTACACCGTCACCGGCAACGTGTTCTCCGCCGTCGGCACCTGGGCCACCGCCAACTACTGGGGCGGCGAGAACATGGGCAACTTCACCGTCACCGGAAACTGGGCGAGCAACAACAGCACCAACGTGACCAACGGCGATCGCGGCAACGTGGTGAACAACAACGTCACCGTCACGAACGGCAGCTGGCCGTCCGGCGCCCAGGCCGTGATGGCCTCGGCCGGACCGCAGAGCGGCGGCAGCCCGCAGGCCAAGCGGATCGTCGGTGGCCAGTCCGGCCGTTGCCTGGACGTGCCGAACGCCGCCACGACCAACGGTCTGCAGACTCAGTTGTACGACTGCTCGGGTGGTGCCGGTCAGTCGTGGACGTACACGAGCGGCAAGCAATTGCAGGTGTACGGCAACAAGTGCCTGGATGCGTCCGGGCAGGGCACGGTCAACGGTACGACGGTGGTGATCTGGGACTGCAACGGTCAGGTCAACCAGCAGTGGAATGTCAACGCGAACGGCACGATCACCGGTGTGCAGTCGGGGTTGTGTCTCGACGCCAGTGGGGCCGGCACCGCGAACGGCACCAAGACCCTGTTGTGGGCCTGCAACGGCCAGCCCAACCAGCAGTGGACCTTGCAGTAGCCGGATCGGCGGACAAGGCGCGGGCCGAGAGGGCAGGTGGCTCCCTCTCGGCCCGTTTCCGGGTCGCCGGCGATCAGCCCACCGTGCAGGCGGCGCCGTTGAGAGTGAACGAGGTGGCGGCGGCCGCATTGCCGGTGTGGTCGGCCTGGAAGCCGACGCTGACCGACGCGTTCGGGGCGATGACCGCGTTGTAGGACGCGTTCTTCGCCGTGACCAGCCCGGCCGACGGCGAGTAGGTGGCGTTCCAGCCGGAGGTGATCCGCTGGCCGCCGGGCAGGGTGAAGGCCAGGGACCAGCCGTCGACCGCGGACGCGCCGGGGTTGGTGATGGTGAGGTTCTCGGTCAGGCCGGTGTTCCACGCATTGACCGTGGCGGCGACCCGGCAGGCCCCGGCCGGTGGCGGCGAGGTCGTCGAGCTGGGCGACGGGCTGGACGGACTCGGTGCGGGGCTGGACGGGCTCGGCGTGCTCGACTGGAACTGCGTGAAGAAGTCCCACACCACCGGCCTGGTCCAGGACTTCTCACCGGGGTTGTAGTCGCCGGCGGAGCCGTCCCACGGATTGGGGGTGTGTCCCGCGTCGAACGCCGCCCACGCCACCGGGTAACCCGCTCGGCAGCCCGAGTATTTGGTGACGACGTGGGTGAGGCTGCCCTGCGCCGGTTCGGGCGGGTTCTGCGGCGTACACCCGTTGTTGCGCACGAACCGGTCCCGCAGGGACCGCCCCTGGGAGATGTTCAGCACCGGGTCCCGCAAACCGTGCAGCCCGATGTAGGCGATCGGCTGGGTGCCGCCGCTGCAGCCGCTCAGCTGACCGCCGGAGTAGACCGCCACCGCGCGGAACACGGTCGCCCGCGCGCAGGCGATGGCATAGCTCATGCCGCCGCCGTAACTGAACCCGAGTGAGAACAGTTGGCTCGTGTCCACGCACAGCGAGTTCTCGATCAGGCTGACCATGTTGTCGACGAAGGTCAGATCCTCGCCGCCGGAGTTGGCCCATCCGTTGTTGAGGCCCTGCGGTGCGACGAATATCGTGCTGTTGTTGGATATCGCCCGGAGTCCGTAGTACGACCACGGATAACCGCTGGTTCCGCCGGAGTCGACATCGTTGGCCGTGCCGCCGTTCCAGTGGAATCCGAATATCAGGCGATACGGCCGGCTCCGGTCGTACCCCTCCGGAATTCGCAGGATGAAGGTGCGATTCTTGCCGCCGCTCTGGATCGTACGGGTACCGCTGGCCAACGCCGGGTCCTTATCGCACCCGGCGGTCGCCGCCAGGGCGGAGGCCCCCGACGGTGACGTGGCGGCCGACGCCAGTCGCGTCCCGGCCGCCCCCACGCCGGCGATCAGAAGCGCGGTGGCGGCGAGTAACGCCGTTCGTCGTGGAAATGGTCTGCGTTGTAACACTGAGGTCCTCATTTCTCGGAGCGTCGAGAACGTAATACGTCTCATGTTAAGGATACGTATTGTTGTGTGTCAATGCGTTACATACCGATGCACCCGATCGCAAAATAGGCACGAAAATTGGGAATCCGCAGCTGAAAAAGTGTTACTCAGCGCGCCCATTTCGTCGGCGGCCGGTCATTTGACGCGGCGTCGCCGATCAGGGGCGATCCGGCCATGGGTAAGGTGAAGCCATGATGGCTGCGTCCGATACGTTCGCTCTTCCTCCACGCCGGCGTGCCGAGCGCCTGAGCGTCGCGGTCGTGAGCGAGCTGGTCGAGCTCATCGTCACCGGCCAGCTGACGGAGAACGAGCTGCTGCCGCCGGAGGGGCCGCTCAGCGAGCACTTCGGTGTCAGCCGCACGGTCATCCGCGAGTCGGTCAAGCGGCTCGAGGAGAAGGGCCTGGTGATCGTCACGCAGGGCCGCGGAACCCAGGTGGCCCGCTCCGGCTCGTGGAACATGCTCGACCCGCTCGTTCTCTCCGCCCTGATCGACAACGACGAGTCGCTGGGCATTCTGGACGAGCTCACCATCGTGCGGGGAAACCTGGAGTCCGCGATGGCGGGAGCCATGGCGGGCCGGCGCACCACGGAGGAACTGACCCGCATCGAGCATGCCCTGCAGGTCATGCGGGACTCGCAGCACGAGAGTGATTCGTTCCGGCAGGCGGACGTGGTCTTCCACCTGACGGTGATGGAACTGTCCCGCAACCACCTGGCGGAGAACATCGCCAAGCGCCTCTACCTGCGGGCGCTGGAGAGCAAGAGATTCCACGGGCTGGGGTATGAGAACGCCTTCCAGTCGACGATCGACGAGCACGCCGCCGTGGTCGACGCGATCGCCCGCCAGGACGTCGACGCCGCGGAACAGGCGATGCGCCACCACATCCTCACCTCGTGGCAGCGACGCCGGTTCGAGCCACCCCGCGAGCAGCCCGAGACCTAGACCGGCGGCGCCGGCTCCCCGAGCCGGTAGAAGGCCGATGCCGTACCGGACAGGATCGCGTTGCGCTCGGCCGCGCTGAGCTCGCCGATCAGCTTGTCCACAGTGGCCCGCCAGGCCAGCGCGCCCGCGCCCAGTTCGGCAACCGGCCAGTCCGACCCGTACATGAGCCGGCCCGGTCCGAACGCCTCGATGGCCACCCGCACCGCGCGTCGTACGCCGTCGGTCCCGGTCATTCCGGCGAGGCCGGAGATCTTCGCCCACACGTTGGGCAGCCGGGCCAGTTCCCGCAGACCCCTCGCCCAGCCGGTGACGTCGTCCGCCTCGGCCGTCCCGCCCAGATGGTCCACGACGAACCGGACGTCCGGATGCGCCTTCGCGACGGTCACGCACCGGGTCAGCTGCCACCATCGCACGACCAGGTCGAAGCCGAGGTCGTACTCGGCCAGCCGGCCGAGGCCGGCATTCACCGCGGGCCGGGCGAGCCAGTCCGGGTCCGGGTCGAGATGGACCAGATGGCGTACGCCGACCAGCCGCCGCCGTGCCTCCGGGTCGAGCCGGTCGAGCTGTGCTGCCGGATCGGCCGACAGGTCGAGCCAGCCCACCACGCCGGCGATGCGGTTGCTCCGGTGTGCCAGCAGGCGGCGCGTCTCGGCGGCGCTGTTGCTGGACTGGACGACCACGGCGGTCGCCATGCCGGTCGCGTCCAGCATCGCGGCGAGGTCGCCGGGCCCGAAATCGCGGTCGAGCGCCGCCATCGCCACCGGATCGATCCACGGCTGCGGATCGGTGGACCGGTTCCACAGATGCACGTGAGCGTCGAGGGCACCGGTCACGGTTCCGCCCGCCGCGACGCCACCAGGCCGCCGGATCCATTCGGGTGGGGATCGGGGGCCAGGCGCAGCCCGGCTCGGGCCGGACGGACATGCGGCCCGGTGACCGCCGCGGCGGGGCCGGCGGCCCGGAGCCGGTTGATGCGGTCCTCGTCGACCCGGATGCCGATGCCGGGCTCGTCGCCCAGGACGATCCCGCCGTCCTGATACTCCTGGTCGACGTGCAGCCCGATCGGCGAGGTGATGCCCTGCACCTCGAAGGACAAATGGTTCGGCACGGCCGCGGCGGCGTGCGCCACCGGGTTCGCGTGATAGGCCACCGGGCTGACCGGCAGGTCGTGGCTGTGCGCCACGGCCGCCACCCGGAGGAAATGGGTTATCCCCCAGACGTTGCCCACCTGCACGATGTCGATCGCGTCGGCGTCCAGCAGCGGCCGGTACTGCTCGAGGCCGGTGAGGTTCTCGCCGGTCGCGACGGCGGCCCGGATTCCGCGCCGCACCGAGGCGAGCCCCGCGGCATCCCAGCGGCGCACCGGTTCCTCGATCCAGGTCAGATCGACCTGACGTTCCAGGGCGGTGATGAACCGTACGGCCTGCGAGCGGTTCCAGGATTCATTGGCGTCGAGCATGAGGGCGGGATGAGGCGAGTTGCGGCCGAGAACCTCCCGCACCGCCGTCAGCCGCCGCAGGTCGTGTTCGACGTCGTGCCCGCCCTTGAGCTTCGCCGCGCTGAAGCCACGGTCGGCGAATTCCTCGTACAGCCGCACCAGGGCGTCGTCGTCGAGGGCGATGTCGAGCCCGGAGGCGTAGCCGGGCACGAACCGGTCGAGCGCTCCCAACGTCCGCCAGAGCGGCTCCCCGGCCGCCTTCGCCTTGAGGTCCCACAGCGCCATGTCGATCGCGCCGATGGCGCCGAAGGTCGCACCCGCGTGGCCGGTCTTGAAGACGTGGCCGAGCATGCGGTCGTAGAGCGCCGCCACGGCGCGCGGGTCCTCGCCCTCGACGGCGCCGAAGACGCGGTCGATCTCGCCGTGCGCGCCGACACCGACTCCTTCGAGGCCGCTGTCGGTCTCGAGAATGAGTACGTGGACGTCGGTGCGCGGTGCCGGCATCACCCCGTTGGCGTCGCCGATGAGCCGGCCCCAGTCGTGCTCGGTCGTCAGGCTGCGGTATCCGGTGACCTTCACGATTTCCCCTTCCGTGCGCGTTCTCGACTCACTCCTTGGTTCCGCCCGCCGTCATGCCGGCGATCAGGAAACGCTGGGCGAAGAGGAAGACGATCAGCACCGGCAGTACCGAGATGACGGTCGCCAGCGCGAGCGTCGGGAGCTGGATGGACTGCGTTCCGGCGGAGCTGGGATTGAACGCCGGGGTCGAGGCCAGCAGGGAGGTCAGGCCGACCTGGATCGGATAGCCGTCGCTGGACGGCAGCATGACGAAGGGCAGGAAGAAGTTGTTCCAGCTCTGCACGAAGCTGAAGAAGGCGACCAGGGCGACGATCGGCGCGGCCAGCGGCAGCGCGATCCTGGTGAAGACCTGGAACTCCCGGCATCCGTCGACGCGGGCGGCCGCGAGCAGGTCACGGGGAATGCTCGTCGAGAAGTAGATGTAGGTGAGGTACACCCCGAACGGGAAGAACGACATCGGCAGGATGACCGACAGCGGAGTGCCGATGAGTCCGACCATGTTCAGCTCGAGGAAGATCGGCAGGACCAGGGCCGTGTTCGGGATGAGCATGACCACCAGGGTCAGGATCAGCAGGGCGCGCCGGAACCGGAACTCGGTCAGGGCCATGGCGTAGCCGGCCGGGATGCTGGCGACCAGCGTGATGACCAGGGCGCCCACCGCGTACAGCGCGGAGTTTCCGACCCAGGTGGTGACCTCGCCGTCACCGAAGCTGAAGAGCTGATCCCAGTTGGCGGCCAGGCCGCCGAGGGTGCCCGGCGCGAACGGATGGTCGACGATCAGACCGCGTGCCGTCTTCGTCGACGCCAGCAGCAGCCACCCGAGCGGGATGAGGAAGAACAGCACGAAAACCGTGGTGATGACGCCGGCGATCGTCCGCACGCTCCACCCGCTGACATCGCCGCGCCGTACGCCGGAGTCCTTGACCTGTTCTGTCGTCATGGGGTCAGTCCGTCTCGAAGAGGCCACCGCGCAGCACGAAGAACGCCGACAGCGCGAGTGCGATGACGAGCAGCAGGAGGGAGATGGCCGCCGCTCCGTTGAAGTCGTTCTGCTGGAACGCGTACTGGTAGGCCAATTGGTTGAGCGAGTAGTCGTTGGGCACGACCGCGTTGCTCGCCTGGGACAGCAGCTGCGGTTCGACGAACAGCTGGGTGCCGGCGGCCAGGGACATGATTCCCATGTAGGAGATCCATTTACGCAGCAGCGGCAACTGGATCCGCCAGGCGATCTGCAGGGTGCCGGCGCCGTCGATACGCGCCGCCTCGATCACGTCCGGACTGATGTTGTTCAGCGCCCCGTACATGATCACGATCCAGCCGCCGGCGCCGGCCCAGAACGCGATGATGGCGAAGATCGGCGGAAGGTGGGCGGGCACGATTACCTGGACGAAGCTGGACAGGCCGAGAGCGCGGAGCAGGCCACCGACCGGGCTGGCGGTCGGGTCGAGCACGAACAGCCACAGCAGGACGCTCGATGCGCCGGCCAGCGCGCCCGGCAGATAGAAGACGAGCCGCAGGGTGCTGCTGAGCCAGCGCACCCGGATCGCGTGCACGATCACGGCCAGCAGGGTGACCAGCACGACCAGCGAGACCAGCCAGATCACCAGGTAGAACGCGACGTGACCGACCGCGGGCAGGAAGCGGAAGTCGCCGATCACCTTGGTGAAGTTGGCGAATCCGGCGAAGCTCCCCTCGCCGGTCGTGAACGCGAGGTAGACGGCGTAGAGCGAGGGCAGGATCCCGAAGGCGACGGTCAGCGCGGCGTAGAGGGCGACGAAGCCGTAGCTCGTCGCGGAGCGGCTGCCGCGGGGAGGCCGGGGGCTCGGCCGGCGGCGGAGGAGCGCCACCGGCCGAGCGGTCTCTTCTACGGCGGTCACTTGACCGTGTAGCCGTCGACCTGGGCCTGGTTCTTGATCGCGGTATTCCATTGCGGGAGCAGATCGACCAGGCTCTTGCCACCGGCGATGGCCGGGGTCATCGTCTTCGCCCAGATGGCCTCCTGGCTGAAGATCCCGGAACCCCAACCGTCCCAGATCTCCGTGCCGGCCTTGACGATCGGCTGCAGGTCGGTGGCGTAGTAGCCGCTCGACTCCTGTTTCTGGACCCATTTGGTTGAGGCGGCCGCGTAGGCGGGATATCCGGGAGCGAGGTTGACCTGGTAGTCGTCGGCGGTCGTGACGAACTCGGCGAACTTCTCGGCCGCCTTGAGGTTCTTCGAGTGGCTGCTGATGAACCAGGTGCCGCCGCCGACATTGCCGGTCACCGCGGGCTCGCCCTGCCACGCCGGTGGCGCGGCCACACCCAGTTGCCCCTTGGGGACGTTCAACGACTGCGGGTTGTTGAAGATGGCACCGGCGTACCAGGCCGGCCCGGGCATGGCGAGCACCTTCCCCGAGTACTTCTTGACGAACTCGGGCGTGAAGACGCTGACGTTGGGCGTGGTGCCGTTCTTGATCAGCGTGTCCAGCATCGTCGCGGCCCGCTTGCACTCCGCGCTGTCGGTGTTGACGGTGACCGACTTCGGTCCGGTGATGTTGTTGGCCTGGCACTTGCTGCTCCAGAAGAAGACTTCCGGAGTCCAGGCGTCCCCGACGGTGCCCACGATGTAACCGGGGTGTTCGGCCGCCACCTTCTCCCCGAGAGCCTGGTATTCCTGCCACGTGGTGGGCACGGAGTAACCGAACTTGCCGAGCAGCTCCTTGTTGTACCAGAGCACCACCTGGGCGAGGTCGTTGCGCAGGCAGTAGGTCTTGCCGTCGACGGTGCACGGGTTGAGCGAGCCCGGGGTGAAGCCGTCGAGGGTGGCCTTGGCGACGAGACCGCCGCTGAGCACCGCCGCGAAGGCCTGCTTGCCGTTGCTCTTCTGGCTCGCCCAGGCCGCGTCGTTGTTCTGGGTGGAGAAGACGACGTCCGGCCAGCCGCTGCCGGCCCGATCGAACAGCTGCATCTTGGTGCGGAACGAGTTGGACCCGTTGGCCGACCCGTCGTAGGTGACCACCTTGATCGGCACGCCGGGGTTGGCCTTCTTGAACGCGTCGGCCGCGCTCGATCGATCGGCGTCGACCCACACCGTGATCTCGGCCTTGTCGTCCTGGGTGGTCTGCGGGAAGCCATAGGTGTCCGCGGAGGACTCACCGCTGCCGCCACCCCCGCAGCCGGCCAGCGCGAGGGCGATGGTCATGGCACCGGCCACGCCCACCGTCGACATAGCTCGGTGGGCGCGTCCGATTCGTATGATTCCAGCCATATTGGTGTCCCTTGTCAGTCCGACCCCATTGACGCACTCTTCATCGGGACGAAATATAAGGGCATACGTATGATGTCTGCAAGGGTCACCGCGGGTACGTCAGCTCAGCTGGTCTCTCTTGTAGAAGCCGCTGTCGATCAGTGCCTTCTCGTAGTTGGTCTTGTTCACGATCGCGGTGTCGAGGAGCATCGACGGCACGACCTTCACGCCGTTGTCGTAGTCCTTGTCGTTGTTCGTGACCGGCTTCTGGCCCTTCAGGATCGCGTCGGCCATCTGTGCGCTGGTCTTGGCCAGGTCGCGATAGTCCTTGAAGATCGTCGAATACTGTTCACCGGCGATGATCGACTTGACCGACGCCACCTCGGCGTCCTGACCGGTGATCACCGGGTACGGACGGCCGGCGGTGCCGTAGCCATTGGTCCTGAGCGCCGAGACGATGCCGATCGACAGGCCGTCGTAGGGCGACAGCACGCCGTCCACCCTCAGGCCGGAACGGTAGGTGGAGGTCAGGATGTTCTCCATCCGGTCCTGGGCGGTCCTGGCCTGCCACCGCAGGATCGCGATCCGCCGGAAGTCCGTCTGTTTGCTCGGCACCTTCAGCGTGCCCCGATCCAGGTACGGCTGGAGCACCGACATGGCGCCGTTGTAGAAGAAGGTGGCGTTGTTGTCGTCCGGCGAA
>NZ_BOQN01000142.1 GCF_018332695.1 Paractinoplanes toevensis
CGGCAGCGGCAGCGGCAGCACGATCGTTCATCTCGATCTGCATCCGGAGAACGTGCTGCTGACTCGGCGTGGGCCGGTGGTGATCGACTGGTGCAATGCCGGGGATGGGGCGGGAGACCTTGACACCGCCCTGAGCGCGATCATCCTTGCCCAGGTCGCGATCGGGTCGATCGAGCATCCGCTGGGCGCGGAGGCCGGAATGATGGTGGACCTCTTCCTGGAACTGGCGCCGGGAGATCCCCTCCGGCTGCTTGACGAGGCAGCGGCCTTCCGGCGGCAGCAGCTCACGATGTCGCCGGACGAGGTCGCGATGATCGAGACGGCGGTCGCTCGGGTGCGCACCGCCGGCTGAGCAAAGCTGGCGCCGCGCGGCCGGACGGGCCGTCGGCTCTCGTCGGAGCCGGCGCGCCGGCCGCTGAGGGGAGGGTGGGGTTGTGCGCTGGTTCAACCTTGGGCTGCGGTTCGTTCTCGAACTCTGCGCTTTCGCCGCGCTGGCCTATGGCGGATGGCACGTGCCGGGGCCTACCTGGGTGCGGATTCTGGCGGCCGTCGCGCTGCCGGTCGCCGGGGCGGTGGTGTGGGCTCGGTGGGTTGCGCCCAAGGCCAGTCATCCGATTCCGGATCCGCTGCGGCTCGTTCCCGAATGGGTGGTCTTCGGTGGGGCCACCGCCGCACTTCTGCTCACCGGGCATTTCGTGCTCGCGGGTGTACTCGCGCTGCTCGCCGCCGGCAACCGGTGGGCCTTGCACGCGCTGCGAACCGGCACCGGCGGCGACCCGGCCTGAACAACAAGCCC
>NZ_BOQN01000143.1 GCF_018332695.1 Paractinoplanes toevensis
CGTGCATGCAGATCGCGTTGCCGATGGTGACCGGCTCGCCGAAACCGCCGAGGTGCACGCCGTCGAAGTAGTGGATGGTGCCGAGGCAGTCGCAGCCCAGGGCGAGGGAGTTGGTCAGCGGGCCGGCGCCGTACTCGCCCCAGTCGAAGAAGTTCTTGCGGTACTGGGTGGAGTTGGAGTCGAGGTAGGGCACGTACATCTCGTTGCAGGCGGCGCGCTTGAGCACCGACCGGCCGAGGAACTCCAGGTCGTAGAGGACCAGGCCCTCGCGGTGGGTGAAGCCGACCCGGAACGTCCAGCCCTGCCACTCGACCTTCCAGCCGTCCACGGTGAAGCTCGGGCCGTCGGCCTGCACCACCTCGAGCGGCTTGAGCCCGGTGCGGTCCGGGCCGAGCGCGCCGGTGGCCAGCGAGCCGGCCTCGTCGGAGACCGGGATGACCCCGTGGTCCTCGACCTCGAGCACCTCCATGGTGTGCATGTCGATGATCGGCACCACGCCCTGGACCGGCCGGGCGTAACCGTTGTCGTCCTCGGTGGTGCGGTGCCAGACGGTGCCCCAGGTGACCCGCCGGTTGCGGTACTTCTCCTCGAAGCCGCCCATCGACTCGGCGTCGATCATCACGAGCGAGACGTCGTGGATGCCGCGGCGGGCCAGCGCTTGCCGGAACAGCGGGCTGTCCCGGCACGCCTGGGCGGCGGCGCGGGCCTCGTCGGAGGTGATGCCGGGCCGGCGCGGGTCGACCGGCCGCCAGCCGGTGCACTCGGCCGTCCCGCCGGTGATCAGCACGTCGATCTCCCAGGCGGCGGCGCCGCCCGCGGACATGGCCACCAATCCGAGGCGTACGCCGGGGGCGTCCCGGCGGGCGTGCGCCTCGTCGAGGGTGGCACCCCAGAAGCGGGGGCGCTCCCCGAGCCGGCCGTCGGCCCGGGCGGCCGCGACGGCGAGGGTGATCTCGTCGGCGGTCGGCGGGTCGAGGGGGTGCGAGCGGACGGCCCGGTGGGGGGAGGGGTGGCACGCACTCATCGGCGGCTCCTGTTCATCGGCATACTCGGGACGACATTACGGCAGTTCGGGATACCTTTATAGTGTCGGTGGATCCAATCTTGAGGAGTCTGGCTCCCATATTCGACCGAAGGCTTGCTATCGTTTCTCCCCATCCCCACCCCCTGGATCGAACGAGGGCACTATGGACACCAGCTCGCCCGCATCGGGCAGCGCACTCGTCGACGAGACGGCCGCCGCCATCCGGGCGCGGATCATGTCCGGGGAGATCCCGATCGGGGCCCAGCTGCGGCAGGCCGAGCTGGCCAAGACCCTCGGCGTCAGCCGCACCCCGGTCCGCGAGGCGCTGCGCCAGCTGCAGACCGGCGGCCTCATCGAGGTGGTGCCCAACCGCGGCGCGGTGGTCCGGGTGCCGGCCCCCTGGGAGGTCCGGGAGGCGTACGAGGTGCGCGCCGAGTTGGAGGGCCTGTCCTGCGTGCGGGCGGTCCGCCGGATCACCCGGGACGGGTTCGAGGAGTTGCGGGCCACCAACGAGCTGCTGCGTCCCGGCGACGCCCCGCCGAACGCGGCGTCGCACGCGGCCAACGACCGCTTCCACACGCTGATCCACGAGATCTCCGGCAACGACCGGCTGGCGCGGGTGATCAAGGAGATCAACGAGGCGTTCCCGCGCAACGTCTCGGCGCTGGTGCTGCAGGAGCACCCCCGGCACCGGGACGACAACTTCGCCGAGCACGAGCGGATCCTGGCCGCGCTGCAGGCCGAGGACAGCGAGCTGGCCCGGCGCGAGATGCAGGCGCACGTGATCAGCGCCGGCGAGCAGCTGGCCCGCTGGTACGAGCGCCGCTCCGGCACCGTCTTCCGCGGCTGACGGCGGCGGCTCATCCCAGTTCGCCCGGGCTGAGGAAGTCCAGGTCGGGCCGCTGCTTGCCGAGCGCGAGGTCGGCCAGGCCGGCGCCGATCGCCGGGCCGAACTTGAACCCGTGCCCGGAGCAGGCCGCCGCCACCAGCACCTGCGGTGTCCCGGCCAGTGCTCCGACCGCGAACCGGTTGCGCGGCGCCATCGTGTACCGGCACGCCACCGAGTCGACCACGTCGCCGTTCGCGGCGGGCAGGAACCGGCGAGCGAGACCCAGCAGGGTGGCCGCCTCGGCCGCGGTGACCGGCGTCTGCGGCCGCTCCGGGTCGTCGGCCGGCCCGTGGTCCAGGCCGATCTTCACAGCGCTGCCGTCGAAGGCCGGCAGCCCGTAGAGCAGGCCCACCCCGGGAACCTCGACCGAGAACGGGCCGAGCGCGGGCGCCGACACCGCGGCCGGATCGGAGGCGCCGATGTGGATGTTGACGATCCGCACCACCCGGAGCAGATCGGCCAGCTCCGGCACCAGCGCGCCGGTCCACGGGCCGGCCGTGATCACCAGGCGGTCGGCCCGCAGCAGGCCGTCGGCGGTGCGGACCGTGACGCCCTCGCCGTCCGCGCTCCACCCCTCGACCCGGCAGCCGGTGCGCCGGTCCACCCCGTGCGCCAGGCCCAGCTCGCGCAGCGACCGCATCGCGGCGGCGGCGTCGAGCACCCCGGCGGCGGGGTCGTAGATCGCGCCGAACTCGTCGCCGAGCCGGAGGCCCGGGAAGATCTCGGCGGCGCGGGCCGCGTCGACCGGGATGCAGCCGGGGCCGCGCAGGCCCGGAGTCGTTGAGACGGCCGGGCGGGCGTAGAGGCCGCCGGTGGTGATCAGCAGCCGCTCGCCGGCCGCCGCCGACAGTTCGGCCCACGCCAGGTAGGCGCGGTCGACCAGGTCGTCCCAGATCGGGTTCGGGTAGGCCCGGCGGATCATCCGGATGTGCCCGTGCGACGAGCCCTCGGTGTGCCCGTCGGGGAAGCGGTCCAGCTGAACGACGCTCGCCCCCCGCTGGGCCAGCTGCCAGGCCGTGGACGAGCCGTGCACGCCGGCCCCGACCACGATCACGTCGGTCCGGGCGGCGGAGCTGACAAAGGCCGGAGCGGATCGGCGGCCGAGTGCGGTCACCAGCGCGTCCACGTCGGAGTCGTCGTTGTAGACGTGCACCGACGCGCGGACCACCGCGTCGAGGCCGCGTCGTTCCAGGTCCCAGCGGCCGTGGTGGGCCGGGACGGCGACCAGGTGCACCCCGGCGGCGCGCAGACGGCGTACGGTCTCGGCCGGTTTCTCGTCGTCGCGGACGAAGGTGACGATCGCCCCGCCGCCGGCCGGCGGATCGGTCAGCCGGACCCCCGGCATCTCGCCCAGGGCGGCCCGCAGCCGGCCGGCGAGCCCGGCCGTGTACCGGCCGATGGTGTCGACGCCCAGCGTGAGGGTCTCCTGGAGGGCCGCGCCCAGGCCGAGCCGCAGGGCGTGCGCGTTCTCCCAGGTCTCGAAGCGGCGCGCGCCGGCCGCCAGCTCGACCGCGTCCCCGCTCTGCCAGGTCGCGCCGCGGACGTCCGGGTGCGGTGGGTGCAGGCGTTCGCGCATCCGCGGCGAGACGTAGAGCAGGCCGGTGCCGCGGGGGCCGCGCAGGAACTTGCGGCCGGTGCCGACGACCAGATCGATGCCGGCGACATCGAGCGGCAACTGGCCCAGGGACTGGGTGGCGTCCAGCAGCAGCGGCACCCGGGCCGCCCCGGCCAGGGCGGCGATCTCGGCCACCGGTTCGATCAGCGCCGAGGAGGTCGGCACGTGCGCCACCGTGACCAGCGCGGCCGGCCGGCGCAGCGCCTCCGCCAGGAACGAAAGGTCGACCGTGCCGTCGGCGGCGCAGGGCAGCACCTCCACCTCGATGCCCCGGGAGCGGCGCAGTTCGAACAGGTGCAGGGCCGAGCTGACGTAGCTGGACGCGGCGGCGAGGATCCGGTCGCCCGGCCGCAACGGCATCGCGTCGATCGCCCGGTGCCAGGCCACGGTGGCGCTCTCGGTCAGCGCGATGTCCTCGGCCTCGGCCCCGATCAGCCGAGCCGCCAGCTCGTAGACCCGCTCCGACCGCTCCCGGGCCGCCTCGGCCGCCTCGTAGCCGCCGATCCGCGCTTCCAGGCGCAGATGCTCGATCACCGTGCCGAGGACGGTCTCGCTCGGTAGCGCGGCGCCGGCCGCATTGAGATGCCGGGCATACCGAGCGCCCGGGGTGGCATCTCTGGATGTTAAAGGCACGAAATTGGATCCCATCTGGGTAAAACTCATAGCGCGATCACGACGCCCTTCGACTCGCAGAACGAGTGCAGCGCCTCGTCGCCGAGGTCGCGGCCGAGCCCGGAGTCGCCGACGCCGCCGAAGGCGAGCGCCGGATCGAAGATGTTGTAGGTGTTCACCCAGATCGTGCCGGTGTGCAGCGCGGCGGCCATCCGGTGGGCCCGGGAGAGGTCACGGGTCCACACGCCGGCGGCCAGGCCGTACCCGGTGTCGTTGGCGATCGCGATCGCCTCCGCCTCGTCGGAGAAGGCGATCACCCCGGCCACCGGCCCGAAGATCTCCTCGCGGGCGATCACCATGTCGTTGGTGACCCCGGTGAACAGCGTCGGCTCGACGAAGTAACCCGGCCGGTCCGGCACCGTGCCACCGGCCCGCAATTCCGCGCCTTCGGCGACACCCTTCCCGATGTACGAGAGAACGATCTGCCGCTGCTCCTCGGAGACCAGTGGCCCGACCGAGATGCCGCCGTCCAGCCCGTTGCCGACCGGCACCTTGCGGGTCGCCGCGGTCAGCCGCTCGACCATCTCGTCCAGGATCGACCGCTGCACCAGGATCCGGCTGCCGGCCGTGCACATCTGCCCGGAGTGCCCGAACGAGGCGCGCATCGCGGTCGCGGTGGCCGCGTCCAGGTCGGCGTCCGCGAAGATGATGTTCGGGCTCTTGCCGCCCAGCTCCAGCGTGACCCGCTTGGTGGTGGCCGCCGCCGACGCCATCACCCGGCGGCCGACCTCGGTGGACCCGGTGAACGACACCTTCGCCACGCCGGGGTGCGCGACCAGCGCCGCGCCGACCCGCCCGTCGCCGGTGAGCACGTTGAGCACCCCGTCCGGCAGGCCCGCCTCGGCGCAGAGCGCGGCCAGCCGCAGCATGGTCAGCGGCGTCTGCTCGGCCGGCTTGACCACGACCGTGCAGCCGGCCGCGAGGGCCGGGGCGAGCTTGTGCGCGGCCGTCATGATCGGGAAGTTCCAGGGCAGGATCAGCGCCGCCACCCCGACCGGTTCGAGCACGGTGTAGACGTGGTGCCCCCCGCCGTCGATCGGGACGACCGTGCCGGTGAGCCGGCCCGGGGCACCCGCGAAGTGCCGGAAGTCCTTCGCCGAGAAGGCGGTGTCGGCCCGGGAGCGTTCGATCGGCTTGCCGTTGTCCCGGGTCTCCAGGACGGCCAGTTCCTCGAGGTTCTCCTCGATCAGGTCGGCGATCCGGCTGAGGACGCGGGTGCGTTCGATCGGCGGTAGCCCGGACCAGCGGCGGTCGGCGTGCGCCCGGCCCGCGGCGCGCACGGCGGCGTCGACGTCCGCGTCGGTGGCCTGGGCGACCGAGGTGATCAGTTCGCCGCTGGCCGGGTCGAGCACGGGGATCGTCTCGCGGGGGCCCGGGTCGATCCATTCGCCGTCGATGAGCATGGGTGTCCTCTTTCAGAACAGGTCGAAGTACTCGCGCTGCTCCCAATCGGAGACGTGCGCCAGGTAACGGGCGAACTCGTCGCGTTTGATCCGGCAGTACCAGTCGACGACGTTCGCGCCGAACGCGTCGGCGAACGCCGGATCCTGCGCCAAAGCGGTGATCGCCTCGCCCAGGGATCGGGGCAGACGGGTGGCCTCGGCGGCGTACGGGTTCTCGGTGGGCGGCCCCGGATCGGTGCCGCGGGCGAGTCCGTCCAGGCCGCTCACGATCTGCGAGGCGATGTAGAGGTACGGGTTGGCGGCCGGCTCGCCGGACCGGTTCTCCAGCCGCGCGCCGGTGTCCGAGCCGCCACCGACCACCCGGACCATCGCGCCCTTGTTGTCGGCACCCCACAGCACCCGGTCCGGCGCCAGGGAGAACGGCAGGTACCGCTTGTAGCCGTTGACCGTCGGCGTGGTGAATGCGGCGGCCGCCGAAGCGTGCGCGAGCAGCCCACCCAGCCAGTGCCGGGCCGTGCTGGACATCAGCGCCTCGTCCGGCCCGGGGTCGAACGCCGCCCGCACGGGTTCCCGAGCTCGCAGCGACTGGTGCAGGTGCCAGCCTGTGGAGGCGGTCGCCGTCCCGGCCGGACGGGACATGAACGTGGCGTGATAACCGGCCCGGTGGCACAGCTGCCGGATCGCCGACCGGGTCAGGGTCACGTGATCGGCGGCCGCCGCGGCGCCGGTGGCCTGCAGGGTGATCTCCAGCTGACTCGGCCCGAATTCCAGCTCGATCGAGCGCAGTGGCAGGTCGAGCCGCTGCAGGCCGTGCTGGAGCAGCTGGACCAGGTCGTCGACCCGGTCCAGGCCCTCCTCGTGCAGCAGTTGGGCGCCGCTGCTGACCGGGCCCACCCGCGGCGGGCGGCCGGGCGCGCCGGGAGCGCCGACCCGGTCGGCGGCCATCGCGACCTCCTCGGCCCGGAAGACGTGGAACTCCAGCTCGACGCCGACGGTCAGGTCGTAGCCGGCGTCGGCGAGCCGGCCGAGCTGCCCGCGCAGCAGGCTCCGGGTGCAGTACGGCACCGCCGAGCCGTCCGGGAAACGCAGGTCGCAGAGCACCCAGCCGGTTTTCGGGGCCCACGGCAGCACCCGGAACGTGGTCGGGTCGGGGACCAGCACCACGTCACCGGCACCGGCGAATCCCTTCTCGGCGTCCGCGGTGAACACCGGCAGGACGGACCGGCCGGAGGAGTCCTTGAGCAGCAGCGAACTGGGCGCGGTCACCCCGGAGCGCAGTGCGGACGGCACCGCGGCCCGGGTCAGGGTCTTGCCGTGCAGCACGCCGTGCTGGTCGGCGAAGGAGAACCGGACCAGCTCCAGGCCGAGCTCGTCGATCACCCGGCGCATCTGGCCGGCGGCGGCGTACTGCTCCTGGCTCCAGATGCCGTGCCGGTCGATGAAACCGCCGCGCTCGGCGGCGAGCATCGGCCGGGCGTCCCAGCCCTCGCCGCCCTCGGCGACCGGGCGTTCGTCGACGCTACGCATGCGGGCACGCCCAGGGGGACGCGGCGCGGCGCTCGGCCTCGCGGCGGCGCCAGGTCGCCTCCCAGTCGGCGGTCGGCGCGATGGTGTCGACCGCGAGCGGGCCGGTCAGCTCGGCGCCGCGGGCCGGCAGCGGGCCACCGGTGGCGAACGCGTCGATCGCGCGCAGCAGCTTGCGCCGGTTGGCGGTCACCGCCCGGTCGGAGACGCCGAGCCGTTCGGTGCTGCGGTCCTGGATGCGGCCCATGCTCTCGACCGCCCACTGGTCGTGGACGTTGATGTCCAGGCCCATCCCGGTGTAGGTGAGATCGCGCTGCTCGGCCGGGTCGTACCCCCAGTTGTTGGCCCTGTTCCGCAGCGGGCGGTAATCGGGGAGGCTGACCTCGGACAGGCGCTGCGCCAGCAGCGTCTCCTTGTCGGTCCGCTCGGCGAAGTCGTAGAAGATCATGTACCAGTAGTGGTTCTCGTCGTCGATCGGCACGTGCCACTGGATGAAGACCTTGCTGTTGCCGAACGGCACCACGAACGCGTTGGGGAACACCAGGTTGGTGATCCGCACGTGCTTGATCTCCTCGGTGAGCTGCCGCAGGGCGTACACCCGCAGGCCGTACTCGGTGTCCTCGACCTCGATGTCCGGCCGGAACGCGTCACCGACCAGCTTGGACAGCTTCTGCCCGGTGCCCTCGACGATCTCGCTGAACTGCCGGCCGTACACCTCGCGCGGGTCCTCGTCGATGAACCGGTGCAGGAAGGACACGTGGCTCGGGTCGATGCCGCCCTCCAGGCCCTGCAGCCAGTTGCACTCCCAGAGGCCCTTGAAGGCGAACGTGTACTCGTCGGGGGCCTCGAGCGCGTCGTAGCCGGGCAGCGGGGGCGGGTCGCCCTCGCCGAGGTAGGCGAACACGATGCCGTTGCGTTCCACGCAGGGGTAGCTGGGGATGCGCACCTTCTCGGCGAAGCGGCTGTGCGCCGGTTCGGCCGGCTGCTCCCGGCAGCGGCCGTCCGGCCCGTAGAGCCAGCCGTGGTAGAGGCAGCGCAGACCGCCGTCCTCGTGCCGGGCGAAGGCCAGGTCGACCCCGCGGTGGGCGCAGAACCGGCCGACCAGGGCCCAGCCGCCGTCGGCCCGGCGGAACAGCACCAGGTCCTCGCCGAGCAGGCGGACCGGCTTGACCGGCCGGTCCGGGGCCAGCTCGGAGACGAGCGCGGCGGGCTGCCAGTAGGCGCGCATCAGCCGGCCGAGCGGCGTGCCGGGCCCGCTGCGGGTGACCCGTTCGTTCTCGTCGTGCTTGAGCACGCGCCCTCCTCGTCGTCATCGGCATCCGATCCAGCCAAGATTGGATCCAATCCTGGCACGGCTTTGATCACGGGGAAAGGGCTGTCGTGTTTCCGGCCGGTGTCGGCTCAGGCGAGCAGGCGCAGGGCCGCCGCCGCCACCGCACCCTGCAGGACCTCGGTGGGCGGGAGCGACGGGATGTCGCGGCGCATCCCGATGACGCTCTCCACCAGCCCGAAGACGAGTTCGCCGGTGATCTCGGAGCAGCCGACGGCGGTGGTCAGCGACCGGTAGACCGCGCGCAGTTCCGCGCGCTCACGGCGGAACCGGGCGAACGGCTCGGACGCGATCTCCGGCAGGGCGTAGAGGATGCCGATGTTCCACCGCGCGCCGAGCAGCACCCCGACGTCGTACCGGACCAGGGCGTGCAGGGCCGCGGCCGGGGTGAGTTCGGAGAGCGACTCGGCGTAGGTGAGCGACGGTCGCACCGTCGCCTCGAGCAGCTCGGCGAGGATCTGCTCCTTGGTGGCGAAGTGGTAGTAGAGCGACGCCTGCCGGATGCCGACCCGCTCGGCGATCAGCCGGGTGGAGGTGGCCGCGTAACCGCGCTGGGCGAACAGTTCGGCGGCGGCATCCAGGATCTCCTCGCGGGCGGTGGCGGACGGCAGCCGCCGGGCGCCGGAGCGGGGCCGGCCGACCGGTGCGGAACTCACGCGTGAATGGTGCCACGGCGCCCGCGACGTAACGCCGCCGATACATCCGGCAACTCAAGGTTTACGACCGGGAAACCGCCGCCGCGCTCCTCGCCGGAAATCTGTCAACTGACAGAAATTGATTCTGAGGAGGCGGTCGTGTCCCCAACCTCTGCTCCGCCAGTGCCTGTGAAGACCGATGCCGACGCCGCGGACCTGCGCGGTTTCGGATACGAGCCGCAGCTGCACCGCAGCATCGGCAGCTACGCGTCGTTCGCCGCCGGATTCTCCTTCGTCTCCATCCTCACCACCGTCTTTCAGCTGTTCGCCTTCGGCTTCTCGTTCGGCGGCCCGGCCTTCTTCTGGACCTGGCCGCTCGTCTTCGCCGGCCAGTTCATGGTCGCCCTCAACTTCGCCGAACTGGCCGCCCGCTACCCGATCTCGGGCTGCATCTACCAGTGGTCGCGGCGGCTCGCCAACGCCACGGTCGGCTGGTTCGCGGGCTGGGTCATGATCGTCGCGCAGATCGCCACGGTCGCCGCGGCCGCGATCGCGCTGCAGGTGGTGCTCCCGTCGATCTGGTCCGGCTTCCAGCTCGTCGGCGGCGACCCGGCGCTCACCTCGACCACCGGCGCCACCAACGCGGTCATCCTCGGCTCCGCGCTGATCGCGATCACCACGGTGATCAACGTGATCGGTGTCCGGCTGACCTCGATCGTCAACAGCACCGGCGTCACCCTGGAGATCATCGGGGTGGCCACGGTGGTCATCCTGCTGCTCACCCACGCTGAGCGCGGGCCGGGCGTCGTCTTCGACACCGGCGGCACCGGTACCGGGCTCGGCTACGTCGGCCCGTTCCTGGTGTCGGCACTGATGGCGGCGTACGTGGTGGTCGGTTTCGACTCGGCCGGCGAGCTGAGCGAGGAGACCCGCGACCCCCGGCACACCGCCCCGCGGACCATCCTGCGGGCGCTCGCCGCGGCCGGGATCGGCGGCGGCCTGATGCTGATCGCGGCGCTGATGGCCGCACCCAGCCTGACCGACGGCCGGCTGGCCACCGAGGGCCTGCCCTACGTCCTGACCAGCCGGCTCGGCGAGACCGGCGGCCGGATCCTGCTGATCGACGTGGCCATCGCCATCGCGGTCTGCACGCTGGCCATCCAGACCGCCGGCAGCCGGATGGTCTTCTCGATGGCCCGCGACGACGTGCTGCCGTTCTCGGCCGCGCTGCGCCGGGTGTCGACCCGGACCGGAACCCCGATCCTGCCGTCCATCGTCGTCGGGGCCGGCGCCGCCGCCGTTCTGCTGGTCAACATCGGCCAGCCCGCCCTGTTCACCGCGATCACCAGCGTCTGCATCGTCATGCTCTACATCGCCTACGCCCTCGTGACCATCCCGCTGCTGGCTCGCCGGCTGAAGGGCTGGCCCGGCAACGAGGAAGCGGCCGGCACCGAACGCGGCGGGAAGCTGTTCTCGCTCGGCCGGTTCGGGATCGTCGTCAACGCGCTCGCCGTGGTCTACGGCATCGGCATGATCGTCAACCTCGGCTGGCCCCGCGCGGAGGTCTACGACCCGGCCGGCGCGCACTGGTACCTGCACTACTTCTCGCTGCTGTTCGTCGGCGGCGCCCTGCTCGCCGGTGGCCTGGCCTTCCTGCGCTACCGCACCCGCGCGATGTCGCTGCACCTCCCGCTGCCGGCCACGGTCGTCCCGGAGGGTGAGGCCGCATGAGCACCGCCACCACCGCCGGGGCCCGGGCGCACGCCCGCGCCCAGGGCGGAACCGTCGTCGAGTGCATGCCCACCCTGCCCGCCGGGGACGGCCTCACCTGGGCCGAGACCGTCCCGGGCGGCGGCTACGCCGGCAAGCGGCTGGCCCGCGGGACCACCCTGCAACTGACCGATGTGTACGGCGACGCCTGCGTCTCGGTGCTGCTGTTCAACGCGGACGAACCGTGGGAGCGGCTCAACGTCGCCGACACCGTGAAGGTGCTCTGGCAGGCCTACGTCGGGCAGGGCCACCTGCTGCTGTCCGACCAGGGCCGGGTGCTCGCCTCGGTGACCGCCGGGGCACCCGACCGGTCGGACGCCTTCTGCGGCACGTCCACGCTGCTGTCCAACACCGAACGGTACGGCGACGGCAGCCCGCAGGGCCCGACGCCGGCCGGCCGGGAGCTGTTCACGCTGGCCGCCGCCAAGCACGGCCTGACCCGCCGGGACCTGCCGCCGAGCATCTCGTTCTTCCAGGGCGTGCGGGTCGGCGACGACGGCGGGTTCAGCTGGCTCGGCTCGGCCGGGGCCGGGGCGACCGTGGAGTTGCGGGCCGAGATGCCGGTGACGGTGCTGCTCGCCAACGTGCCGCATCCGCTCGACCCGCGGGAGGCGTACACCTGCTCCGCCGTACGCCTCAAAGCCTGGACCGGGGAACCGGCCGCGCCCACCGATGATCTTTGGTCGCGGTCGCCGGAAGGCGAACGCGCCTTCCTCAACACCGCCGACTATCTCGCCGCCCGGGGGCTCGCATGACGACCGTGCTCGACCAGATCGTGGAGGCGCGCGCGCCGTGGTCGGCGATCGTCCGGCGCGGCCAGGTGCTCACCATCGAGGACCTGAAGGGCAACCAGGCGGTCGACTGCCTGCTCTACAACGCCGACGACACCGCCGAGCGTTACTCGGCGCCGGACACCATCGCCGCGCAGGGCAACATCTTCCTGACCACCGGAAGTGTGCTGCGCTCCAGCGAGGGCCGGCCGCTGATGACCGTGACCGCCGACGAGGTCGGCCGGCACGACACGGTGGGCGGTGCGTGCAGCCGGGAATCCAACACCCTGCGGTACGGCCACCACACCAAGCACCAGCACGCCTGCGTGGAGAACTTCCTGCTCGAGGGGAGCCGCTGGGGCCTGGGCAAACGCGACCTGGTCAGCAACATCAACTGGTACATGAACGTGCCGGTCGACCCGGACGGCAGCCTCGGCATCGTCGACGGGATCTCGGCGCCCGGCCGGACCGTGTCGCTGCGGGCCGAGATGGATGTCCTCGTCCTCGTCTCGAACTGCCCGCAGATCAACAACCCGTGCAACGGCTTCGACCCCACGCCGGTCCGCATGGTCGTGACGCAGTAAAGAGAGGCCGCTTCCATGTTCGACACCCTGCTCGTCGCGAACCGCGGCGAGATCGCCTGCCGGATCATCCGCACCGCCGCGCGGATGGGCCTCAAGACGGTGGCCGTCTACTCCGACGCCGACCGGGCCGCCCCGCACGTCGCGATGGCGGACGCGGCGGTCCGGCTCGGGCCCGCCCCGGCCCGGGAGAGCTACCTGCTGGCCGACCGGGTGATCGACGCGGCGCTGTCCACCGGCGCCGGCGCCGTCCACCCGGGCTACGGCTTCCTCTCCGAGGACGCCGGGTTCGCCACCGCGGTCGAGCAGGCCGGGCTGATCTTTGCCGGGCCGACCCCGGCCCAGCTCGCCGCGTTCGGCGCCAAGCACACCGCCCGGGAGCTGGCGTCCGCGGCCGGCGTCCCGATGATCGAGGGGACCGGGCTGCTGTCCGGGCTGGACGAGGCGCTGGAGGCGGCCGAGCGGATCGGCTATCCGGTGATGGTCAAGGCCACCGGCGGGGGCGGTGGCATCGGCCTGCAGGCCTGCTTCGACGCCACCGAACTGGCGGCCGCCTTCGACCGGGTGGAGCGGATGGCCGTCGCCAGTTTCGGCAGCGGGGGAGTGTTCCTGGAGCGGTACATCCAGCGGGCCCGGCACGTCGAGGTGCAGGTCTTCGGGGACGGTGCCGGGAGAGTGGTCGTCCTCGGCGACCGGGACTGCAGCCTCCAGCGCCGGAACCAGAAGGTGATCGAGGAGGCACCGGCGCCGGGCCTCCCCTCTGCGGTGCGGGAGCGGATGCACTCGTCGGCGGCCGCGCTCTGTTCCTCGGTGAACTACCGATCGGCCGGAACGGTCGAGTTCGTCTACGACGCTTTTTCCGCCCAGGCCTCGTTCCTCGAGGTCAACGCTCGGTTGCAGGTCGAGCACCCGGTCACCGAGGCGATCTACGGTATCGACCTGGTGGAGTGGATGCTGCGCCTGGCCCAGGGCGACACCGACATGCCGGCCGCGCCTCCCGCGGCCTCCGGCGCCGCGGTCGAGGCCCGCGTCTACGCGGAGGACCCCACCCAAGGTCACCGGCCCAGCGCCGGCTTGATCACGCAGGCAAGCTTTCCTTCCGGCGTACGGGTGGACGGCTGGGTCTCCGCCGGCACCGAGGTGTCCACCGCCTACGACCCGATGCTGGCCAAGGTGATCGTCTCCGCGCCTACCCGCGCGCTGGCCTTCGCCGCACTTGACGAAGCGCTGTCGGCCACCCGGATCGACGGCATCGAGACCAACCTCGGACTGCTGCGGGCCGCCGCCCGGCAGCCCGACGTGCTTGCCGCCACCCACTCGACGGCGACGCTCGCCGACGTGCACGACGACGAGCCGCGCATCGTCGTGGAGCGGGCCGGCACGATGACCACGGTGCAGGACTGGCCCGGCCGGACCGGGCTGTGGGAGGTCGGCGTGCCGCCGTCCGGGCCGATGGACGACCTGTCGTTCCGGCTGGGCAACGAGGCGCTCGGCAACCCGTCCGGCGCGCCGGGCCTGGAATGCACGGTCGACGGGCCGGCGCTGCGCTTCACCGCGCCGGCCACGATCTGCGTGACCGGCGCGGCGGTCCCGGTCACCGTCGACGGCGTCCGGGTGCCGCGCTGGGAGCCGGTGTCGGTGCCGGCCGGGGCGGTCCTCGACGTGGGCAAGGCAACCGACGGCGGACTGCGGGCCTATGTGCTTTTTGCCGGTGGCCTCGACGTGCCGCTCTATCTGGGCAGTGCGTCCACCTTCACGCTCGGTCAATTCGGCGGCCACGGCGGCCGGGCGCTGCGGGTCGGTGACGTACTGCGGTGTTTCAAGAGTGCGGCCGTCCGGGGACCGGTGCCGGTCGAGCAGCGGCCGGTGATCCGCCGCGACTGGCGGATCCGGGTCACCGAGGGCCCGCACGCCGCTCCGGAGTTCTTCCTGCGTGAAGACATCGACGAGTTCTACGCCGCCGAGTGGACGGTGCACTTCAACTCCGCCCGCACCGGCGTCCGCCTGGTCGGCCCGAAGCCCCGCTGGGCGCGCACCGACGGCGGCGAGGCCGGCCTGCACCCGTCCAACATCCACGACACCCCGTACTCGGTCGGTGCCGTCGACTTCACCGGGGACGTGCCGATCCTGCTCGGCCCGGACGGCCCCAGCCTCGGCGGTTTCGTCTGCCCGGCCACCGTCATCACCGCCGAGCGGTGGAAGCTCGGGCAGCTCGGCCCGGGCGACACGGTGCGCTTCGTGCCGGTCTCCGACCTCGACTTCACCCCGCTGATCAGCACCGTCGACGACGGCGTGCTGGCCCGCGGCGAGGACGTGACCTACCGCCGGTCCGGCGACGACAACCTGCTCATCGAGTACGGCGCGATGACGCTGGACCTGGGCCTGCGGATGCGGGCGCACGCCCTGATGGACCGGCTGCGCGCCGAGGGCCTGGCCGGCGTGGTCGACCTGACCCCCGGCATCCGGTCGCTGCAGGTGCACGTGGACCCTTCGCTCCTCCCGGTGCGCAAGCTGCTCGACGCGGTGCGCTCGGCCGAGGAGTCGCTGCCGCGCGACCTGGAGGTGCCGAGCCGGGTCGTACACCTGCCGCTGAGCTGGGACGATCCGGCCACCCGGGAGGCGATCGCCCGCTACATGGCCGGGGTCCGCGACGACGCGCCGTGGTGCCCGTGGAACATCGAGTTCATCCGCCGGGTCAACGGCCTGGACAGCGTCGACGACGTGTACCGGACCGTGCACGACGCCAGCTACCTGGTGCTCGGGCTCGGCGACGTCTACCTGGGCGCGCCGGTGGCCACCCCGCTCGACCCGCGGCACCGCCTGGTCACCACCAAGTACAACCCGGCCCGCACCTGGACGCCGGAGAACGCGGTCGGGATCGGCGGCGCCTACCTGTGCATCTACGGCATGGAGGGTCCGGGCGGCTACCAGTTCGTAGGGCGGACCGTGCAGGTGTGGTCGCGCTGGCGCGAGGCCGGTGATCCGTGGCTGCTGCAGCACTTCGACCGGATCCAGTGGTACCCGGTCGGCGCCGAGGAACTGCTCGATCTGCGGGCCGACGTGGCGGCCGGGCGGCACCGGCCGCGGATCGACGAGGGCACCTTCCGGCTCGCCGACCACCAGGCCTTCCTCGCCGAGAACGCCGCGTCCATCGCCGACTTCCGGGCCCGGCAGTCGGCGGCGTTCGCCCAGGAACGGGCGGACTGGGCGGCCGCCGGGGAGTTCGATCCGCGGCCCGAGCCGCCGGCACCGCCCGCCGCGACCGAGGTCACCGTCCCGGACGGCGGCGTGCTCGTCGAGGCGCCGTTCGTGTCCAGCGTGTGGCGGATCGACGTACGGCCCGGCGACCGGGTCGAAGCCGGGCAGCCGCTGCTCGCCCTGGAAGCGATGAAGCTCGAGACCGTGGTGACCGCGCCGCGCGCCGGGCTCGTCGCCGACATCCTGGTCAGCCCGGGCGCGCAGGTCGCGCCGGGGAACCCCCTGGTCGTACTCGCCGGAAGGACCCTTTGATGACCCCGCAGGACCGCGTCCGCGCCGCCTACGCCCAGCTCGCCCTCGGCGAGCGCCCCGAAGCGTGGATCACCCTGCGCGCCGAACCCGATGTCCTGGCCGAGGCGGCGGCGGTGGAGGCCCGCCTCGCGGCGGGTGAGACGCTGCCGCTGGCCGGGAAACTGCTGGCGGTCAAGGACAACATCGACGTCGCCGGCCTGCCCACCACGGCCGGCTGCCCCTCGTACGCCTACCGGCCGGCCGTCAGCGCCGCGGCCGTCCAGCGGCTCGTCGACGCCGGTGCCATCGTGCTCGGCAAGACCAACCTCGATCAGTTCGCGACGGGGCTCGTCGGCACCCGCAGTCCCTACGGCGCGGTGCGGGACGTCCGCGACCCTTCGCGCGTCTCCGGCGGGTCCAGCTCCGGCTCGGCGGTGGCCGTCGCCCTGGGCATCGCCGACCTGGCCCTCGGCACCGACACCGCCGGATCGGGGCGGGTGCCGGCCGCGTTCCAGCAGATCGTCGGCCTCAAACCGACCTACGGCGTGGTCCCCGTCCAGGGCGTGGTGCCCGCCTCCCGCAGCCTCGACTGCGTGACGGTCTTCGCCCGTACCCTCGCCGAAGGCCGCTCGGCCGTAGCGATCATGAGTGACCCCTTCCCGGCGGACGCGCCGCTCGCGGCGCCGCCGCAGCCGGTCATCGCGGTGCCCGACCGGGGCGACCTGCCGCACATGTCCGAGGAATGGCTGGACCTGTTCGAGCGGGCCGGGAAAACCCTGGAGAGCGCCGGGGCCCGGCTGCGGACCATCCGGCTCGCGCCGTTCCTCGCGGCCGCCAAGCTGCTGTACGAGGGTGGTTTCGTCGCCGAACGGTACGCGGCGGTCGGCGCGTTCCTCGACTCGCTCCCGGACGACGCCGACCCGACCGTCGCCGCGATCATCGGGAAGGCCCGGGACATCCCGGCGCACGTGCTGGTCGCCGACACCGAACGCCTCGAACGGCTGCGGACCGACGCGATGGCCGAGTGGGGCGACGCCGACGCGCTGCTGCTGCCGACCGCCCCGTTCCACCCGACGATCGCCGAGGTCACCGCCGACCCGATCGGCGTCAACGCGCGGGTGGGCACGTTCACCAACTTCTGCAATCTCTTCGGGCTGGCCGCGGTCGCCGTGCCCGCCGGGATCGGCGTCCAGGTCATCACCCGGGGCTTCGCCGACGCGGTCGCCGCCGACATCGCGGCCATGCTGGTCGGCGCGGAACCGGCGGTGCCCTACTCGGCCGGGCTGCCGCTGCTGGTGATCGGCGCCCACCTGAGCGGGCAGCCGCTCAACCACCAGCTCACCTCGGCCGGCGGGCGGCTGGCCGGCCCGGTCCGCACCGCGGCCGAATACCGGATGCACGCCCTGCCCACCACCCCGCCGAAACCCGGGCTGCTCCGGGTCGCGCTCGGCGGCGCCGCGATCGCCGGCGAACTGTGGGAGCTGCCGCCCGCGGCCCTCGGCCCGTTCCTGGCCGCCCTGCCCGCGCCGATGGCACTCGGCAAGGTGCGGCTCGCCGACGGCACCTCGGTGACCGGTTTCCTGTGCGAACCGGCCGCCCTCACCGACGCCCCCGACATCACCGCCCACGGCGGCTGGCTCGCCTACCTGGAGTCCTGATGAACGGTGTTGCCCTGCACGCCCCGCGGTTCGTCCTCGGTGACCTGCTGCTGACCCGGCTGACCCGGCACCGCGCGACCGCCGCCCTGGTCAAGGTCGCCAACGCGGCGGGTCTGCTGCCCGCAGTGTGGCACCTGTTCAGACGCTGAAAGATCTCACACCGTAATGTCGACGTCAGCTCCACGACGAAAGGACATCCGTGATGCGGGTCTTGCTGGTCGCGCCGCCCGGGGCGGGCAAGGGCACGCAGGGTGCCCTGATCGCCACGCACTTCGGCATCCCGCACATCGCGACCGGTGATCTGCTGCGCGACCACGTCGCCCAGGGCACCGAACTGGGTCGTGCCGTCCGAGACCACCTCAGCCGGGGCGAGCTGGTTCCGGACGAGATCGTGCTGGACATGGTGCGCACCGCGTTCGCCGACGCGAAGGCCGCCGGCGGCGGGTATGTCCTGGACGGCATGCCGCGCAACATGGCCCAGGCGCGGGCGCTGTACGAGATCGGCCGCAGCCTGGAGATGACCGCGAACGTGGCGTTGCATCTGAAGGCCGACGACGAGGAACTGACCCGCCGGTTGCTGGCGCGGGCGGCGCTGGAGGGACGGTCGGACGACACCGAGGAGGTCATCCGCCGGCGGCTCGCCCTCTATCACGAGGTCACCCACCCGATCGTCGGCTGGTACGCCTCGCGGGGCATCCTGGTCACGGTGGACGCCATGCCGCCGATGGAACGGGTCGCTCGGCAGGTTCTGACCGCCCTGGAAGCCATGAGCTCGCTGGTCGACCACGTCCCGGAGCACGCCCGGCGACCGATCGATCTCACCGATCTGGGCGCCGCGTTCGGCCACGACTGATCACGACCGGCCGCAGAGCACCTCGGACAGCCCGGTGACGTCGAGGACCTGCTGGACCAGACCCCGGCCGTTGACCACGGCGAAACCCCGGCCGGCCGAGGTCGCCGCGTCATAGCCGGCGACCAGGCCGGCGATGGCGTGCGAATCGATCAGCATCGTGTCCTCCAGGTCGACCACCACCCGGGTGACACCGGGCCGGTGGGCGGCCGCCCGCAGCGCGTCGGCGAGGGCGTCGCCGACACTCATGTCGAACTCGCCGGACAGACTCACCCGCACGGCGTCGGGCGGCTCGGCCAGCAGGGAGATGCTGAAGTGAGGGGTAGGCACAACCGGAATGTCTAACACAGGGGTACGACATCCGGAGGTGGTGACGGGGCCGGGAAGGATGCCCAGATGTGTTTGGCAGGTCCGGCCGGATACCAGCACACCTCCCGGGCCAGCGTGCGTGCGATGACCAGCCCTCGGCCGCCGACGCGGATCTGTTCTTGCGGCCGGGGCAGGTCGGGCGGTTTGTCCGGGCTGTGGTCGCTCACGTCGAGGATGTAGCAGTCGGCGTCGCGCAGAAGCGTCACGACGTACGGCGGCCGGCCGTGCCGCAGCGCGTTGCCGGCCAGTTCGGTGACGACCAGGGCCATCCGGTCCGCGACGTCGTCCGGCCCGGCCCGGTCTCCGGGCAGGCCGGCGCCGACGTGCCGGTGCAGTCCGGCCCGAATTCTCCGGAGGTCGTCGCTGCTCGTCAGATCCCAGCTGAGCAGCTGCCGGGCGTGCGCGGGTGGCGCGAGCAGACGCAGCGAGCTCATGGCACGGCTCATTGCCCCGATCGCTCGATCGGAAACTTGACACCTCCCGGCCGCGGGTTCGACAGCACCCCGAGCCGGCCTCCCACTGCCCGGAAGCCGCCGTTCCACCGGCTCGCGATGTGGCGGTTCTTCTCAGCGCGGAAGCTCCCGCGCGGCCGATAGCCGCAGGTGGCGGTGGGCGGCCATGCGTACCGGGGCGTTCAGCTCGCCGAACCCGTCGTGCCCGCCGCGGCGCTGCAGGATCTCGAAGAACACGCGTCCGCCGTAGACCGGGGTGTACATGTGCAGCAGTTCGCCGCCGTCGGGGTCGCGGTCGTAGAGGATGCCGTGCCGGCGCAGCCGGTCCACCTCGTTGCCGGGCAGCGCGAACCGGGCGATCAGGTCGTCGTAGTAGTTGTTCGACACCTGCAGGGTGGTGCCGCCGAGCCGGTCGATGGCCGCGGCGGTGGCGAAGATGTCGTCGGTGGCGAACGCGACGTGCTGCGGGTCGGCCACGGCCGGGGCCCAGTCGCCGCGGCGCAGCAGGGCGACGGTGAGGGCGAGCCGGATGCCCCGGTCCGGGGTGGTGAAGGCCCGGGACCGCATGAGGCCGAGCGGCGCGGCGAACTCCCCGCTGGTGGAGTGGGTGAGCCCGAGCACGGAGTGGTAGAAGAGCCCGGCCTCGTCGAAGTGGTCGAACGGCTGGGCGAGACCCAGATGATCGGTACGGGTCAGGCCGGCCCCGTCGGTCAGGACCGGGCCGGTGGGCAGGAAGTCGGCCCGCCAGTCGTTGTCGTCGCGGCTCAGGAAGATCGAGGTGCCGTCCGGCGCAGCGATCGCGGTGAGGTCGGCCTCGTGCGGGCCGCGCGCCCGGGGGAGTTCCGGTGCGAGCAGCGCCTCGGCCCGTGCCCGGGACTTGTCCGGATCGGCGCTGGTCAGGGCGAACGCGCTGAGCGCCGCCGTGCCCGCGGCCTGGGGCCGCACCACCGCGCTGTTCAGGACCACCCGGCAGGCGCCCTGCTCCCACAGCTGCACCGGCTTGGACCGGTGCTGACCGGTGTGCGCGAAGCCGAGGCCGCGCAGCGCGTCCTGCAGCGCCGGGCCGGACCGGCCGTCCACCGCGAACTCGGTGAAGGCGTGCACGGACAGGGCCGGCGCGGCCGGCAGTGGGCGGCCCCCGATGCCGTCCTCCAGGGCGATCAGCGAACGCATGGCGTCGACCGCGGTCCGGACCGGATCGGCCTGCCGGAAGACGTCGTTGAACACCTCCAGCGACAGCGGCCCGGCGTAACCGGTGTCGAGCACCCGGCGCACGAAGCCGGTCAGGTCGAAGTCGCCCTGGCCCGGGAACAGCCGATGGTGGCGGCTCCACTGCAGCACGTCCATGCCGAGCCGGGGCGCGTCGGCCAGTTGCAGGAAGAAGACCTTCCCGTCGGTGATGCCGCTGATGCCGTCCGGGCTGACCTCGCGGGACAGCACGTGGAAGGAGTCCAGGCAGAGGCCCAGCGCCGGGTGGCCGGCCCGCTGGACGATCCGCCACGAGTGGTCCCAGGTGGACACGTTCCGTCCCCACGCCAGGGCCTCGTAGGCGATCCGCATCCCGCGGGCCTGGGCCCGTTCGGCCAGCAGCGCGAGCTGCTCGGCGGCGAGGTCGTCATCGTCGATCGTGGCCGGCGAGACCGATGAGCACACCAGCACCAGATCCGTGCCGAGCGCGGCCATCACGTCGAACTTGTGCTCGGCCCGGGCCAGATTGGCCGCCAGCTGCTCCGGTTTCACCCCCTCGAAGTCCCGGAACGGCTGGTAGAGGTCGATGGTGAGGCCCAGATCGGCGCAGCGGGCCCGGACCTCGGCCGGCGACCAGGGCGACACCAGCAGGTCGTTCTCGAACAGCTCGATGCCGTCGAACCCGGCCGCGGCGGCCGCCGCGATCTTCTCGTCCAGCGCGCCCGAGACGCACACGGTCGCCATCGCGCGCCGCAGACTGCTCATCGTGGTCATCCTCGATCTGTGAGACGGCACCTTGCCGACGAACGTGGTAGGTGCGACCCGGGCCATGCCGACCGGTAACGGGTCGCCCTCCTTCATACCCAGCGGCGTGGCGTGACCACCACGTCGTACCCGTCGCGCCGGCCCGGCAGTGATCACCACCGGGCCGGTGCGGAGCCGCCGCTGATTCTCAGCCCATGGTGAACCGGTAACTTCCGGACGGGACCAGGTACGAGGATCCGTCCTGCGGGACCGCCTCGGCGGGCAGGCCGGTAGCCGCCGCCGGCAAGCGCACCAGCGCGGTCGCGTTCGGCGGCACGACCACGTCGAGGGTGAGCGTCGAGCCGGTCTTCGTCCACGCCGAGCGCGTCACGCCGTACGCCGTCGAAAGCGTTGCCGTCGCGGCCGTGAGCGAGCCGCCGGGTTCGGGGGCGATGAGCACCTGGCGGTAGCCCGGCGTGGCCGGGCCGACGCCGCCGACCGAGCGGTAGAGCCAGTCACCCACCGAGCCGAGGCCGTAGTGGTTGAAGGAGTTCATCCCCGGGTCCTGCAGCGAGCCGTCGGCCCGGATGCCGTCCCAGCGTTCCCAGATCGTCGTCGCCCCGCGCGCGTTCATGTAACCCCAGCCGGGATAGTCCGGTTGCTGGAGGATCCGGTACGCGGTGGCCAGGTGCCCGTGGTCGGCGAGCACCGGTAGCAGGTTCTCCACGCCCATGAACCCGACCGACAGGTGCCCGTTGCGGGCGTCCACCTTGGCGGCGAGCTTGTCCGCGACCGCCTGCGCCCGGTCGTCCGGCACCAGCCCGAAGGCCAGCGCCAGAACGTACCCGGTCTGGCTGTTGCTGCCCACGGTCCCGTCCGCGGCGACGAAGCGGGCGGTGAACGCGGCGCCGATCCGGTCGGCCAGGGTGCCGTAATCCTGGGCCGCCGCGGTCCGTCCGGTGGCCGCCGCCATTCGCGAGAGCAGCCGGGCCGACCAGCCGAAGAACGCCGTACTGCTCAGGTCGTTCGGGGTGTTGTCGTCGACGTTGAGCCAGTCGCCGAACGTTTCGTGGTCGCGGACCAGGTCGGCGCCGGCCGTCGACCGCAGGTAGTCGACGTATTTCGCCATCGCCGCGAAGTGCTCGTCCGCGACGGACAGATCGCCGTAGCGCTGCCAGATGGTGTACGGCACGACCACCCCCGCGTCCGCCCAGCCGGCCTTGCCCGCGCCGTCGATCACGGCCGGCGCCACGTCGGTGAACGCCCCGTCGGCCCGCTGCGCGTCCACCAGGTCGTCGGCGAACTTGGCGAGCAGCCCGTGGGTGTCGAAGTTGAAGGTGGAGGTGGCCGCGAATGCCGCGATGTCCCCGGTCCAGCCCAGCCGCTCGTCGCGCTGGGGGCAGTCGGTCGGGATCGACAGCATGTTCGACCGGGCACCCCAGACGATGTTGTGCTGGAGCTGGTTGACCAGCGGGTCGCTGGTGGTGAGCGTGCCGGTCTCGGCGCCGTCGGTCCAGGCGGCCAGCCCGGTCAGGTTGTCCGCGGTCGGGGTGCCGGGGAACCCGGTCAGCTCGACGTAGCGGTAGCCG
Organism: Paractinoplanes toevensis; assembly: GCF_018332695.1. Taxonomy (GTDB): domain Bacteria; phylum Actinomycetota; class Actinomycetes; order Mycobacteriales; family Micromonosporaceae; genus Actinoplanes; species Actinoplanes toevensis. The sequence goes on from NZ_BOQN01000143.1 coordinate 22,553, forward strand.
TGCACGGTGAAGTGCGGTTCGAACACCTCCGGCGCACCGGTGCCGGCCAGCGTGAAGGTGTCGGTGGCCTGGGCCGCCCGGAGGTTGGTGGTGTAGAGCGTGCCGTCCGGGTTCAGGATCTCGCCGTGCCGCAGCGTGACCTTCGTGCCGGCCGGCCCGGTCACCCGCAGCCGGTTCCAGCCCGCGAAGTTCTGCCCGAGATCGGCGATCCACACGCCCGGCTTCGGCTGGGTGATGCTGGTGGGGCGGAACTCCTGCCGCACCGTCACGCCCGGGTCGACCTGGGCGACCAGCGTCGGCTGCGCCTGGCCGCGGACGGTGACGGGCACACTGGCGCCACCCCGGATCCGGGCGTCCTGATCCTCGCCGTGGTAGAGATCGTCGCTCACGATCGTGCTGCTCGTGGCGGTCCAGGAGGCGTCGGTCCGCACGTCGGCGCGGGTCCCGTCGGCGTACTCGATGACCAGCCGGGCCGAGTACCAGGGCGACGTGCCGTACCGCTGACTGCCGGCGAAGCCGATGTTCCCGGAGTACCAGCCGTTGCCGACCAGGGCGCCGATCGTGTTGCCGCCCTGCGCGAGGCGGCCGGTCACGTCGTAGACGCGGTACTGCAGCCGCTTCGTGTAGTCGGTCCAGCCGGGTGCGAGCCGCTCGTCGCTGACCCGTGCACCGTTCAGATAGGTCTCGTGCAGGCCGAGTGCCGTCGCGAACAGCCGCGCCCGCGCGACCGGCTTACCGACATCGAAACCCTTGCTGAGGTACGGCGTGGGATTCGGCACCGAGACCTGGTTGCCCCAGTCGCCGCCGCCGAGCGCGGCGGTCACCCGGGCGGCGGGCCAGGCCGCGTCGTCGAAGCCCGGTTGCTCCCAGCCGGCCGGGCCGGTCGGCGACGCCTTCCACGATCCGTCGGTGACCACGGTCGTGCTACCCGCGGTGAACTTGGCGATGACGCTCGCCGGGCCGGGTGAGGTGTTGGTCGCCGCGATCGCGATGGTGTTGGCGCCGGCCCGGACCTGCCCGGTCACGTCGACCGTGGTGGCCCGCTTCCAGGAGTCGGTGACCCGGCGCGAGGAGCTGACCTTGATGCCGTTGAGCCACACGTCGGCGGTGTCGTCGCCGGTCACCACGAGGGTCGCCGGTCCGCCGGCCGGCAGGGTGGCGGTGCGCCGCAGGTAGCGGGTCGCGGCCGGGGCGGGGTCGCCCTCCGGGTACCAGATCCAGGAGGCGCCGGTCAGGTCGGCGGTGGCGGGCGCACCGATGAACGAGGCCTGCCACTCGGTGGCCGGGTCGAACAGCCCGGTGTCGAACCGGGCCGGGGTGCTCCACGGGCTCGGGCGGCCCTGCGCGTCCCAGACCCGCACCCGCCAGTGGTAGGTGCGGTTGCTCGCCAGGGCCGGTCCGCCGTAGGGCACGTCGACACTCTGCCCGGACGCGACCTGGCCGCTGTCCCAGACGTCCGCGCCGTTCGGCGTGGTGCCGACGGTGACCTGGTAGCGGCCCTGGATCTGGCCGCCGGCCGTCGAGACCAGCCGCCAGCCGAAGCGTGGCTCGGCCGCGTCGAGGCCGACCGGATCGGTGCGGCGCTCGGTGGTCAGGCCGGCCAGGGTCACCGGTGATCCGGCGCCGTTGTTCGGTGCGGCCACGTCGCGGTTCCACGGACCTCGCCCGTACGCTCCGAGGTCCTTCGCGGTGACCCAGGTCTGCGGCGTGCCGTTCGCGGCCTGCCAGGCGCCGTCGGTGACCAGGTCGACGGAGCCGGCCGCGGCGGCGATCCGGACCCGGCCGAGCAGGCCGGCCGGGCCGGCGCCGGTGTTGCGCACGGCGATTCGCAGGGTGTTGGTGCCGGCCCGGAGCGCGCCGGCCAGATCGACGTACCGCGCCTGTTTCCACGCGTCGGTGGTGCGCGCGGAGCCGGCCAGATACGTGTCGTTGAGCCAGACATCTACCGTGTCGTCACCGGTCACCACGAGCTGGGCATCGGTGTAGGGACCGGCCGGGGCGGTGAAGGTGCGACGGAGGTAACGGGTGGCGGCGGGCGCGGTCTGGGTCGGGTCACCCTCGGGGTACCAGATCCAGTGGGCCGGATCGAGGCTCACCGGGGAAGTGACGAGGGCCTGTTGCGGGGGAGAGGCGGTTGCCGGGGGAGCGGTGACGGTTATCGCCAGCAGGGCCGCGACGGCGAGTTTGAGCATCCGGTCTCCTCGTTAAAACGTTTCAAGACGCTTTGTTACAGATTAGTTTCGGCGGGAGATCCACTCAAGAAACATCGATGATCGTGCACGTTTGGGCAGGCGTTGCGGCTCGGCCCCCAACCATCGGGCAGCACTTCGGCGTTGGTAGGGGAGAAGGGGGTGGCGAATGGCCGAGGTCGACGGGTTCCGGGAGTTCGTCCGGGAACGCTCGCCGGTTCTGTCGCGCCATGCGTACCTGCTGACCGGGGACCATCAGCTCGCCGAGGACCTGCTGCAGAGCGCACTCGCGAGCACCTACCGGCACTGGCGGCGCATCAGCGGGGACAACCCCGAGGGGTACGTCCGCCGAGCCATGTATCACCAGCACATCAGCTGGTGGCGGCGCCGGCGCGTACCGGAACAGCTGTCCGCGGCGCCGCGCGAGACCGCCCACGCCGACCCGGCCGAGGCGACCGCCCTGCGCCTGAGCCTGGCGCAAGCGCTGTCCCGGCTGAGCGCCAAGCAGCGGGCCGTGGTCGTCCTGCGGTTCTACGCCGACCTGACCGAGGCCCAGGCGGCCGACGTGCTGGGCGTCCGGGTGGGCACGGTCAAACGGCACGCGCACGACGCGCTCAAGCGCCTGCGCGAGATCGCCCCCGACCTGATCGCCGGCGAGAGGAGTCCGCGATGAGCGCCAACCTGCGCGAGGAACTACGGCGAACGGCAGATCAAGCCCAAACCTATGACGTGTACGCCGGGAGCGTGGCGAAGGCGCGACGGGGCCGGCGCCGCTCCGTGGCGGCCTGGGTGCTGCTGGTGGCCGCGCTCGCGCTGGCCGTGCCGTTCGTGTCCCGGTCCCGGCCGGCGATCCCGCCCGCCGGCAGCGCCACCAGCACCTTGCCGGACCGCCTGGGCCTGCCCGCCTTCGGGTCGCGCGGCGTCGCCGGGCTCGGCGCGGCCTCGGTGGTCTATTCCGGCTACGGCGGCCGGTTCGGCCCGTTCTTCGACGACGCCGACACGTTCGCGCTGGTCGGGGCGGCCACCGAGGACTACCGCACGCTGCACACCGGCCTCATCGAGGACGGGGTGCTGCTGTCCCCGGACGGGACCGTGGTGGCCATCCCGGAGCAGTTGGTCGACCTGCGCACCGGCGATCAGCGCCCGCTGCCGGGCGTGCCGGTCGCCTGGTCACCGGACGGGCGCCGGATCGTGGTCCAGGGCACCCGCCTGCGGATCGTCGACGTCACCACCGACGCGACGATCGACCTCGGACCGGCGGACGAGTGGACCTCGGCCGCGTGGTCGCCCGACGGCCGGCGACTGGCCTACGAGCAGGACCACCGGATCATCGTGGCCGACGAGTCGGGCCGGGCCCTCGGCTCGTTCGTGCCGCCCGGCGGCTCGGTGCTGGCCGGCAAGGGGGCCTGGGCGCCGGACGGCCGCGCGCTGGCCCTGCTGCCGTCCGAGACGCGATCCTGGGCGCTGCGCTGGTTCGACCCGGCCGACGGCCGCGAGGTGAGCGGCCCGGACCTGCCCGCGATCGACGGCGAGATCTTCGGCGGCAGCCTGCTCGGCTGGCGGCCGGACGGTTCGGCGCTCGCCTTCGTCGCCGCCAACCAGCCCCGGCTGCTGGCCCTGACACCGGGCACGGCGGAACCGGTGAGCGCGATGGCGCTGCCCTCGGAGGTGTACTACCTCGACATCGCCGACCGGGCGATCGAGTCCGGCCAGGTCCGCGCGGGCGACCCACCGTTCTTCATCGGCCCGCTGATGTGGCCCCGGCTGATCGTCGGCGCGGCCGGCGTACTCGTGCTGTGGTGGTTGATCCGGCGCGCGCGAGAGCGTGCCCGGCTACGCCGCGTCGTGGCCACCCCGTGGGAGACCACCCACGGCCCGCTGGTCTGAGGCCGGGCGGCCCGGTTCACGCTCGTGACCGGGCCGCCCGGGTTCGTCAGCGGCCGCCGACCGCCGCGTAGGCGTCCACGATGCCGTACCCGTAGAAGCCGTTGAAGTTCTTGTCGCCGACGCAGAGGGCGTCGAACTCGGTGGAGCGGCCCTCCTGCGCGTACGACTGCAGGCGGGGTTCCGGGCAGGCGTGCTCGGCCGCGGTGCGGTAGAGCTGACGCTCGACCAGGCTCGGCAGCAGCGTCTTGCCGCCGTTGCGGAAGTCCGGGACGCCGTAACGGCTCACGATCAGCGCGCCCACACCGGCCGCGTGCGGCGACGCCATCGAGGTGCCCTGGAGGTAGGTGTAGTAGCCGCAGACGCCGGCCTTCGTGCAGTCCTTGAAGACCGAGCCGGTGCCGGCCGCCGTGATGTTGCCGTCGGCGTCGACCAGGCCCTCCTCCTTGAGAACCTTGACCGGGTAGGTGGAGAGGATCTCGTTACCCAAGGTCTGGAAGGTCGGGGTGCCGAAACCGTCCCGGTACCAACCGCCCGGGGCCGCCACCGAGATCTGCTCGGTGCCGTAGTTGGAGAAGTCCGACTTCTTGCCGGACGGGCCGAGCGACGCGACCCCGATCACGTGCGGGCCCTCGACCGGCAGGTCCCAGCAGGAGGTGTTGTCGATCGGCCGGCTGTACGGGTCGGCGCCGTAGTCCGGGCTGGAGATGTCCGTACGCGGGGAACCGAGGTCTTCGTGGTTGTTGCCGAGTGCGCCGAACAGGGTCACGCCCTTGCGGTTCGCGTACTCGAGGGCCCTCCGCATGCCCGCGATGATGGCTCGCTGGCCGGCCTGGTCGGCGGCGCTGTCGGCCGGGTTGGCGGTGCAGTTGTAGAGCCACGGGTCGACGTAGAACGACATGTTGACCACGTCGAGGCCGTGGTCGCCCGCGTAGGTGAGCGCGTTGACCACCGGGTCGAGGAAGAAGTACCCGGAGTCCTGGCCGCCCTTGAGCTCGACCAGCGTGACCTTGGGGGCGATGCCGGACAGGCCGACCCCGTTGGCGGCGGCGGCGATGGTGCCGGCGGTGTGCGTGCCGTGCCCGTTGTCGTCGGTGCCGGTCGGGTCGAGGCAGCTCGTCACCTCGCACGGGCCGTCGACGTCGGTCAGGTCGGGCGCGAAGTTGCGGGACAGGCGCGAGCTGTAGTTGGGCGCCAGGTCCGGGTTGGAGGCGTCCAGGCCGGTGTCGAGGATGCCGACCGTGACACCACGGTCACCGGCCTCGATCCGGCGGGACTTGTCCGCCCGGATCATCGACAGGCCCCACAGCTTGTCGTCGAGCGGGTCCATCTTGGCCGGACCGTGCTGGCCCGGACCGCCGGTGTGCCGGTTCAAGCCGGTCTCGACCCGCTCGACCTTGTTCGGCGCGTAACCGACGGCCTTGCGGACGGTGGCCCCGATCAGCTTGCCGGAGGCGGCCGCCCGGTTCTCGAACCGGGCGTCGGCCGAGGTGACCCGGTAGACCCCGATGGCGTCGTTGCTGCTCACTATCTTGCCGCCGGCGGCCGCGATGGCCGCCGTCGCGTCCGCCGCGGAGACTCCGTCGGCGGACACGACGGTGTAGTCGACCGGGGCCGACGGTGCCGCCGTGGCGGTGGACGGCACCGTGGTCAGGAAAGCCAGCCCCGTTGCGGTAACAACGGCCCCGGCGGTGAGGCGTCTTCTCATGGAGTGCGCTCCTCCTGGAGTTGTTTGATGAATCCCATCGGAAAAGATCTCCGATAGCCAGGCGAACCGCTGTCAACTTCTGTCTCGGTCATCCACCGATGCGCTCTTACCAGGGAAGACTTGTAAAGGTCTGACTTAAGGACAGACCATTCGGCCATTTCTGTATTGCCGGTCGTCGCTACGCGGGCCGATTTCCCGTGGTGGCTGACGAGGGGACTTCGATGCCGAGCCTGCCGAGCAACTCCGCGACTGTCCGGTCCCAACTGACCTCCGCCAGGGTCTGCTGGCGGAGGGCAGCCGCCCGCGCGAAGGCCTCCTGGGGCCGGGTGAGAACCTCCTCGATCTTGTCCGCCCACCGTTTCGCGACATCCTCCGCGGTGCCCTGGACCGAGACGACCTCCCGGGGTGGATCCAGGCGATTCGCCCGGGCCAGGTCGGTGAGCATCATCGCCAGACCGCTCTCCTGGGTGATCAGAACCGGAACGCCGACCGCGATCGCCTCATAGGCGGCGAGGCCGAAGCCCTCGTGGCGAGACGGCATGATGACCAGCCGGGAGCCCCAAAGATCGTCGCGGAGCCTCTTTTGCGAGGTGGTGTACCGGCGCAGAAGGACAGTGAGTGACTCCTCCGCGATCTCCTCGACCCGTTTCCGCACCTGCGTGGCCTCGTCATCGGGCACGCCACGGATCACCAGCGTGGGCCGGGTGGTCAGATCGTCACGCTTGTCGACGATGGCCTTCACGGCGCCCACCGCGATGTCGATGCCTTTCGACCGGATGTCCTCGGCCCGGGCGACCAGCAGCACCTGCCGGAATTCGGGCGGGTCGGCCGCGTTGACCTGCTCACCCCAGTTCCGCAGCCCGGGCCTGAGATTGAAGACCGGCGGAACCGGGTCCGGACCGCGCATGTGATGCGAGATCAGCATGCTGAGCAGCGGCCCGACCCCGACGACCAGATCGGCCGACCGGGCCAGGGCAAGCTCGATCATGCCTCGTTCGTCGGCCTCGATCATCCGGGAGTCGCCGTCGGGTTCCTCCTTCGCCTGTTCCAGAAGTTCGGCGTCGGTGTGTACGACGTGCACCCGGCGGGCATCCCGGAAGATCCGCTGGTGGAGCCCGTACGCGTACGGTCCGGTGTGCCGGCCGTGCCCGACGATGACGTCCGGTCGATAGTCCTCACCCTCGACCACCCGCGGCCCGGCGAGCAGGAGCGCGTCGCCCTCGATTCCCGGGATGGGGTCGGGTGCCACCAGTTTCACCGTGGCGGACTCCCATACCTGCGTGACATCGGCCGGGTTCGCTTCGGGTACGCAGACCCGTACGTCGACCCCGATGGCGGCCAGCGCGGTGGCGAGGTCGCGGTTGAAGGTGGAGAGACCGCCGTACTTCGAGCCCCACTCCGTCGCCATCAGCAGGAACCGCGGTCGCCGGTCGGCGTCGACCACCGGCTTCTCCTCGGCCGGGTCGGCCGCCCCCGGCGCCGCCGTCAGGTGGGCGAGCGCCGCGTCGAGACCGGCCAGCTCGATCGGCTCGGCACCGGCGCGCAGGCCGAGCCACCGCTCCCGGCCGTTGATCAGTCCCAGTACGACGTTGTCGTACTCGGTCAGCAGGTCGTCGAGACCCGGGACCAGGTCGAAATCTTCCGGTACGCCGACCACCACCGCGAACAGCGCCACGCGCCCGAGGTCCGGATCGTCCTGGCGACGCCGCATCGCGACGTGCGCCAGCGACGCGACCCACGAGCTTACGATCTGGGCGAACTCGTCCGGCCGCCAAGCGGCGATCTCGATGTCCGCCGGGCGATCGGTGCCCCGTTCCACCCGGATGTGCGGTGAGCGCAGGCGATCGCTGGGCGACTGCACCACCTCACCCCGGAGCCGTGCAGCGACCGCGTCGGCGAGGTCCGCGACCCGATCCGCCCACGCCTCCCCGCTCATTCCGCCGGTGGCAGCGGCGACGAGCTGTGCGAGTGAGTTGTCCATGGGCGGATGCTAGGTAGCCGGATGCACCCACCGCATGACGCTAATCCGTCATAAAGCGCCGGCTGCCGTCCTCGCACCAGCGCAGGGCGGACTGCCATCGTCCGTAGCCGGCGACCATGTCCAGGTGGCTGCCGCCGGGAATGACGTCCACGTCGAACTTGTCGCCGTAGAGGACGGACGCAGGCGGGTCGCAGTACGGGTCGTCCACGGCACAGACCAGGCGCGTTGCGGCGATCGAGGTCGCCGGCACCGCCTCGTGCGCGCCGTCGGCGAACGAGAACTCGCGCAGCTCCGGCGTCTCCGCGAGGAACTTCGGGCTGGGCGGCGCGACCAGCGCGAGGCGGTCGACGGGCAACCGCACACTGCCGATCCCGGCGAGCTGGATCCAGGCGGCACAGCTGAGGCTGTGCGCGATGACGACCAGCTCATCGGCATGATCACGGTCGAGCGACGCCTCGATCACCTCGAGCCATTCCTTCAACGCGGGGCGGCCGGGATTCGGCAACTGGGGGTAGACCACCTCATGGCCGCGTTCGGTGAGGCGCTCCGCGAGCCACCACTGCCAGTGCCCGATCGGGCGCTCGTTCTGCCATCCGTGAAGGATCACGAAACGCCGGGAGACGTCTCCGGGCGCGGGTGGCGTCAGGGCCATCGTCGGGTTCTCCTCAGGAACGGATCCGGCATTCACGCGTTTACGTGGTGAACGAACGACCACTAGAGCAGGGCACTCCACGGAATGAACCTCGGCAGCAGCGCGACGGAGCCGATCACGAACACCACGGTAAGGATGATCGGCAACCGGGCGCGGCGCCACGACCGGCGCTCCAGGTGGTCGCGGATCTCCTCCTTCTCCTCCTGCGTCAGCCGTCCCTGGACCTCCACGTCCGCGTCACGCTCACCGCGCTGCACCACCTGCGCGGCCCAGGTGAGGCAGGCGGCGGCGGCCACCCAGAGCACCGAGTCCAGGGCGATCTTCGTACTGGACACCTCGGCCTCGGGACCGGTGGCCACCGAGGTGATCAGGTTGATGCCGGCGCCTGCGAAGATCCCGGCCAGGAAGTTCAGCGACGACGAGGCCGGAAGGGCGGCCCTCACGCCGGAGCCTCGTCACGGTAGTGATCGGGGTAAGGCAGCGTCGGCCAACTGGGGCCGCACACTTCCTGGCCCAGTTCGTCGAGTGCTCTCAGGGTCTCCACGGTCGCCTGGCTGTCCAGCATTCCGAGCAGTTCGTTGTACAGGCGCTGTTGCCGATAGTTCTCCGCGAGCAACGTCTGGACCAAGGCCACTCCGGCCTTGCCGGGGCTGCTCCGGTCGCTGATCAGGTCGTTCAGTGTCCGACGGAGCTGGCTGGCTGCCGCCTGCCATACGCGCAGCTGACCCGCAGTGAGCCCCTTGTCGGGTTCCGGGAGGAAGGCGGGGTCCGGTTCGGGCCGTGGCCGGGGCATCGCGGACCGGCCGTTCGACGACGCCTGCGGCCGGTCGGACGTGCCCATCACATCGCGCAGCAGGCGCTTGAACTGTGACTGCACGGTCCGCCAGACGATCTCGGTGAGCTGCGCCGCGAGGAACGGCAGCCGGAGGCGCTCCTCGGGGCGATCGGCCACCGGCGCCTTGCGGAGTTCGTTCCGGGTGCGCTGGAGCAACGTGCTCAGGTGCTGGTTCACCAGCATCTCGGTCTGCTCACCCGGTACATATGATTCGGTGCAGAACGCGAACGCCTCGATCACCTGAGCCAGATCGATCTCCTGGCCTTCCCGCCCCCATTCCGCGCTTCGGCCGGTCAGCCAGCTGAGCGCGGCGTCGATCACGTCCCCGGCCCGGTACCGCTGCTGCGCCGAGACGAGGGCGATGACGCACATCGCCGTCGCCTCCTCATTGGTGTTCCAGGTGCCCGTTCCGCTGAGCCATCGTCCGACGACCTGGCCCGGGTCACTGCCGGAGGCGAGGTCGATGAGCCATTTGGATGCCCGCGCCACGACGCGGTTCTCCCGGGGCTCGGTGTCGGCGTGGCAGATGCCCATCAGCACGCGGGCGGTCACCCACGGCACCCGGACGGGATAGAAGTACCCGTCGAGCGAGTCGGCCGCAATCTTCGTCATGTCGAGCAGCATGCGAATGCGCTCGGCGTCGCGGTAGGCCAGCGGCGCCGTCGCCTCGAAGCAGAGCAGCAGACCGAGTGCCCAGGTCCGGTACGCCTCCTGCGGGTCGAACTGCGCGGCGGGCATCCCCGAGGGGTGACCGTCCTCGCCGTACGCCAGGTCCTCCTCGGCCATCTCCCGGCCGATTTGCTGGAAATCCTTGAAGTCGGTGGTGTTACCACCGACCGGTTCGGGCAACTGCAGTTCCGGGTCGGCGTAGGTCCAGCGGGCCCGGACGTGTTCGGCGATCTTGAGCCACTGCTCCGGCCGGTCCAGCCGGGCGAGGGCCATTGCGGCGAACACCGAGGATCCGAGGTTGTCCTCCCAGGCAGGCCCGTGGTTTGTCTGTTTCTCCAGCCATCGCGCAAGCTGTTCGGAGATGTCCCATGCGCTGATCAGGTAGGAGCTCGCCGGGCGCAGTGTCTCCGGCGACACGACGTTGTCGATCTGGCTCAGGGTCGCTCGGATCAGCCGGTCGCTACGCTGCAGATGGGTCCAGACCACGTCCTCGGGCTGGCCCTCACTCCCGATCTCCGGCCAGTGTTCGAGCGCGAAGTTCATGACCAGCACCGCCCGGCGCTGAGTCGCGACGGTGAAGGCCTCGTCCGTGCGGTGCACGAGATCGCGGTCGAGAAGTTCGGTGATCGTCGGCCGGCCGAACATCTCCACGGCCTGGACTTCCGACATGACGAGGCCGAGCACGCCCAGACAGGACAGGTGGTAGAGCGCGCGCCTCTCCGCCGGAGCGTCAGTGTCCCGGGTGAACTCCTGCTGCAGTTCGCCCACGTCCGGAACCCGGCCGTGGGCGTGGAAGATGTCGATGGCACTCAGTGCGATGTGGACGTCGTCGCCGGCCAGCGTCTCGATCTTCTGCCGGTCTTCGCCGAAGATCGACTCGTCGTCCAGCATCTGCTTGATCAATTTTTCGGCCGACACGCCGATCGGGCTGGCGTCGAAATGGGGGTCGCCGCCGGTCACCTTGTCGGCGACCGACTTCCAGGTGGTCGCGAGGATCAAGATCTGCAACCCGAACATCATCTGCAGCAGAGGGGCGCAGGACAGCAACGGGTCGACCACCGGGATGTTCGCCTGCAGGCCGTCGGCGACGAGCAGATAGTGCTCCTGCTTCGGCAGCTTCAGCAACTCGGCGACCACCGACTCCGGACCGTCGGCGGGGTCGGTCAGGTCGAGCCAGATCTGGCCGTAACCCTGCCCTCCGAGCACCTGAGCGACCACTGCGGCCAGCGCGGTCCGGCCCGATCCGTGCTTGCCGACGATCATCACGTTCTTGCCGGCCTTGATGGCCCTCTCGATATCCCCGGTGACCATCGGGAGGCGAGCGACCCGGCGATGCCGGCGCATCTGCGCCTCGGTCGGCCCATTGGCCCGGCCGACCCGCTTGGGACGCCAGTTGCCGTCCAGGATCACGCAGGGTTTGCCATCAACGTCGGCCGACTGCTCATACACGACGGCGGAGGCGATGAGGTCGATCGGGCCGAGACCCTTTCGCCGGGCGTTCTGCAGCGCGCCGTCGGTGAACTCGCAGCGCAGTTTCTCGCCGACGAGGACCACCACGCGCGGCTCGTCCGGGTTCTTGAAGTCCCTCGACAGCAGCCGGAAGGGCAGCGCGACGTCGAACTTCTCCCGCAGGGCCGTGGCGGCCTTCTCGAGGTCGTTCCGTGCCGCGCTGATCACGCGCTGGCCGTCTTCGTCCGATGGGACCGTGGTCAACGCATCCCAGTCGAAGGGGAGAGGCACTGCCGGGACACTCCCTTCTCGCAGCGGACAGCACCGCGGGGAGGGGGCCGGCGGTGTCAGTCCGGGACGGCCTCGGCCGAGGACCGGTCCGGCCGGCGAGCAACGACCCGGAGATATTCCGTGCCGAACAACTCGCCGCGCACCGGCGCTGCCGTCTCTTCCATCAGTGCGAACTGATGATCTTCGAACGTTTTCCTGACAGCGTCCGCATCGCCCAGATCATTACTGATCATACGTTTTGCGTATGTGCGGCCGAGGTGTGAGAGCGTTTCTAGATCGATCGGCAGCATATCCTGCCAGGCCGCCGCACGCTCACGCAGGCGCAACTCGAAATCGTCGACCGGGTCGCTGAGACGATGATCAGCGTCATCATCAAGATCGAAATTCTGGCCACGATACTTGTTGCGCGGATGCAGTCGTACGGTCGTGACCACGGTGCCGCCGTCACGGAGAAGCTCAAACCAGCGGGAGAGCACCATTCCCGCACCGGCAATATCGAATCGGGTCAGGAAGGCGTCCGCGACCACAAGATCGAATGGCTCGGAGGGGTCGAATCCTTCGCTTCCGTCGTCACTCTTTCGAGTGATGTCCGCCTGGTGAATATTGATCTTTATGCCGAGGCGTTCGGCGTACCACCGGCAGGCCAGCAGCGGGGTCCGGCAGAGATCCACCACGTGCACGTCCAGCTCGACCGGGGAGGCATCATTCGAGGGGCGAGCCGCCCGCAGGACGAAGGCAAGCGTCGTGTAGTCGGCGGATCCGCTGATCAGGATGCGCCGCGCCGTGCGCTCGTGGATCTCCGTGCGGATCTGCTGGGCGTAAAACTCGGTATGCCAGGTGGGGCTGCTGACCATGTTGAAGAACCGCAGGAACTGCCAGGCCCCGTGATACCAGGCGCAGTCGTCCTCGCCGATCAGGCGGTTCTCGGTGCAGGACATCTGGGCGACGTGATGCAGCATCTGAGCCGACCGCAACAGCCAGGCGGTGAGATCGGGCCCGGCCGGTTCCTCGTCCTCGGTGTCCTCCGCGCGGCGAGTGACCCGGTCACGAAGGGCCTGGATCATCGTCCGTGCCCGGGCGACCTCGGCCGGCCGGCCGGTCACCAGCCAGGGCCCGCTGCCATGAGGTCCTGGTTCCTGGCGGACGACCACCCGGTCGTCGATCAGCCAGAGCGTGTTCATCGGGGCCTGGGCGCTGTCGCCGGTGACCTCCACCGGCTCCGACTGGAGGTCGTGGCGTCGATCCTCGGTGATCTGCAGCTGCACGCGTCGCTGGTTGTCCTCGCTGGACGGCACCAGATAGAAGCGGTGGACGGCGCGTCGCCTCGCCACGTGCTGCCAGATCAGGCCCGAGAACGCGTTCGCCGTGGGGGAGTGCGGCGCGAACGGCACGATCTGCTCGACACAGTTCTCGACCCGCGCGCTGAGGTTCAGCACGAGTTCCTCGACGGCATCCGACGGCACCCGGACGCTGAACGGATCCGTCCCCTCGGACGACACCCGATGCATCCGGAGGGCCTGCCTCGCCCCTTTGACCAGATCGCCGGCCAGCGCCATCGCATCGACGCAGGGATCAACTTGCGGGGGATCCGTGTTCATAGCGGCTCCTCGTCGCGAGATGCGACCACTGTTATGTGGTCACTGTCGGGCTCCACGTCGGTCTTGTAAATCGACCATCCGGCTTTTTCGAGTAAGCCCACGAATTCTCCGGGATCGAAACGCCGTGATACGAAACACCGGAAGCTGTAGCCGCGCGGCAATCGAAGAAAACCCAGGTGGGCATCTTTTCGCAAGGTTACCTCACCGACGAATATCCCGTCCTGATAGGCGATCGACAGATCGAGGTCACTCGCGTTCATTCCCACCGCAAGCATGGGCTCCAGGGCAGCCCGACGAAATTCATCGGTGCGATATGCCGACATTGATGAATTGATCGCGCCGGAATTCGGCCGTAAGAATGCGCTCGTCAGAAGAAGGTCGCCGGGGTGGAGCATGCGGGCAATGTTCCGCAACCCGTGCAAGGGATTCTCGAAATTGCCGAGAGTGCCCCCGACCAGGCAGACCAGGACCGGACCGGCCGCCGGCCGCCATTGCTCGATCACCGGAGCCGGGCTGCTCTCGGCATCCCACTGCGCGGTGTCGATCGCGAGGTCGCCCTCGAATCGGTCGTCGAGCGTGCGCCGCGAGATGTCCAGCAGGGTCGAGCTGAAGTCGACACCCAGATAGCGCCGGATCGGCAGGCCCTTCGCGCGGAGCGCAGCCAGAAGCGCGGCGCTGTGCTCGCCGTTGCCGGGCCCGATCTCGGCGAGATCCGCGACGGTCGGATCGCAGCAGCGGGATCGGAGGAACGCGTCGGATTCACGCTCGGCGGATGCCATCATCCCGGCATAGTCGTCGGTCCGGGCGTATCGATCGTGGGTATACGCCGCGCTGCCCACGTAGGCGAACTTCAGCGGAACCTGGCCCGCGGCGATCGACCTCAGCAGTGTGTGGCGGTGCAGGACGTTCTCGTCGTGTACGGACATGGTCGATGTCGCCCTTGGTAACCGAGGATTCGGCACCGGGCCACTCCCTCTGATCGAATCGTCCGGGCAGTACGTTTCCACCACGACAGAACCGTCGCAGGAAGTTAGCCGGAACACATCGGCCGTTCGCATCGCATCGATGGACATCTCTTTATCTCTGGCTGAAGAACGGGTAGCCAGCGGTCCACCCGCGGCAACCTGCGGGTCTGTGGCGGCCGACCGAACGATGTAACCGGATCGGGTCACGCGCGGGCCGCGCACACCGCACATCGGTCCCGATCGGTCCAGTCCGGCCGGTGCAGATCTTCCGGGGCGAGGCTCGGTTCGTGCAGGTCCTCCCGCACGGCCATGCGAAATCGCCACAGGGCGTCGGCGAACGAGTGATAGGCGTCGTGATACTCCACCGAGTCGAGTTCCGCGCCCGCTCGCACCGCGTCGCGGACGTCCACCAGCCGGTGAAAGGCGACCTCGCCGGCCACCACGATCGGTCCGGATCCGGACAGGAGCAGCTGTTCCCGCGCCACGTACGTGGCATTCATCGCCTCGCCGACGGCGGTGCGGAGCTCCGTCGCCGCCAGACGCCGAGCCGCTACTGAGCGTAGTGCACCGAGCGCCTCGGTCAACGTGACGGTGAAGGCCACGCAGTACTTCCGGCGCTCGGTGCCGAGGTCGCGGCCCCGCTGCTGACGATCGCGGCGTACGTCCGCCAGCAGCGTGCCGGAAAGGGCGATCACCGCACCGATTGCCGCACTGGGCAATGCTTCCCAAGCCATGGCCGCATGTTGTCATGTCTTCCCAAGATTCGGGGGAAGCCTGTGGATAACCGGTGCTCGGCCGGATGGGGGCGTGGCTCAGGGCTGGATCGGCATGGTCACGCAATTGGTGACCGCCGGCCATCCGGCCAGCCGGTCATTGAGCCAGGCCACGGCCGTTCCCTGGTCGGCGAGCAGCGGTCCGAAGTGGTTCAGCAGCGGGTCGCCGACGCTCGGCAGCAGGATCGGGGCGTAGACGACATTGGCCCCCAGGCGGCACCAATCGACCGCCATCGTCCGGGCCTGGCCGTGCGGCACCAGGTTGTCGGCCACCCCGGTGGCCACCCGGACCACGCCGGTCGGCTTCCGGGCACCGATGAACTGCTGATCGATGAAGCTACGCAGGCTCGGTTCGGCCTCGATGACGTCGGCCAGCGACTGCCCGGTCCTCGTCCACGAGGTGCTGCGCTTGAAGGCGTACCCGAAGAGCGCATCCCCGACGCACATGGTGGACAGGTCCTTCAGGGCCGCCTGGCCGGCGTCGCTGAGGTACCTGTCGGCAACCGCCTGAAGGTCCGGATCGGTCTGCAGGAACCCGTTCACCGACCAGCCCAGCGCGCCGACCAGCTCGGTGCCGTCGATCGCCTCGGTGACCTTCACCAGGTCGGCCGGCGGCGCCCCGGAGTAGGTGGCCTTCAGCGCGACGTCCGGGGCGTACGACGACTGGAGCTCCGCCGCCGAGGCGACCGCGCCGCCGCCCTGGCTGTACCCGTAGAGACCGACCACGGACTTGGCGGTGATCGAGGTGTTCGGGAGTGCCTTGGCGGCCCGGGCGGCGTCCAGCACCGCGTGCCCCTCGTCGACCCGGTTGACGTACGGGTGCAGCCGGTCCGTCGTTCCGAGGCCCGGATAGTCGGTCTGGACGACCGCGAGGCCCTTGGCGAGAAGCTGGTACATGGCCAGGATCTCGTAGCCGATCGACACCGTCGTCTGGCCGCCGTTCGCGCCCAGGACCAGCGGATACTGCAGGGCCAGGGAGGTCGAGCACTGGTCACCCTGGCCCATCGTGCCGGGCGCCAGGACCACGAGCGGCCGTGAACCGGGCCCCGTCCAGTCCGCCGCCGGTTCGAGGTAGGCGCCGGTGACGGCGACCGGGTTCCCGTTCGAGTCGGTCGACCGGTACATGATCCGGGTGGCGCTGCCCGGCAGGCTGGAGTTGATGCCGGGCAGCGAGAGCGCCAGCGGCAGGGGCTCGGTGCGGACCAGCGCGCCGTTGGCCGTGGGCAGTGCGGCCGGCGGCGTGTAGAAGTCCGGGATGGTGACGCCGCGGGACGTCACGGCGGCCGCCGCCGGGGCGGCGGCTACGCCGAACCCCGCGATCGAGACGGCCAGGGCGAGCAGGGCGGCGGGGATTCGGGAGCGTACGGGCATGTCCAGCCTCCGTCGGCGGAACTGCGAGCCCGGTGATGGCCGCAGTTACCGGACGGTAACTTCCCGAAACGAGACATTAAAGATGGTCGAACTCTCACTCCGCCGTGGCGCACGCCTCCCCGTTGATGCTGCACGCGGTGGGTTTGCCGTCCACCAGGGTGGCACCGCGCACGTCGAAGACGACCGTCACCGACGCGCCCGCGGCGACCTGGCGGGTCTCGGCGGTCGGGGTGAAGGTCCACACCGTGCCGGACTGCGCGACGGTGGCCCCGCTGACCGCCGCCAGCTGCAGGGTGGCCCGCGGCATGGTGATGGTCAGCTGCCAGCCGTCGGCCGTGCCCGGACCCTCGCCCGTCACGGCCACCTGCGCCCGGTAACCGAGCAGGCCGTCGGCGGCCGTGTAGACGGCGGCCAGTCGCGCCTCGCCGGCCGGGCTCGACGGAACCACCGAGGTGCCCTTCTCGGGCGAGCGGGACACGGCCGGCGCGGAGGACTTCGAGGGTGTGGGGCTGGTCGTCGTCGGCGTCGCCGACGACGGACGGACGGTCACCGAGGCCGGGGCGGCCGAGGTGGTGGGTGCGAGCGCGGCGATGCCGCCGCCCGGCGGCAGATCGGCCAGGCCATCCGGGGTACGCAGGACGGCGCTCACCAGCAGCGCGGTGCCACCGGCCGCGGCCAGCACCCCGGCGACCAGCCAGATGACGATGGCTCGGCCACGCCGGCGGCCACCCCCGGAACCGGGCAGGTTGGCGGTCTGCAAAGTCGTGGCCAGGCCCAGCATCGCGTCCAGCAGCACCACCATGGGGGAGCGGCGGGGCCGGGACGGCTGGCTCATCGGTGGGTCCTCCGGGTTCACAGGGCGTTGAGGCCGTTCAGCAGCTGCTGGAGCTGAAGCATGGTGGGCGCCTCGGCGGCGTCGCGGGAGCGGGGGACGGCGACCAGGCCGTCGTCGCGCAGGTCGCTGAGGAGCACCCGGACCGTGCCCAGCGGCAGGCCGAGGCGGGCCGCGATCTCGGACACCGACACCGGCTTCTCGGTGAGCTCCAGGATGGTTCGCTGCTCGTGCGACAGCTCGCCGCCCGGCTGGCTGCCGGGAACCCGCTGCACGATCGCGTTGAGCGTGAAGTCGCCCTGCGCGGCCTCGGTGCGGCCACCGGTGATCGCGTAGAGGCGGACCAGCGGCCCGGCCTCGGCGTCGTACCAGACGTCCTCGGTCGTCGTCATGGTGTCTGAACCAGGTCGACCGAGGACAGTCGCAGGCTGAGCCGATCGGAGTACCAGGCGATCTTCTCCTGGGTGCCGACCAGATCGTTGACCGCGTCGAACAGCACCGCGAGCAGGGCGCCGGGCGCCACCGGAAGCACCACCAGCATGCGGAAGTCGGTCTCCACCAGCGTCTGGTCCACCCGATGGCCGCCGTTGTTGCGGTCGGCCGCCTCGGCGACGGCGTGCAGACCGGCCGCGACGGCGGACAGGTTGGTGGCCGACACCGGGTTGGTGGAGGCCGACATCGCCAGCTCCAGGCCGTCGGTGGACAGCAGGACGACACCCTCGGTGCCGGGCAGCGCCGCGGCCAGCTCGTTGAGGAGCGGAACGATTCCCGTCGCGGCGACGAAACTGTGGTTCACAATGCCTCCGTCTGTCGACTGCCCACCACGGGTAGATCTACGGTTGCCGAGTTCGCATCGCTCACCTCACCGAACCGTGCCCGCATTCGCTCGACCCGGTTGAGTGGCGGTGCGTCCGGTCCGGGCCCATCCTCCCCGGGATCGGCGACCAGCTCGCGGGGCAGAGTGACGGTGGCGGCCAGGCCGCCGGCCGTGCCCGGCTCGAGCCGTACGGTGATGTCGTGCCGGGCCGCGAACCGGCCGATCGCGTGGAAACCCCACCAGAGGCCGTCCGCCGGCGGCTCCGGATCGGCCATCACTTCCTCGGCGGTCGCCAGGTCGAGATCGCTCATCCCGGGCCCCACGTCCGTGACGACGAACGTGTAACCGCCATGGACGTCCCGGGCGCCGCTCACCCGCACCCGGGTGTCCGGCGAGGAGTAGGTGGTCGCGTTGTCGATCAGCTCGGCGAGCAGGTGCATGACGTCGGTGACCGCGTTGCCGGCCAGCGCGGCCGGCTCCACCTGGGTCGCGACCCGCGTGTAGTCGGCGACCTCGGCGGCCGCCCCGCGGGCCACCTCGACCAGCGGCATCGGCCGCCGCCAGCGCCGCCCCGGGGTGCCGCCGGCCAGCGTGATGGCCTTCTCCACGTTGCGCCGGATCCGGGTGGCCAGATTGTCGGCCCGGAACAGATCGCCCAGGGTGTCGTCGTCGGACTGCCGGCGCTCCATGGCGTCGAGCAGCCGCAACTGCCGGTGCACCAGACGCTGACTGCGCCGGTGCAGGTCCAGCAGCAGTTCCTGGCGGGCCTGGCCGGCGTCGGGCCGGGCGTCCGGCGCGGCGGCCGGTGAGCGCCGGTCCGGCCCGCTCCGGCGGGCCAGCAGGAACACACCGATCACCGCGACCAGCCCGACGCCCGCGATCAGCCCGGCATAGACGATGGCCGCGACCGTGCCCGAGGTCGCCGCCGTCATCCGCTGGTCGGCCGCGGTCTCGGCGGCGCGCAGGCGGGCGATGGCCGGGTCGGCCACCGCGGTCCACGCCGCCCCGGTGACCACGGCCCCGTCGGAGGCCAGGAGTCGCTGCTCCACACCCGCCAGCTGCCGGTAACGCGCCGGGTCGGTGCTCGCGGCGGTGGCGGGATCGGCGCCGGCGTCGGCCAGGCGGGCCTGGCGAACGCCGATCAGCGTGCCGACCAGCAACCGGTCGGCGTCGGTGACCCCGGCGGTCGTCGCCAGCGCGCCGGTCAGCAGAGCGTCCTCCTCGGCCAGGGCCTCCCGGGCCCGGCCGAGCGCGGCCAGCGTGTCGCCGGCCGGCAACCACGGCGCACCCAGACCGGCCTCGATGACCCGGGTGTAACCGGTGACGATCTCGGCCCGCCCGGAATCGCCGGCGTCCACGTCGGAGCGCAGCCGGCCCAGACCGTCGAGCCGGCGCTGCAACTCGTCCGCCGAGCGAGCCGCGTCGGCCGTAATCAGGCGGTTCCGCCAGCCCGTCCGGGTCGCGTCCAGCGCCGCCCGGGCCCGATCGGTCCGGACCCGCTGCTCGGCCAGCCGCGCGGTGTCGACATCGGGCCGGAACGCCGCGGACAGCCGGCGCTCGGCCTGCAACTCGACCACCACACCGTCCACCGCGTGCCCGAACCGGTCGGCGGTGCCGCGCTCCCGGATCAGGTCGGCGGCCGCGCTCACCGCCGGTCCGGCGGCGGCCAGCCACAACAGCACGAGCAGGATGAGGCCCACGCCCAGGCGCGGGTCGACCCGCCACCGCAGCCACCGGCTCATGCCAGGTCCTCGCTTCGCTCCGACCTGCCACGAGCAAATTCCGCACTGAGCTTGCTGATGCGCTCGCTTCGCTCGCTCATGCCACCGCTCCATCCACCGCTGTCGGACTATCCGCCAGCAACTCGCGCAGGCGGGCCAGCATCTCCCGCCGGTCCGTGCAGCCCAGCCGTTGACGGATGCGAGCGATGTGGTGCTCGACCGTCTTGGCCGAGAGGTACAGCCGATCGGCGACCTGTTTATAGGTCATGCCCGCAAGCACCAGCGCGGCCACCTCCCGCTCCCGGTCGCTGAGCAGTTGCTCAGCCGGTTCCTTGGACTCGGCCGGCCCGGGCCGGCCCTGCAGGGTCCGGGCACAGTCGAGCAGCGCCGACATCGCCTTGCGGTCGGTCGTCCGGATCGCCGCCTGACCGGCCAGCCGCGCGCCGTCCCAGGCCAGCCCGAGCGCGGCCAGCCCGCGAGCGGCCACCTCGACCTGATCGGCATCGATCCGGTCGGTGAGAACAGCGAGCCAGCTCTGCGCCGCCGCGGCCAGCGCCGCCGGGTACGGCCCGGCGCCGCGCAGCCGATCGAGGGCGGCGGCATGCCGGTCGGCCTCGGCCCGATCCTCGGCCAGGATGGCCGCGTGCAGCCTGCTCCAGTGCAGCGGCGCACTCCACAGCGGCACGTCACCCAGCCGGTCCAGCAGCCGATCGGCGTCGGCCAGGTGAGCGGCGACCCGGTGACGCTCGCCCAGCCGGGCCGCGGCGACGGCCATCTCACCGAGCGGCAGCAGCATGAACAGGTCGACCGGCTGACCGATCAGCACCTGGCAGGCGTCCGGCCAGATGGCGCGCAGGTCGACCAGGTCGCTGTCCCGCCGGGCCAGGCCCACCCGCAGCGCGGCGGCGAAGAGCCGGTCGCGTCCACCCTGCGCGGCCGCCTCGGTGACCAGCCGGCCGGCCGACGCCAACTGCCCGCGCAGCATCCGGCTCCAGGCCTGCAACAGCCGGTGCCGCGGGGCGAGCAGCGGCCCGCCCAGCCCCGCGCGGACCGCACGCTCCAGCGTGGCCTCGGCGATGTCGAGGTCGGCACTGTGCAGGCCGACGAGCGCGGCCAGCGCCGCCGGACTGTCCGGCAGCAGCACTCCGGTGCCCACCGGCTCCAGCAGCGACGACGCCTGCACCAGCGTGGACAGCGCGGCCGCCGGCGCATCGGTGAGCGACTCCCGCACGCCGCGGGCCATCAGGGTGGCGGTGGCCTGCAGCAGCGTGGGCGGCCCGTCGTCGGGCGCGGTCTCGGCCGCACCGACCTGGCCGGTGCCGGCCAGAGCCGCGGCGCGGAAGCCCGCGCCGGGTCCGGACCCGGCCCAGCGCAGCAGGTCGGCGGCCCGGTCGAGCTGCCCACGATGGGCCATGGCGACGGCGGCGACGTACGCCGCCTCGGCACGCTGGTCCGGCGAGCCGGTGGCCACCGTCCGATCAGCGAGCCGGGCGGCCTGATCCAGGTCACCGGTGAGCGCGGTAGCCAGCGCACGCCGCGCGACCGCCGGCCGCCCCGCACCCGCCGCCGCCGCGAACAGCCGCGCGGCGAGCGCCGGGTCGTCCCGCAGCGCTTCTTCAGCAGCAGCCTCGAACGCCGGCCCCAACCCGGCCACGGTGTCCCCACCAAGACCGAATTCGAACCGGCCACCGGCCGCCGTGTCGCCACCAAGACTGAATTCGGACCGGGCGCCGGCCGCGGTGTCGCCGTCAAGGCCGTACGTGGGCCGGGCGCCGGCCGTCGTGTCGCCGCCAAGGCCGAACCCGGGCCGGGTACCGGCCGTTGTGTCGCTGCCAAGGCCGAATTCGGACCGGGCGCCGGCCGCGGTGTCGCCGCCAAGGCCGTACGTGGGCCGGGCGCCGGCCGTCGTGTCGCCGCCGGGGACAGACGCGGATCTGCCGCCGGCGACCGAGCCGCCGTCCGGGACCGACACGGTGCCCGTCTCGACGACCGGGCCCGGGTTGGGCACCGGCGCGGCGGGGTCGGGGAACAGGTGCCGCACCAGCGGCAGCACCGGACCCCCGCGGGCCATCTGCAACTCGGTGAGGCGCTGCCGCACACTGACGCGCTGGGCGATCGGGCCGAGTGCGGCGATGGCGTACCGGGCCAGCGGGACCAGCGTGCCGTCGGCGGTGAGCAGGCCGGTCGCCTGGCCCGCCGCGACCAGGTCGCCGACCTCGTGCGGGCCGCGGCCGAGCAGCGCCGCGGTCAGATCGAAGGAGCCGCCGGCCTCGACGGCCAGTAGCAGGGTGCGCAGCTCGGCGCCGAGGTCGTCGAGCTCCGGCGCGAACGGCGCCAGCGCGGCGGCCGGGATGCGGGCCGGCGGTTCCGCGCCGGTGAGGGTGGGCACCAGGCGGGACACGTATCGCGGAACACCGCGGGTGAGCGTGACGACGAACTCCGCGAGTGCGGGAGCCACGCCGCCGATCTGGCCGGGCAGCAGCGCGGGCAGCGTTACCGCCGGCCGGGCGCGGCCCAGCACCTCGGTCAGCCGGGCCAGCGCGGCCGGGCGGGGCCAGGGGCGGTAGGCCACGATCAACCGGGTGTCCGGCCGCTCGGCGACGGCGAGCAGCTCGGCCAGGCGGTGGTCGTCGAGGCGGTGCGCGTCGTCGACCAGCAGCACCGAGCCGGCCGGGCCGGCGCCGGGCCGCCAGGGCGTGCTGACCGGCACGCCGGCCTCGGCCCACACCTTGGCCAGCTCGCCGAGCAGGGCGGTCTTGCCGAAGCCACCCGGCGCGCAGACGGCGGCGCCGATCGGTGCGGTGGGATCGGCGCGGACATCGCGCAGCAGGTCGCCGGCGTCGGCGCCGATCGTCAACGGAAGGCTCATCGGCGCGGCACCTGCGGTCCGGCAATGTCCAGCGACGGCCGCGGCGGCGGCAGACCGGGCCCGGCGACGACGTCGTCCGGCCCGGTCGTCACCGGCATCAGCGCGGCCGGCACCAGGGCGTCTTGCGTCTGACCGCCCGGCATCTCGCCGCCCGGCATCTGGCCGCCGGGCAATCGGCCGCCCAGTATCTGATCGCCGGGCGTCTGGCCGCCGGGCAACCGGCTGCCCAGTATCTGATCGCCGGGGATCCGGCCGCTCGGCGTCAGGTCGGCTGGCATTTGGGTGGCGAATGTCTGGCCGACCGGTGCCTGGGCGGCTGGCATTTGAGTGGGTGGCATCTGGGCTGGCTGCCGGGGTGGTGGCGCGAGGGCGGCGCGGCCGGTGGGCGGCACCTCGGACGGGGGCCGCAACGAGACCGCGGCGCCGCAGGCGATGGTGTGCCGGGGGTCGTCGTCTCGGATCACCGGTGCCGCGATCACCTCGGCCAGCGTCTCGGCCACGATCGGGCGGGTAGTGCCGCCGCCGGCCAGCAGCACCGCGGCCAGGTCATCGAGTGTCACGCCGGCGGCTCGCGCGGTGCGCCGGAACAGGTCGAGGATCGCCGCCATGGTCGCCCGGCACTCCGCCGGGCCGCCCTCGGCCAGATCGTCGCCGCCGACCTCGCCGTCCTCGGTCGAGGTGAGCAGCTCGAGCCGGCCGGGCTCGCCCGGGATGACCAGCGACACCTCGGTGCCGAGCCCGCCGATGCGGCAGACCGCGACCACCCGGCCCTCGGCGGTGTGCCGGCCGAGAGCGCGGTGCCGCTCCACTACGGCGCGGGCGCGGGTCACCAGCACCGCGTTGCTCATGTGGACGTCGTCGAGCGCGGACCGCAGCAGGCCCACCCGGCCGGGGCCCCAGGTCGTCGGATAGGCCAGGGCGATCCGGTCGGGACCCTCCTCCTCGCGCACCCACACCGCGTCAGCCGCGCCGCGAGCCTGCTCGACCAGCAGCGCCTGGGGCGTGACGAACAGGTCCTCGCTGTAGACCGGCACCTCGTCGCCGCATCGCCGGAACAGGCCGCTGACGGCGGGCAGCACGTCGGACGGCACCGGCTCGGGCGGACCCCAGCCGGCCAGATCGGAGGCGCGCCGGCACAGCGCGGTCCGGGCGGTGCCGGATCCGATGTCGACGCCCAGCAGGTACGGCACGTAGTTGCTCCTCACCATCGGACAGTCGCCGATGGGATGACGATTGGACCCCATGTTCGTACCAGACCGGACATCGGGGGGTCTTCCCCCAAAATCATGCCGCTCGATCCCCTAAACCCCCAACGCCGGGGGCGCTTTCCCACCGATCCCCTAATCCGCGATGGGGGAGCGTTCCCCCATCCGCCGCACCACCGCCGGCGCCTAGCGTCGTTCTCACGCCGGGCTACCCATCGCCTGGCGTGACCACAAATGCAGTCAGGAGACGCTGCTCATGGATTCATCCCCCACGTTGCAGGACTTCGTCCTCAACCTGATCTACGACCCGAGTGCCCGGAGCGCGTTCGAGGTCGACCCGCACGGCAGCCTGCAGCAGGCCGGGCTCGGTGACGTTACCGCCGCCGACGTGCAGGACGTTCTTCCGCTCGTGCTCGACTTCGCCCCGCTCAGCGGTCTGACCACCACCGACCCGGTCGCTCAGGTGGACAGTCTGACCATGGGTGTGGCCAACCTCGACATCGCCGGCGCGGCGGCGCACCTGCAGAGCATCACGGCGCAGCTCGGCGGCAACACGTCACACTTCACCGGCGACCTGAACGTCGCGGCGGCCGGTGCGGTGACGGTCTCGGTTGATCATCTGATCTCCGGCGCGCTGGACAATGGTCTCGTCCTGCACGACGGCGGTCTCTTCGGCCACACGGGGCTCGGCGTGACCGGCGCGGGCGGCCTGGTCAGCGACGTGACCGGCGCGGCCGGGCTGACCGCCGACTACGACCCGGGCACCGGCCTGGACGCCGGCGCCGATGTCGACCTCCACGCGGGTGTGACCGCACCGGTGCAGCAGACCGTGACCGACGTGACCTACGGTGCGGACGGTCTCGTCTCGCACCTGACGCCCGGCCTGACCGGTTCGCTGGACGGCACCATCAGCGCCGTCACCGGCATCACCGGATCGATCGGCGTCGGTGGCGCCCACGACCTTGACGTCTCGGGGGTGCACGGGGCAACCTCTTCGATCGTCGGCTCCGTCATCGGCTCCGACCCGGCGGGCGGCCTGCTGCCCGACGGCACCGGGGTGGCCGGGGTGGACAGCACGGTCAGCGGCATCGAGCACTCGGTCTCCGGCGTGGTCGGCGGCGTGACCGGCGCGGTCGAGCCCGACCACGGGCACGGCCTGCTCGGCGGACTGACCGGTCTGGATTTCTGACCGGCCACTGACGACCGGCCACTGACGACCGTCCGCCCGCGGACGACCGGCCGCTGAGGACGAGCTGCTGAGGACGAGCTGCAGAGGACGAGCTGCAGAGGAGGGTCGGCCGCCGAGGACCGGTTGCCGAGGACGGGTCGATCAGGTCGGTGTGGCCCTGCGTGTTGAGGACCGCGCCGAGGATGTAGAGGACTGCCAGGACGGCGCTGCCGGACCCGGCCGGACGGAAGGAACGGCGAGCGCCCCGATGGAGAGTTGGGAAGCTGGACCCACGGCCTATGCGGGTCCAGCTTCCCCCGTCCGGCCGGGCCGGACGGAACTCGGTGCCCTCGCCACGTCCGGCGCTCCGGCGTCGCTGTGGCTGGACGTCCTCGATGCGACGATCCGGACCTGCCAGGAACACGGGCGGACCGACCTGGTGTCCTGGCTCTGGCAGCGCCGGGCGCAGCTGCTGCACCCGCATCTGCGGGTGCTTGTGGTCGGCGCCGCCAAACAGGGCAAGAGCCAGCTTATCAACGCCCTGATCAATGCCCCGGTCTGCGTTGTCGGCGAGGACCGGGGCACCATGGTTCCCACCGTGGTGCGGCACACCGCGGCGCCCACCGCCCAGCTCATCGTGCGGGCCGCGCCGGACACCGCGTGGACGCCCGATGCCGCTCGGCAGGACAGCATTCCGCTGGCGCTGGATCGGCTGGCCGACGCGCTGGCCGAGACCGTGGCGATCCAGCCCGCCGCTACGGTCGGGCGGTTGCACGCCGACGTGGGTGTGCCCCGATCGTTGCTCGCGTCGGGCCTGCAGCTCATCGACACCCCGCCGCTGCCGGGGTTGCCCGCCGTCGCGCCCGCCGCGGTCGGGCGGTTGCGCGAGCTGGCCACGGACGGGCGGGCCGACCTGGTGCTGTTCGTCTGCGAGGCGGGCCGCGAGCTCAGCGACGCCGAGGTGGCCGTGCTGGCCGACCTGGGCCGGCTGTTCCCGAGCCTGGTGGTCGCCTACACCAAGACCGACTACGCGGCGCACTGGCGGCGTGACCTGGAGGCCAGCCGGATGCGGCTGGTGCAGGCGGGGGTGCCGGCCACGGTCCTTCCGCTCTCCGCCACGCTGCGGGTCCGCGCCGTGCAGACCGGCGACGCGGCGCTCAACGGCGAGTCCGGTTTCCCGGCGCTGATCAGCCTGCTCGAGGCGACCGTGGCGGCCAAGCCCGACCGGCTGGCCCGGGCCACCGTCGGCGTGCTCGGCCGCACCGTCACCGAGCGGCTCGCCGTGACGTTGCGCGACGACCTCGACGCGCAGCGCGCCGAGAGCGAGACGTCGCACGCCGTCAAGCGTCTGCACGAGACCCAGCGGCGCATGGACGAGCTGCGCAAGTGTGCCACCCGCTGGCAGACCCGGCTGTCCGACGAGGTGGGCGACCTGATGTCGGACATCGAGCACGACCTGCGCGAGCGCACCCGCGCGGTGATCGCCCGGGCCGACGAGACGTTCACCGAGGCCGACCCGGTGCGGGTGTGGGACGAGTTCGAGCAGTGGCTGCGGGAGGCGCTGCTGGAGGTCGCGCAGACCAGCCTGGGCTGGCTCGGCGACCGCGCCGAATGGCTGGCCCGGGCGGTGGCCGCCGAGTTCCCGGCCGAGCTCGGCGACGTGCTGCCGAACTGGGTGCCCGGCGTTCAGGGCGATGTGAGCGAGCGGGTCACCGAGCTCGAGTCGCCGCAGGTCGAGCGGTTCACGATGACCCAGAAACTGTTCACCGGACTGCGCGGCTCCTACGGCGGTGTGCTGATGGTCGGCCTGGTCACCAGCCTCACCGGCATGTCGCTGATCAACCCGATCTCGCTGGGCGGCGGTGCCGTCTTCGGCGGCAAGAGCATTCGCGAGGAGGGCAAGTCGCTGCTCCGGCGCCGCCAGGCGGTGGCTCGCGCCACCGTGCGGCAACACGTCGACGAGATCTACGTGGGTCTGGCCAAGGACGCCAAGGATTCGGTACGCCGGATCCAGCGCGCCCTGCGTGACCATTTCACCGCCGTCACCGAGGATCTGCAGGAAGCGATCATCGAGTCGCTGCGCAGTGCCAAGGCCGACGCGGAGCGTGAGGCGTCGGTCCGCGAGGGCCGGGCTCGCCGTACCGAACAGGAGTTGATCCGTCTCGCCGGCCTGCAGAAGCAGGCCTTGGCGCTGATGGCGGGTCCGGGGTGAGCGGGGCCGGATTGGCCGAGCGGGCCGGTCGGCTGCTCGACGACGCGGCGCAGGTGTTCCGGGGGCACGAGCGGGCCGAGACGTGGCTGCGCCGGCACCGGGAGCGGCTGGTCGAGCCGTTGCGGCTGGCCGTTGCCGGGCCACCTGGATCGGGCAAATCCACCCTGGTCAACGCCCTGATCGGGGAGGACGTGGCGCCGGTCGTGGTGGAGGGGGCGGGTGGCGCGCCGGTCTGGTTCCAGGACGGTCCCCGCCCGGTCGCTCACGTCTTTCCGCCCGACGCGCCGGCCTGGACCGCGCCGATGCGGCGGGCGAAGGAGGCGGGGCACGCCGTCGACTGGGCTCTGGGCGGGGTCTCGCGGGTGGTGGTGGACTGGCCGTGCCGGGCGCTGCGGCACACCCGCCTGCTCGACGCGGCCGGCGTCGAGGGGGACACCGAGGTGCCGGCCGACGCGTTGCTCTACGTCACCCGGCATCTCGGCGACGACCTGACCCCGCTGCAGGAGTCGCAGTCCGGCCGGGGTGCGGGCGCGTTCCCCGTACACGTCATGGTGGTTCTCTCCCGGGCCGATGAAACCGCCGGCGGCCGGCCGGACGCCATCCTCGGCGCCCGCCAGATCGCCCGCCGGCGCCGGCGGGAGCCGCGCGTCGCGGCCCTCTGCCAGGACGTTCTCGCGCTGTCCGGGCAACTGGCGCTGGCCGGGCGCGGCCTGCGGGAGGAGGAGTACGCGTCGGTCGCCGCGGTGGCTGCCCTGCCCAAGGCCGACGCGGACGCGCGCCTGCTGTCCACCGACCGCTTCACCGCCGCCGGTTTCGGAGTCGATGTGCCGGTGCAGCGCCGGGAGGCCCTGTTGCGGCGGTTCGGGATCGGCGGCCTGCGGCTGGCGGTCACCCTGGTGCGCAGCGGTGCGCGGAGCCGGGCCGAGCTCGGTGCTCAGCTGATGCGGCAGAGTGGACTGACCGAGTTGCAGGCGTCGATCAGCGACCTGTTCACGGCGCGGCGCGACGCGCTCAAGGCGCGGACCGCGCTGATCGCCCTCGACCACCTGCTGCGGGCCGAGAGCCGACCGCAGGCCGCCCATCTGGTGGCCGAGCTCGACCGGCTGGTGGCCGGCGCGCACGAGTTCCGCGAGTTGCGGCTGCTGGCCGCGCTGCGCACCGGCCGGGTCACGCTGCCGGCCGAGCTGGCGGTGGAGGCGCGGCGACTGGCCGGGGGCGAGGGCACCGCACACGCCGAACGGCTCGGCCTTCCGGCCGAGAGCCCGCCCGAGCAGTTGTGGCCGGTCGCCGAGGACGCCGCGGGCCGGTGGCACCAGCAGACCCGGGCGGCCACCACCGCGGGCGGCCGGCGGGCCGCCGAGGTCGTGCTGCGCAGCTGCACCGCGATCCTCGACGACCTGGGCTGACCACGCGGCTCATTGATTGTTTTGATGGGCTCTCGTAACATCCCGAACACATTTTCAACGTTCACAAGGATCCTTGGTTGACGGGCAGGCTCGCGACGGAACCGCGGGCGCGACGGGACCGTGAGGCCGACGACGCGCTCGCCGCTGCCGCGCGTGCCGGCGACCGCGAGGCACTGGACGTGCTCGTTCGCCGGCATCTGCCGATGGTCTACAACCTCGTCCGGCAGGTGCTCGGGGCCGACCCGGACGTCGACGACGTGGTGCAGGACGTCGTGTTGCGCGCACTGCGTCAGCTGCGCGGTCTGCGCCGGCCGGAGAGCTTCCGCCCGTGGCTCGCGGCGATCGCCGTGCACGAGGTCGGCACCTACCTGGCCCGCGCCGGCCGGGTCGCCGGCCGGACCGCCGCCCTCGAGGAGGCGGCCTGGCGGCCGGACGCCTCCGCCGAGCTGGAGGGCCCGGCGCTGTTGCGGGTCGAGATCGCCGGCCAGCGGCGGCAGGTGCGGCACGCCAGCCGGTGGCTGTCCGCCGAGGACCGGGCGGTACTGGCGCTGTGGTGGCTCGAGTCGGTCGGTGAGCTCTCCCGAACCGAGGTGGCCGCGTCGCTCGGGCTCACCGTCGGACACGCGGGAGTGCGGCTGCAACGGATGCGGGAGCAGCTCGACCTGAGCCGCGCGATCGTGGCGGCGCTGGAGGCGATGCCGGGGTGCCCGGACCTGGCCGACGTGGTGGCCGAGTGGGACGGTGTGCCGAATCCGTTCTGGCGCAAGCGGATCGCGCGGCATACCCGATCGTGTCCGGCCTGCACCGGCACCGCCGCCGGCATGATTCCGACGGAACGCCTGCTCCTCGGCTTCGTGCTGCTCCCGGTGCCGCAGGCGGTCGGCGCCGCGACGTCCACCACCGTAGCGACTGGAACGACCCCGTCGCTTCTCAGCCGCGTCCTGCATGCTCCGGGGCCGCGCGGCTGGGCCGTCGCCGCCGCGGTCGCGGCCCTGGCCGTCGCCGGCGCCTGGGTGACCACGACCGACCGGGCTGATCGACCGCCATCGGTCACCCCGGTGGTCGCGGCACCGTCGTCGGCGGCCGGGACGATCCGGACCGGGCGGTTGTCGCTGGAATCGGCCAACTCCGGCGGCCGGTTCGTCGCGATCGACGGCGACCGGGGTGAGCTCGACGCGGTCACGACCGGCGCGGCCCGGCGCCGCGCGACCTTCGAGGCGGTCCCGGGCCTGGCCGATCGAGGCTGCTTCACGTTCCGGACGGCGGACGGCCGGCATCTGCGTCACCAGGAGTGGCGGCTGCGGACCAGCAAGGACCAGAAGACCTCGCTGGCCCGCGGAGACGCCACGTTCTGCGTGCAGGCCGGCGGGATCGCCGGTTCGGTGTCGCTGGAGTCGGCCAACTATCCCGGCTTCTTCCTCCGCCACGTGGGTACCGAATTGTGGGTCGATCAGTACGACGGCACCGACGGGTTCCGCGCCGACAGTTCGTTCCTGGTCCGCGCCCCGCTGATCTGAGAACGCTCAATTGTGTCGCTGAAAAATTGTTACCCGCGTTATATGCATACACGGCCTTGAATGCCACGAAACCTGGTGGCAACGTGCTCCTTCCAAGCCGAGAAGGAGAAACGATGAAACTGGCGAAAGCCGTACTGGCCGCTGCCCTGGTCTTCGGGGGCGCAGCGGCCGCTCTGCCGGCCCCCGCGGCCCACGCCCTGGAGAACGGCGTCGGCCGCACCCCGCCGATGGGATGGAACAGTTGGAACACGTTCGGTTGCAACATCAACGAGACGTTGATCCGGCAGATGGCCGACTCGATCGTCAACTCCGGTCTGCGCGATCTGGGCTACCAGTACGTCGTGGTCGACGACTGCTGGTTCAACCCCAACCGGGACTCGGCCGGCAACCTGCAGGGCGACCCCACCCGTTTCCCCAGCGGCATGAAAGCCCTCGGCGACTACCTGCACGGCAAAGGGCTCAAATTCGGCCTGTACGAGGTGCCGCTGGACAAGACCTGTGCGCAGTACTTCAGCTCCTATCCGGGTGCCACCGGTAGCCAGGGTCACGAGGCCCAGGACGCACGGCAGTTCGCCGCCTGGGGCGTCGACTACCTGAAGTACGACTGGTGTTCGCCCACCGGCACCATCAACGACCAGGTCAGCACGTTCGCCAAGATGCGCGACGCGCTCGCCGCCACCGGGCGGCCGATCCTCTACAGCATCAACTCGAACAGCATCCACGCGAAGACCGGGCCGCAGCGCAACTGGGGCGACGTGGCGAACATCTGGCGTACCACCGAGGACATCACCAACGCCTGGGACACCGGCCAGAGCAACGGCTATCCGATGGGCATCAAGAACATCGTCGACGTCACCGTGCCCCTCGCCGGGTATGCCAAGCCGGGTGCCTTCAACGATCCGGACATGATGGAGGTCGGCCGGGGCGGCATGACCGACACCGAGATGCGTTCGCACTTCGCTCTCTGGGCGATGATGGCCTCGCCGCTGATCGCCGGCAACGACATCCGCAACATGGACACGGCCACCCAGACGATCCTGAAGAACGCCCGCCTGATCGCGATCAACCAGGACACCCTGGGCCGGCAGGCAAGCTCGGTGGTCGCCGACACCAACCAGCGGGTGCTCGCCAAGCGCCTGGCCAACGACGATGTCGCGGTGGCTCTGTTCAACCAGAGCGGTGCCACCCGGACGGTCTCCACCACCGCCGCCGCGATCGGGAAGACCGGCTCGGCGTTCACCCTGGTCGATGCCTGGACCGGTGCCACCACGAGCAGCGGCGGCACGATCAGCGCGAGCGTGCCCGCGCACGGAACCGTCGTCTACCGGGTCAGCGGTGGCACTTCCGGCGAGCCGCCGGTGCCCACGTCGACCACGCTGGTCAGCACCTCCTCCGGGCGCTGCCTCGACGTGCCGAACAGCAGTACCGCCAACGGCACCCAGCCGGTCATCTGGGACTGCGGCGGTGCGGCCAACCAGCAGTGGACCGTCTCCGGTCAGGCCCTGCAGGCCCTGGGCAAGTGCCTCGACGCGCCGATCGGGGCAGCCGCCGGGGCCAAGGTGCAGCTCTGGGACTGCAACGGCGGCACCAACCAGCAGTGGACGTTCCAGGCCGACGGCACGATCCGCGGCAACCAGTCCGGCCTCTGCCTCGACGTCGACCACAACCTGACCGCGAACGGCACCGTGACCCTGCTGTGGACCTGCACGGCCGCCGCGAATCAGCGGTGGACCCGCCGCTGACCGGAAAAATTGCACTGAAAATCTGTTATGGATACGGTGCAAGTCATTTTTATTGATGCTTTGGGAGCGCTCCCGTAATGTGCCCGTCATGGGTATTAACGCTCCCCGTAATGACCGGTATGAATGGTGGTGGCGTCCGGTCGCGGCGGTTCTCGTCCTTATGCTCGGCGCGGCGATCTCGGCCGGTGTGCTGAGCGGGACGGCATCCGCCGCGGCCGGGACGACCGCCGGATGCGGCAAGGCGCCGACACTGACCAGCGGCACCCGCTCCATCTCGAGCGGCGGCCAGAACCGCACCTACATCCTCCGGGTTCCGGACAACTACGACCGCAATCGGCCGTACAAGCTGATCTTCGCCTTTCATTGGTTGAACGGCACGGCCGGCAACGTGGTGAGCGGCGGCTACTACGGACTCCAGGGGCTCTCCGACAACTCGGCGATCCTGGTCGCGCCGCAGGGCATCGACAACGGCTGGGCCAACACCGGCAATCGGGATCTGACCTTGGTCGACAACCTGACCGCCCTGATCGAGGGTGACCTGTGCGTCGACACCAGCCAGCTGTTCGCGCTCGGCTGGAGTTACGGCGGCTCGATGAGCTATGCCGTCGCGTGTGCCCGGCCGGCCGTGTTCCGGGCGGTCGCCGTTCTGTCCGGGGCCAACCTCAGCGGTTGCAGCCCGGGTACGCAGCCGGTGGCCTACCTGGGTATCCACGGTACGCACGACAGCGTGCTGAACATCTCGATGGGCCGGTCGATCCGGGACACCTTCGTCCGGAACAACGGATGTACGGCGCAGAGCCCGCGCGAGCCGGCGCAGGGCAGTCTCACCCACATCGTGACGGTGTATTCGGGTTGCCGTGCCGGGTACCCGGTGGAGTGGGCCGCGTTCGACGGTGACCACACCCCGGAGCCGGTGGACGGCTCGACATCGACCAGCGGTGCGCGGACCTGGGTGGGCGGCGAGGTCTGGAAGTTCTTCACCCAGCTGCCCAGCACCACCCCGACCTCGGGTCCGACGACCCCGCCGACGACCCCGCCGACGACTCCGCCGACGACTCCGCCGACGACTCCGCCGACGACTCCGCCGACCGGGTCGCCCTCCTCCTGCGGTGCCACCTGGAAGGTGGTCAGCACCTGGACGGGCGGCTATCAGGTGGATGTTGCCGTGTCCGCCACCGGTTCGGCGAGCACCACCGGCTGGCGGGTGAACTGGACGATGCCGTCCGGCCAGTCGGTCAGCCAGGTCTGGAACGGCACGCTCACCGCCGACGGCAGCTCCGCCACCGTGGCCAATGCCGCCTACAACGGGGCACTCACCCCGGGTTCCGGCACCAGTTTCGGCATGATCGTTTCCGGGACTGCGGGCCCGGTACCGACGCTGACCTGCAACCGGACCTGACCGGCGCGGGGGCTCCACGAGGACGGTCGGGAGCCCCCGCGCCTTCATCCTGACTGTCGAGCTCCCCCTCGGACGGCCGCTACCCCTGGAGGAGAAAATCGTGAGAACAACTGGCGTGCGAGCCTGGCTCATCGCGCTGCTGTGCGTCCTGTCGCTGGGCGTGGCCCCGACGCCCGCCCGGGCCGACAACCCGATCGTGCAGACGATCTACACGGCCGATCCGGCGCCACTGGTCCATAACGGGCGGGTCTACCTCTACACCGGGCACGACGAGGACGGCTCGACCTACTTCACGATGAAGGACTGGCGGGTCTGGTCGTCGGCCGACATGGTCAACTGGACCGATCACGGCTCCCCGCTCAGCGTGGCGACCTTCAGCTGGGCGAGCGCCAACGCCTGGGCCGGCCAGACCGTCTACCGCAACGGCAAGTTCTACTGGTACGTGCCGACGACGGTACGGGCGACCGGTCAGATGGGTATCGGTGTGGCGGTGTCGTCCAGCCCGACCGGCCCGTTCACCGACGCAATCGGGAAGCCGCTGGTCAGCAACGGTCAGATCGACCCGACCGTGTTCGTCGACGACGACGGGCAGGCGTATCTCTACTGGGGCAACCCCGATCTCTGGTACGTCCGGCTCAACGCGGACATGACCTCCTACTCGGGCAGCCCCACCAAGATCACGCTGACCACGGCCGGGTTCGGCACCCGCACCGGCGACGCGAACCGGCCGACGCTGTTCGAGGAAGGACCGTGGGTCTACAAGCGCGGCGGCCTGTACTACATCGTCTTCGCCGCGAAATGCTGCTCGGAGTTCATCGCTTACTCCACCGGGACCAGCCCGACCGGGCCGTGGACCTACCGCGGCACGATCATGCCGACCCAGGGGAGCAGCTTCACCAACCATCCCGGCGTGATCGATTTCGCCGGTGGGTCGTACTTCTTCTACCACAACGGCGCGCTGCCGGGTGGCGGCGGATACACCCGCTCGGTCGCCGTGGAGAAGTTCAGCTACAACGCGGACGGCACCATCCCGACGATCACCATGACCACCACCGGGGCACCCCAGATCGGCACGCTCGATCCGTACGTCCGGCAGGAAGCCGAGACCATCGCCTGGGAGTCGGGAGTGGAGACCGAGCCCGCGTCCGAGGGCGGCATGAACGTCGGCTTCATCGAGAACGGCGACTACCTCAAGGTCAAGGGCGTGGGCTTCGGCGCCGGGGCGTCGTCCTTCACCGCCCGGGTGGCGTCCGGCACCAGCGGCGGGTCGATCGAGCTGCGGCTCGGCAGTTCCACCGGCACCCTGGTCGGCACCTGCACCGTCCCTGGGACCGGCGGCTGGCAGACCTGGACGTCGGTGACCTGTCCGGTCAGCGGCGCGACCGGAACCCGGGACCTGTACCTGCGGTACACCGGCGGCAGCGGCTACCTGATGAACATGAACTGGTGGCAGTTCAGCCCGGCCGGTGGCACCACGACCCCGCCGACCACGCCACCGACCACGCCGCCGACGACCCCGCCCACCACACCCCCGGCCGGTGCCGGTTGCAGCGCGACCTATGCCACCACCGGCACCTGGTCCGGTGGCTTCCAGGGCGAGGTGACGGTGACGGCCGGCGCCTCCGCGATCACCGGCTGGAACGTCGGCTGGACGCTCGGCAGCGGGCAGTCGATCAGCCAGATCTGGAACGGGTCGCTGACCACGAGCGGCTCGGCCGCCACGGTGCGCAACGTGTCGTGGAACGGCGCTCTCGGCGCGGGCGGCACGGCCACGTTCGGGTTCCTGGCCTCCGGCACGCCGGCCACCCCGGCCTTGACCTGCACCCCCGCCTGACGAGACCCCCGGAGCGAACGTGAAGAGCAAGCGATGGTTCCCCCTGGCGGCTGTGAGCGCCGCCCTCGTTCTCGCCGGTGCCGTGGCCGGCGCCGGCCCCGCGGTGGCCGAGTCCAACGGAGGGGTGCGCGTCATGCCCCTCGGTGACTCCATCACCGAGGGCACGCAGGTGCCCGGCGGTTACCGGATCGGCCTCTGGCAGCGCCTGAACGCCGGCGGCTACCGCGTCGACCTGGTCGGCTCGCAGTTCAACGGGCCGGCCACCCTGGGCGACCACGACCACGAAGGTCACCCCGGCTGGCGCATCGATCAGATCGACGCGAACATCACCGGCTGGCTGGGCGCGACCACCCCGCGCACGGTCCTGCTGCACATCGGCACCAACGACATCCTGCAGAACTACAACGTGTCGTCCGCGCCGAACCGGCTCTCCACCCTGATCGACCACATCACGGCCGCGGCGCCGAACGCCGACGTCTTCGTGGCCACCATCATCCCGCTCTCCTCGGCGAGCCAGGAGTCGGCGGCGCGAGTCTTCAACGCGGCCATCCCCGGCATCGTGCAGAGCAAGGTCAACGCCGGGAAACACGTCCACCTGGTCGACATGCACGCCGCGCTGACCACCGCGGACCTGATCGACGGCATCCATCCCACCGCGACCGGCTACGACAAGATGGCCGCCGTCTGGTACGCCGCCGCCCGGGCCGTCCCCGGCAGCATCGGCAGCACCGGATCGACCACGAGCAGCCCGACGCCGTCCACTCCGCCGCCGTCCACTCCGCCGGCCGGCGGGGCCGCGTGCACCGCCGCGTACGCCCTGGCCGGCCAGTGGTCCGGTGGTTTCCAGGCCACGGTGACCGTCACCGCGGGGGGCGCCCCGATCTCCGGCTGGACGGTCGGCTGGCAGTTCGCCAACGGGCAGACGATCACTCAGTCGTGGAACGCCACGGTGACCGCCAACGGCGCCGCCGTCACGGCCCGCAACGCCGGCTACAACGGCTCACTGAACGCCGGCGCCAGTACCCAGTTCGGCTTCCTGGCCAACGCACCCGGTGCGAACAGCACGCCCACCCCGACCTGCACCGCGGCCTGAGCTCATCGGGCGCGGAGATGCTCGATCACCTGGGAAAGGATGAATTGCTGGCCGGCGGGGGTCGGGTGCACGCCGTCGGACTCGAGAAGGTCGCCGCGGCCCGGTGCGCTCATGGCCCGATGGAGGTCGACCGCTCCGGGCGCGGTCTTGGTGACGACGTCGGCCACCTCGGCCACGTCGGAGGCGTGCCACCGTAACGGGACATCACCGAAGAACGCGTCGGCACGGTGCTGATCGACCGCCGGTGGGGTGATGACGGTGATCTCCGCGTTCAGGTCTCCGGTGACCAGGTCGACGAGGGCCCGCAGGTTGCGTTCGGTCTCGTGGGCCGTGGCCATCCGGTAGCTTCCGGTGCGGCCGTGCGCACGGGCGTCGTTCGTGCCGAGCATCAGCAGGACCCGGCTCGGCCCGGCCGCTTCCAGCAGATCGAAGCGTTCCAGCACGTCGGCGGTGGTGTTGCCGCTGATGCTGAGGTTGATCAGCCCGGCCGCGGGGCCGCCGGCCAGGCCGATCGACGCGGCGAGGAGTTCGAACCAGCCGAGGCGGTCGGCGGTGATCGAGTCGCCGACCGCGACGACGCGGTCGCCGGGCCGGAACGGCAGGTCCGCGACCGCCTCGCGGTACCGGTGGTCGCTCAGCATCCGGGCCGCCGTCGCCCGGGTCTCGTCGTGCAGCGAGCGGACCAGTGCGCGGACCGTTTCCGGCGTGCTGGCCAGCATCTGCGCGAGCAGATCGGTGTGCAGGTCGGCCGAGATCGGGAAGCGCCGGAGCAACGGCCACTGCCCGGTGTCGGTGTAGCGGAGGAACTGGCGGCGCTCGTCGTCGGTGAAGGTACGGGCCGCCGGCGGTGGTGCGTTCATGTCTCAGCCCTTGATCGAACCCTGCAGCAGCGCGGTGACGAAGCGGCGCTGGAAGATGAGGAAGACCGCCAGGGTGGGCACCAGGATCAGCAGCGCCCCGGCGCACAGCAGCGGGATGTCGGTGCCCCACTGGCCCTGGAAGGCGCCGAGCGCCCCCGCCATGGTCCGTTTCTGCGGGTCGTCGACGAGCACGATGGCCAGCAGGAACTGGTTCCACGTCCAGAGGAACAGCAGGATCGCCAGTGAGGACAGGGCGGGCATGGCCAGCGGCACGTGCACCCGCCAGAACAGCTGCCAGGTGCCGGCGCCGTCGATCCGGGCGGCCTCGGAGAGATCGTCCGGCATGGTCACGAAGTGGGCCCGCATCCACACCACCGAGAACGGCATGAACAGCCCGATCAGCGGCAGGATGATCGCCCAGCGGGTGTTGAGCAGGCCCATGTCACGCACCTGGTAGTACAGCGGCGTGATGATCCCCTCGAAGGGGAGGGTCAGGCCGAGCACGAAGACCAGGAACCCGATCCGGTGACCGGGCATCCGCAGGTGCCCGAAGGCGAAGCCGGCCAGGGCACCGAACAGCAGCGAGGCCGGGACGACGCCGAGCACGATGAGGCAGCTCGACCACAGGAGCTTGCCCATGTTCGCGGCCCGGAACGTGTCGGCGAAGTTGCCCCACTGCGGGCTGTCCGGCCAGGACAGCCCGGACGGGTAGGTGCCGGCCGGGTGCAGTGCGGTGACGAAGAGACTGATGAACGGCACGATGGTGATCACCATCAGCAGGACCAGCAGGAGCCGCCCGATCAGTGTCTCGCGACGATTGACGATCATCGGGACCCGTCCCTGGTGAGGCGCTGGATCGGCAGGACGACGGCGAGCACGAGCAGGACCAGGGCGACGGCCAGGGCCGAGGCCATGCCGATCTCCCGCTCGGAGAAGGCGAGGTAGTAGATCTCCAGGCCCGGGACCATCGTGGAGTTGCCGGGGCCACCCTGGGTGGCGATGTAGACGATGTCGAAGCTGGCCAGCGCGGCGATCACGGTCACCGTGACGCTCACGCCGATCTCCTGGCGCAGGCTGGGCAGGGTGATCGAGAAGAACTCGCGCACCGGGCCGGCGCCGTCCAGCCGGGCCGCCTCGTACAGCGATGGGTCGATCTTGCTCATGCCGGCGAGCAGCAGCAGCGTGCAGAGGCCGACCAGCACCCAGGCCCCGATCACCCCGACCGCGGGCAGCGCCGTGCCGAAGTCGCCGAGCCAGGCCCGGGTGAGGCGGTCCAGCCCGACCGCCGACAGCAGTTCGTTGGCCAGGCCGGTCGAGGAGAGCAGCCAGCTCCACATGATGCCGGCCGCCACCAGCGGAATGACCTGGGGCAGGAA
Source organism: Paractinoplanes toevensis (assembly GCF_018332695.1). Taxonomy (GTDB): domain Bacteria; phylum Actinomycetota; class Actinomycetes; order Mycobacteriales; family Micromonosporaceae; genus Actinoplanes; species Actinoplanes toevensis. The sequence continues at coordinate 60,969 of NZ_BOQN01000143.1, forward strand.
CAGGACCGTACGGGCGACGGCCGCGAGCCGGCTGGTCGCGATGCCGCGGATGGTGGCCGCCACGAACAGGCCCAGCAGTACCGGCACGAAGCTGAAGAACACGATCAGCTCGAACGCGTGCACGATCGTCGCGAACAGCTCCGAGTCGGTGAAGATCCGGCGGTAGTTGTCCAGGCCGACCCAGGTCGACGCACCGATGCCGTTCCAGTCGTAGAACGAGTACTGCACGGTCAGCACCAGCGGGCGCAGCACGAACGTGGCGTACATGAGGACGGCCGGCAGCGCGAAGAGCCAGCCGGCCCAGGCTGCCCGGGGGCGGCGCGCGCGTCGCGCGCGCCGCCCCGTGATCGGTAGAGACATCAGTTCTTGACCTGGGTCTCGTAGTCCTTCTGCACCGACTTGAGCAGCGCGTCCGGGGTCTGCTGGCCGGCCGCCAGTTTCTGCAGCTGCGGCGTCCAGCTCTTGGCGTAGATCGCGCCGGTCGCGTTGGCGATGAAGTCCATCGCGCCGTTGTCCTTGCCGATGGTCGCGCCGGCCGCCAGGGTGCTGGCGGTGACGGTGCCCTCGGCGACGGCCGGCATGTACGCGTCGGCCGGGCCCATCGGGTGCGAACCGCCGACCTTGACCGCGATGTCCCGGGCCTGCTGGTTGGTGGCGACCCAGTTGAGGAAGAACGCGGCACAGTCGGCGTTCTTGGCCTTGCTGCTGATGCCGTAGGTCAGCGGCGCCGACATGGCGGCCTGCTTCCCGCCGGCGCTCTGCGCGGGCATCAGGAAGAACCCGACGTTGCCGGCCATCTGCTTGTCGAGGTTGCCCGACTCCCAGTCGCCGTCGAAGATGAACAGGTTCTTGCCGCCGATGAAGCGGCTCATCATCGTCGCGTAGTCCTGCGAGTTGATGTCCTTGGCGAAGTAACCGGCCTTCAGCCACTTCTCCAGGTGCTGGGTGGCCTGCAGGCTCGCCGGGGTGTCGATGGTGGCGCCGGACTTCTGGAAGATCCAGTCGTTGATCGCGCCGGGCTCGCCGTAGGCGGACATCAGATTCTGCAGGGGGAACGCGAGGCCGCCGGTGGCGCCGCCGTTGAACTGGTTGATCGGCGTGAGGCCGGCGTCCTTGGCCTTCTGCAGCAGCGAGTCGAACTCGGCCAGGGTGGCCGGCGGCTTGGTCATGCCGATCTGGGCGGCCATCTTCTTGTTGTAGAAGATGCCGGTCATGCTGAAGTTCAGGCCCATCGCGTAAAGCGGCCCGTCGCCGCGCTGACCGGTCGAGGACACCCGCATCTGCTCGAGCTGCGAGGCCGGCCACTTGTCCCAGCCGAACGCCGTGGCGTACCCGTCGAGGTTCTTCAGCAGGCCGTCCTTGACCAGTTCGGACACCTGGGGGAGGCGCATCAGGTCCGGCGGGTCGTCGGCGAGGACCCGCGGTGCGTTCTGGGTGATCACCGCGAACTGGTCCTCGCGGATGTCCCACTTGACGTTCGGGTACTGCTTGGTGAACTCGTCGGACAGGCTTTTCGGCAGCGCGAAGCCGGTCTCGAAGTAGCCCTTCAGCGTGACCGGGCCGGTGCCGCAGGTCGCGGACGTGACCGGGGCCGCGCTGGCGTTCGCGGCGGAGGAGTCCGAGTTGTCGCCGGGTGCGCTGCACGCGCCCGCGAAAAGGGTGGCCAGGGTGAACGTGGCGAGTAGTGATCGGCGGGTGGGTCCATGAGCCATGTCAGGCCTCCAGGATCGCAGAAAGTCCGGCCGTGCCGGAGCACGGCCGGGTCCGGGGTAACGGTGGGACCGGTGGGTTCAGCGGTGCGATGGGAAATGCGCTTCGCGCAGGCCCTGCAGGAGGTCGTCCTGCCAGGTCCGGGCGGTCGGCCAGGTGCCGGTGAGCAGGGGAGCGCCGTGTACGGCACCCGGGTAGCAGTGGTAGGAGACCGGCACGCCGGCTGCTCGAAGCCGGTCCGCGTACCGTTCGCCGTCGTGGCGCAGCGGGTCGAACTGCGCCGTCATGATCTGGGCGGGCGGCAGGCCCGCGACCGTCGCCGCGTGCAGCGGTGACGCGAGCGGCCGGCGGGCGTCCTCGGGCGACGGCAGGTAGAGGTCGCGGCACAGGGCCATCTCGTCGATCGTGATGCCGAAGTCGTCACCGACGCCGGAGGCGCGCATGCCGTCCAGGGTCAGATCCAGCGGCGGCACCTCGAGAAGTTGCAGCCGCAGCGCGGGCCCCGGGCGATCGCGGCAGAGCAGCGCCACGGCCGCGGCCAGCGTGGAACCGGCGGACACCCCGCCGATCGACACGTTCGCCGGGTCGCCGCCGATCTCGGCCGCGTGCTCGACCGCCCAGAGCAGACCGGCGTAGCAGTCCTCGAGCGGGGTGGGGAACGGGTGCTCCGGGGACAGCCGGTAGTCCACCGCGACCACCACGCAGCCGGCCTCGGTGCACCGGGTGCGGCAGGTGGCGTCGTTGACCGCCTCGTCGATCGAACCCAGCCAGAACCCGCCGCCGTGCAGGAAGACGTGCACCGGCCGGCCGGACGCGTCGCTCGGGCGGTAGATCCGGAGCCGGATCGGGCCGCCGGGCACCGCGATCTCGACGTCCTGCTCCCGGTGGGCCGGGGCGACCGGGAGGCCGAACATCGCGAACAGCGAGTCGACGCCGGCTTGGATGGCCGCCCGCCGCACCGTGAGCGGTGCCCGCGGATCACCGGAATCCGGCTTGGTGGACAGGAACGTCCGGACCGCCTCGTCCAGCTCCATGGTCACCTCCCGGCTCGTGTTACAAGCACGAAACCTCATCGCGGCAGGCCTGTCAAGTGTTTCCATTAAAGCACTTTTATTGTACGCAGCCGCAGCTCAATGACCATGCAACCAGATCGAGTGTCAGGTGGTGGAACGTTCGACCAGGCTGACGTCGAGCGCGGTCGTCGACCGCAGTTCCGAACCGCCGATGTGGCCGAGCAGGACGCCGAGCGCGACGCTTCCGGACTCCTCGAACGGCTGGCGAACGGTGGTCAGGTCGGCCGCCGTCGCCGCCTCGCCGTCGTCGAAGCCCATGACCGCCACATCGGCCGGAACCCGAAGTCCGCGGTCGCGGGCGGCCAGCAGCACGCCGACGGCGAGAGCGTCGTGGTGCGCCATGATCGCGCCGGGCCGGTCGGGGGCGTCGAGCAGCGCGGCGGCCGCCTGCCGGGCGGCGGCGACCGAGTTGTCGCTGTCCGCGACGGCCACCGTGCCACCGGCGGCGCCGATGACCTCCTGGAACCCGGTGAGTCGTTTGATCGCCTGGGACTCGTAGTCGGAAACCTGCCGTTCCAGCAGGTATCCGACGTGGCGGTGGCCCCGGTCGCGCAGATGGGCGGCGGCCAGCCGGCCGCCCGCGTTGTCGTCGATCACCACCCGGCTGAACAGGGTGCTGTCGGCGTCGACCGCGACGGTCGGCAGGCTGCGCTCGCGGAGCCGTTCGGCGATGGCGTCCTCGATCCGCAGGCCCATCACGATCAGGCCGTCCAGCCGGCCGTGGATGGGCATGCTGGCCAGCACCGGCGACGAGGCCAGGGCGGCCGACTCGTGATCGAAGACCACGACGTCGATCTCCAGCTCGGTCGCCGCCGTCAGCAGCCCGGACAGCCGCCGCAGGTACGACCCGTACGAGGTGAACGGGGCCATCACGCCGATCCGGCCGGCGCCGCGCCGGGCCAGGCTCACCGCCTGCATCTTGGGGATGAAGCCCAGCTCGTCGGCCGCGGCCAGGACCCGCTGGCGGGTCGCGGGGCTGACCCGGTCGGGCTTGTTCAGGACGTTCGACACCGTCGAGATGCTCACCTGGGCGCGGTCGGCAACCTCGTAGATGGTCACCCGATGACCCGCCGTCAACGTGCCCGCCTCTCCGCCCGCCTCGAAGTGTTTTACCAGAAGTAGCACACCCGGGCGGCCGTGGGTTCGGCGAATCCGGCGATCCGCTCGGCCGCCGCGCTTTCATAATAAGTCTAAAATGGCTTGCTGAAATTTGTTATGAACCGGTCGTAGTACCTTTATCGGTTGCTTCCTTGAATCCATGGGAGCGCTCCCGTAATATCCTCGGCACCTCCCTGTTAACGTTCACTATCGCGGGTGGAGGGCCATCCCCCCTTTCTTGAGCCGCCTTCCCCCGTACGTAAGAAGGGTCGTCACCCACCATGACCATCCGTCCCCGTTTCGTCGTGCTTTCCGCAGCCGTCGCCGCTTCCGTTCTGGCCGCCGGCATCACAATGATCGGCACCGCCGACGCGGCCAGCACACTCGGCGCCTCGGCCGCACAAAGCGGCCGTTACTTCGGCGCGGCAATAGCCGCCGGCAAGCTTTCCAACAGCACTTACACCGGCATTCTGAACCGCGAGTTCAACTCGGTCACACCCGAGAACGAAATGAAATGGGACGCGACCGAACCGTCCCAGGGATCGTTCAACTACAGCGGCGGCGACCGGATCCTCAGCCAGGGTCAGTCGATGGGCGCCAAGGTCCGCGGCCACGCGCTGCTGTGGTACCAGCAGGAGCCGGGCTGGGCCCAGTCGATGTCCGGCACCGCTCTGCGCAACGCGATGATGAACCACGTCACCCAGGTCGCCACCCACTACAAGGGCAAGATCTACGCCTGGGACGTGGTCAACGAGGCGTTCGCCGACGGTGGCAGCGGTGGCCGGCGGGACTCCAACCTGCAGCGCACCGGCAACGACTGGATCGAGGCCGCGTTCAAGGCCGCCCGCGCCGCCGACCCCAACGCCAAGCTCTGCTACAACGACTACAACACCGACGGCGTCAACGCGAAGTCCACCGGCATCTACAACATGGTCAAGGACTTCAAGGCCCGCGGCGTCCCCATCGACTGCGTCGGCTTCCAGTCCCACCTCGGCACCAGCATCCCCGGCGACTACCAGAGCAACCTGCAGCGCTTCGCCGCCCTCGGCGTCGACGTGCAGATCACCGAGCTCGACGTCGCCCAGGGCGGCAACCAGGCCAACATCTACGCCACCGTCACCCGGGCCTGCCTCGCGGTCTCCCGGTGCACCGGCATCACGGTGTGGGGCATCCGGGACAGCGACTCCTGGCGCACCGGGGAGAACCCGCTGCTGTTCGACAACTCCGGCAACAAGAAGGCCGCGTACACCTCGGTCCTGAACGCCCTCAACGCCGCCGGGCCGACGAACCCGACGACCAGCCCGACCACCGGTCCGACGACCGGCCCGACCACGCCACCGGCCGGTGGCGGTGGCTGCACCGCCAGCACGTCGCTGAACTCGTGGAACGGCGGATACGTCGCCACCGTGCGGGTGGCCGCCGGGGCCAGCGCGGTCAACGGCTGGACGGTGAGCCTGACGCTGCCGTCCGGTAGCGCGCTGACCAGCGTGTGGAGCGCGACCAACACCGGGACCACCGGGGCGGTCAGCTTCCGCAACGTCTCCTACAACGGGCAGATCGCGGCGGGCGGCTACACCGAGTTCGGCTTCCAGGGCACCGGCACCGGTCCGGCCGCCACCCCCGCCTGCCAGGTGGGGTGACGACGATGCGACGTACGGTCCTCGCCGCGATGTTGACCGTCGCCGTCGGCGCGGGTCTGACCGCCGTGGCCGGCACCGCCTCGGCCGCCGCCGGTTGCCGGGTCACCTACACCGTGAGCAGCCAGTGGCAGGGCGGGTTCGGCGCCGACGTGAAGATCGACAATCTCGGCGATCCGCTCACCGGCTGGACCCTGACCTGGTCGTTCGCGTCCGGTCAGTCGATCACGCAACTGTGGAACGGCTCAGTCACCCAGTCCGGCACCCAGGTCGCGGTGACCAACGCGTCCTACAACGGCAGCCTGGCCACCGGGGCGAGTGCGAGCTTCGGCTTCAACGGCACCTGGACCACGGCCAACCCGGTGCCGGCGAGCTTCGCGCTCAACGGCGTCACCTGCACCGGATCGACGGCCCCGACCACGAGCCCGACCACGAGCCCGACGACGGCCCCCACCACGGGTCCGACGACTGCGCCCACCACCGCCCCGCCGACCAGCGGGCCGTCCACCTTCACCAATCCGGTCGTCTGGCAGGACTTCGCGGACGGCGACATCATCCGGGTCGGCGACGTCTATTACTACTCGGCGTCGACCATGCACTACTCGCCCGGAGCGCCGGTCCTGCGCTCCTACGACCTGGTCAACTGGGAGTACGCCGGGCACTCGGTGCCCCGGCTGGACTTCGACTCGGCCGCCTACGACTTGAGCGGCGGACGGGCGTACGTCAAGGGAATTTGGGCTTCGGCCTTCAACTACCGGCCCAGCAACTCGACCTATTACTGGCTCGGGTGCACCGAGTTCAACCGCACCTACGTCTACTCGTCCACCTCGGCGGGCAGCGGCTGGTCGAAGAAGGCCAAGCTCAACACCTGCTACTACGACGCCGGCCTGCTGTTCGACAACGACACCCCGTACGTGGCCTACGGCAACGGCACGATCAGCGTCGCGCAGCTCTCCACCGATCTCACCTCGCAGGTGCGGTCCCAGACGGTCTACACCACGCCGTCGTCGATCGGCACGCTCGAGGGCTCCCGGATGTACAAGCGGGGCAACTACTACTACATCTGGCTGACCAGGCCGGCCAACGGTCAGTACGTGCTGCGCTCGACCAGCCCGTGGGGGCCGTACGAGCAGCGGCAGGTGCTGCTGAACCTGCCCGGCCCGATCTCCGGCGGCGGTGTCCCGCATCAGGGCGGCCTGGTGCAGACGCAGAACGGCGAGTGGTACTACATGGCGTTCACCGACGCCTACCCGGGCGGCCGGATGCCGACGATGGCCCCGATCAGCTGGAGCAGCGACGGCTGGCCGGTGCTGCAGACCGTCAACGGCCGGTGGGGGAGCAGCTATCCCCGGCCGAACCTGCCCTGGCATCCGCTCACGCCGATGACCGGCACGGACAACTTCACCGGCGGAAGCCTCGGCCCGCAGTACGAGTGGAACCACAACCCGGACACCTCGAAGTTCAGCGTCGGCAACGGGCTGAAGCTGTCCACCGCCACGGTCACGAACGACCTGTACAACGCCCGCAACACGCTGACCCGGCGGATCCAGGGACCGTCGTCGACGGCGACGGTCGAGCTCGACTACTCGGCGATGGCGAACGGTGACCGGGCCGGCCTGGCCATGCTGCGCGACCAGTCGGCCTGGATCGGCATCCGGAAGGACAACGGCACCACCCGGGTGTCGATGACCAACGGCCTGACCATGTCGACGAGCGGCTGGACCACCACCGGCACCGGCTCCGAGGCCGCCGGGGCGGCGGTCTCCGGCGGGAAGATCTGGCTGCGGGTCAATGCGAACATCCAACCCGGTTCCGGCCGTACGGCCACCTTCTCCTACAGCACCAACGGCAGCACGTTCACCGCGCTCGGGCCGGCCTTCACGTTGAACAGCGACTGGCAGTTCTTCATGGGCTACCGCTTCGGCATCTTCAACTACGCCACGTCGGCACTCGGCGGAGCGGTGACCGTCAACCAATTCGGAGTGAGCTAGAAATAGGCACTGAAAATTTGTTATAGCGAGCCTGATCAGCGAGTCGGTCCGTTCGGAGCGGTGCGATCGAAACTTGCGGATAAGCATTTGATCCGTCAACATTATTGATCGCACCGTTCCGAACGACGGGGTGCCTCGGTGCCGCCATCGCCCGGGCACCCCGTTCCCGGTGCTCGCCGTTACTGCCGGAAATTGCCGCTGGAAATTGTTGCGGCTGCCCGTCGAAATCACTCATCGAATTGCCGCCTCCCGAACCTTTTCTGGGAGCGCTCCCACCCACATTGGTTTCATCCCCATCAGGAGAAAGCTCCATGAGAAGACCCAGAGCGACCATTGCCGCCGTGTCCTCCGGCGTCGTCCTGGCCGCGGTCGGCGTCGCCGCGGCGCTGCCGGCCGGCGCCGCGGCCGCGGGCTGCGCGGTGGCCTACACCGTGTCGTCGCAGTGGCAGGGCGGCTTCGGCGCCGACGTCGCCATCACCAATCTCGGTGATCCGCTCACGAGCTGGACTCTGGCCTGGTCCTTCGGGGCCGGTCAGACCGTCACCCAGGCGTGGAACGCGACACTGACCCAGAGCGGTACCGCGGTGACCGCCAAGAACGTCGGCTACAACGGATCGGTCGCCACCAACGGCACCGTCTCGTTCGGCTTCAACGGCTCGTGGACCGGCAGCAACCCGGCGCCGACCAGCTTCACGGTGAACGGCGTGGCCTGCACCGGAAGCACGACGCCGACCACCGCGCCGACGACGGCACCCACCACCACGCCCACCACCGCACCCACCTCCGGGCCGACCACGGCGCCCAGTGCCACGCCGGACATCACCGTGAACACCGCGACGAAGTATCAGACGATCGACGGGTTCGGGGCCGCCGTATCGATCTGGGGTGGTGCCTGGTCGACCGCGGAGACGCAGACGCTGGTCGGCACCGGCACCAACCAGTTGGGTCTGTCGATCGTGCGGACCGGTATCTCCCCGGTCTCCAGTGAATGGGCGACGCAGGTCAACGCTTTGAAGACGGCGAAAGCGTCGGGTTCGAACGTGAAGATCCTGGCGTCGCCGTGGACCGCGCCGGCCGCGTGGAAGACCAACAACAGCCGGATCAACGGCGGCAAGCTCAAGACCGACTACTACGACGACTACGCCAACCACCTCAACAGCTACGTGCAGTACATGCGCGGGCAAGGCGTGACGATCGACGTGGTCTCGATCCAGAACGAGCCGGACTGGCACCCCGCCTACGACTCGATGGACTGGAGCGGCGACGAGCTGCGCAACTTCGTCCGCGACCAGGGTGCGAAGATCCTGAACACCAAGCTGATGGTCGCCGAGGCGGTGAACCTGAACTACGGCTACACCGACCCGACGCTCAACGACGCCACCGCCCGCAACAACATCGGCTACATCGGCGGTCACCTCTACGGCACCGAGGACTCCGGGCGGCTCAAGCCGTACGCCCTGGCCGCGCAGTACAACAAGCCGGTGTGGATGACCGAGTGGAACTTCCACGAGGCCGCCAGTGACACGTCCACCGCCTGGGCCGACGGCGGGAACCAGGCCGTCTGGGACGAAACCCTGGACGACGTCATCCGCACCGTCAACAAGTCGATGGAAGCCAACTGGAGTGCCTACGTCTGGTGGTACGGCAAGCGCTACTACTCCTTCATCGGGGACGGCACCGCCGGCACGAGCACGGGTGCGGTGCTCAAGCGTGGCTACGCCTTCGCGCAGTACGCCAAGTACGTGCGTCCCGGTGACCAGCGGGTCGCGCTGACCAAGAGCTCCAAGGCGTCACCGCTGGAGGTGACCGCCTACCAGGGCGGCGGCAAGATCAAACTGGTCATCCTCAACCGGTCGACCAGCGCGGTCAACAACGCCGTCATCCAGGCACCGCAGACCGTCACCAAGGCCGAGGACTACGTCACCTCCCGCACCGCGAACGCGGCCGGCCAGGCGACCAGCGTCAACGGCGGCCAGGTCACCGTCAGCATCCCCGCCCGCAGCATCTCCACGGTCGTGTTCACCCTCTGAAACCCCCCTCGAGAGGAAGCATCATGTCCAGATCCAGATTCGGCCTGGCGGCGATCGGTGCCGCGCTGCTGGCATCGACGGCGGTGGTCGTAGCGATGCCGGCCGACGCCGCGGCCGCGGGCTGCTCGGTGAACTATGCCGTCTCGTCGCAGTGGCAGGGCGGGTTCGGCGCCAACGTATCGATCACCAACCTCGGTGATCCCCTGACCAGCTGGACGCTGACCTGGTCGTTCGGCGCCGGGCAGACGGTGACCCAGGCGTGGAACACGACGCTGACCCAGAGCGGCTCGGCGGTGACCGCGAAGAACGTGAGCTACAACGGGTCGGTCGCCACCAACGGTTCGGTGGCGTTCGGCTTCAACGGATCGTGGACGAGCGGCAACCCGGTGCCGACGAGTTTTGCCGTGAACGGCGTGACGTGCACCGGTGGCACCGTGCCGACGAGCGCTCCCACGACGGTTCCGACGACCGCGCCCACGACCGTTCCGACCACCGCGCCCACGACGTCGCCGCCTGCCACGTGCACGCTGCCGTCGACGTACCGCTGGACCTCCACCGGACCGCTGGCGACCCCGAAGTCGGGCTGGGTGTCGCTCAAGGACTTCACCGCTGTCCCGTACAACGGCAAACACCTCGTCTATGCCACCACCCACGACACCGGGTCGACCTACAGCTCGATGAACTTCGGCCTGTTCACCAACTGGTCCGACATGGCCTCGGCCAGCCAGAACGGCATGTCCGCCGGCACGGTCGCACCCACCCTGTTCTACTTCGCACCGAAGAACATCTGGGTCCTGACCTACCAGTGGGGTGCGACCGCCTTCTCCTACAAGACGTCCAGCGACCCCACCAACCCCAACGGCTGGTCCGCCGCCCAGCCGCTGTTCTCCGGGAGCATCACCGGCTCGGGCACCGGCCCGATCGACCAGACCATCATCGGTGACAGCACGAACATGTACCTGTTCTTCGCCGGCGACAACGGCAAGATCTACCGGGCCAGCATGCCGATCGGCAACTTCCCCGGCAACTTCGGCACCAGCTACACCACCATCATGAGCGACACCCAGGCCAACCTGTTCGAAGCGGTCCAGGTCTACAAGGTCCAGGGCCAGAACCAGTACCTGATGATCGTCGAGGCGATGGGCGGGAACGGACGGTACTTCCGCTCGTTCACCTCCAGCAGCCTCAGCGGTTCCTGGACCCCGCAGGCCGCGACCGAGAGCAACCCGTTCGCCGGCAAGGCCAACAGTGGCGCCACCTGGACCAACGACATCAGTCACGGCGACCTGGTCCGGGCCACCGCCGACCAGACCATGACCGTCGACCCCTGCAACCTGCAACTGCTCTACCAGGGATACGCCCCGGGCAACTACGGCGACTACGGCAAGCTGCCGTACCGCCCGGGCGTGCTGACACGGCAGCGGTAGGGGCGCGACACTGAGGCATGGGTGTTGACGGCAAGGCTCTCGTGCTCGGTGGGGGCGGCGTGACCGGGATCGCCTGGGAGATCGGGCTGCTGTACGGCCTGGCCGAACGGGGGGTCGACCTGACCGAGGCGGGTCTGTTCGTGGGTACGTCGGCGGGATCGGCGGTGGCTGCTCAGGTCCTGTCCGGCGTACCCCTCAAAGATCTTTTCGAGGCACAGCTCGCTGATCCGGGCGGCGAGATCGCCGCCCGGATCAGCGTGGGCGGCATCGCGAAGTTCGTGGTCGCCGGCCTCTGGCCGGGCGATCCGGTGCGGGGCCGCGCCTGGCTGGGCCGGCAGGCGCTGCGCGCCCGCACGGTGCCGGAGGCGGAGCGGCGCGCGGTGATCGCGCGCCGCATCGGCGACCGCGACTGGCCGGCGACCCGGCTGCTGATCCCGGCGGTCGAGGCCGAGACCGGGAAGGTACGCGTTTTCGACGCGGCCAGTGGTGTCCCGCTGATCGACGCCGTCGCGGCCAGCTGTGCGGTGCCGCTGACCTGGCCGCCGGTGACGATCGGCGGGGCCCGCTACGTCGACGGCGGGGTCCGGTCGGTCGCCAATGCCGACCTGGCCGCCGGTTGCCGGCAGGTGGTCGTGCTCGCCCCGGTCACGCAGTCGGCGCGGCGGTCCGGGCGGCCGGCCGCGCAGGTCGCGGCCCTGGGTCCGGGGGTGCGTGGTGCGGTGGCGTCGCCCGATGCGGCCGCGCGTGCCGCCATCGGCCGGAACGTGCTGGATCCGGCGCGGCGGCGACCGGCCGCGGAGGCCGGCCGGGCGCAGGCGGCGGCCGAGGCCGAGCGGTTGCGGGCCGTCTGGGGGTAACCCGGGGGTATATACGCGAGGTATACCCTCGGTGTAGTGTCGCCGCATGAGCGTTCCGCTGACACTGCTGGGGCTGCTTGAGCGCGAGCCCAGTCATGGCTATGACCTCAAGCGCGACTACGACACGTTCTTCGGCCGGGGGAAGCCGCTGCCGTTCGGGCAGGTGTATTCGACCCTCGGGCGCCTCGCCCGGGACGGCAAGATCGTGATGAACGAGGCCGAGCCGGGCGACGGCCCCGACCGCAAGCGTTACGTCATCACCGAGCAGGGCGCCACCGAGGTGAATGCCTGGCTGGCCGAGCCGGTCACCCCCGAGCCCAACCTGCAGAGCATCCTGTTCTCCAAGGTCGTCCTGGCCCTGATGCTGGAGCGCCCGGCCGAGGACTATCTGGATGCCCAGCGGGCCGCCCACCTGCAGCGGATGCGCGAACTGACCGAGATCAAGCGGGGTGGCGGCCTGGTCGACGGGCTGCTCGCCGACCACGGCCTGTTCCACCTGGAGGCCGACCTGCGGTGGATCGACACCACGGTCGCCCGGCTGGACGCATTGCGCCGGGAGGTCCGGCGGTGACCATCATCGAGGCGCGCGGGGTGGAGCTCGCGTTCGGCCGGACGCCGGCGTTGCGCGGCGCCGACCTCGCGGTGCGGGCCGGTGAGATCCTCGCGGTGATGGGGCCGAGCGGCTCGGGCAAGTCGACGCTGCTGCACTGCCTGGCCGGCATCCTGGTGCCGCAGGCGGGGGAGATCCACTTCGACGGCCGGCGGGTCGACACGCTGGGCGAGAACGGGCGCAGCGCGCTGCGCCGCGACCGGTTCGGGTTCGTCTTCCAGTTCGGGCAGCTCGTTCCCGAGCTCACCGCCGAGGAAAATGTCGCACTGCCGCTGCTGCTGGCCGGCACCCGCCGGGAGCCGGCGTTGCGCGCGGCCCGCGCCTGGTTCGAGCGGCTCGGGCTCGACGGTCTCGAACGCCGCCGGTCCGGCGAGCTGTCGGGCGGCCAGGCCCAGCGCGTCGCGCTGGCACGAGGGCTGGTCGCCCGTCCCCGGGTCCTGTTCGCCGACGAACCGACCGGCTCGCTCGACTCGCTGACCGGCGAGCAGGTGATGGACCTGCTGGTCGGCTCGGCCCGGGCGGAGGGAACCACCGTCGTCGTGGTCACCCACGAGGCTCGGGTCGCGGCGTACGCCGATCGGGAAGTCATCGTGCGCGACGGCAAGGTCACGTCGTTGGTGCACCCGTGATCCGGCTGGGGCTCCGCCTCGCCCTGGCCGGCGGGCGCGAGGCCGTGCTGCGGCTCGCCATCATCGTGGTCGCCGTCGCCATCGGGACCGGTCTGCTGCTGAGCACGGTGGCCGGGCTCAACGCGGTGCAGACGCAGAACGAGCGGTACGCGTGGCTCAACACCGGCGTGGTCGACACCGACGGGCCGGGCACCGCCGATCCGGCCTGGTGGCTGCTGCGCGGCGACTACTTCCACGGCGACCGGATCGCCCGGGTCGACGTCGCCGCCACCGGCCCGGAGGAACCGGTGCCGCCGGGCATCCCGCGACTGCCCGGCCCGGGGGAGTTCTATGCGTCGCCCGCCCTCGCCCGTGAACTGCGGTCCACCCCGGCCGACGAGCTCGCCGACCGGTTCCCGGAGCACCTGCTCGGCACCATCGGCGCGCCCGGTCTGCCCGGCCCGGACGCCCTGGTGGTGGTGGCCGGCGACACCCCGGAGCACCTGTCCGGGCTGCCCGGCGTCCACCGGGTGACCCGGATCGCGTCGCTCGATCCGAGCGGTTGTTCGAGCTGCCGGGTCGGCACCGACAGCGACGGCATGGTGTTGCTGCTGTCGGTGGTGGCCGTCGCGCTGATCTTCCCGCTGCTCATGTTCATCGGTACGGCGACGCGGCTGTCCGCCACCCGCCGCGAGCAGCGCTTCGCGGCGATGCGGCTGATCGGCGCCACCCCGCCACAGATCTCGCTGATCGCGACGGTGGAGGCGACCCTCGCGACGGTGGTCGGCCTGATCGCCGGTTTCGGGGTCTTCTTCGCCCTGCGGCCCGGGATGGCCACGATCACGTTCACCGAGACGGCGTTCTTCACCGGTGACCTGTCGCTCGGCCTGCGCGACGTCCTGGCGGTGGTGATCGGGGTTCCGGTCGCCGCGGCGGTGGCCGCCCGGGTCGCGCTGCGCCGGGTGCGGATCTCGCCGCTCGGCGTCACCCGCCGGGTCACCCCGAAACCGCCGCGGGCCTGGCGGCTGACCCTGGTGGTGCTGGGCGTGGCCGAGCTGGCCTACTTCGTCGGCCGGCGACCGGCGACCACGAACGGGCAGACCACCGCGTACCTGACCGGGATCTTCGCCGTGATGATCGGCATGGTCGTCGCCGGGCCGTGGCTGACCATGGCCGGGGCGCGGCTGCTGGCCGGCCGGGCCCGCCGGCCGGCCGCGCTGATCGCCGGGCGGCGCCTGGCCGACAACCCGCAGGCCGGCTTCCGGGCGGTGAGCGGGCTGATGCTCGCGCTGTTCGTGACCGCGGTGGCCAGCGGCATCATCACCACCCTGGTCGACAACCGGGGCGCGCCGGTCGAAGGCGGCTCGGCCGCCGACGTGGCGCTGGTCCAGAGTTTCTGGCCGGGCACGGACGAGAGCATCGCCCCGCCGCCCGCGCTGCCCGGCCTCCTGGTCACCCGGCACAACCCGGTTTTCCAGGCGGACACCGACAGCCCGGTCGGGCCCGGGCTGATCGCGTGCTCGGAGCTCGCGTCCCGCCCGTTGTTCGGCCGGTGCCCGCCCGGCGCCCAGGTGGCCGAGGTGAGCCAGGATCTCCAGGGGCAGCACGACGGCGGGACCATCGCGCCGGTGACGGTGTGGCAGGCCAGCGCGGTGACCCCGGCCGAGCTGGCCGAGCAGCCGATCCTGTCGGTCGTGGTGCAGACCGACGGCAGCGCCGCGGCCATCGAACGCTCCCGGACCATCCTCGAGAACGCCTATCCCGGTCGCGAGATGCTGCCCGCCACCAACGGCGAGTTCCAGGGCGACTTCGGCAAACAGCTGGTCCAGTGGCAGCAGCTGGCCAACGTGGTCATCCTGGCCAGCCTGCCGATCGCCGGGTGCAGCCTCGCGGTCGCGGTCGCCGGTGGCCTCACCGAGCGGAAACGGCCGTTCAGCATGCTGCGCCTGACCGGCGCCCGGCTGGCCACCCTGAGGCAGGTGGTCGCGCTGGAGAGCACGGTGCCGTTGCTGCTGGTCGCGGCGCTGGCCATCGGGATGGGCTTCCTGACCGCCCACCTGTTCCTGCGGGCCCAGATGGACTACTCGCTGCACTCGCCCGGGCCCGCCTACTACCTGCTGGTGCTCGGTGGCCTGGTCGCGTCGCTGGCCATCATCGCCTCGACCCTGCCGCTGCTGCGCCGGATAACCGGCCCCGAGACGGCCCGCAACGAGTAGCGACGGCTCAGCCGACCGGGACGGCCTGGCGGGTCTGTTCCCGGTCGGAATGGCCGGCGATCAGCGGTCCCACGTCGAGGATGAGGGCGATCTCGCCGTTGCCGAGAATGGTGGAGCCGCTGATGCACTTCACCCGGCTGAAAAGGATGCCGAGCGGTTTGATCACGGTCTGCAACTCGCCCAGCAGGCTGTCCACGACGAGACCGGTACGCTGCCCGGACTGCTCGACGATCACCACGTTCTGGCGCCGTGCCGGTTGACCGGGCACCCCGAAGATCTGCCGCAGCCGGATGAACGGCAGGACCTCGCCGCGCAGGTTCATGCAGTCGCGGCCGAGCGGGCCGGGCGGCAGCTCGACGCATTCGGTAACCCGGTCGAGGGGCACGATGAACGAGGACGGGCCGACCCCGACCAGGAAGCCGTCGATGATCGCCAGGGTGAGCGGCAGCCGGATCCGGATCGTGGTGCCGATGCCGCGGGCCGTCTCCACCTCGATGCTGCCCCGCAGCGCGGTGACGTTGCGTTTCACCACGTCCATGCCCACGCCCCGGCCGGACAGGTTGGAGACGGTCTCGGCGGTGGAGAAGCCGGGTTCGAAGATCAGGTTGTAGACCTCGGAGTCGGTCAGCGTGGTGCCGGGCGCGACCAGCTCGCGTTCGATCGCCTTGGCGAGGATGCGTTCGCGGTCCAGGCCGCGGCCGTCGTCGGCCACCTCGATCACGATGTTGCCGGCGTCGTGGTAGGCGTTGAGCCGCAGCGTGCCCTGCTGCGCCTTGCCGTGCTTGCGCCGTTCCCCGGCCGGCTCGATGCCGTGGTCCAGCGAGTTGCGCACCAGGTGCAGCAGCGGGTCGCTGATCCGCTCGACCAGCGCCTTGTCCATCTCGGCGTCCCCGCCGGTGATCACCAGGGACACCTCCTTGCCCAGTTCCATGCAGACGTCGCGGACCACCCGCTCGAACCGGCGCAGCGTCGTGCCGATCGGGACCATCCGCAGCGACAGCGCGCTGTGCCGCACCTCGTCGACCAGCCGCATCACCTCGCCTTGCGCCTCGCTGGAGGTGTCCGGCCCGGCGCTGTTCGGGATGCCGGTGCTGGACTGGGCGATCACCAGCTCGCCGACCAGGTCGATGAGCTTGTCCAGGCGGGCGGCGTCGATCCGGATCGTGCGGGTGTCCTGCGAGCGGGTCTCGGTGGTCCGCCGCTGGCGGGTGAGCGCCGCGTCCACGATGGCGCGCGGCACGATCCCCTGCTCGATCAGGATCTCGCCGATGGGTACCGGCTGGTTGCCCTCCCGGACCACCCGTTCCTGCTGGATGCGCAGCGCCTCGGCCATCTCCAGCTCGGTGACCGCGCCGCTGGTGATCAGCACGTCGCCGATCCGGTCGTTCTCCGGCATGGCGCGGATGGCCCGGACGTACGTGTCGAACTGGCTCTCCGCCGGGGTGATCCGGATGTCGCTGTCCTCGCGGACGAAGTCGAAGACCGCCTCGATCTCGGTCTTCGGGGCCGCGGTGACCAGGTCCACCTCGAAGCTCAGGTAGCAGGACTCGGGGTCCATGTCGGCGGCTTCCGGCAGCCGGTCGGTGACCGTGACGACGCCGGTGACCGTGCCGAGCGTGGACAGGTACCGCAGGAACGACAGCGGGTCCATGCCGTTGCGCAGGCAGTCCTCGCCGAAGTGCAGCACCAGCCGCCAGGCCATCTCCGGCGGCGGTGCGTCGGGCGCGGCCACGACCGGCCCGGCCGTCATGGCGCTGCCGTCCGCGAGGTACGGCTCCAGACCGGCCAGGAGCCGGGCGCCGTCGGCGGCCTGTGCGGCGTCCGGTTCGAGCCGGCCACCGGCCAGGCCCTCGATCATCGCGGAGATGTGGTCGGTGCACGGCAGCAGCGCGCTGACCAGCCCCGGCGTCACGTCCAGCACGCCGTCCCGGACGGACCCCAGCACGGTCTCCACGACGTGCGTGAACTCGACCAGGTGCTGCAGCCCGAACAGCCCGGACGAGCCCTTGAGGGTGTGCGCGGCCCGGAACACCGCGTTCACCGTCTCGCCGCCGCCCGGCTGGTCCTCCAGCTCCAGCAGGCCCTCCTCGAGGCCCTGCACCAGGTCCCGGGCCTCGGTGATGAACATGTCGAGCGCTTCGCGCATGTCGTCGTCGAGGGCCATCACAGCTCCAGGCGGGTCAGTGCCAAGGCCTCGGTGACGACCGGGCTGGGCTCGGTGAATTCGACCGGCAGATTCAGCCGTACGCCTTCGTTGCGCGTCATCATCAGCACCTGCAGGCCGGCGGTGTCGAGATCGGCCACCCCGGACAGATCGACGCGTACGCCGTTGCCGTCACCGAGGAAGGCCAGCAGCCGCTCCCGGTGATCGGCCGCGGTGACGATGGTCAGCTCCTCGTCGACGACGAATCGGCGCGGTGCCGTCATGGCTGAACCAGCTTCGCCACCGCGCTGAGCATCTGCTCGGGCTGGAACGGCTTGGTCACCCAGGCCTTGGCGCCGGCCGCCTGGGCCTGGCGCTTCTTGTCCTCCTGCGATTCCGTGGTGAGCATGATGATCGGGGTGAACTTGTAGGCGGGCAGTTTCTTCGCCTCGGCCACGAAGGTGATCCCGTCCATGTTGGGCATGTTCACGTCCGAGATGATCAGGTGGATGCGCTGCCCGTTCAGTTTGGTCAGCGCGTCCTTGCCGTCGTTACCGGTGATCACCTCGTAGCCGGCGCCCTTCAGGGCGATGCTGACGACCTGTCGTACCGACGCCGAGTCGTCCACGATGAGAATGGTCTTGGCCATCGTCGTCTCCTAGAAGAACGTGATTTCGGATTCGGATACCTTGGTGGCCGACCCGGAGCTGTGGGCCTGGTGCTCCTCGGCCATCGTGTATTTGGACGCGAGATCGTCGAGGAGAATGCGGGCGTCGAGCACCGCGGCGCCGGTCGCCGCGTCGGCGGCCAGCTCGGGGAAGCGCACGATGTTGTCCCGCAGGTGCTCCAGCATCTGGTTGACCCGGTCCTGGAACTGCAGGTTGACCAGGGAATCGCCGATCTCCCCGCGGATCCCGACGGCGGCCTGCTCCAGTTGCTGCGAGGAGTCCCGGATCCGGGACAGCATGTCCATCAGATCGTCGAGGACGGCCTGCACCTCACCGTTGGCGTGGGCGACCGCGTTGCCCTCGCGTTCGGCGCTGGACTCGGCGGTGGCCAGCACCGAGGTGATCGCCGCGGCCACCCGGTCCACGTTCTCGACCATCCGCGCGCTGGTGTTCTGCGACCGGTCGGCGAGCTGGCGGACCTCCAGGGCCACGACGCCGAACGACGCGCCCACCTCGCCCGCCCGCTGGGCCTCGATCGCGGCGTTGAGGGCCAGCAGGTTGGTCTGCGCGGCGATCCGGGTCACCTCGCTCGACATCTGCCGCAGTTCCTCGTTGAGGCTGAGCAGCGAGTGGAGCTCGCCCAGCGACTCACGTTTCGCGGTCAGTGCCTGGTCGAGCGTGCCCACCACGTCGCCGAGGCGCTGCCGGCTGCGGTCGAACGTGCCGCCCTGCCCCTCGTCCAGAACGCCGGACGACGACGTCAGCACGGAGTCGAGGTGCTCGACGATGCCGCCGAACGTCTCGGTGAGCTGCCCGACGGCCGTCTCCATCTGAGTGCGCGACGAGTCGATCTGCGCCGACCACACCGGCGCGACCGCGTCGGCGAACTCCGTCACGCTCTCCGCGTACCGGTCCGGTGGTAGCAGCGACGCGGACGGGCCGCGCCGGCGGCCCCGTGTCAGGTACCCGGCCCCGAATCCGGCAGCCAGTGCGATCACCGCGACGAATGTCTCAGCCATGGTGGTGGATCACCTCCGCGATCTGGGGAAGGGGCGACTCGCGGTCCACGGCGCCGAGCGCGACCGCTTCCCGGGGCATGCCGTGCACCACGCAGGTCGCCTCGTCCTGCGCCACGGTGTAGGCGCCGGCCCGGCGCATCTCCAGCAGGCCGCGGGCGCCGTCGTCGCCCATGCCGGTCATGATCACGCCGAGCGCGGCGGGGCCGGCAACCTTCGCGACCGAGCGGAACAGCACGTCCACCGAGGGCCGGTGCCGGTTGACCGGTGGCCCGTCGAAGACCCGCACCCGGTAGCGGGTGTCCGTCCGGAGGACCTCGAGATGGCGGCCGCCCGGCGCGATCAGCACCTGGCCGGGCAGCACCGGGTCGCCGTCCTGCGCCTCCCGGACGTGTACCCGGCACATGGTGTCGAGCCGGGCCGCGAACGCCGCGGTGAACTTCTCCGGCATGTGCTGCACCACCACCACGCCCGGGCCGCCGGGGGCGAGCGCCGGCAGCACCACCTCCAGCGCCTGGGTGCCGCCGGTGGAGGTGCCGATCGCGATCAGCCGCTCCTCCTGCGACGCCGGCAACCGGGTCCGCGGCGCCGAGGGCGGGGCCATCGGCGCCGGGGCACCGGCCGGGACGAGCCGTGGTTTGCGGCGCTGCCCGGCGGCGGCGGCCGCCCGGACCGCGGACACGATGTCGCCGCCGTCGTCCTCGATGAACTTCTTCAGCCCGGTGGTCGGCTTGGCGATGACCGCGACGGCGCCGGCGGCGAGGGCTTGGAGGGAGACGTCGGCGGTGCGGCGGGTCAGCGTCGAGCAGATCACCACCGGCGTCGGGCGTACCTCCATGATCTTTCGCAGGAAGGTGAGCCCGTCCATCCGGGGCATCTCGATGTCCAGGACCACGACGTCCGGCCAGGCCTTGTTCATGTGTTCCATGGCGAAGATCGGGTCGGGTACGGCGCCGACGACCTCGATACCGGGACTTCCTCGCAGGCGGGCGGACAGCACCTGCCGGACGACCGCCGAGTCGTCCACGATCAGCACCCCGATGCGCCCGGTCATGCGGTGGCCCCGAGTGCGCGCAGCCAGACGTCACCGTTGGCGATGTCGAAGATCAGCCGCCGTGCGCCGGTGCCGCCCAGCTCGCGTACGGTCAGATGGAAGCCGTTCTGTTCGAGCAGGGCCATTCCGGTCTCGATGTTGTGCCCGGCGACGTCGAGCGGAGACGGGATGTCCAGCCCGGGGAACTGCTCACCGCCACCGAACATCTTCACCTCGTACTGTGCGGGGGTGGTTCTGGCCAGCCGGATGTCGCGCAGGAAAAGGCCGATCGCGCCGTCCGCGTAGCGGGGGTCCGGCGGGCCGGCGTTGCCGGGGCAGCGGCCCGGCAGCATGTAGTGGCACATGCCGCCGATCCGCAGGCCGGAATGCCACGCCGTGATCGAGACGCACGAACCCAGCACCGTGTGGATGCGGGTGTCGGCGCCACCGAAGTGATAGTCGCCGGGGTGCAGGAAGACGTCAGCCACGGCCGTCGCCGTCCAGCCGGTAGATCGACGGTTCCACCATGCGCATCTGCGACGGGATCGCGTTGAGCGACTCGGAACTGCCGATGATCAGGTGCCCGCCGGGAACCAGCATCTCCTGCAGCCGGGGGACCAGCGACCGCTTCGTCTCCAGGTTGAAGTAGATCATCGCGTTGCGCAGCATGATCACGTCGAAGCGGCCCAGCCGGCTGAAGTCCTCGATCAGGTTGCGGCGGTGGAACTGCACGTGCGACCGCAGCTCCGGGGTGATCGTCATCAGGCCCTTGTACTCCTCGCGGCCCTTCAGGCAGTACTGCCGCAGCAGCTGCCGGGGGATCCGCTCGGCCGCCTCGATCGGGTACAGCGCCGCCCGGGCGCTCTCCACCACCCGGGTGGAGATGTCCGTGCCGACGATCTCCCAGGAGCCGGCCGGCAGCGTGTCGGCCAGCACCATCGCCGCCGTGTACGCCTCCTCGCCGGTCGAGCTGGCCGCACTCCACATCCGGAACACCCGCCCGGTCCGGCGTCTCGGCAGCACCTCCCGGCGCAGGAACTCGAAGTGCTGCGCCTCCCGGAAGAAGTACGTCTCGTTCGTGGTGAGCAGGTTGATCAAGTGATGCAGTTCCGCCTCGTCGTGGCGGTCGCGCAACAGGCGTACGTAGTCGGAGTAGCCGGTCAGGCCCAGCGCCCGGATCCGCTTATCCAGCCGGCCGGCGACCAGGGCCTCCTTGCCCGGCGCGAGCCAGATGCCGGTGTGCTCGTGCAGCACGCCGGTGATGTATCGAAAGTCATCGCCGCTGATCGTCCGCAGGTGAGAATTCGGGGCGGTCACGGCGCTCCCGGCCCGGCCGGTACGCCACCGCCCTCGATCGGCGCGCGGTCGATCGCCGGTTCCTGGGCGAGATCGCTGAGCCGGACCATGTCGCTGATCGACAGCACGTGGCTGATGTCGAGCAGGATGAGGAAGTCGTCGTCGCGGCGGGCCATCCCGCTGATGTAGTCCGCGCGGATCCCGGCCCCGAACGCCGGTGCCGGTTCGATGTCGTCGGGCGACAGCGTGACCACCTTGGTGACCGTGTCCACCAGGACGCCGATGTCCTGGCCGTCGGCGATGCCCTTGTCGTCCGAGTCCACCTCGGCGATCTCGGCCAGCGACGGGTCCTGGATGTGCACGATGATGATGCTGGTGCGACGACCGATGGCGGTGTTGCCCCGGGCGAACCGGATGGCGAGATCGATGACCGGAACCGCCCGGCCGCGCAGATTGATCACGCCCCGGATGAAGTCCGGCATCATCGGCACCACGGTCAAGGATCGGTACTCGAGAATCTCCGTCACGTGGAAGATGTCGAGCGCGTATGCCTCGCCGTTGAGCGTGAACGTCAGGTACCGCCCGGCCTCGGTAACCGTGTTCACAGTTGGCCCCCTTCACCCCGCACCTCCTCGCATTCGATCAGATTTTTCCGGGGCACCCGCGCCGATTCCGGGACTCGGCCCCGAATACGGCCGGGTGTCTGGTTCCGGTCAGACATTCAATTCATTCCGGCACTCCGGGAAGCGCGCGTCGATAAGCTGAGCCCGTCGTGGCGGGGGCCCGGCCGGGCCGGATGGGGGATTCGTTCCATGGCAGAGTCGTCGGAAACACGCCAGCACCGCGGCCGATCCGGGTTCCGGGACATGCCGATCGCCTGGAAACTGCGCGGCCTCGCCGGTGTGGTCGGCGTGCTGCTGATCGCGATCGGGCTGGTGGGAATCGTCCAGCTCGGCCGCACCCAGGACCGGCTGTCGAACCTCTACAGCAACAACCTGCACGACGTACGCCTTCTCGGCGAGGTCTCCTCGGACTACCTCGACGTGCGGCTGAAGCTGCGCAGCGTCGCGATGGCGAGTGCCGGGGCGGAGACCGACACCGCGGTCACCAATCTCGATACGTCGATCTCGACGCTCGACCAGGTGTGGGCCAGTTTCTCCAGCAGTTCCAGCACCGACACCGACGAGAAGGCGTTCCTGACCGGCTGGACCACGTACAAGAAACTGGTCACCGACAAGCTCAAGCCACTCGCGGTGGCGAACAATCTGGCCCAGTTCAACAAGGTCGTCGCCAGCGACGTCACTCCGGTGTCCGAAACCATCGCCACTTCGGTGGACAACCTCATCACCCGTAACGACGACGCGGCCAAGAAATCGCTGGACGACTCCGCGAGCGCCTACACCACCGCGCGGCTGATGCTGATCATCCTGATCCTGGTGGCGCTCGTCGTCACGTTCACCGTGGTCCAGCTCATCACCCGCGCCGTCGCCCGGCCGCTCAACGAGACGGTCAACGTGCTCACCGGGCTGGCGCAGGGTCGCCTCGACCAGCGGGTCGCGGTGGCCGGCCGGGACGAGGTCGGCCGGATGGGCACCGCCCTCAACAGTGCGCTCGGCCGGCTCGGCGAGACGGTCAGCACGGTGGTGGAGTCCGCGGCCCAGCTCAACAGCGCCTCCCTGCAGATCAGCGGCGCGTCGCAGAGCCTGTCGCAGGCCGCCACCGAACAGGCGGCCAGCGTGGAGGAGACCACCGCGAGCATCGAGCAGATGACCGCGGGCATCAGCCAGAACAGCGAGAACGCCACCGCCACCGAGGGCATCGCCACCACCACGGCGGCCGAGGCCCAGGAGGGCGGCGACGCCGTGCAGCGCACCGTAGCGGCGATGAAGGAGATCACCAGCAAGATCGGGATCATCGACGACATCGCGTTCCAGACCAACATGCTGGCGCTCAACGCCACCATCGAGGCGGCCCGGGCCGGCGAGCACGGCAAGGGCTTCGCGGTGGTGGCCAGCGAGGTCGGCAAGCTCGCCGAACGCAGCCAGATCGCGGCTCAGGAGATCAGCGAGCTGGCAGCCGGCAGCGTGCAGACCGCGGAACGCGCCGGCGACCTGCTCTCCACCATCATCCCGAGCATCATCCGTACCTCCGACCTGGTGCAGGAGATCGCCGCGGCGAGCGGGGAGCAGTCCACCGGGGTTCGGCAGATCAACATCGCGATGACCCAGATCGGCAAGGTCACCGAGCAGACCGCCTCCTCCAGCGAGGAGCTGGCCGCCACCGCCGAGCAGATGTCGGCGCAGACCGCGCAACTAACCGCCCTGATGGACTTCTTCCACACCGGCGCCGCCGGCCGATCGTCGAGCCCGCGCATGGCGGAGCACGCCGGCGCGCGGGCCGCCGCGGCCTGGTCCAACAACACGTACCGATCCGGCCGGGACGGTGCCGGCTACAACGAGAACGCGGCGCCCGCGCTGAGCGCGGCCGGCGCCCCGCCCGCCGACCTGGAAGCAAAGTTCGACCGCTTCTAGGCGCCTTTGCGGTCAGGGTCGCGAGATCCAAACCCTTTTCCGGTACGGGCAACACCGTCAACAACCGCAACCACCCCCGACCGCCGCCACACCGCGACCAGCCTGCAACACCGGCACGTGCCGCGACTCTCGCGCAACCACACGGCGCAGCCAGGGGCGGGCCGGGCCCGCCCGCAGCGGGCGCGCGGAGGGTGAGATGCACCGGCCGGGACCGCGTGCCACGGGACTGAGCCGGCCCGTACGGAAAAGGTTTGATCGAAAGCGCACCGAGGCTGGGGCTGGGGTTTCGTCCTCTGGATATTGGCGGGGCCCCGGCCCGAAAAGACCTCTAAGCGGCTCCGCCCAGGTGGGTACGCAGGAAGTGGAGTGCGGCCTCCTCGTCGAGGATGCCGCCGCCCTCGTGGCCGTTGTACTCCCAGACCCGGATCTCCCGGGGGCCGCCGTAGACGTGGTAGGCACCGTAGACAGTGGACGGTGGGCAGACGGCGTCGCGCAGGGCGGCGGAGAACAGGGCCGGAGCGGTCGCGCGCCGCGCGAAGTTGACGCCGTCGAAGTAGGCGAGGGTGCGGTGCACCTGCTCGTCCTCGCCGCGGTGCACCTTGAGGTAGTCGATGATCTCCCGGTACGGGTAGGAGTCGGTGGCCCGGACGGCGCGCGGGAAATCGCACAGGAACGGCACGTACGCCGCGACCCCGGCCAGGTCGGAGCGCAGGCCGGCGACGGCGAGCGCGGTGCCGCCACCCTGGCTGCCGCCGACCACCGCGATCCGGTCGGGGTCGACCACCTCCAGGCCGCGGGCGGCGTCGACGGCCCGGACCGCGTCGGTGAACATCCGGCGGTAGTAGTAGGTCGCCGGGTCGAGGATGCCCCGGGTGAGCACGCCCGGCACCTGCGGCGGGGACGGTGCGTCGTCCGGGGTGACGCCGAGACTCCAGCCCGAGCCCTGGCCACGGGTGTCCATCTGCAGATGGGCGAAGCCGGCCGAGGCCCAGAAGAGGTTCTCCAGGGCGTGCCCGCGCCCGCCGCCGTACCCGACGTACTGCACGACGGCCGGCAGCGGGCCGGTGACGCCGGTCGGCAGGCGCAGCCACGCTCGTACGTCCTGACCGTCGTAACCGCGGTACGTGACGTCGTACGTCGTGATGGTGCGCAGACCGGTCGGCACCTCGGTCATCCGTACGTCGACGTCGTGCTTCGCGGCCTCGGCCAGCGTGCCGGCCCAGAAGTCGTCGAAGTCGGCGGGGTCGATCTGCGCGCTGCGATAGGTCGCGAGTTGCTCGGGCGCGAGGTCAGTCAGCAAAGTGAGTTTCCTTCCGTGGCCGTTCCTGAACGCCGCACCAGGCTAATGCGGCGGGTAGGTTTCGGCGGGTGAAGATCTGCAGGATTCAGGTGTACGACGTGACCACCGCCGCCACCACCCTGGTGCACACCAGCTCGGCCGTGCATTTCGAGGCGCCCAACTGGACCGCCGACGGCCGCCTGATCCTCAACGGCGACGGGCTGCTCTGGAGCCTGCCGGCCGACGGCTCGGAGCCGCCGCGGCAGATCCGGCTGGACGGCGTCCCGGAGCTGAACAACGACCACGTGCCGGCGCCGGACGGCGAGACCATCTATGTCTCGGCCAACGACGGGCACATTTACGAGGCCTCGCTGCGGGGCGGCGCGGTGCGCCGGGTGACCTCGGCCGGCCGGATGCACTTCCTGCACGGGGTGAGCCCGGACGGCGAAATCCTCGCCTACGTCGGCATCGACCGGCCGGACTGGGCCACGGCCAGCCTCTGGACGATCGGGGTCGACGGCGAGCGGGACACCCGGCTGACGGCGCCGGGAGGCACCGACGACGGCCCGGAATACACGCCGGACGGCGAGTGGATCTACTTCAACACCGAACGGTTCGGCCCGAACGCCCAGATCGCCCGGATCCGCCCGGACGGAACCGGCGTTCAGCAGCTCACCTTCGACGAGCGGGTCAACTGGTTCCCGCACTTCGCCCCGGACGGCAGCCGCGCGGTCTACCTGAGCTACCCGCCGGGGACCACCGGACACCCGGCCGACCTGAGCGTGGAACTGCGCCTCGTCGAACCGGACGGCTGGCAGTCCCCGCGCACGGTCGTGCGGCTGCCCGGCGGCCAGGGCACGATCAACGTGAACAGCTGGTCCCCGGATTCAGACCGGTTCGCCTTCGTGGACTACCCGGAGGGGTAGGGGTCAGCCGAGGTACTTCTCCCAGGGGCCGGTGATCGCCAGCGTGATGCCGGGGACCTGGATGTTGACGAACAGGACGCGGCCGTCCGGGGAGAACGTCGGGCCGGTGAACTCGGAATAGGTCGGCGCGCCGTTGGAGGTGCCGTTGCTGATCATGTTGCGGGCGATCGCGTAGGTCGGTCCACCCGGCACCGAACTCAGCACGTGCGAGGCCTTGACGCCGTCCTCGGCCAGCACGAGCGTGCCCCACGGGGTAACCGTGACGTTGTCCGGACCGTCGAAGGTCAGGTCGGCGTACTTCGGGAAGGCGCCCTCGCCCTCGGCGGCCGGGTTGTGCGGGAAGTACGTGGTCAGCGTGATCGTCTGGTCGGCGTAGTCGTAGAACCAGACCATGCCGTCGTGCCGGGTGGCGTCGGCCGGCAGGTCGGCGTCGGCGAAGGCGAAACTGTTGACGATGTAGCAGCCCTTGCCGGTGCTCCAGACACCCTCGAACTTCTTGCCGCGGGTGACCGTGCCGTCGGCGAACTGCTTGCGGGTCGGCGTGGTCTTCGCGTCCCGCTCCGGCACCTCGATCCAGGTGACCTTGAACGGGCGCCCGATCTGCGCCGACGTCAGGTAGGCCACGTCCGGCAGGACACTGCCGTCGTCGAGGCGGATCTGCATCGCCTCCAGCCTGCCGGCGGTGTCGCCCAGCCAGTTGGCGGCACCTTCACGCAGGCGTACGCCGTGCGGGGCGGTCCACCGGTAGAACAGGCCGGTCGGGCCGCTGGCGTCCTCGGAGAGGTAGACGCGCTGCCGACTCGGCTCCACGGCGAGCGCCTCGTGCTCGTACCGCCCGAACGCCTTGATCGGCTTGGGCAGCTGGTGCTTCGAGTCGCCCGGCAGCACCTCGAACACGTACCCGTGGTCCTTGGCGTAGGTGCCGGTGTTGGTGCCGGCCGTCCAGGCCGTGCCCGCGTTGATGAAGGTCTCCTCGCAGGTGTACCAGGTGCCCCACGGGGTGACGCCGCCGGCGCAGTTGCGCACGGTGCCGGAGATGCCGACCCACTCGGAGACCAGCTTGCCGTTGCCGTCGGTGTGGATCACCGTGCAGCCACCGGCATTCGGCGCGCCCGGGTCGTAGACGGTTCCGGCGATGTGCGGAACACCGTACGTGGACATGTGCGGCGTCATTTCGTGGTTCTGGATGACCGTCAGGCGGTTGCGCCCGGCCTCGACCACACCGGTTCCGTCGTGATAGGCGGGCGTCTTGCCCTGACCCGAAGAAAGATCGCTTACGCCTTCCCGGGTCACGATCTTGTAAGAGAAACCGGCGGGCAGGGCCAGAATGCCGTTCGGGTCATCCTGCAGGGGCGGGAACGGCCGGCCGCCGTGCCCCGCCGAGCTGTGCGCGGCCGCGGGCTCGGCGAGCGTGGGCAGCGCTCCGGCGACGGTCAGGCCGACCCCGGCCGCGGCCCCTCCACTGAGGATCTGCCGACGTGAAATGGTCATTATTGGACACTCTCCAGGATGCGCCGACAACGGGAAACACGTTCCCGGGAAGCCTTCGATTCCGGAGTGAACCGCCGGTTAACCAGCGGCGAACGAGGCGTGGGGAAAGCGCGACGTTCATGCCCTGACCAGCGTCAATGTAAGGGGAGCCTAAGACGGCCGCGTCGAGAGGAAACCTCTCGGCGCGGCCGTTTACCGAATTACTTCTTGATGAGGGTCACCTTCAGCGACTGGGTCGCGCCCTCGAACGCGACCGTCAGGTTCACGTCCAGCTTCCCGGTCTTCTGCAGGATCTCCTGGTAGGCGGGGGCGACCGTCACGGTCAGCGTGTGCGAGCTCGCGCCGCCCACCTTCTTCGTCGCCGTGGCCACCTGGTCGCCGGACAGGGTGATCGTGCCGGCCATGTTCACCGCGACGGTGACCGCGGCCGTGCCGGACCTGGCGTCCGTGGCGACCTTCGTGACCGTCACCGTGGGCACCGGGGCCACCGTTGCGGTCACCGGCTTCGACCAGGTCCTGTTCCCGGCCGAGTCGACGACGAGCGCCTGGAACGTGACCTTCTTCCCGCCGAGAGCAACGGTGGGGGTCCAGCTGAAGCCGTACGGCGCCACCGTCGAAGTGCCGACCTTGGCCCCGTTGACCAGCAGCGTGGCCGAGGCGATGGCGAAGTCGTCGGTGCCCCGGATCAGCGGGGAGACCGCCGTTCCGGCCGTGAGCTTCGCCCCGTTGCCGGGCTCGGCCACCTCGGCGGCCGGGTCCTTGTCGGCGACCCGGCCCACCCCGGTGGGCACCGTGAACAGCGGCACCAGGGACGGCTTGGACACCACGACGCTGGCCGCGCCGGTGCTGTCGGCCCCGGAGACCGGCGGCTTCAGCGTGCCGAAGTAGCTGCGCGCGACGGTGAAGGGTGCGCCCTCCCGAACGGTCGTGCCGTCCGCGCCGGCGTTGTAGGCCGCGTACTTGTTGCCGGTGATGATGTCGCCGGACGCGGTCACCGTGCCGGAGTCGGCCAGCAGGATGCCGGTCGCGTTCCCGGTGATCCGGCTGTCGTCCACGGAGCCGTCGAAACCGCTCGTGTACTTGATACCTACGGACGGGCCCTGCACCACGGTGTCGGTCACGTAACCGTGGTAGATGATTCCGGTCCGCACCGTGTTGTCGGCGGCGCCGTCCTTGCCGCGGGCCCCGTCGAACAGGATGCCGCCGGACTGGTAGCCGGAGACGACGCTGCCGGCGACGGTGAGCTCGCTCTGCACGGTGGAAGCCGAGGCGCCCTGGATGAGGCCGGTCTTGACGATGCCCCAGCCGTGCGGGTGCGCGGCCTTCTCCTCGTCGGTGGTGGCGACCTTCAGCGGTCCGACGACGGACTTGGCGACCCGTCCGGCCGCGCCGAAGTAGGCGATGCCGGCCTCGGCCCAGACGTTGCCCGAGGTGACCGTGACGCCGGAGATGTCGACGAACATCTCACTGGTGTCGGTGGAGCCGAGCGACTGCCGGGACACGGTGATCACGTTGCCGCCGCCGTCCCGCAGGTACGGCGCGTCACCGGCCAGGGTGGCCAGCGACTGATCGGGTTCGATGGTCACCTGGCCGGCGCCGACACCCTTGATCTTCAGGGGCTTGTTGATGGTCAGGCCGTTCTTCGCACCGGCCTGGACCGGGTTGGACGTGGCGTTGACCGGGGTCGACGACTCCTGGTAGGTGCCGGCGCAGACGACGATCGTGTCCCACGGGGACGCGTAGTCGACGGCCTGCTGGATCTTGCTGAACTGGGCGTTCGGGCACTGCTTCAGGTCGTCGTCGACGGTCCAGACGTTGCCGGTGTCGGCGAGCTGGACGGTGTTCGACGTGGGCAGGAACGAGGCCGGGGCCGGCCCGCCGGAGGCGTACCGCCCGTAGCCGGCGCCGTTCGCCTTGGTCGCGCCGTCCGACATGATCTGCTTGCCCGACCTGGCCTCCTGGAAGCGCACGTCGGCCAGCTGGATCGAGCCGGACTTCGGCCGGTCGCCCTCACCGAAGCGGAACTCGACCTTCGAAAGCGCGGCGGTGTTCAGGCCCTGCTTGGTGAACTCGCTCAGCGGCACCCGGATCTGGTCCAGCACGATGTGCGTGTTCGGCGTGTTGGTGCCGGTCGACATGTGCAGGGCGTTGCCCCAGCGCGGGTCGCCGGCGTCCACGGTGGCCTCGTGACCGGACGCGTCGGTCAGCGCGATCACGAAGTTCTGCGTCGTCGACGCCGGGTCGTAGGAGGTCGGCTTCTCGTTCGCCCAGATCGGGGCCTCGGTGGTCCCGGTCTTGGTGTTGTCGCCACGGTTGTCGGCCCCCGGGTTGCGGGTGTCGAAGAAGTTGACCGCGGCGCTCAGCGACAGCGCCTCCAGCCCGCTGACGTCCTCCGACGCGGCCGGGATCCGGGCGGTGAGCTTCGCCGTCGAGGCGGCGTCCCAGGCCAGCGTGAGCTGACGGCCGTAGGACTGGTTGATCGGGCTGTTCTCCCGGACCGCGTTCTGGCCGCCGAGCGCGGTGGCCGCGGGCAGCGGGCACTGCTTGGCCGCCGTGGGCAGGCCGGTCTTGCCGAGCTGGGCCGGCGCGAATTCCCCGGGTTCCGGGTTGCACCAGTCAAAACCCTGAGCGGTCGCCGCCGGCTTCGGTGACACTCCGGCCGCTTGGGCGTACGGGTCGGCAAAGCCACTGCCGCTCAGCGCCCCGCCGAGCGCGTTCCGCGTCAGCGGGTTCTGAATTTCCGGCCGGATCACGTCGACCCGCTCCGGGGAGCCGGCGAAGTACGTGGTGTTGACCCGCTCGTTGCACGGGATGCGGGTGCCGGACTCGCTGGTCGGGCAGGCCGACGCGGGCACCTGCAGGCCGGTCGCGGTGTTCGACAGCTCACCGGTCATGTAGGCCTCGAACGCGCCCTCACCACCGATGTAGCGGCGCACGAACGCGGCCATCGTGGCCAGGCCGAGCTTCTCCTGGTCGCCCATCCGCGCCGCGTCACCCGAGATCTTGGTGTTGACGGCCGGGTTCAGCGGGTCGGAGTTGTCGATCGCGTAGTTCCGCGCCGGGTCGGTGTAGCTGGCCGCCCCGCTGAGCCGCAGGTTGTTCGGGTGGATGTTGGTGGTCGCGAACGGCGCCGAGTTGCCGCAGGCCGCGTCGTTGTTGGCCTGGCCGTCCGCGCCGCCGTCGGCGTACCACACGGTGTTGTACCAGTTGTGGATCGCGCCGAGGTGCTCGACCTGGATCCGCGGGAACGGGTTGTCCGGGTCGGTGTACTGGCCGCGCTCGAAGAACCGCGCACCCTGCAGGTTGGAGACGTCGCCGTCACACATCGGCAGGATCGTCAGGTACGGAAGGTCGGTCGGCGCCTTGCGCTCGTAGTCGACCGGCGCGAGCGAGATGACGCCGCTGATCGGGTAGCGCGGGCCGTCGGTGCGGATCTTGTTGTAGTCCAGGAAGCTGGTGACCGCGTCACCGCCGCGCGAGTGTCCCATCAGGCCGATCCGGGTCATGTCGAGGTGACCGGAGAGCGTGGTGCCGATGGTGGTGTGCGCGTCGAGCGGCAGGCCCTTGGACCTGTTGGCCGCGGTGATGGCGTCAAGGGTGGCGGCGATGAGCGTACGCCGGCTGTGCATGCCTTTGCCCTTGTTGTTGTCCTGCCGCATCATCAGCTGGTCCTGCGAGATGGAGAAAGTGGTGTATCCCCAGGTCGCGAGGTTCTCGGCGAGGTAGGCGTAGCCGTTCTCGTTGTGCTTGAACTGAGCGCAGGTCGCGGTCGTGGAGTCCTGGCCGGAGTCGCACGAGCCGTGGTTGCCGTGCACCAGGATGATCACCGGTGACGGGGTCTTCCGCTTGCTGTAGTCGGGCGTGTAGAGCTGACCGCGAATTTCGACAGTCTCGGCCGCCTGTGCCGTGCCGGCGGTCGGTGCGGCGCCGTCGGAGTTGGGCTCCTGGATGGTCGCCAGCCCGAATTTGGCTTCTTCGATGACCTTGTACCCGTATTGTCCGCGGGCCGTGGGGTCAGGCAGAGCCGACGACGATGTCGACGTTGTTGCGGTGGCGGCAGCCGCTGCCGAGGGGGTTGCCAGCGCCATCGGGACCGCGACTGCGGCGATCACCGAGAGCACTGTGGCCCGCACTGAAAGGTTGAACACGGCGGGGACGCTAAGGATCAGTCGTTTCCCAGGTGTTTCTTATGGACTGCACAGCTGTTGCTGATGATCAAGACAGGGACTCTTGCTCGTCGATACCGACACAGCTATGTTAATGGAAAATCACATAGCTGAACTCGACTTCCGGCCCACCAGGAAGTAGGTAAGCGAATGCAAAATCTCAACCGACGGCGCGTCCTGACGCTCGGCGCCGCGCTGGGCCTGGCGACCGTGACGGACCCCACCAAGGCATGGGCCTGGTCGTCCGCCAACTCGATCGCCGGCACCGACACCATCACCGACCCGTGGAAAGTCTGGGACGACGCCACCGACCCGCTCGTCGCCGCACTGCTCGAGAACGGGCAGATCCCGGCCGTCAACACAGCGTTCGACTCCTGGGTCAACAACGGCGACCCGCTGCCCGCCGGGCTGCCCGCCAACCTCACCGCCTACCTCCAGCAGGTCAACACCCTGCCGTCGTGGGCCGACCAGGCCAAGCTGGCCCGTGCCGCCCAGTTCAACAAGCGGATGAGCATGTACCTCTTCCTGCTCTACGGCCTGGGCAGTGGCATCATGAGCACGGTGATCCCGCGCGAGGCGCGCAACGTCTACTGGTCGGCCGGCGGCGCCGAGATGCAGTCCAGGGCGGCCAAGACCTTCACGTACGGGTACGACCTCAGCGCCCTCGACGCCTTCCAGCCCACCGGGCATTTCGTGGTCACCTCGAACAAGACGCGCCTGACCCACGCCGCCGTCCGCCACCTGCTGCCACAGTCCCCGCAGTGGCGGGCGGTAACCAACGACCAGGACTTCATCCCGATCAGCAACGGCGACATCCTGGTCACCTTCCACAGCCTCGGCACCTTCGTGTACGGCAAGCTGAAGTCCTGGGGCATCCGGATCTCGGCCGCCGAGGAGGACGCGTTCCTGCACATGTGGCAGGTCGCGCTGCACCTGCTGGGCGTGCGCGACGACTTCATCCCGGCCAGCTGGGCGGCCGCGAAACAGCAGTCGGCCTACGTGCTGACACCGATCATGGCGCCCACCCCGGAGGGCATCAACCTGGCCGACGTCCTGCTCGGACTGGTCAAGCAGGTCGACCTGGGAGTCACCCAGGGCTTCCAGCGCGAGTTCGCCCGCTACCTGCTCAGCGACAAGGTCGGTGACTGGCTGAAACTGCCACGCGACCTGGTGTCGCGCAGCGTGATCGAGCTGGGCTGGCCGACCTACGTGGCCTTCCGCGAGGGACTGTCCCCGATCATGCCGACCACGTTCTCGATGTTCGACCAGTTCGTCCGCGGCCTGGCCATGCTGTTCCTGAACAACGGCACGTCGCCGAGCTACACACCCATCACCATCCCGACCGGAAACCGCCCGGCGTAGGTCGCGCCAGGCCTGTCCCGCACGCTCCTTTTCCCGTACGCAGCGGGACGAGTCCCGTGACACTCAGTCCCGCTGAGCGAAACCCACCCTCCGCGCGCCGCAGCCGGGCGGGCCCGACCCCGGCGCCCGCCCGGCTGCCAAACCGCCGGCTCAGGCCGAACCATCCAGCACCGCCTCACTCACGATGGCGACCGCACTCCCAACGCCGCCATCCACGCCATCGCCCTATCCCAGCGGCGATGCCACCGGCCCACCAACGGCTACGCCCCCCGAACAGTCCCGGGCGACGGCCATCGACCTCCCGCATGGTGGTCGCCGCTCTCGGGGGTCCGTAACGCGAACGG
>NZ_BOQN01000144.1 GCF_018332695.1 Paractinoplanes toevensis
CAAAACCGGCTCACTCCTCGCTCTCACTGCGTGCCCCGATTTCGGCGTGCGCGTGGACGGCAGGTAAGCTAGGGCGGTTGCCACGGCGAGGGTGCCCCGCGGTCTGCTGAGGTTCGCAGCCGCTCGGAGGCACCGTGATCGACGCGGTGCTCCGGGCCTGTGCCCAGCGCGCCCCCTTGCCCGGCAGCGCCGCACGCCGCACTGCCGGACGTAACGCCCGCCGACTTACGACGCAGCCCGATCGAAGAGTTTCAGGAGTTTCCCCGTGTCCGAGGTAAAGATCAGCGCAGAGCCCCGCACCGAGTTCGGCAAGGGTGGTGCCCGCCGCACGCGCCGGGCCGGTTTGGTGCCCGCCGTGCTTTACGGTCACGGCGAGGCGCCTCAGCACATCGCCCTGCCCGCCCGGGAGTTCGCGGCCGCCATCCGGCACGGCGGACTCAACCAGGTCTTCACGATCGACATCAATGGCGCGTCGGGCACCACGCTCGCGCTCCCCAAGGCCATCCAGCGTGATCCGATCAAGGACACCTACGAGCACGTCGACCTGATCATCGTCAAGCGTGGCGAGAAGGTCCAGGTCGACGTCCCGGTGACGCTGGTCGGCGAGGCCGCCCGCAACACCCTGGTGGTCAGCGAGTCGACCACGCTCGCCATCGTGGCCGAGGCCATGCACCTGCCGAACGGTTTCGACGTCTCGATCGAGGGCCTCGAGGCGGGTTCGCAGATCACCGCCGGCGACGTGACCCTGCCGCAGGGCAGCGAGCTGGCCGTCGAG
>NZ_BOQN01000145.1 GCF_018332695.1 Paractinoplanes toevensis
GGCAGCGAAGAGCGCGACGAAAGCCACCGCAGCGAAGAGCGCGGCCAGGACGGCGGCGGTGAAGAGCGCGGCGACGAAGTCGACGGCGACACGGGCGGCGGCGGCGAAGACGGCGGCCAAGAAGGCGCCGGCCACCAAGGCCGTTGCGAAGAAGGCGCCGGCCACGAAGTCGGCTGCCAAGAAAGCTCCGGCGACGGCCGCCACCGCCCGGTCCGCGGCGGCGAAGACGGCCGGCCGGGCCGCGAAGGCGAGCGCCGGCGCGGCCACCTCGGCGACCGCGGCCCGCTCGGCGGCGAACCGGGCCGAGGCCAAGACGGCGACGGCCAACCGGGGCGCCGCGAAGGCGGCCGGCGGCCGGTCCGCGACGGCTTCGGCGAACCGCGGCGCGGCCCGCTCGGCCGGCGCGGCATCCTCGAAGACGGCGTCCGCGAACCGGGCGGCGGCTCGCGCGGCGGCCGGTTCGAACTCGTCCAAGACGGCGTCGGCCAACCGGGCGGCGGCTCGCGCGGCCTCCGGTACGAACTCGTCCAAGATGGCGTCCGCGAACCGGGCCGCCGCGAAGTCGGCGAACTCGTCCGCCTCCAAGCTGGCCGCGGCCAACCGGGGCGCGGCCAAGTCGGCGAACTCGTCCGCCTCGAAGATGGCGGCCGCCAACCGCAGCGCCGCGAAGTCGGCCGCCAACCGGGCCGCCACCGAGGCGGCCACGAAGGTCGCCACGCCGAAGGCGGCCCGGACGGCCGCGTCGCGGACCACCAAGGCCACCGCGGCCAAGACCGCGACCAAGGCCGCGACCACCGCGGCGAAGGCGGCCAAGACCGCAGCCAAGGCCGCGGCGACCAAGTCGGCGGCGACGAAGGCCGCGGCGACGACGACGGCGGCCACCAAGGCGGCGGCCGCGAAGAAGGCGGTGGCCAAGAAGGCTCCGGCCGCGAAGACGGCCGGCACCAGGGCGTCGGCGGTCAAGTCGGCGTCGGCGAAGGCCGCGGCGGCCGGTTCGATGGCGGCCAAGGCGGCCAACACGGCAACCCGGGCGGCCAAGACGACCGCCCGCGCCAAGGCGACCAACGCCGGCCGGGCGGCGGCAACGCCCAAGAACTCGGCCACCAACGCCGCCAAGGTCGCGAAGGCCACCACGGCGGCCGCGGCCCGCACGGCCGCAGCCGGGAACACTCCGGCCGCAGCCCGCAAGACCGCGTCCCGCAAGGTGGCAGCAAAGCGAGCCTGACCCGCAGCTCCTCTCCGATGGCCACGCCGACCGGCGTGGCCATCGGCGTTTGAGTCACCCGTTGATCGGCCCGGCTGTGTGGATGGCGGGCGGTCGGGGTGGGAGCTGGTAGGAATGGGGCGTGCCGATCAAACGGGTTTGGGCTCCGCAGATTGACTTCTCGGTTTTGCGGCGGGAGCTGCGACTGCCGGGGGATTTCTCGGCGGAGGTGGTTGCCGAGGCGGACGCCGCGGCTCGGGAGGTCCGGGTGGCGGCGGTCGATCGGACCGACGTGCCGTTCGTGACGGTGGATCCGGCCTCCTCGCGGGACCTTGACCAGGCCATGTGCCTCGAGCGGCGCGGTGGTGGTGGCTACCGGGTTCGGTATGCCATTGCCGATGTCGCCGCGTTCGTCCGGGCCGACGGTGTGCTGGCCGCGGAGACCTGGGTTCGGGGGCAGACCGTCTATCTGCCGGACGGGCGGATTCCCCTGCATCCCGCGGTGCTCAGCGAAGGGGCGGCCAGTCTGCTGCCGGACGTGGAGCGGCCCGCCGTCCTCTGGACGATCGACCTCGACTCGGACGGCGCGATCGTGGCCGTCGAGTTGGAGCGGGCGCGGGTTCGCAGCCGGGCCAAGCTGGACTACGTGGGGGTGCAGCAGCAGGTCGACGCCGGGAACGCGCCGGAGTCGCTCGCGCTGCTGCCGGAACTCGGGGCGCTGCTGGCGGCGCGGGCCGCGGCCCGCGGCGCGGTCAACCTTCCGCTGCCGGAGCAGGAGGTCGAGCGGGACGGTGCCGGTTGGCGACTGGTGCTGCGGGCGCCACTTCCGGTCGAGGAGCACAACGCGCAGATCTCGCTGCTCACCGGGATGGCCGCGGCCGAGCTGATGCTGCGGGGCGGTGTCGGGCTGCTGCGCACCATGCCGTCGCCCAAGCCGGAGGCGGTGGACAAGCTACGGGCCGCGGCCGGGTCGCTCGGAGTGGCCTGGCCGGGCGGCGCCTCGGTGGGGGCCGTGGTCGCGGCCGTGGACCCGGGTTCGCCGCGCGGGGCGGCCTTCCTCGACCAGGCCGCCGAGCTGTTACGGGGTGCGGCCTACACGCCGTTCGACGGAGCGGCGCCGGCCGAGACCGGGCACGGCGGGGTGGGAGCGCCGTACGCGCACGTCACGGCGCCGCTGCGGCGACTGGCCGACCGTTTCGCCACCGAGGTGTGCCTGGCGCTCACGGCCGGCACGGCGGTGCCGGAGTGGGCTCGGGAGGCACTGCCGAAACTGCCCAAGGCGATGGCGGACACCGACCGGCTGGCGGGGGCGGCGAACCGCGGGGCCATCGACCTGGCCGAGGCGGTGCTGCTGCACGGGCGGGTCGGCGAGACCTTCGAGGCAGGCGTGGTCGACTGCGACGGTCCGGGACGCAACCGGCCGGCGGGCGGCACGGTGGCCCTCGACGATCCGGCGGTGCGGGCCCGCTGCCTGGGCGACCTGCCGCTGGGCGAGCGCATCCAGGTGCGCCTCACGATCGCCGACCCCGCAACCCGCAAGGTCGAGTTCGAGCACGCCGGCTGAGGTCACCCCCGCTCACCGCGCCGCCGACGCTGAGCGCGGTGCCGCGCACCGTCTGCCGGCACTGCCCGGCCGGCGGGCTGGGGCAGGTTGGGTGGGCCGCCGGGACGGCCCGGATGGGGCGGCACGGAGGGTGAGTGGGCACTGCCCGGCCCGTGGACCACGGGACCGGGCATCGCCGTATTTATATGATTTTAGGAAATGCAGGCGCAGATGATCAGCGCGGCGCCGAAATGGGACGCGGCTGACACCATGGCGCCGCCGTGGCGGTCGGGGGTGCAGATGACTTCGCCCAGTTTTCCGGGGGTCATCCAATCGAGCACCAGGAACGCCAGGCCCATTACCACGATGCCGACCAGGCCGAAGATTACCGTTGAGGCCAGGCCTCGGCCGAATGAGTCGTAGCTGGTGAAGATCGCGGTGAAGACGATCAGGGCGATTCCCAGCTGGTTGGCGGCCAGCAGCAGGGAAGCGTTGGGGTTGCGATCGGTCCAGATCAGGTCCCGGAGTTTGCCGGGCGTGAGCAGGTCGATCAGGACATATCCGACGGCCATCAGGCCGATGCCTACGAGTCCGAAAACGATGCTGCGGCCAGCACCCTCGAGCAGATCTTGCAGCACGGTCTCTCCTTAACAGAGGTCAGGAGAGACCGTACAAGAACAACTCGACCCGTTTACAGAGCGCCCAGATAACGCTGCCGCTCGTATGGCGTTACCTCGCGCCGGTATTGCTCCCATTCGGCCTGCTTGTTACGCAGGAAGAAGTCGAAGACGTGCTCGCCGAGGACCTCGGCGACCAGCTCGGACTTGCTCATCACGTCGATCGCCTCGGAGAGGTTTTCCGGGAGCGCCTCGTAGCCCATCGCCTTGCGCTCGGCCGGGGACATCGACCAGACGTCGTCCTCGGCGCCGGGCGGCAGCTCGTAGCCCTCCTCGATGCCCTTCAGGCCGGCCCCGAGCATGACCGCGAAGGCCAGGTAGGGGTTGGTCGCGGAGTCGATCGAGCGGACCTCGACGCGGGCCGAGTTGGGCTTGCCGAACGCGGGGACCCGGACCAGGGCGCTGCGGTTGAGGTGGCCCCAGCTGACGAACGCGGGGGACTCGGTGATCGCGTTGGGCAGCTGGAGCGGGAAGAGGCGCTTGTAGGAGTTGACCCACTGGTTGGTGACCGCGGTGTATTCCCGCGCGTGCACCAGCAGGCCGGCGATGAACGCGCGGGCCGTCTTGGACAGTTTCTGCGGGTCGTCGTTGTCGTAGAACGCGTTGCGCTCGCCCTCGAACAGCGACAGGTGGGTGTGCATGCCGCTGCCGGGCTGGTCGGTGTAGGGCTTCGGCATGAAGGTGGCCCGCACCCCCTGGGAGAGCGCCACCTCCTTGACCACGTGCCGGAACGTCATGATGTTGTCGGCGGTGCTCAGCGCGTCGGCGTAGCGCAGGTCGATCTCCTGCTGGCCGGGGGCGACCTCGTGGTGACTGAACTCGACCGAGATGCCGATCCGCTCCAGCGCGAGCACGGCTTGCCGGCGGAAGTCGCGGGCCACCGAGTGGGTGGTGTGGTCGAAGTAGCCGCCGGTGTCGACCGGGACCGGCAGGCTGCCGTCCAGCGGGCCGTCCTGGATCAGGAAGAACTCGACCTCGGGGTGGGTGTAGAAGGTGAAGCCCTTCTCGGCCGCCTTGGCCAGCGCGCGGCGCAGCACGTGCCGCGGGTCGGCCCAGGCGGCGCTGCCGTCGGGCAGCAGGATGTCGCAGAACATCCGGGCGCTCTCGCCGGAGACGCCGCCCTCGAACGGGAAGACCTGGAACGTGGTGGGGTCGGGCATGGCGACCATGTCCGACTCGTAGACCCGGGCGAAGCCCTCGATCGCCGAGCCGTCGATGCCCATGCCCTCCTCGAAGGCGGACTCGAGCTCGGCCGGCGCCACCGAGACGCTCTTCAGGGTGCCCAGCACATCGGTGAACCAGAGCCGGACAAAACGGATATCGCGCTCCTCGAGAGTGCGAAGCACGAACTCCTGCTGTCGGTCCACGTTCACTCCTGGTAGTGGGGCCTTGACAAGCCAGTCTTCCCCGGCGTCATTACGCCGAGATTACGCTGCGCGGGGGCTGCCGCGGGGTGCCGGGGTCGCTCTCTGGGGAAGAATAAGCGGCATGCCCACGCTTCGGATCGCCCTGGCTCAGGTGAACTCGACGGTCGGCGACATCGCCGGCAACTCGGCTGCGGTGCGCCGCTGGTCGCGGGAGGCCGCTGAGGCGGGGGCGCAGCTCGTTGCCTTTCCCGAGATGATGCTGACCGGTTATCCGATCGAGGATCTGGTGTTCCGGGACTCGTTCGTGGCCGCTTCCCGGGCCGGCGTCGATCAGCTCGCCGCCGACCTCGCCGCCGACGGTCTGGGTGATCTGGCGGTCGTGGTCGGTTATGTGGATGCCGACGGGCCGGCGGCCACCAGCGCCGAGGCCACCCCCGGGCGCGGGCGGCGGGACGCGTCGGCGCTGCTCTTCGGGGGCAAGGTGGCGGCTCGCTACTTCAAGCACCACCTGCCCAACTACGGAGTCTTCGACGAGGATCGGTACTTCGAGCCGGGCGACTCACTGACCGTGGTGCGGTTCGGCGGAGTCGATGTCGCCCTCACCGTATGCGAGGACATCTGGCAGGCCGGTGGGCCGTTCACGGCGGCCCGGCGGGCCGGGGCGGGGCTGGTGCTCAACATCAACGCCTCGCCGTACGAGCTGAACAAGGACGACGTCCGGCTGCCGCTGGTGATGCGGCGGGCCGCCGAGGCCGGGGCGACCGTGGCCTACGTCAACGCCGTCGGCGCCCAGGACGAGTTGGTCTTCGACGGCGACTCGATGATCGTGACGGCGCACGGTGAGCTGCTCACCCGGGCCGGGCAGTTCACCGAGGAACTGCTGATCCACGACCTGCCGCTGCCGGCCGCCGATGCTCAGCCCAACAAAGCGGAAAAAACCGACGCGGCGCCGTTGCCGATCGTGGAGCAGTGGATCTCGCATGACATGGAGATCGAACGGGTTTCGCTGGCCGCCGAGCCGCATCCGAGTCGCCGGGACAAAAGGGACGGAGGTGTCGCCGATCGGATCGCCGACGAAGCCGAGGTCTGGTCGGCGCTGGTGCTCGGCCTGCGTGACTATGTCAACAAAAATGGATTCAGATCGGTAATTTTCGGGCTAT
Organism: Paractinoplanes toevensis; assembly: GCF_018332695.1. Classification (GTDB taxonomy): domain Bacteria; phylum Actinomycetota; class Actinomycetes; order Mycobacteriales; family Micromonosporaceae; genus Actinoplanes; species Actinoplanes toevensis. Next base: position 5,952 of record NZ_BOQN01000145.1, read on the forward strand.
CGGGCGGCATCGACTCGGCGGTAGTCGCGGCGATCGCGGTGGACGCGCTGGGCCCCTCCCGAGTGTTCGCCGTCTCGATGCCCAGTGGCTACTCCTCTGCACACTCCCGCGACGACGCAGCCGAGCTCGCGAAACGGACCGGCATCGACTACCGGACCGAACCGATCCAGCCGATGGTCGACGGCTTCCTCGCCAACATGGCCCTCTCCGGGCTCGCGGTGGAGAACCTCCAGGCCCGGGTCCGCGGCGTCATCCTGATGGCGCTGTCGAACCAGGAGGGCCACCTCGTGCTCACCACCGGTAACAAGAGTGAGCTCGCGGTGGGTTACTCCACGCTGTACGGCGACTCGGTGGGCGGCTTCAACCCGCTCAAGGACGTGCCCAAGACGATGGTGTGGCAGCTGGCCCGCTGGCGGAACACCCAGGGCGACCCGCCGATCCCGGAGAACTCGATCACCAAGGCGCCGAGCGCCGAGCTGCGGCCCGACCAGAAGGACTCCGACTCGCTGCCCGACTACGCGGTGCTTGATCCGATCATCAAAGGGTATGTGGATGACGATCTGGGCCGGGACGCGCTGATCGAGGCGGGCAACGATCCGGCCCTGGTAGACCGCGTGCTGAGGCTGGTTGACCTGGCCGAATACAAGCGCCGCCAGTCCGCCCCCGGGCCCAAGATCTCCGGCAAGGCGTTCGGGCGGGACCGCCGCCTGCCCATTACGAACAGGTTTCGGGAAGGTGGCCTTTAGGCGCGTTTTGGGCGGTGGGTGGGGCGGCGGACGTGTGTGAAAACCTCCACACACCCCTGACTTTCGGCCCTTTCCCGGTGCGACCATTGGCCACACCCGGGGACCGCAGCCGAGCGGCCTCGAGGGAAGGAGAAGGCAATGCAGGAGATTCCCACCCTGTATGGCGGGCCGGCCACGCGACGCGTGCGCACCCGTGATCTCATCGCCGCCAAGTCCCGCGGCGACCGCTGGCCGATGCTGACCGCCTACGACCAGTACACCGCGTCGATCTTCGACCAGAACGGCGTACCGGTCCTGCTGGTCGGTGACTCCGCCGCCAACAACGTGTTCGGCCACGAGACCACCCTGCCGATCACCGTCGACGAGCTGCTTCCGCTGGTCCGGGCGGTGGTGCGGGCCACCAAGACCGCGCTGGTCGTCGCCGATCTGCCGTTCGGCAGCTACGAGGAGGGCCCCACCCAGGCCCTGCGCACCGCCGTCCGGTTCATGAAGGAGGGCGGCGCGCACGCGGTCAAGCTCGAGGGCGGCCGCCGGGTGGCCCCGCAGATCGAGGCGCTCACCGGCGCCGGCATCCCGGTCATGGCGCACATCGGCTTCACCCCGCAGAGCGAGCACACGCTGGGCGGATACCGCGTGCAGGGCCGCGAGAACGACGGCGCCGAGATCCTCGCCGACGCCCACGCGGTGACCGAGGCGGGCGCGTTCGCGGTGGTCCTCGAGATGGTCCCCGGCGAGGTAGCCAAGACCGTCACCAAGGAACTGCCGATCCCCACCGTGGGCATCGGCGCCGGCCCCGACACCGACGCCCAGGTGCTGGTCTGGCAGGACATGGCCGGCCTGCGCACCGGCCGCATGCCCCGCTTCGTGAAGCAGTACGCCGACTTGGCCGGCGCACTGGGCGAGGCGACGCGCCAATTCGCCGCCGAGGTCCGCGGCGGCGAGTTCCCCACCGCGGAACACACTTTCTGAGCAAGGTCACGCTGGGTGGTTTGGTCGCGCTGGGCGGTCGGGTCGCGCTGGGAGGTTTGGTCGCGCTGGGCCGCCCGGTCACGCTCAGCGATCGGGACACGCTGAGCGGTTCGGTCGGGCTGGGCTTTAGGTTGGGCTGAGCGGTTCGGTCGCGCTGGCGGCCAAATCCTTGTAAGTACGGCATTGCCCGGTCCCGTGGTCGACGGGCCGGGCGGTGCCCGCGGCTCGCGATGTATGGGTCCGCAGCCCTCGGCCAGATCTTGTGGATCTGCTGCGCGGCCCGAACAGGAAGTCTCCAAGGTCGAACCGAGCCGCGTTCCCGGCGCCCGACATATACATCATGTCAGTTCATTCTGTCAGGCGGCGACTCAGAATGCGGAAGCGCTGCCCACGAGACGGACAAGCGCCACCATGCGGGACGTGGGCTCAGGATCCGAGACCGGCGATCACTATCTGGGAGCCTTGCCCGGGAGATCGCCGCCGCCCGCGAGGCCCTCGCCCACGAGCATCCGGTGCCGGTGCCGGTGCCGGTGCCGGTGCCGGTGCGAGGCGTGCAGGCGGGGCGTGTGGGGGCGCCGGGCGTGCGGGGCGCCGGGCGTGTGGGGTTACTCCTGGGTGGTGGTGCGGCCGAAATCGCTGATTGCGGTGCGGCCGGTTCGGCGTACCTCTGGGAGGTCCTCGATTATTGCGGCGCCTACCAGGATGGCTAGGACCGTGGCCAGTTGGGCTATTGCCAGCATGTGGCCGATCGGGATGGCGGCCAGGATCACCGCGGCCGCGGCCAGTCGGTGGTAGACGCCGCGCAGGCGCAGTAGCGCCAGGAAACCGGCGTGCCCGAGCAAGTAGATCGCCACCCCGCCGCTGAGCGCGATGGCCTGCTCCCAGTGCAGGGCCTCGAACGCGTGCCCGACGGTCTTCTTGATGCCGACCGCGGTGATCAGGATGCCCAGCAGGATCGGGTAGTGGGCGTAACCCCACGCGTTCAGGGCCAGCCGGGCGCGGCGGGCCGGCTCGGTCACGGCGGCCAGCGCGTGGGCGGCTCGGGCGTCGTCCCCGGCGAAGTAGAACCACCACAGGTAGTAGGCCACGCAGAGGGCCAGCACCGCGGTGAGGGCCGCGCCGCCGTCCAGGTGGACGCCGTGGAAGCCGGCGCCGATGGAGAGGATCGACTCGCCGATCGCGATGATCACGACCAGGCCGTGCCGCTCGGCGAAGTGGCCGGCCGCGATCGTGTGCATCTCGGCTCGGTGCAGGTAGCCGCCGGCGATCTGCAGGATCGGGGCGAGCAGCCAGAGCAGGTGCCGCCACGGCTCGTCGACCAGGCTGCCGGCCAGCACGAGCAGGGCGGCCACGATGTTCAGCGGGGTGAGCACCTTCATCGCGTCGCGCGCGCCCGGGCCGGCGGTGCGGAACAGCGCCGAGTGCACCACGTTGACCACGAGATAGCTGACGCCGAACAGCCAGCCGTACTCGCCGAAGGCCTCCGGGGCGGCCAGCGCCATGACCAGGAACCCGGCCATGCCGGTGAGCAGCAGGGTGCGCCGGGTCGTCGAGTTGGGCGCGACGGCGTTGGTCAGCCAGGCGTAGCCCGAGTACATCCACCAGACCAGGGCCAGGATCAGCAGCACGTTGCCGAGCGTGCCGAGGTTCATCTCCTCGCCGAGCGTCTCGGACAGCTGGGTGATGGTGAACACGAAGACGAGGTCGAAGAACAATTCCAACGTCGACACCCGTACGGCGGCCGTGGGCTCGGACATGGCGGCATTTTGTCGTACGGCCGCCGTACGGTGCCAGCGTGAATCGGACCGATCGTCTCTACGCCCTCGTCGAGGAGCTTCGTGCGGTCGCGCCGCGGCCGCGCAGCGCGCGCTGGCTGGCCGCGCGGTTCGAGGTGAGCGTGCGCACCGTCGAGCGGGACATCTCGGCGTTGCAGCAGTCCGGCACGCCGGTCTACGCCGAGCCGGGCCGCACCGGCGGTTACTGCCTCGACAAGCAGCACACCCTGCCGCCGGTCAACTTCACCCCGAGCGAGGCGGTGGCGATGGCGGTGGGGCTGCACGGGCTGGCCGGTTCGCCGTTCCACGGGGCCGCGGCGGCCGCGCTGCGCAAGCTCGTCGCCGCGATGCACGCCGATGACGTGGCCCGGGCCCGGCAGATCGCCGACCGGGTGCGCCTGGTCGACGGCCCGGTCACGGCCGAGATGCCGCGCCTGGTGGCCGACGCGCTCTCGGTGCGGCGGGTGCTGCGCATCCGCTACGCCGACAAGACCGGCGCGGGCTCGGTGCGCGAGATCGAGCCGCTCGCGTTCGTCGGCATGCCCACGTATTGGTACCTGGTGGCCTACTGCCGCCTGCGCCGGTCGATGCGGGTCTTCCGCACCGACCGGATCACCTCGGTCGCGGTGACCGCCGAGGTCCCGCCCCCGCGCGAGCTCCGGCCCGGCGATCTGGACGTGCCGGGCGACAAGATGAGCGCGCTCAGCCTCGTCTAGTCGTGCTGGGGGGTGTAGACGCCGATGTGGTTGCCGCTCGGGTCGAGCAGGTGGGCGAAGACCAGGCCGCCGCCACCGTCGCGCGGCGCGACCAGGATCTTGCCGCCGGCCGCCTCGGCCTTCCGGCAGGTCTCGGCGGTGTCGGCCACGTTGACGAAGAAGATGGCGTGGCTTCCCGGCCCGTCGCCCGACGTGTCGGCGAGGCCGCCGCCCGGGCGGTCCGCTCCCGGCGTGCTGATCAGGCGGTAACCGGGTGTGTCGTCGTCGTTGCCGAAGCTCCAGCCGAAGACGTCGCCGTAGAAACGCTCGGCCGCGGCGGGCTGGTCGGTGCCGATCTGGAACCAGTCGACCTGGTTGGTTGCGGGCATCGTGGTGCTCCTTCTCGGTGGAAAGCTGATGGGTCCACCCTCGGGGGCGGTAGCGACAGCCTCCTGTCGGTGTTTCCGGGCGAACGTGGGACTAGCCTCGGGGCGTGGGAACCGCACTTGTCATCGAGAACGACCCGTCCGACGACGCGCGCCGGCTGGGGGACTGGCTGACCGAGGCCGGCCTCGAGCTGACCGTGTTGCGACCGCACGCCGGGGACGCCCTGCCCGAGACGCTCGACGACTACCTGGCCCTGGTGGTGCTGGGTGGCGATCAGAACGCCTACGCGGCGCCGGACGGCACCCCGGGAGCGCCGTGGTTCGCCGAGCTGGAGGGTCTGCTGCGCAAGGCGGTCCGCAACCGGGTGCCCACCCTCGCGATCTGCCTCGGCGCCCACCTGCTGGCCCAGGCGCACGGCGGCCTCGTCGAGCGCAGCACGTCCGGCCCCGAGATCGGGCCCGGCCTGGTCGGCAAGCGCGACGCCACCGACAACGACCCGCTGTTCAAGTGGGTGCCGCTGATCCCCGACGTGATCCAGTGGCACCGTGACGAGATCACCGAGCTGCCGCTGCGGGCGGTGCTGCTCGCCGCGTCGAGCCGCTACCCCAACCAGGCGTTCCGGATCGGCGACCGGGCCTGGGCGGTGCAGTTCCACATCGAGTGCGACATCCCGATGATCGAGGCGTGGGCGGCGAGCGACGCGGCCACCCTCGACGAGCTCGGCTACGACGCCGAGGCGGTGATCTACGCGGTGGCCGAGATCCTGCCCGACGTCGAGGAGGTGTGGCAGCCGTTCGCGGCCCGGTTCGCCGCGCTCGCGCTGGGCACGCTGCCCGACGCCGACATACCCAACCCCGGCAACACCCGCACCTTGCCGCTGCTGGGGCAGTGAGGTGACCCGGCCCAGTCGGCTCGCCCGGTACGGCTTCGCCGACAACGGTGCCCGCGCCGCCGACCTGCTCGGGCCGACCGGCCTGCGACTGTGGGACGCCGAGGCGCAGAACCCGACCGGCACCGACGCGGCCGAGTTGATCCACTCGCTGTCCCGGGCCGCCGACCCCAATCTCGCGCTGCGCCAGCTGCACCGGCTCGTCGACGCGGCCGGCCGGGCCGCCGACCGGGCCAACGGCGGGCCGGCCACCGGCCCGGGCGGCGAGATCAGCACCAACACGGCGACCGACGCGCTGTTCGAGGCGGTCTACCGCGACCACGGCCTGCGGCGGCGGCTCGTGGCCGTGCTCGGCGCGTCCTCGGCGCTGGGCGATCACCTGGTCGCCAACCCGGACGACTGGCAGGTCCTCGCGACCGGCAAGACCGGGCTGCCACCCAGTGCCGAGGGGCACCTGGAACTCGAGAGCGACGCGACCGTGCCGGCCCTGCGGCGGGCGTACCGGATCTCGCTGTTGCGCATCGCCGCGGCCGACCTGACCGGCGGTCGGGGACTCGAGCCGACCATGGCGGCGCTGTCCCGGCTGGCCGACGAGACGCTTTCCACGGCGTACGAAATCGCGGTGGCCGGCCTCCCGGAAAGCGCGACCGAACCGCGTCTGGCCGTTGTCGCGATGGGCAAATGCGGCGGCAACGAACTCAACTACGTCTCCGACGTGGATGTCATCTTCGTCGCCGCCGGCGACGAAGATCTGAGCGCCGGCACCACCGTGGCGGCCCGGCTCATCGAGATCTGCGGGCAGGTGGCCTGGCCGGTCGACGCGGCGCTGCGCCCCGAGGGCAGCCGCGGCCCGCTGGTCCGCACGCTCGCCAGCCACCAGGCCTACTACCGGCGGTGGGCCCGCACCTGGGAGTTCCAGGCGCTGCTCAAGGCCCGGCCGGCGGCCGGCGACCTGGCCCTCGCGCAGGAGTGGATCGACGATCTCGCGCCGCTGGTGTGGCACGCGGCCGAGCGGCCCGAGGCGGTCGCCGACGTCCGCGACATGCGTCGCAAGATCATCGACAACCTGCCGCCCGGGCAGCAGGACCGGGAGATCAAGCGCGGGCCGGGTGGTCTGCGCGACATCGAGTTCGCGGTGCAGCTGCTTCAGCTCGTGCACGGCCGGATCGACGAGACGCTGCGCAGCGGCGGCACCCTGCCCGCGCTGCGCGCCCTGGTCGCCGGCGGCTACGTGGGCCGGGAGGACGGCGAGACGCTGCTGCGCGGCTACCGCTTCCTGCGCGGCGTCGAACACCGGCTGCAACTTCAGCAGCTGCGGCGGACCCACACCGTGCCGGACGATCCGGCCGGGCTGCGCTGGCTCGCCGCCTCGCTCGGCTACACCGCACTGCCCGGCCGGGACGCGGTCGAGGCGTTCCGCTCCGACTGGGTCGGGCACGCCGCGCAGGTCCGCCGGCTGCACGTGAAGCTGCTCTACCGGCCGCTGCTGGAAGCGGTGGCCCGGGTGCCGGCCGAGGCGCTGCGGATGACCTCCGAGTCGGCCGCCAAGCGGCTGACCATCCTCGGGTTCGCCGACCCGGCCGCCGCCATCCGCCACCTGCAGGCCCTCACCGGCGGGGTGACCCGCACCGCGGCGATCCAGCGGACCCTGCTGCCGATGCTGCTGCAGGAATTCGCCGACGCCCCCGAACCCGACCGTGGCCTGCTCAACTATCGGCACGTGTCCGACAAACTGGGCAGCACGCCGTGGTACCTGCGGCTGCTGCGCGACGGCGGCCCGGTCGCCCGGCGGCTGGCCCGGGTGCTCAGCCTCTCCCGGTACGCGACCGACCTGCTCACCCGCGACCCGGAGGCGTTGCGGCTGCTTGCCGACGACGCCGAACTACTGCCCCGCAGCCGCGAGTCGCTCATCGTCGGCTTCGCGTCGGCCGCCGAACGGCACTACGACGACCCGGTCAAGGCCACCGTGGCGGTGCGGGCGCTGCGCCGGCGCGAACTGTTCCGGCTGGCCTGCGCCGACATCCTCAGCAAGGCCGGCGAGCTGGCTCCGGCCCAGCCGATCGACGTCGGCAAGCTCGGCATCGCCCTCTCCGACGTCACCGACGCCACCCTCGGTGCCGCGCTGAAGGTGGCCCGGCAGGCCAAGCCCGGCCCGTACGGCATGCGTTTCGCGGTCATCGGGATGGGCCGGCTCGGCGGGTACGAGATGAGCTACCCCTCCGACGCCGACGTGCTATTCGTCTACGACTGTGTGAACTGCCCGGACAGCGAGGCCAGCTCGGCCGCGCACGCCGTCGCCGAGGAACTGCGCCGGATGCTCGCCGCCCCGGCCCCCGACCCGCCGCTCGGCATCGACGCCGACCTGCGCCCTGAGGGCCGGCAGGGGCCGCTGGTCCGCAGCCTCAACGCCTACCAGCAGTACTACGCTCGCTGGTCGAAGGTGTGGGAGGCGCAGGCCCTGATCCGGGCCCGGTTCGTCTGCGGCGACGAAACGCTGGGCCGCGAGTTCGAGCAGCTCGCCGACACCATGCGTTACCCGGCCGGTGGGCTGAGCCGGGAGCAGGTCACCGAGATCCGGCGGATCAAGGCCCGGGTCGAGACCGAGCGGATGCCGCGTGGCGCCGACCCGAACACGCACACCAAGCTGGGCCGGGGCGGGCTGTCCGACGTGGAGTGGGCGGTGCAGCTGCTGCAGTTGCGGCACGCGTACGCGCTGCCCGGCCTGCGCAAGACACAGACCCTCGACGCGCTCGACGCCGCCGTGAAGGCGAAGCTGGTCGACAAGGTGGACGCGGCCGCGATGACGGCCGGCTGGACCCTGGCCGCCCAGGTGCGCAACGCGCTGACCCTGGTGCGCGGCCGTCCCACCGACCAGCTGCCCCGGCACGGCGTCGAACTGGCCGGCACCGTGCAGCTGCTCGGCGGTGGCGATCCGGGCGAGTTCGTCGACCGCTATCTGCGGCTGACCCGCCGCTCCCGGGCCGCGATGGAACGCGTGATGGAGTCCTGAAGTTTCTCGTCGTCGGCCACCTGCGACGACGAGAAGCTGTACTCGTCGGTGCCGGCCCGCCGGACCTCGGCCAGCTCGGCCTCGAACAGCGGGAGAAGGGCGGGGACGCCGCCCGCCTGCTCGGCGATCCGCCGGCGGGCATGCTCGTTGCCGTTCCAGCCCGCCACCAGCGCCGGGGTGGCCGCCTCGGCGTCGCCGGCGATCCGCCAGACGGCGAGCGCCGCGTTGGTCGAGACCCAGCCGGCCTTGCCGGAGGACTCGAGCAACGGCCGGATCTTCTTCAGCAGGCCCCCCGCCGCCGGGCCGATCGCCGCGATCTTCGGCAGGGCGCCCGGTTCCGTCAGGTGGGCACCCAGCACCTCGATCGCCTCCGAACTGGACTCCAGTCGCCACAGCGCCTCGGCCGCGGCCAGCGCGACCGACACGTCATTGCCACGCAGGGCCGCCCGGAGCGCGTCGATCGCCTGATCGCCGCCGATCCGGCCGAGGGCGTCCGCCGTCCAGCTCTTCACCGGCACCGAAAGAATGCGCGGCACCGCCGGCCGGGCCGCGGCACCGCAGAGGGCCAGGGCGGTCGCCAGATCGTCCGGTTCGGCGTCCGACGCGAGGAGCAGGTCCAGGATGCGGTCGGCGTGCTGGGGGAACCCCCGCAACCGCTGGACCGCGTCGCGGGGGTGCTCGGGCCGTTCGACGATCGCGACCAGCGGCTCGAACGCCCGCTCGTCGCCCAGGTCGATCAGCGCGGACAGGGCCGGCGACAGGCTGGGCAGTCCGATCTCGTGATGGACCAGACCATCGCCGCGCGCCACCTGGGCGGCCAGCGCGTCGGCCGCCGGTGCGGAGAGCGGAACCCAGTGGTTGAGTCCTCGCTCCGCCCCCGGGTTCGGCAGCTGGGCAGCGACCAGGTCGACCAGTTCCCGGTAGTCACCCCGCCACCGCTCGATCAGGTGGCCGGCGCCGAAGAGTGCGTCCTGCACGATGTCCGGGTGCGGATCGCGCAGCAACTCGGTGAGGATCGCGGTCCGCTCGGCCACCCGCGGCCCGAGCAGCCGGGCGAAACTGTCGATCGAGCGCGCCACCGCCGGGTTCCGCCGGCCCTGATCGGCCCGCTCCCGGTGGACGCGGATCGCGCCGATCAGGGTGTCGGTCTCGAAGCCGGCCGGCTCGGCGGGTTCGGCCTCCTCCGCGTAGGCGCGCTGCAACAGCTCGGTGATGCCGTCGGTGGGGACCCGCTCCGGCGTGATGTGAGCGGCCGCGATCAGGGCAGCCACCGATGCCGACGCCCGCGGGGCCTCGGCCGCCACACTGATCAGGTGCTCGGCCACGGCCGGGTCGGCGCTGCGCCCGAGCCCCTCGATCATGCCGGTGCGGGCCTCCGGGTCGGATTCGGCGGCGGCCCGGGTGATCAGTACGGCGACACCGTCGCGGTGCAGCGCCAGCAGCTGGGACACGGCCGCCCGCACCTTCGGATCGGGGTCGTCGGCCAGCCCGATGAGCCCCGGCACCGCTTCTTCGATCAGCCGCAGCGAGGCCCGCGCCATCCCGGCCGCGGCGGCTTCGTGCGCTTCGGCTATGCCGGAAATTTCGGCCCTTGTCGGACCGGGCTCGCCGGCCTTGGCCGGGTTGGGGTTGTCCGCCTCGGACTGGCTGGGGTTGTCCGCTTTGGCCGGGCCGAAGTTGTCCGCCCCGGCCGGGGTGGGGTTGCTCACTACCACCGCGCTGCAGTTTTCCGCCACGCTGGCCAGGAATTCCGCGATGCCGGCCCGGCCCGGCAGGGCCGGCGTCCGCAGCGCTTCCAGCAGGAACGGCACCGCGGCCACCGTGGAGTCGTAGACGGAGCCTTGGTGGTGCACGGCGCCGTACATCGCGTCGAGCGCTACCTCCCGCGTGGCCGGATCCGGATCGAGCAGACCGCGCAGCAGCTCGGGCACCCCCTCGGCGGTGCCGTAGGCATGCCGCAGCGCGGCCCAGTCGAGATCGTCCAGCCCCGTGAACACGGGCGCACTCTAGACCGCGTCCGGCCGATCGCGTGGCCCGCAGCGATCTAGAGAGTTGCGGTCAGGAACTCCACAAGATCGCGGGTCTAGGGCAATCTCGCGGCGATCTCGGCTGGGGGGCGGCCCTCGGCGGTGGCCGTGCGCAGCAGTGTGGCGAGGGTGTCGCCGATGGACTCCACCCGGGCGAGGGCCTCCGCCTCGGACTCGTGTCGTAGCTCGACACCGGTGGCGTGGATGATCCCGCCCGCGCTGACCACCTGGTCGGGGGCCCAGAGGATGCCGCGGTCGTGCAGGAGCGTGGCGGTGGGCGGGGCGTCGAGCTGGTTGTTGGCCGGGCCGGCGATCGCCCGGCAGTGCAGGGTGGGCACGCTCGCCGGGGTGAGCAGGCCGCCCATGGCCGCCGGGACCAGCACATCGACGTCGGCGCGAAGGCATTCCCCGGGGCTCGTCCAGGCGGCGTCGAGGTCGGTGGCGACGGACCGCCTGGCCGGGTCGATGTCGCTCACGACCAGCCGGGCACCGGCCGCCGCCAGCAGGCGCGCCACGTGGCCGCCGACCCGGCCCAGGCCGAGGACCGCGAAGCTGTGTCCCGATAGATCGGGCGAGCCGAACAGCTCGGTGCAGATGGCCCGCAGAGCGGCGATCGTGCCGATCGCCGTGGCCGGGGAGGAGTCGCCGCTGCCGCCGCGCTCCACCGGACGGCAGAAGACGTGCTCGGTGCGCTCGCCGATGGTGACCATGTCGTCCGGGCCGGTTCCCACGTCGGGGCCGGTCGCGTAGGCACCGCCCAGCTCGGCGATGACGACACCGACGTCGTGCAGCGCAGCGCGGCGCAACTCGGGGCCGACCGAGCCGGGCACGCCGACCGGGCCGACCGAGCCGACCGAGCCGTCCGCGCCGACCGAGCCGTCCGGGCCGACCGGGTCGACCGCGGCGGGAGCGGGCGGGAGGGCGATCACTGTTTTGCCGCCGCCGTTGGGGAGCCCGGCCAGGGCGCACTTGGTGGTCATCGCGGCCGACAAGCGCAGGGCGTCGGCCAGGCCGTCCCGCCAGTCGGGGTAGGTGGCCATCCGGCAACCGCCGATTGCCTGGCCCCGGGCGGTGGAGTGGATCGCCACGATGATGGGCAGGCCGGATTCCGGGCCCCGGCGCACGACCACCCGCTCATGCGAGAACATTGCTTTCCTCCGTACAGTTGCTTGATGCAGTGAGCGAAAGCTAAGCGCCTGGCTGGAGCTGTCGGGGCTCGGCCGAACGAAGTTCGGTCAGCGGAGGAAAGAAGCGGCCGTGGACGACGTTGATTCGGCGATCGTGCGGGAATTGCAGCGCAACGCCCGGCAGACCAACCGCGACCTGGCCCGGGCGGTGGGCATCGCGCCGTCCACCTGTCTCGAGCGGGTGCGGCTGCTGCGCGACCGGGGTGTACTCACCGGCTATCACGCCGAGATCAGCCTGGCCGCGCTCAACCGGCACGTGCAGGCGTTCCTGCATGTGCAGCTCAGGCCGATGAGCCGGGACGTGATCGAGGGTTTCAAGGCGTACGCGACGGGCCTGCCCGAAGTCCTGTCGGTGTTCGTGGTGGCGGGCGGCGACGACTTCCTGGTGCACGTGGCGGTGCCGAGCGTGGACGCGCTGCACTCGTTCCTGATGGACAAGTTCACCGGCCGCCGGGAGATCGTCGGCTTCCGCAGCTCGGTGATCTACCAGCACCACCGCAAGCCGGTCATCGAGCCGCTCGCCTAGCTGGTCAGGGTGTAACGGCCGGCCTCGGGGACGCGGACCAGCGTCCACGCGCCGCTCTTCTCGACGACGGCGCCGCCGGACGCCTTCAGCCAGCGGTAGTGCCGCACCCGGACCACCACCGAGCCGGGGCGCTCGGCCCGGAACGTCACCGTGGTGGCGGTCTGGCTGACCAGGGTGGCCGGGGGCGCGACGATCGGCTGTGGATCGCCGACCCGGTAGAGGTGCCAGTGCTCGTTCTGCCAGATCTGGGTGAGATAGGGCAGGCCGCCGGTGACCAGAGCAGCCTCGGGGCGGCCCGACCAGGTCAGCTCCGCGTCGGGGACGGCCACGAACTGGACGGCCGTGTCGGCCAGCCAGGTGCGGTAGCTGTCGGCGGTCAGGGCCACGCCGGTGCCGGTGGTGCCGGGGATTTCCGTGAAGAACAGCGGGTTGCGGTCGATGTCGGCCTGGCGCAGCCAGCCCCGGGCCAGCGGCACGTCGCCGAGGTGCGCCGCCTCCCAGTAGTCGCGGGTCGGCGGGATCTCCACCCGGCCGGTCAGGGTTTCCTGGCCCAGGCGGGAGAGCAGGGGAGTGAAGTAGCCGCGGTCGGCCGTGGGGTTGCCGATGTCGCGCACGTCGCCGGTCACCACCGGCGGCTGCCACCAGCAGGCCAGTGCCAGCAGCGGGAGCACCGCCCAGAGCGGCGCGGGCGGCCGGCCGGCGTCCTCGTGCACGCCGGCCGGTCCGCGGCGCAGCGGCAGGGCGGCATAGGCGGCCAGCAGCGGCAGGGTGAACATCACCGCCAGGCGGGTCGCGTTCAGGCCGACGGGGGTGTGGATCAGGGCGGCGGCCAGCACCCCCAGCGCCGACAGCACCCCGCCGATCCGGACCGCGCGGTGCGGCACGAGCAGGGCCACGGCCAGGCTCGCCACGACGGCCTTCAGCGTGTCGGTGTGGCTGATGTTCATCCAGCCGCCGTCGCCGAACCACACCGCGCTCAGCGCCAGCGGCACCGCGGCCGGCACGGCCACCAGCAGGCCGTCGATCACCCGGCCGGACAGCAGCAGGGCGGCGCCGGCCAGGCCGAGGAACAGGCCGGCCACCGGACTGGTCGCGGCGGCCAGGACCGCCGCCACGGCGGCGAGAAAACGCAGCCTGGGCGCGGTGAGCAGGGTCAGTGCGGCGAGACCCAGGGTCAGACCGAGGGCGTACGTGACCCGGCCGCTCACCAGGTTTCCGGCGACGCAGACCGTGCCCGCCAGCGCGCCCAGCCACGGCCGAGGGGCGCCGGTGCGCCGGAACAGCACGGCGATCAGGGTCGCGGCGGCGATCAACGAGACAACACCGTTTACGCGTACGCCGAGCAGAGCCATCACGGGCTGTGAGACCAGGCTGTAGCCGAGCTGGTCCACACCGGCGTACCACCGGAGGTCGATCGGGGTGTAACCGTGGGCGGCGAAGAACTCGGCCCGGGCCACCTGGGCGGACAGGTCCGAGCCCATCGGCGGCAGCAGCAGGTACACGACGCCGAGCACCGCCGCAATCCCGGCGGTGCCCCACTCGAGCCGATGCCGGGTCAACACCCGCCCGACCCTACCGGGCTGCCCAAAGGTTGCAGCGCGTCACGGTAGGGTGCACGCCATGCCCCGCCCCGCCCTGGTCCGATACGCCGGGCTGGCAGGCAGTCTGTTGCTCGCGGTGTCCGCCTATCTCGGCGGCGCGCACAGTCCGTGGTCGCCGAACATCACACCGGGCACGATCTTCGCGGGTGCGAACGGTGTGCTGCTGCCGCTGTCGTGGCTGGCCGGGACGGTTCTGCTCGTCGGCGCCTGGTGGGTGGGGCGGCGCGACGTGCCGTCGGCCCGCTGGGCCTACGTGACGGCGGGGCTGTGGATGGTTCCGCTGCTGCCGTTCCTTCCGCTGGGCAGCTACGACGTCTACTCGTACGCCTGCCAGGGGTGGCAGCAGGCGGCCGGGCTCGACCCGTACGCCGGTGGGGTCGATCTTCTGGGTTGTCCCTGGGCCGACGCCGTCTCACCGACCTGGACCGACAGCCCGGCGCCGTACGGCCCGGTGTTCCTGCTGCTGGCCGCCCTGGCGGCCAAGATCGGTGGCGGATCGCTGACCGTGACCGTCGCGGTGTTGCGGATCGTGGCGCTGCTGGGCGTGGTGCTGATCGCGGTGTCACTGCCGGCCCTCACCCGGCGCACCGGCGTGCCGCTGAAGCGCGCCGTCTGGCTGGCGCTGGCCTGTCCGCTGGTGCCGATCCACCTGGTCTCCGGCGCCCACAACGACGCGGTGATGGTCGGCCTGATCCTGGCCGGCCTGGCGTTGGCCGCCGCTCGACGCCCGCTGCCGGCCGGTGCCCTGTTCGGTCTGGCGATCGGCGTCAAGGCGACGGCCGTGGTGGTGGTTCCGTTCGCGTTGCTGCTCGTGTTCTCGTCCCGGAAGTGGCGGCCCGCGGCGGAGCTGCTCGGCGGGGTGGTCGCGGCGCTGGCGGTGGTGTCGCTGGTGTCCGGGCGGGGGTTCGGGTGGATCACCGGGCTCACCGGGAGCGGGGCGTCGGTGCAGTGGACCTCGCCGCCTACCGCGGTCGGCCTGACCATCGGGCTGTTCGGGGTGGACGCGGTGCCGGTCACCCGGGTGATCGGGATCGTGCTGCTGGCGTTCGTGCTGGTCGGGCTGTGGTGGCGGGCGCTGCGCGGCGGTGACGTCTGGCGCAACACCGGATTGGCGATGGCGGCCACCGTCGTGCTCTCGCCGGTTTTTCATCCCTGGTATGCGACCTGGGCCCTCGCCCTGCTCGCGGTGACGCTGCGGGAGGAGAGCCGGTGGGTGGCCGCGCCGGCGGCGGTGGCGTCGGTGTTGTGCCTGCCGGACGGGTACAACCTTGCTCTCGCGGTCAAGACTCAGGGGGCCGTCGCGATGACGGTACTGATCGGCTATCTCGGCTTTAAGGCTATCGATGCGGTTAAAAGTTCTCGCTCTCTCCCTGCTGGGCCTGATCACGCTGGTGATCAACTATCTCGCCGAGACCCGTAACGGGTACTTCGACTCGAAGGTCTACTACGGCGCGATCCAGTACTGGTTCAACGGCGACGGCGGCATGGTCTACGACTGGCTGCGGCCGGACACGCCGTACGGCTTCACCTATCCGCCGTTCGCCGGGCTGGTCATGTCGCCGATGTCGGTCCTGCCGTTCGGGGTCGTCGTGGTGATCGCGGTGATCGGCACCGTGCTGACCACCTCGCTGCTGATCTACTGGTTCGCCGGGCCGCTGATCGCGCGGATGGGCTGGCCCCGCTGGTTCGCCCTGGGCGTGGCGATCTGCCTGGCGATCTCGTTCGAGCCGGTCCGCGAGACGATCACCTTCGGCCAGGTCAACACGCTGCTGCTCACATTGGTCGCGGGCGACATGCTGTTCGGGGTCGCGAAGGGCCGCCGCTGGGCCGGCGTCGGGATCGGGCTGGCCACGGCGATCAAGCTGACGCCGGGCATCTTCATCGTCTACCTGCTGATCACCCGGCGGTGGCGGGACGCGGCCACCGCGGCCGGCACCGCGGCGGGGGCGACGCTGCTGGCCGGGGCGGTCTTCCCGGACGAGACCCGGGAGTTCTGGACGTCGGCGCTGTGGGACACCAACCGGGTCGGCGTGCTGTCGTTCCTGTCCAACCAGTCCGAGCGGGGCTTCCTGGCCCGGCTGCCGATCGACCGGGTCGAGTCCACGGTGTGGCTGGTGTGCGTACTGGTCACGCTCGGATTCTGGGCCTGGCGCATCGTCCAGGCGCGCGCGGATGTGATCGGCGGGCTGGCGCTCACCGGTGTCGTAGGTTGCCTGATCAGCCCGGTGACCTGGATCCACCACTGTGTCTGGTTGATCCCGGCGCTGGTCCGCTGCGTCGACGCCGGACTGGGCGCGACGGGCCGGGACCGGCGCCCGCTCTATCTGGCCGGTGCCGCCTATCTGATCATGACGTCCCGGCTCACCTGGCTGTGGGAGAAACGGCCGCGGCCGCCGCTGGAGATCATCGGCGGCAATCTGTGTGTCTATTTCAGCCTGGCCCTGCTGATCTGGACACCCATCGGCACCAGGCGTTCGTCCGTCGTCAAGGAACCGGACAAGATCGTCGCATAGGCAGAGGGCATGCGTTTACGCCCGACTATCTCCGCTCTCTCCCTGATCGGCATCGTGGTCGCGGTTCCGTCCGCGGCGACCGCGCACGGCCGCACCGAATTTCAGCGTCTCGCCACGTTTCCCGCATACCTGAACTCGTCGATCGACGACGCGGCCGCCGCGGAGATCTCCACGGTGACCCAGGACGGCCGCACGGTCGTCTACACCGACAGCCCGGGCAAGCGTCTCGGCTTCGTCGACATCACCGACCCGGCCCGGCCGAAGCCGGGCGGCACGCTCGCGGTGGGCGGCGAGCCGACCTCGGTCGCGCACCTCGGTCACCTGCTGCTGGCCGGCGTGAACACCCGGGCGAGCTTCGTCTCCCCGTCCGGCAAGCTGGTGGTGATCGACGACCGCAGCCGCAAGGTGGTTCGCGAGATCGACCTGGGCGGGCAGCCGGACTCGGTGGCGGTGGCGCCGAGCGGCCGGTACATCGCCGTGGCGATCGAGAACGAGCGGGACGAGGATGTCGACGACGGCGCTCTTCCGCAGGCGCCGGCCGGGTATCTGTCGGTGGTCGACACCCGCACCTGGGTCGTGACGAAGGTGACGCTGACCGGCCTGGCCAAGGTTGCCCCGACCGATCCTGAGCCGGAGTACGTGAGCATCAACTCGCGTGACGAGGCGGTGGTCTCGCTGCAGGAGAACAACCACTTCGCGGTCGTTTCCCTGTCCGGCAAATCGGTCATCAAGCACTTCGATGCCGGCACGGTGACGGTATCCGGCGTGGACACTCTCGATGATTCGCAAATCACCCTGAACGGGACCATCACCGCGAAGCGCGAACCCGACGGCGTCGCCTGGATCACCGACGACCTGTTCGCCAGCGCCAACGAGGGTGACTACGAGGGCGGCTCGCGCGGCTGGACCATCTTCGATCGGAGCGGCAAGGTCGTCTGGGACGCCGGCAACTCGCTCGAGCACATCGCCGTGCAGTACGGCCTGTACCCGGACGGCCGCTCCGACGCCAAGGGCATCGAGCCGGAAAACGTCGCGTACGCCCGGATCGGCGGCGTCCCGTACGTCTTCGTCAACGCCGAGCGGGGCAACTTCACCGCCGTCTACGACGTGTCCGACCCGCGCCGGCCGCGCTTCACCCAGATCCTGCCGACCGCGGCCGGGCCCGAGGGCGTCGTCGCCGTGCCGTCGCGCGGCCTGGTCATCGTGTCCAGCGAGACCGAGGACCCGTCCGTCAACCTGCGCGGCGCGGTCAACATCTACCGCCTCGGGCACGACCGGTTCCCGTCGATCGTGTCCAAGGACCTGATCCCGTGGGGCACGCTCTCCTCGCTGTCCGCGGTGCCGGGTAAGCCGTCGCAGCTGGTGGCGTCGACCGACGCCGCGTACGTGCCGACCCGGATCCTGTCGATCGAGACCGCCTCGTCGCCGGCGAAGATCTTCAAGCAGCTGACCGTGACCAAGGACGGCAAGCCGATCGGGTACGACGCCGAGGGTCTCGTGGCCCGCCGGGCCGGCGGCTACTGGATCGCCTCCGAAGGCTCGGCCACCACGCCCAACCTGCTGGTCCGGCTGAACGCGGCCGGGGCCGTGCAGCAGGAGATCCCGCTGCCCGCCGACATCGCGGCCGCCGTCACCACGAACGGCTTCGAGGGCGTCGCCGAGGCCGGCGACTACGTGTGGGTCGCCGTCCAGCGCTCCCTCCGGACCGACCCGCAGACCATCAACCGGATCGGCCGCTACGACACGAGAACCGGGGAGTGGGCGTGGCTCGGCTACCCGGTCGACGCGGTGCCGCTCGGCTGGTCGGGACTGTCGGAGATCGTCGCGGTGGACGGCAACACGTTCGCGGTGATCGAGCGGGACAACCAGCGCGGCCCGCAGGCGTCGCTCAAGAAGATCTACGAGTTCGACGTGCCGGCCACCTGGACCGGCTTCCCGACCGTCAAGAAGCGGCTGGTCAAGGACATGCTGCCGGTGCTGCGGTCGGACCACGGCTGGGTGCCGGACAAGCTCGAGGGCCTCGCGATCGCCGGCAACCACCAGACGTACGCGGTGACCGACAACGACGCCGTCGACGACGCCACCGGCGAGACGCAGTTCTTCCGCCTCGGCCGGCTTCTCTAGCCGGCCGCTGACATGGCGCTGTCGTAAATGTCAGCGCCATGTCAGTGAGCTGGGGCACGCTGCCCCCATGACTAATGCCATTGTCGCCGAGGGGCTGGTCAAACGCTTCGGCGAGACGACCGCCCTCGGCGGCGTCGATCTTGCCGTACGCGAGGGAACCGTCCTCGGCCTGCTGGGCCCGAACGGTGCCGGCAAGACCACGGCGGTCCGGGTGCTGGCCACCCTGATCCGGCCCGACGCCGGCCACGCCACGGTCGGCGGGTACGACGTGGTCCGCCAAGCACACCAGGTGCGCACCCTGATCGGCCTCACCGGACAGTACGCCTCGGTCGACGAAACCCTGACCGGCGTGGAAAATCTGCTGCTCATCGGCCGGCTGCTCGGCCTGTCCCGGCGCGACGCCCGGGCCCGCGCCCACCAACTGCTCGCCCAGTTCCACCTCGACGACGCCGCCGACCGCGCGGCCGGCAAATACTCCGGCGGCATGCGGCGCCGCCTCGACCTGGCCGCCAGCCTGGTCGGCAACCCACGAATGCTCTTCCTGGACGAGCCCACCACCGGCCTCGACCCGCGCAGTCGCAACGAGATGTGGGACATCATCCGTGAGCTCGTCCGCGACGGCGTCACCGTGCTGCTCACCACGCAGTATCTGGACGAGGCCGATCAACTGGCCGACGAGATCGTGGTGATCGACCACGGCAAGGTGATCGCCACCGGCACGTCCGACGAACTGAAGGCGCGCACCGGCGCGCAGACCGTCACCGTACGGCCGGCCTCCGAATCCGATCTGGACACCGTCGCCGCCCTGGTCGGTGGCATCGCCGCCGGCCCGGTCGACATCCGCGGCCCGATCATCACCGCCCCGGTCACCGATCCGACCTCGCTGGCCAAGCTGGTGCGGCGGCTCGACGAGAGCGGCCTCGCGGTCAGCGAGCTCGCGCTGCGCAGCCCCAGCCTGGACGAGGTGTTCCTGACCCTGACCGGCCACACCACGGAGGAATCATGACCGCCGCGATCGAAACCCGGGTCAGCCCGATCGTGGCCGTGCGCAACACCGGCACGCTCGCCTGGCGCACCCTGGTGCAGATCAAGCACAACCCGTTCGAGCTGCTCGATTTCAGCGTCCAGCCGATCATGTTCCTGGTGCTGTTCACGTACGTCTTCGGCGGCGCCATCTCCGGCTCCACCGGCGACTACCTGAAGTTCGGCCTGCCCGGCATCATCGTGCAGAACCTGCTGTTCGCCACCCTGAACACCGGCGTCGGACTGAACACCGACATCAACAAGGGTGTCTTCGACCGGCTCCGGTCGCTGCCGATCTCCCGCTGGTCACCGCTGGCCGGCCGGATCGTGGCCGACGTGATCAAGCAGGCCTGGGCGGTCACGCTGCTGCTCGTGGTCGGCACCCTCCTCGGTTTCCGGATCGCCACCGGACCGGTCGAGGTGATCGGCATGTACGCGCTGCTGCTGATCTTCGCGTTCGCCACGTCCTGGATGTCGGTGCTGGTGGCCATGCTGGTCAGCGAGCCGGAGAAGGTGCAGATCTTCGGGTTCGTGCTGCTGTTCCCGCTCACCTTCGCCAGCAACGCGTTCGCGCCGACCGCCACCATGCCCGGCTGGCTGCAGGCCTGGGTCAAGGTCAACCCGGTGTCGATCCTCGCCGACGCGGTGCGCGGGCTGCTCAACGGCGGCCCGGTCGCCACCCCGGTCACCCAGTCACTGATCTGGGCGGCGATCCTGCTGGTCGCCTTCGGACCGCTCTCCGTCTGGGCCTTCCGCCGCCGGGTCTGACAGGTCCTTCACCTCGGCCACGGTGATCCCGGCCGCCCGCCGGTAGGCCGCCTCGTAGCCCGCGTCGCCCAGTGCGGCGCGGGCTTCGAACATGACCCGCTCGGTGTCCGGCACCGTCCGGTCCCGCCCGCCCCGCACCGCGTCGGCCGCCCCCAGCAGGAACGCGGCCCGTTCCGGAGCACCCTCGCGGACGGCGAGATCGGCCAGCCCGATCACGGCCATCGCGATCACCGGGGCGTCGCGCGTATCGACCGCGATCCGCACCGCCTCCGCGTGGTGCCGGCCGGCCAGCTCCAGGTTGCCGGCCGCGGCCTCGATCAGGCCCTGGGTGCTGCGCGTCATCGAACCGAACTGCGGGGCGAACGACGGGTTCGACATCATCTCCGCCGAGCGGCCGATCATGTCCCGAGCCACCTCGAGGTCGCCCTCCAGCCGGGCGATCGTGGCGTAGCCGTACTGCACCGAGGCCATCACCTCGGGCAGGCCGATCTCCTCGGCCTCCTCCCACGACTGCTTCAGCACCCGCCGCGCCTCGTCGTGCTCGCCCGCCAGGTACAGCTGGTGGGCCATCTTCACCTCCAGCTGCGGCAGGTCCTCCCGGATGCCGACCTCGCGGACCAGCGCCATCGCCTCCCGCTGCAACCGCACCCCCTGCGCGAAGTCGCCGTCCGCGGCGACCAGGTCGCCGAGCGCGCTCAGCGTGAAACCGATGCCCCAGCGCTCGCCGACCGACCGGAACCCGGCCAGCGCCTCCCGCATGTCGGCGATCACCGACTCGCCGCTGTACCCGAAGTTCAGCCGCAGATGGCCGACGATCATCTTGGCGGAGGCCCGCAGCCACGGATCCGGGTCCTCGAACAGCGGCTCGACCGCGCGGAATCCGACGTCCGGGTCGAAGTTGTCGAAGATGGCGGCGAGCGGTTGCAGCAGCCGCAGCGCCGGATGGGCCGCGTCCGGCCCGGCGCCGTTCGCCTCGGCCAGCCGGAAATGCTCCTGCACCGCGTCGATCGACAGTGCACCCTCGAGCCCGTTGATCGACGCGAACGTGTGGGTGAGCGCCACGTCCTCCCGGTCGGCCTCGCCCGGCATCGCCGCCACCTCGGCGGCCAGGCCCGCGCCCTCCATCCGGTGCCCGCGCAGCCACCAGTACCAGCCCAGCCGGGCCACGAACGCGGCCGCCGTGGCCTTGTCGCCGGCGTCGATCGCCGCCCTGGTCGAGGCGTGGAAGTTGTCGTGCTCGTCGCTGACCCGGCGCAGCCACACCAGCTGGTCGGCGGACCGCAACCGGGGCTCGGCCGCGGTGGCCAGCGCCAGCAGCCAGCCGGCCAGGGCCATCCGCTGCGACTCGCTCTCGCCCGCCTCGGCCAGCCGTTCCAGCCCGTACTCCCGGATCGTCTCCAGCATCCGGTAGCGACCGTCCGGGCCCAGCACCAGCAGGGATTTGTCGACCAGCGCGCCCAGCACGTCGGGGTCGGCGTCACAGACCTGCTCGGCCGCGGCCACGTCGGCGCCACCGTGGAACATCGCGAAACGGCGCCACAGCCGCCGCTCGGCTTCGCCGAGCAGATCCCAGCTCCAGTCGACCACCGCCCGCAGCGTCTGATGCCGGGGGAGCGCGGTCCGGCTGCCGCCGGTGAGCAGGCGGAACCGGTCGGCCAGGCGGTCGGCCAGCACGGCGACGGGGAGCGTACGCAAGCGGGCCGCGGCCAGCTCGATCGCCAGCGGCATGCCGTCCAGCGCCCGGCAGATCCGGATCACCGGCTCGACGTTGTCACCGGTGAGCACGACGGCCGGGGCACGATCGAGCAGAAGGCGTACGGCCGGAAAAGCGGAAGCGGTCCCGGCATCCGCACCCACCGGGGGGAGAGCCAGCGGCTCGACCGCATGAAGCCGTTCCCCCGGAATCCCCAGCGGCTCCCGGCTGGTGGTCAGCAGCCGCAGACCCGGCGCGGCCCGCAGCAGGGTGTCGGCCAGCTCGGCCGCCGCCCCGATCAGATGCTCGCAGTTGTCCAGGATCAGCAACATCTCCCGGCCGGCCAGCGCCTCGGCCAGCCGGGCCAACGGCTCGCTGGTCGACATGACCGGCGTCGCCCGCCCGATCAGCACCTGCCCCCGCAGCCGCAACGCGGTCTGCACGGCCTGCGGCACCTCGGCCGGATCGGTCACCGGCGCCAGCTCGACCCGCCACACCTCACCCGGCACCTTCAGGCCGACCTCGACCGACAGCCGGGTCTTGCCGTTGCCGCCCGGCCCCAGCAGGGTGACCAGCCGGTGGCTGGCGAGCAGCGCACAGACGGCCTTCACGTCGTTCTCCCGGCCGACAAAACTGCTCACCTCGGCCGGCAGATTGCCCCGCGGCGCCGCGCGCAACAGATCGAGGTGGAGTTCCGCCAGCTCCGGCGAGGGATCGGTGCCGAGCTGGTCGGCCAGGCGCTTTCTTACGGTTTCGAAGACCTCCAGCGCCCGGCCGGGATTGCCCTGGTCGCGCAGGGCCCGCATCAGCAGCGCCGCGAGCGGCTCGTCCAGCGGGTGCTGCGCGACCAGGCCCTCCAGCTCGGGGACAGCGTCCGGCTGAGCGGCCAGCTTGCGGCGCAGTGCGGCCAGCCGCAACTCCTCCAGCCGCCGGGCATCACCGCGTGCCACCTCGGGAAAGTCCAGGTCACCGCGCCACAACCGCAACGCCGTCACCGGATCTTCCTCGGCCAGCCGGGTGAAGCGGTTGGCGTCGATCCGGTCGGGGTCGATGACCAGGCGGTAGCCGTTCGCGGCGGCCTCGACGGTCAGCTCCGGGGCGGCCCGGCGCAGGCGGGAGACCAGCGCTTGCAGCGCATTGCCGGCCGCCTGCGGCGGCTCGTCACCCCAGACCCCGTCGATGAGCCGGCCCGCGGTGACGACACGGTTGGCGTCGAGGGCAAGAAGGAGCAGGAGGGTACGCAGGCGGGCGCCCGCCACCGGAACCGCGTCCCCGGTGCGGGAGCGCAGCTCGACGGGCCCGAGCACCGCGATGTCCACCCGTACGATTCTGCCCGCCCTGTCGACCAGGATTCGACCCGCCGCCACCGTTCAGGCTTGCGGTAACCGATGTTCCAGCTGCACGGCGCGCAGGTCGAGGGCCGCGACCAGGGCGGCCAGGCGGGAAAGGTCCGCCGGATCGGCCGGGTCCGGCGGGTTTTCGGACGCGGCCAGCGCCATTCCGCCCGCCGGAAGTTCGACGATGTGCCGCCACGGGGCACGGCGGATACGAGCGGCGCCGACCGTCGCCACCTGAACAGCGTCCCAGCAGTTGACCCACCAGACCGCGTCGGGCACCCGGCGGCGATCGAACTCCTGCGGCACCAGCAGGCTCGGCAGGCCACCGTCGGCCGCGGGCGGGTCCGGCACATACCGGCGCAGCTCCGGCGGGAGTTGTGCGCGAGCGCGTTCAGCAGCACGGGCGCCGCGATACCGCGTCAATAGATCGTCGTCCTCGACCACCGCGCGGTGTGCGCCGAACCGGTGGGCCACGGCGGACACGAGGTCGAGCATCGCCGTCACCGGGTCCGGATGTGGGAGCCCGCACCACACCCATTCCACCGCGTTGACGGTCCACGGTTCTTCCTCGTAGGTAAGGATTGCCCCGGCCGAAAGCGACGGATCGGTGCCGAGGGTGAACAGTGCCGCCTCGCCGCGACGGCGGTCGGACCGGACCTGGCCGAGCCAGGTGTCGACTTCCGCCGGCCGCATGAAGATCCGGCGCGCCGGATGGCCCGCATACTCGAACCGGCCGACCCCGAGCCTCGACTCGAGCTCGCGGGCGACCCCGACCAGTGCCTCGGCCGGCGGTGGACCGGCACCCTTGCTCCGTTCGGCGTAGATCCGCATCAGTTATTCCGGGATGCTCAGCACGGGCGGGGTCCCGCCCCACCGCGCGTTCAGCGTTCCGGCCACCCATCGGTCCGGGATGGTCCACAGGTGCAGATAACCGCAGGTGGCCGCGACCGCCATGCCGCGGGCCATCTGTGCGTCGAACCGGGCCAGCGTCAGGTCTCGCAACCCGGCACTGTCCGGGTTGAAGAACCAGCCGAACCCCACCTTGACCTCCCACATGTCGATCAGCCCGTGCCCTTGACCGTCGTAGGCGATCTCCAGCCCGTACGGCGTGCGCGCGTAGTAGTCCTGCGTCGTGCCGGTGACCTTGGTGGCGTAGGCATCGTGGCGGCGATGCCCGCCTCGCCGCGGGATCGGCTGTCCGACGCAGCCCGGCGTGCTGTCCTCCTCCTCGGGGCGCGCCTCGACCCGCGGCACCTCCCACGGCGCCGGATCGGTCTCGAGCGCGGGGTCGGGCACCTCCCGGCGCGCCCGCGCCAGGCGGGTCAGGTAGTCCCGCTGGCCCGGGGTGAGCCGATTGACCCATTGGTACTCCTGCTCGCTTCCGTACGGCTCTCCGGTGACCTGGTTCATTCCGTCCATCCAGGCCGGCGCGGTCTCCGACGGCCACAGCAGCACGATCAGGAAGATCGCGATCGGTGGCACCGCCGGTATGCGAGTCGGGTCGACCACCGGCTCCGGGATCGGCTCCAGCACCGGCGGACGGATCGGCACCGGCTCGGTCGGCACCGGCTCGATCGGGAACTGAATGGGTGGAAGCGGCCGGTATCCGCCGCCCAGCCCGGGCCCCAGCCCCAGGCCGGCGCCGGCGAGCGGCAGGCCCGGCCCGATCTGGGCGGATTGCGCCGCCGTCACCGGGAACGACGGGAACCCCGGCACCTCCGACGGCCGGAACGGCGGGTCCAGCAACCCGGCCGACTGCCACTCCAGGAAGAGCGGGAGCATCCCCGGCCGGCCGGACAACCGGGCTGCCGCGCCACCCGCCTGCGGGCGGTGCTGCAACTCGCGCAGCAGCAACGCCAGATTCTGGTAGTACGACGGGTAGCCGGGATCGTCCTGAGCGGTCGCCGCGAGCTGACCCATGGCGGCCCGCCCCTGCCGGATCAGTTCCTCGTCGGACAGACCCTGCGCGAACTCCGCGGTGATCGACATCTGGGTGACGTCGGCAGCCGGCTGCCGCTGCACCGCCGGCGTGGCCCGAGCGAACCGGTCGGCGAACTGCCCCGGCCGGCCGCAGCTCTCGCCGTCGTCTCGGCAGCGCTGCACGGCCGGCGCGGCGGCACTCGGCCGGCGAGCGTAGGTGAAGCCCACCAGCCGACGGTGCTCCTACTCCGTCACTCCACCGTCACCGGGATGTCCGTCGTGAGGGTCAGGTTGCGACCGGCCTCGATGTCGCCGGCCAAGGAGTCGAGCCGGGCCTTCGCCAGGCCGTAGGAGTCGGAGCCGAGCAGCTGGTGCAGGGGTGCCGTGCCGTCCACCGCGACCTGGATGATCGCGGCCGCCACCTTCACCGGGTCGCCCAGCTGGGTGCCCGGCATCGCCAGGTGCGCCTCGGTCATCTCCCGGATCGCGCCGTACCCGTCGATGGTTTTCGCCGGCAGGCCCAGCGAGTGGGCGCGCAGGAAATCGGTGCGGGTATAGCCCGGCTCCACCAGGTTGACCTTGATGTCGTCCAGCTCGGCGGCCAGGGACTCGGTCAGGCCTTCCAGGGCGTACTTGGCGGCGCAGTACAGGCCCCAGCCCGGGAAGGCGGTCAGGCCGAGGATCGACGAGACGTTGATGATGTGCCCGCTGCGGCGTTTCCGGAACGACGGCAGGACGGCGCGCAGGACGTTCCAGACGCCGAAGATCTGCACGTCGAACATCTGCCGGGCCTCAGCGTCGCTCACCTCCTCGACCGCGCCGAGGAAGCCGTAGCCGGCGTTGTTCACGACCACGTCGATCGGGCCGAACCGGTCCTCGGTCTCGCGGACCGCTTCGATGACGGCCTGCTCATCCGTGAGATCGACCTGGAGCGTGCCGGGCCGGTCCGCGGTGCGGCTGGTCGCCGCTACGTTGTCGCCCCGTTCCCGGAGCTGGTCGACCAGCTCGCGGCCGAGGCCGCGGGAAGTGCCGGTGACGAACCAGGTGGCCGAGCGGTCAGTGGGGTATGGCATGAGATGTCTCCGTTCGCTGTCTGCGATCCCATGCTGCTTCCGGTCGGCTGTCGCCGACACGGCCGAGCGGGCCCAGCCGTACCTGGGAACGGCATGCCCACCCAGCGCCTACGCGCGGCGCTGTGATTGGCGGACCATGTAGGTGTGAACCTCGGCGACTTCCTGCGCAAATGCCGGGCCGACCTGAGCCCGTCGGCGGCCGGCATCGACGATTACCAGCCCGGCCGGCGGGTCCGCGGGCTGCGCCGTGAGGAGGTGGCCCAGCTCGCCGGGGTGAGCGTCGACTACTACACCCGGCTGGAGCAGGGCCGGCACACCAGCCCGTCGGACGCCGTCGTCGACGCCCTGGCGAGGGTCTTCCAGCTCGACGCGGCCGGCCGTACCCATCTGGCGGATCTGGCCCGGCCCGCCCGGCGCCGGAAGTCCGCGGTGGCGGCCCAGCGGGTCCGCCCGGCGATGCGGCAGCTGATCGCCTCGATGACCGACCATCCGGCCCTGATCCTCGGCCGCCGCACCGACATCCTCGCGTCGAACGCCCTGGCCCGGGCCCTGATGACCGACTGGACGCGGCTGCCGCCCCGGAACCGCAACTACACCCGCTGGATCTTCCTCGACCCGGCCGCCCGGGAGACCTTCCTGGACTGGCGCACGGTGGCCGGGGAGGTGGTCGGCACGCTCCGCCTCTACGCGGGCCGCAACCCCGACGACGCCCAGCTCAACGAGCTGGTCGGCGAGCTGACCATCAAAAGCCCAGATTTCCGTACGTGGTGGAACGGTCACCAGGTGCACGAACGCACGAACGGCACCAAGCGCATGACGCACCCCGCCGTAGGCCCGATCACCGTGCGATACGAGGCCCTGTCCCTGCCCGGCGACGACGAGCAGGTGTTGTTCCTCTACCACGCCGACCCGGGCAGCCGCTCCGACGACAACCTGCGCCTGCTGTCGCTCCTGACTACCCAGCCTTTCGGCGCGGCTCGCTCAGCAGAATCAACAGAGCCACGGCGGTCAGCAGAGCGGCCGTGAGGAACGTGCTGCGCACGCCCGTGTGGTCCAGCAGCACGCTGCCGATCAGGGCGCCGGAGGCGATGCCGACGTTGAACATGGCCGAGAAGACCGCCGAGGCCATGTCGGTGCTGCCCGGGGCGACCTGCAGCACCCGGCTCTGAAAGGTCGCCGGGATCTGCGGCATCGCGAAACCCCACACGGCGACGCAGACCACCGTCGCGGCCTGGCCGGTGCCGAACAGGTAGAGAGCCAGCAAGGTCGCCGACAGGATCACCAGCGGGGCCAGCATGGCGGCGCGAGGCGCGCGGTCGGCGAGGGCACCGCCGGCGGCCACCCCACCCAGCCCGGCCAGACCGTAGACCAGCAACAGCGCGCTGACGGTAGCCGGCGCGAAGCCGCTGACCTCGGTGAGGAACGGCGAGATGTACGTGTACGCGGCGAACACGCCGGTGATCGCCACCGCCGTGGCCGCGACGATCGTCCAGTAGCGACGGGTGTCCGGGGCCGAGCCGGTGGCCGCGTGACCACCCTCCGGAGAGGACGTCGGCATCAGGAACGCGACCCCCGCCAGCGCCAGCAGGCCGAGCCCGGCGACGGCCAGGAACGCGGTACGCCAGCCGGCCTGCTGACCGAGCCAGGTCGCGGACGGTACGCCGAGGACCGAGGCCAGCGACCCACCACCGACAAGGGCGGCGGTCACCCGCCCACGAACCTGCGGCGAGAACAACGCGGCCGCGGCCGGCGGGGCGACCGCCCAGAACACGGCCTGCGCCAGCGCGGTGACCACCCGCCCGCCCAGCAGCACCCAGTAACCGCCGGCCACCGACACGCAGGTGGCCACGACGAAGACGGCGAGGAGACCGGAGACCAGCCGGCGGCGCGGAATCCGGCGGACCAGATGGGTGAGTGGCAGCGAGGCGACAGCCACGGTGAGCCCGTAGCCGGTGACGAGCAGCCCGGCCGTCGACTCGGAGACCCCGACGTCATCGGCGATCACCGAAAGCAGCCCGACCGGCAACATCTCCACCGTGAAGAACGAGAACCCGGCCAGCATCAGCGACCCCAGCGCGACCACGCTCCGCCGTCCCGCGGCCGTCTGGTTGATCACCCAGCCAGCCTAGGTCCCCGGCCTAGCCGTTTTCCGGTGCGCGCTACGCCCAGCTGCGAGGATGCGGACATGCGCGCACGAATCGACCATCGAGGTCTCTACGTCGACCTGATCCCGGACGACGACCAGCTACTCGGCCTGGTCCGGGCCGTCCGCGCAGCCGGCCTGGCCACCATGCAGATTGGGCAGACCACCGACGACAACGGCCTGGCGGTAAGCGTCCCGCTGCCCGAGGGAGCCTTCGCCGCGGCCACTTTCGCCGCGATGCTCTGACCGCCGGAGACGGTTGCCGCGCCCAGATGACCCGGTCCCCTCATCGTGTCTCCCTCATGCGGCCGGGCCGGCGCTACTGCTCGCGCTCGATCTCGTCCAAGACCCTCGCTACGAGCCGAGTCAACACGAGCGGGGTGGCGAGTACGAGGAGGGCGAGGCGTATCGGGTGCGACGGCGCTGCCAGGAACACGCCGAGCCCGATCGCAACGCCGACAACGGCGCTGGCCAGCTCTATTCGCTTCCGTCTCCGGACGATCATGGGGGAACCGTACGTGCGGGAGTCGAGCAGAGGAATCGGTTGTTCGCGTGGCAGCAGCGGACGTCCGGCCCTGCGCACGCCGTTGTCGAGTCGGGTGGGGTCAGCCGCAGTCCGTCGTGGATGCGGATAGCTACTTCGGTGGTGTCCAAGGCGTCGAGGACTCGGATGGCGAAGGTTTCGCTCATTCGTACGGTTGTTCACCCGGCGACCGGCCCGAACGCGGCGGTCGGAGCCGCACCACCTCTCGCGCACCCACCCAACCTGGCGCCGTTGCAGGTCTTGTGGACTTGAGGCTCTGTTCACACGGTGAGTCCACAAGATCGGGGGCGGGCCCGCCCGCAGCGGGCGCGCGGAGGGTAAGGCGCACCTACCGGGACCGCGTGCCACGGGACTGAGCCGGCCCGTACGGAAAAGGTGTGATCGAAAGCGCACCGAAGCTGGGAGACGCGAAACGGCGGCCACCTCGGCTGAGTGCCGAGGGTGACCGCCGTTTGCTACGTCAGGTCAGACGTTGTAGTACATCTCGAACTCGTGGGGGGTGGGGCGCAGGCGGACCGGGTCGATCTCGTTTACGCGCTTCCACTCGATCCACGTCTCGATCAGGTCGGGGGTGAAGACACCGCCGGCCGTCAGGAACTCGTGGTCGGCTTCCAGGGAGTTGAGCACGGCGTCGAGGGAGCCCGGGACCTGCTTTACGCTGCCCCACTCCTCCGGCGGCAGGTCGTACAGGTCCTTGTCGATCGGGGCCGGGGGCTCGATCTTGTTCTTGATGCCGTCGAGGCCGGCCATCAGCTGGGCGGCGAACGACAGGTACGGGTTGGACGACGGGTCCGGGACGCGGAACTCGACGCGCTTGGCCTTCGGGTTGCTTCCCGTCACCGGGATGCGGGTGCAGGCCGAGCGGTTGCGCTGGCTGTAGACCAGGTTGACCGGGGCCTCGTAGCCGGGGACCAGGCGGCGGTAGCTGTTGACCGTCGGGTTGGTGAAGGCCAGCAGGCTCGGGGCGTGGTGCAGCAGTCCACCGATGTACCAGCGCGCGGTGTCCGAAAGGCCGGCGTAGCCGGTCTCGTCGTAGAACAGCGGCTCGCCGTTCATCCACAAGCTCTGGTGGGTGTGCATGCCCGAGCCGTTGTCGCCGAAGAGCGGCTTCGGCATGAACGTCGCGGTCTTGCCGTGCTCCCAGGCAGTGTTCTTGATGATGTACTTGAACATCTGCATCTGGTCGCCGGCGTGCAGCAGGGTCGAGAACTTGTAGTTGATCTCGGCCTGGCCCGCGGTGCCGACCTCGTGGTGCGAGCGCTCGACGGTGAAGCCGGCGTCCAGCAGGCGGCGCACCATGGAGTCGCGCAGGTCGCTGTAGTGGTCCAGCGGCGCGACCGGGAAGTAGCCGCCCTTGTACGCGGTCTTGTAGCCGCGGTTGCCGCCCTCCTCCTCCTTGCCGGAGTTCCAGGCGCCCTCGATCGAGTCGATGTGGTAGAACGCCTCGTTCGCGGCGGTGGAGTGGCGGATCGAGTCGAAGATGTAGAACTCGGCCTCGGCACCGAAGTACGCGGTGTCGGCGATGCCGGAGGAGGCCAGGTAGGTCTCCGCCTTCTTCGCGACGTTGCGCGGGTCACGCGAGTAGGCCTCGCGCGTGAACGGGTCGTGGATGAAGAAGTTCAACGCCAGCGTCTTCTGCCCGCGGAACGGGTCGATGAAGGCGGTGTTGACGTCCGGCAGGAGCATCATGTCGGACTCGTGGATGGCCTGGAACCCGCGGATCGAGGATCCGTCGAAGGCGAGACCGTCGGTGACGACGCTGTCGTCGAACGACTCGACCGGCATGTTGAAGTGCTGCATGACGCCGGGCAGGTCACAGAACCGTACGTCGACGAATTTGACGTCCTCGTCCTTGAGGTATCGCAGGAGTTCCTCGGGATTGGCGAACAACACGTCCTCCTGGCACATGATTTCGATACCGGGGCGGCGTGGATCCGCCGCGTGGCTAGGCTGGTCGCGACGCTATGGGTACCGAGTTGCCCGGGCGTATCCCTATTGTTTCCGTCGTGTTACGGCGGCTGTGAGTAGGCCGCGACCACCGCGAGGCTATCGCGGCGGCGAGTGCCCGCGCGCCCCGTCGCCGAAACCGCCCCGGTTACGCTGACAGCATGGCAACGACCAGCGACAAGCCACCGGCCTCCGATCTGGCGCGGCCCGAGGTGGCCTCGTTCGGGCGGCGGTTCATCGGGCTGCTGATCGACTGGGCGGCCTGCTCGCTGGTCGCCAGCTTCCTGGTCGACGACCTGCGCACCAACCCATGGCCTCAGCTCGGGGTCTTCGTGCTGGCGCACGCCTTCTTCGTTGGCCTCTTCGGACAGACGCTGGGCATGGCGGTGGCCCGGATCCGGTGCGTCTCCATCGCGGACGGTGGCGCGATCGGGATCCCCCGGGCGCTGCTGCGCGGCGTGCTGCTGGCGCTGGTGATCCCCGCGGTGATCTCCGATGGGGACGGTCGTGGAGTGCACGACCGGGTAGCCGGGTCGGTCATGGTAGATCTCGGGCGCGGGTGATCCGGTCTTCTACCCAGCGGTGATTGTTGCGGTTGGGAGCGGCGCTGCCTCGTACGGAATCGGGGGGTTTTCCGTTTTTCAGCGTTGACGCTGTTGGCGGAAGGCGCCCTTCGAAGGCCGCATGTTCTTCGGGATCGCGCCCTTGGGCATCTGCGGACGGGCCATCAGGGCGCCGAGGCGCTTGTCGAGGGCGTTGACGTCCTTGCCGGTCATGTTGCGCGGCAGGCGCATCAACGTGGACCGCAGCTTGCGGATGGAGAGCTCTTTTTCGTCGGTGCCGATCACGAAGTCGTAGAGCGGGGCGTTGCCGATCACCTTCGACAGCCGCTTCTTCTCCTGGCCGAGCAGGCCGCGCACGCGCTGCGGGTTGCCCTCGCCGAGCAGGATGACGCCGGGGCGGCCGATCACCACGTGCACCATGTCGAACTGGGTGGTCGAGCTGGCGGCCGGGCGGACCCGCCAGTCACCGCGCATGTTCTCGATCAGGCTGGCGGCGGCGCCGGGCTGGCCCTCGGCCGCGTTCATCATCGCGGTGTTGGAGCGCAGGTTGAGCACGATCACGGCGGCGAGCAGCGTGACCATGACGCCGATCGGGATCCAGATGTAGCCACCGATCAGGAGAACGACGAGCACGGTGAGCGCGACCGGGATCAGAACCGCCGCGACCAGCAGCGGAATGAACCACTTGTCCTGCTTCGCCGTGAACGAGAACACCTGGCCGATCTGCTTCAGGCGCTCGCCGAACGACACCTTCTCCTGGGGTTTTGCCATAACCCGGAAGTGTAGTGGTGCGGCGGTACCTTACGCGGGCCGGGCGGTCCTTGTAAGGCGGGCCGGGGGCCAAGATGAGGAGGGTTCCCCATGTGGCCGGGGTGCCTTCGGGCGAAGAGTCGTCGTCAATGGCTCTTCGAAAGGTGCCCGCGATGTTTCCACTGTCCGACCCCTCCCTCCAGCTCGACCTCCACCGCCAGCGGGTGGCGGAGTTGATTCGTGAGGCCGGTGAGCACTCGCTCGCCCGCAACGCCGCGTCGGCCGGCCGGCATCGCCGCTTCCGCCGGCGACCGATTGCCACTCCATGAACGGGGGCCGATTCCTGTCGTACCCCCGTGACATGCTCGAACCCATGACAGCGCACGTGCACAGCGAGGTTCTGGTGGGCCGGGAGGCCGATCTCGCCGTGCTGCGCGATGCGCTGAAACGGGCACGCGGCGCTGAGCCGTCCACCCTGCTGGTGGGCGGCGAGGCGGGGGTCGGCAAGACCCGGCTGGTCGAGGAGTTCTGCCGCACCCTGACCGGCGATCAGGTCCGGGTGCTCACCGGGCAGTGCCTCGAGCTCGGCGAGGAGGGCCTGCCGTTCGCGCCGTTCTCGGCCGCGGTCCGGGCGCTGGTGCGCAGCGAGGGGCCGGCGGTTCTCGACGGCCGGGAGCGGGAGTTCGCCCGGTTGCTGCCCGAGCTGGGCCCGCCCGGCGACACCCGCCGTGGGCTGCTCTTCGAGTCGGTCGGCGCACTGTTCGAGCGGGTCGCCGCCGACCAGCCGATCGTCCTGGTCATCGAGGATCTGCACTGGGCCGACCGGGCCACCCGCGACCTCATCGGCTATCTGGCCCGGTCCGCCCGCGTGCCGCAGCTGCTGCTGATCGGCACCTACCGCACGGATGAATTGCAACGGGGGCATCCGCTGCGGCCGTTCCTGGCCGAGCTCGATCGGGTTCGTGGCGTGCAGCGGCACGAGCTCGACCGGCTCGACCGGGAGGGCACCGCCGAGCTGCTCACCCAGCTGCTCGGCGCCGAGCCCGGCCCGGGCACCGTCGACGCGGTCAACGAACGCGCCCAGGGCAACCCGTTCTTCATCGAGCAGTTCGCGGCGGCCGCCGACCCGGCCTGCGGCGACATCCCTACCAGCCTGCGTGACCTGCTGCTGTCCCGGGTCGACCTGCTGCCCGAGCCCGCCCAGCGGGTGCTGCGGGTCGCCGCGGTCGGCGGCACCCGGTTCGGCCACGAACTCCTCGCCCGGGTCGCCGGCGTCGACGAGGGCGCACTCGAGTCGGCGCTGCGCACGATCGTCGCGGCGCAGCTGATCGTGTTCGATCCCGACGGCGGCTACGAGTTCCGGCACGCGCTGGTCCGCGAGGCCGTGCACGACGACCTGCTGCCCGGCGAGCACGCCCGGTTGCACGGGCGCTACGCGGCGGCGATCGAGGCCGAGCCGCAGCTGGTGCCGGCCGGCCGGGCGCCCGCCGAGCTGGCCCACCACTGGCTCGCCGCCCGCGATCACCCAAGGGCACTGACGACGGCCAAGCTGGCTGCCGACGCCGCCGGCCGCTCTTTCGCGTACGGGGAACAGGCGCGCCTGCTCGAGCGGGTCCTCGAGTTGTGGGAGGACGTGCCGGAGGCCGAGTCCCTGCTCGGCATCGAGCACCTCGACCTGCTCGAGGAGGCGGCGGTGGTCGCGATCGACTCCGGCGACCACCATCGGGCGCTGTCGCTGACCCGGGCGGCGCTCGGCGACCTGGACGCCGCGGCATCGCCGTTGCGGGCGGCCCGGTTGCTGCTGCGTCGGGCCAAGCTGCTGCGTAACGCGGGCAAGAGCGACGGCGCCGCGGAGTGCGCGGAGGCCCACCGGCTGCTCGGCCTGGCGGCGCACGGTCCCGATCGGGTGCGGCTGCTGGCCGACCTGGCGTATGTCTACGCGAGCACCGACCCGGAGCGGGCCGGCGCGGTCGCGCGCGAGGCGCAGGCGGCCGCGGCCTCGGAGGCGTCGGCCGAGCTGCTGTCCGCGGTGGTGGCGGTCGCGGTGGCGCACGGCGACGTGTGTTCCGGGCGGCTGTCGCCGGCCGAGACGATACCGACCCTGATGGCGGCCGCCGACCGTGCCCGCGACGCCGGTGACGTCTCCGGTCTCACCCATGCGCTGGTCACGATCTCCGACGCGCTCTACGCCCTGGGCCGCTACGAGGAGTCCGCGTCGGCCGCCGCCGAGGGGGTGCCGCACGCCGACCGGGTCGGGGTCAGCCGCACCACCGGCGTGTTCCTGCGGGCCAACCACGCCGAGGCGCTGATCGCGCTGGGCCGGTGGGACGAGGCCGACGCCCGCCTCGCCGAGGCGGCCCGGCACGACCCGCCCGGGCGGCTCGCGCTGCCCTGGTTGCGGCAGCGGGCCTGGCTGCGGTTGGCCCGGGGGCAGGACGGCGCCGAGCCGCTGGTGCGGCAGGCGGCCATGTGGCTGGGCAAGGCCTATCTGCAGCCGGAGAACCGGCTCTACCTGCTCGATCTGTGCATCCTACAGGCGCTCGCGGTGGGTGACCTGGACACGGCGGTGTCGGTGGCCGCGGTGTCGGTGGCCGAGCCGTCCGTGTTCGAGCAGCCGCGATATTCGTGGCCGCTGCTGGCTTCGGTGGCCCGGGCCGCGGTGCGGTCCGGCGACTCGGCGCTGGCGGCGACGGTCGCGTCGGTGGCGTCGCGGTTGCGCTGCCGGCATCCGGCCGAACTGGCCTTCGCGGCTCTCGTGCGGGCGGTGCTCGACGGCGGGGAGGAGCGCTGGCGGGCTGCGGTGGACGCTTGGCGGGCTGATGGGCATCAGTATGAGCTGGCCCTCGCGCTGCTCGGTCTGGCCGAGGCCCAGGCCGCCGACCGTCCGGCCGCGGCGGAGACGCTCGGCGAGGTCAGCACCCTGGCCGACGCGCTCGGTGCCGGGCCGTTGCTGGAGGCCGCGGAGACCTTGGGGCGGCGGCTGGGGGTTCGGGCCGCGGTCGCGGCGGTGTCCGGCACGGAGGTGCTCACCGCGCGGGAGCGGGAAGTGCTGCGGCTGGTGGCGGAGGGGCAGAGCAACGGCCGGATCGCGGCGAGCCTGTACATCTCGCCCAAGACCGCGAGCGTCCATGTCTCACGGATCATCGCGAAGCTGTCGGTCGGCAACCGAACGGAAGCGGCGGCGGTCGCCCACCGGCTCGGCCTGCTCTCGGACTGAGCGGTTTCGGCGCTCCGGCTGCCGGGCTGTGCGGCGGGCCTGGGCTGCGCGGCGGGCCTGGGCTGCGCGGCGGGCCTGGGCTGCGCGGCGGGGCTGTGCTGCGGGCCTGAGCTGCGCGGCGGGGCTGAACCTGTGCGGCCGGCTGGGCTACGCGGCGGGCGGGATGTGCGGCTGGTCGGATCGGTTGGGCGTGTGCGTTGGTCAGGCGGGCTGGCGGTTCATGCGGACCAGCCAGGTGATGGCTGCGGCGCCTGTCGCGATCATCAGGAGGCCCATGATGATCGCGATGATGCTGGTCGTGCTCATGCCCCCGTCGGAAATGTCGGAAGAGTTGGCTGGAGTCAGGGCGGCGGGGTTGGTGGAGAAGGCCGGGTTGGGGGACTCGTAGGGGCTGGCCGAGGTCGACGCCGACGCCGAGGGAGAAGCCGGGGTTGTTGTTGCGGTGGCTGAGGGTGCCGGCTGGGTCGGGAGTGGGGCCGCGGTCGTGGGGGAGAGCGTCGGGGCGATGGCGGTGCAGTCGGCGGGGGCGCGCCAGGTTGCGATGTGGGTCGTGAAGCTGCTGTCTCGGATGGTCAGGGTGCTGCCCTTGGCCGGCTTCAGGGTGGTGGTTCCGCCGGGGGACAGGCGGATCCGGCGCGAACCGGTCAGGAAGACGGCCGTGGTCGTGCCGGTGTTGGACAGCCTTGCCGTGAAGGTGCCGTCGCAGGCGTTGGTGATGGCGACGGCCGGGCGGGCGGCGCAGGTGGTGGAGCCGCCGGTGTACCAGGCCAGCGGGCCCGCGGACCGGGACGACGCGCCCAGCTTGGCACTGCCGTAGAGGGCCTTCGGGCTGGTGGCCTCGGTCTGGACGGTGCCTCCGAAGAACGCCTCGACCTGGTTGTAGCAGGCGGGGACGCTGACCTTGAGGGTCACGCTGCGGTTCGTCGCGGTGATCGTGTCGCTGTCGCTGTCGTAGATGAACTGGCCGGATGCTGAGTTCGGGGCACCGGTCGTGTAGGAGGCCAGGGTGAACGTCTGGGTCTGGCCGGCGCAGAGCGGGCGGGTCGCGGTAATCGTCGTGGTGCCGGCCGCGCCGTTGAAACTGTGCCGGTAGGTGGCGGCGGCAACCGAGACACACGAGGTGGCGGCGGACACGGCGACCAGGCCGGCGACGGGGGCAGCGGCGGGAGCGCCCAAAACCGTGGCGGGTGCGGGGGCGGCCAGGATCGCGGCGGCGACGGCGGCCCGGACTGTGGCGGTGGCGGGGGCGGCGGCCAGACTCGCGGTGGGTGCGGCGACCAGGCCCAGTGTTGCGGTGGCCAGGCCGGACAGGACGAGCAGGAACCGACGCACGGTTGCGCCCCCAAAGTTGGTCGCCTGGGGGCGGTCTCACCACTGACTCACCGGGCCGTGTAACGGTGACCGAATGGAGCTCGGCCCGGGTCTGCATCTCCCCGTCGGGGCGATTTGCCCTGACTGATCAAGGTTAAGGCGGACAAATGGTCATCGCCAATGGCCGAAACGGCCAGGTCATGGTGGCTCCGGACACGCGATCTCCGCCGCTGGCCCCGGACACGGCGATCTCCCGGGCCGCTGGCCCTCAGCGCGAACGGATGCAGGAGAACCGGAACCGGCGGTGATGCCCGGGCGCGGCGATGCCCCCGGGCGCGGCGATGCCCCGGACACGGCGATGCCCCGGACACGGCGATGCCCCGGCCGGTGGGCCGGGGCATCGTGTAGGTAAGGGTGCTCAGCCGCGGGCTTCCAGCGCCTGGCGGTAGAGGCGCCCGGCGCGGTACGAGGAGCGGACCAGGGGGCCGCTCATCACGCCGGCGAAGCCGATCTGCTCGGCCTCCTCGCGGAGCTCGACGAACTCCTCCGGCTTCACCCAGCGCTCAACCGGGTGGTGGCGCGGGGTCGGGCGGAGGTACTGCGTGATGGTGATCAGCTCGCAGCCGGCGCCGTGCAGGTCGCGCAGGGCCTGGGAGATCTCCGCGCGCTCCTCGCCCATGCCGAGGATCAGGTTGCTCTTGGTGACCAGGCCGGCCGCTCGGGCCTGGGTGATCACGTCGAGGGAGCGCTCGTAGCGGAAGCCGGGGCGGATGCGCTTGAAGATGCGCGGGACGGTCTCGACGTTGTGGGCGAGCACCTCGGGTGCGGCGCCGAAGACCTCGGCCAGCTGGGTCGGGTCGGCGTTGAAGTCGGGGATCAGCAGTTCGACGCCGCAGCCGGGCTGGAGCTTGTGGATCTGGCGGACCGTCTCCGCGTAGAGCCAGGCGCCGCCGTCGGGCAGGTCGTCGCGGGCCACGCCGGTGACCGTCGCGTAGCGCAGGCCCATCGTGGCGACCGACTCGCCGACCCGGCGGGGCTCGTCGGCGTCGAACTCGGCCGGCTTACCGGTGTCGATCTGGCAGAAGTCGCAGCGGCGGGTGCACTGGTCGCCGCCGATCAGGAAGGTGGCCTCGCGGTCTTCCCAACACTCGTAGATGTTGGGGCAGCCTGCCTCCTGGCAGACCGTGTGCAGGCCTTCCTTCTGCACCAGGCCCCGCATCTGCGTGTATTCCGGGCCCATCTTGGCTTTGACCTTGATCCACGGAGGTTTCCGCTCGATGGGAGTTTCGGCGTTGCGCGCTTCGATGCGCAGCATGCGGCGGCCCTCGGGAGCAATAGTCACAGCCCCGAGATTACGCCTGAATAGGCCTCCGCCTAGACAGGGGCGACGAGGCTCACGTGGCAGTTGGTGTGACCGCGGTCACGAGTCCCGGGTTAATTAGCTTTCTCCCAGGAGACACGTGCTGTTAACGTCCGGCGACGGCAGTGACGGAACCGAGTAACGCCCCGAACCGCCGGCCGAGAGAGCCACCGCCCGCTGTGAAGGTGGCCCGTGCGCCGGGGCGTGAAGACACTCCCGAGCCGAGCACGACAAGAGGTGCTTCCCGCGAAGCACGAAGGTGTGGTGGCACCGCGAGGATCCCGCTCGCCCACACCTCCCTGGGGCCGCGTTGCAGACCCAGAGGAGGAAAAGCCATGCAACGCATCCTCTCCACCCAACTGGCCCAGCACGTCGGAAAGACCGTGACGGTCGCCGGCTGGGTCCATCGCCTCCGGCTGCTCAAGTCGGTGGCCTTCCTGATCGTCCGCGACGCCGAGGGATTGAGCCAGGTCGTCGTCAAGGAAGCGAAAATGCTGGGGACGCTCACCGAGGAGAGCGTCGTCGAGGTGAGCGCCACGGTCACCCGCAACGAGCAGGCACCGGGCGGGGTCGAGCTGACCGGACCGAGCATCCGGGTGCTCTCCGCGGTGGACGTACCGCTGCCGTTCGAACTGCATCGGCCCGCGCTGAGCGCGAGCCTGCCCACCCAGCTGGACCACGCGGCCTTGGCGTTGCGTCACCCGGTGCGACGCGCCGCACTCAAGGTCGCGGCCGCGGCAACAGCAGGCTTCCGTACGGCGTTGAGCGGGCAACGCTTCGTCGAGATCCAGACGCCGAAGATCGTCGGATCGTCCACCGAATCGGGCGCCGACGTTTTCGGTATCGACTACTTCGGACGCCCCGCCTACCTGGCGCAGTCGCCGCAGTTCTACAAGCAGTTGATGGTCGGGGTGTTCGAGCGGGTCTTCGAAGTGGGCCCGGTGTTCCGCGCCGAGCCCAGCGACACCGCCCGCCACCTGGCCCAGTACACGTCGCTGGACGCCGAGATGGGTTTCGTCGCCGACCACCGCGACGTGATGGCCGCCCTGACCCGCACGCTGAGCGTGATGATGGCGACCGTCGCGGCCCGCACCAGGGTGACCACCCCGAAGGTGCTGCCGGAGATCCCGGCGGTGTCGTTCACCGAGGCGCTGCGGATCGCCGGGGCGGCCGAGGGCGAGGAGGACCTGGCCCCGGCGCACGAGCGGGCGCTGGGCGAGTGGGCGCTGCGCGAGCACGACTCCGAATTTCTGTACGTGACCGGCTACCCGATGCGCAAGCGTCCGTTCTACACGCACCCGGACCCGGCTTCCCCGGCGTACTCAAACGGCTTTGACCTGCTTTTCCGGGGTTTGGAGATCGTGACCGGTGGTCAGCGGCTGCACCGGTACGACGACTACGTCGCGGCCCTGGCCGCGGCCGGCGAACCACTGGAGCCCTACCGCGGTTATCTGGACGGGTTCCGGTACGGGATGCCGCCGCACGGTGGGTGGGCGATCGGGCTGGAACGGTTCGTGGCCCGTCTGCTCGGCATCGCCAACGTGCGGGAGGCGACCGCGTTCCCGCGCGACCTGCACCGCGTCACGCCTTAACCGCAGTTTGACGCGGGATGGGATCGACTGACGGCGTGCTCATCGATCTCGATGCGATGCCGGCCCCGGCCCGTCCGCGACCGTGGCCGGTCCGACGGCTGCTGAAGCCCGCGGCGCTGGCGGCGCTGCTCCTGCTGGTCATCGGCGGAGCGGCGTCGCCGGCTCAGGCCCGGGTGATCGACAAGGTCGCCGACACCGGCGGCACGTCCGTCTCGACCCAGTTGCTCACGCCGGCCGCCCTCTACACGGCTCATCTGCGGGGCGGGGTGGACAGGAGTGTCGTCGAGGCCGTCCCGCTGGTCCCGGGCGGTCCCCGGTGGCAGGTGGCGATCACCGCGGACCAGCCCGGCCTGTCGATGAACGACGACGGGACGACGCTGATGGTGCGGCCGGGGCAGCAGGGGCCGATCACGTTCCTGGACGCGCGGACCGGGAAGGTGCGCTGGCGGATCGGGGACTTCGCGGCGGCGCATCTGCTCGGCGACCGGGTCGTCTACTGGGAGCCGGCCATCTCCGACGGGCCCGCCGCGGCCCTGGAACGGGTGCGGATGGCCGACGTCACCACCGGCCGGACGATCTGGGAGCGGTCCGGGCAGCCGATGGCTCTGGACGTGGACCGGCAGCGGCGGACGGTGCTGGCCGTCGACCAGGACGGGATCGCGGCGGTCTACGCCGCGGCCGACGGTCACGTCCTGGCGTCCGGCCGGGACCTGGGAGTCGATCCCTTCGAGTGGATGGTCCTGGAGGACCAGGGCATCAGCACCACCGAGATCATCGGGGACAACGTCTATGTGCACTCGGAGACGTTCGTGGCGGCGTTCCGGCTGCGGGACCTGAAGCCGCTGTGGCGCACTCCGGTCGCCGATCCCCAGGTGCTGGGTGGCTGCGGCGCTCTGGCCTGCGTCATCGGGCCGCGCGGGCTGACCGTGCTCGACCCGGCGACCGGCCGGATCCGCTGGAGCAGCCCGCGCTGGCGGTCGATCACATCGGAGGGTCTCGCGGTGGCGGGTGACTTCACCGCCGTACGGCTCGATCCGGCGACCGGGCAGGTCGTCACGGTGCTCGGCCGCGGCGAGGTGATCGGTGACCTGCTGATGCGGTACGACCGGGACCGCACCTGGGTGACCCGCCTGGCCGACGGGGAGATCATCGGCGTGCTGCCGCTGATCGGCCCGGCGGCGTGCGAGAGAGCCGGTCCCTACCTGGCCTGCGCGACGGCCGGCCAGACGGTGACGGTGTGGAACGTCAGACGATGACCGCGATGGTCACCGCCGCGACGATGGCCAGCGGGATGACCGTCATGCAGAGGAAGATGGTCCAGGCGATGGGATGGCCGAAGTTGAGCGCCACCCCGCCGCCCTTCTTGGGCACGAACACCCGCTTGTCGCGCGGATCGCGGTAGAGAGCCATCAGAGCAGCGTGGTCAGGTGCTTCTCGAGCACCGGCAGGACCTCGGCGACGGTGACCTCGCGACCCAGCTCGGCGCTGAGCGAGGTGACGCCCGCGTCGCGGATGCCGCAGGGGACGAACCGGTCGTACGCCGTCAGGTCGCAGTCGCAGTTCAGCGCGAAGCCGTGCTGGGTGACGCCGCGGGCGACCCGGATGCCGATCGCGGCGATCTTGCGGTCGGGACCGCGCTCGTCGGCCAGTACCCAAGCGCCGCTGCGGCCCGCGATCTCCGACCGGGCAGCGGTGACGCCGAACTCGGCGCACACGTCGATCAGCATCTGCTCGGTGCGCCGCACGTAGGCGACCACGTCGATCGGGTCGGGCAGGCGCAGGATCGGGTAACCGACCAGCTGGCCCGGCCCGTGCCAGGTGATCTTGCCGCCCCGGTCGACGTCGACGACCGGGGTGCCGTCGATCGGGCGGTCGGCCGGCTCGGTGCGCTTGCCGGCGGTGAAGACGCTGGGGTGCTCCAGCAGCAGAACGGTGTCGGGCTGGTCGCCCGCCACCACGGCGTCGTGCAGGCGGCGCTGCTCGTCCCAGGCCTCGCGGTAGTCGACCAGGCCGGGACGCAGCACGGTGAGCGTGGAGGTTGTCACGCGTCCCACCCTAACTCCGTCCTTACCGGTCGACCGGATCCGTCCCGGGCCTGATGCGCCACACCAGCACGTCGTCCACCCGCTCGGGCTCGCCGAGCAGGTCGGTCGCGACGATCTCCAGGGCCGCGCGGTACAGCGGACCGGTCGGACCGGTGACGGTCGGCGGCAGGAAGAGCGCGTCGATGCCCCAGTACTGC
Organism: Paractinoplanes toevensis; assembly: GCF_018332695.1. Lineage (GTDB taxonomy): Bacteria > Actinomycetota > Actinomycetes > Mycobacteriales > Micromonosporaceae > Actinoplanes > Actinoplanes toevensis. Next base: position 47,884 of record NZ_BOQN01000145.1, read on the forward strand.
AGGTCGGCGCGGGCGTAGGCGCGGTCGGTGTTGGTCACCTGGGTGACGTGGCCGTAGAGGGCGGCCCGCAGGAACAGCCAGTCGGTGCGGCGCGGCACGGCACTGATCCGGCCCTTGCCCTCGGCCCCGTCGATGTCCGGGCCGAGGAAATAGCCGTCCGGGATCAGGAACTGCCGGCCACCCCGGGCCATCGTGTACGCCTGCCAGCGCTGCCCGTCGGCGGCCACGTTGATCGCGAACGGCAGGGCCGACAGAGTGCCGCCCTCGGGCACGTAGGTCTTCCAGGTGCCGTTCGCGATGAACGCCGGCTCGGGCGCCCGCGGGCCGTAGAGCAGGGGCAGCGGGAAGATCGGGACCAGCGCGAAGGCGAATGCCGCCGCGAACGCGGTCTGCGCCGGATGCGGCACCGAGGTGCGGTCCAGCAGGGTGTCGGCGGTCAGCGCCAGCACGATCCCGATCACCCCGACCAGCACCAGCGCGAACCGCAACGGCAGGGCCGAGTCGAACAACGGCAAGGACTGGATCAACGCGTACGGCAGGGGGATGTCGGTCTCGTTGCCGAGGAAGTTCAGGCGCGGGCCGAGCGACAGCAGCAGGAAGACCACGCCGACCACGGTCACCGCGCCCACGGTGACCCGGCGGCCGCCCTCGGCCCGCCGCCACAGCATGATCAGCGACGCGATGACCAGGATCATCAGCGGCAGACCGAAGAACGACGTCGCCTCGGTCGGGTTGGGTGCGAGGTCGCTGCCGAGGCCCGCCTTGGCCGCCAGGCTGCGCTCCGAGAACGAGAAGTACGACCCCAGGTCCTCGGCGTAGTGGCGCTGGTTGAAGCCGGTGCCCTTGAACGTCTGCGGGCCGGCGAAGTGCATGTGCAGCGGGTACGCCAGGATCGCGCCGGCCACCACCGCGGTCACCCCGAGCGCGGCCAGCACGGTGGGCAGCGCGGCCCGCGCCTCCGGCCAGGTGGTGCGGGACAGCGACCAGGTGATCAGGAAGACGCCGCCGGCCAGCGCGGTGAAGAACAGGCCCTCAGCGGCGAGCGTGAAGAAGGCGCCCAGCAGCACGCCCAGGACCAGGCCGTTGCGCAGCCAGCGGCCCTTCTCGCGCAGTTTCAGCAGCCACCACAGCACCACCGGGGCGATCCAGCCGGACGTCCAGTTCAGGTGGCCGTTGGCGTGCGAGACGAAACCGGGGGCGAAGCCGCAGAACAGCCCGGCGACCGCGGCCGACACCCGGCTGCGGACCAGCCAGCGGTTGAGGAACAGGTACCACACGAAGGCGGACCCGGCCAGGTTGAGCGTCAGGATCGTCACGAACGTGACCTGCGGGCCGGCCAGCACGGTCAGCGGAGCGAACAGGATCGCGTACACCGTGATCGAGGTGTTCGCCGCCAGGTTGACCCCGAGCGGCGTGTTCATCAGCGTGGTGAAGAACGGGTCGCCGCCGTCCCGCAGCAGGTGCACGCCGTAGGACAGCACCCACTCGAAGAACGCCTGGTCGCCCACGTTGACGGCGATCACGTTGTCGTACGGCTGCTGCCACAGGCCGTGGGTCACGTAGACCGCCATCGCCAGCGCGGCCACCGCGACGAACACGTGGAAACGCAACCGCCGCACCACCGTCCGCGCGGCAAACGGCGGCGGGGTGGGCTGTTCTTCTTCGGACGCGGAGGTGGGAGCTGCGACGGACATCACGCGCAGGTTAGCAAGCTCAGTTAGGAGCGACAGCCTCTCGCCCGACCGCGGCCCGCAGGGCACCCTCGATCTCGGGGTACGCCCACTGGAATCCGGCCCGCCGCAGCACGGCCGGGACCGCGCGCTGGCTCACCTGCAACTCCTCGGCGAGGCCGCCCAGCGCCAGGTCGAGCGCGAAACCGGGCACCGCGAGCAGGGCCGGGCGGTGCAGGGCCCGGGCGAACGCGCGGGTGAACTCGGCGTTGGTGCACTGCTCGGCGCTGACCATGTTGACCGGGCCGGCGATGTCGTCCCGGCCGAGGAGGAACTCGGCGGCGCCGAGCCAGTCGGTCAGGGCGATCCACGCCATCCACTGCTTGCCGCCGCCGAGCTTGGCCCCCGCGCCCAGCTTGAACGGGATCAGCAGCTGCTTGATCAGCTCACTCTCGCGGTCGACGACCGGGGCGGTGCGCAGCAGCACGACCCGGGTGCCGGCGTCCTCGGCCGGGCGGGCCGCGGCCTCCCAGACCCGGCACAGGTCGGCCAGGAAGGTCTTGCCGGCCGGGGCTTCCTCGCTGGTCGGGGTGTCGCCGGTGTCGCCGTACCAGCCGGCGCCGGAGGCCTGCAGCATGGTGCGCGGCCGGTCGGCCTCGGGCAGGTTGCTGATCGCGCGAGCCAGCGTGCCGGTCGAGTCGACCCGGCTCGACCGCAGCACGCTGCGGTAGTGGCCGGTCCAGCGCTTGTCGCCGATGTTCGCCCCGGCCAGGTTGATCACCACGTCGGTGCCGGCCACCACGGCTGGGTCGAGCTGGCCCTGGGACGGCTGCCAGGCGGCCTCGCCCGGGCCGGGATCGCGTTGCCGGACCAGCCGGGTGATCTCGTGGCCGGCGGCCACGAGCCGGTCGGCCAGGCGCGTGCCGAGGAAGCCGGAAGCGCCGGCCATGAGAATCCGCATGCTCACCATGATGCCCGGATTCGAACTCGTTCAAAACGAAGAAGGGGCGCCGAAGCGCCCCTTCTCACCGCTAAAAGATCACAGACCGAGTTCGTACTCGAACTGTCCGCCCTGCAGGCGCTCCTTCAGAGTCACCAGGAAGCGGGCGGCGTCGGCGCCGTCCACGATCCGGTGGTCGTAGCTGAGCGCCAGGTAGACCATCGAGCGCGGCACGATCAGCTCACCCAGGTTGGGGTCCTCGACGACCACGGCCCGCTTGACCACCGCGCCGGTGCCGAGGATGCCGACCTGCGGCTGGTTGATGATCGGCGTGTCGAACAGCGCGCCCCGGCTGCCGGTGTTGGTCAGGGTGAACGTGCCGCCCGAGATCTCGTCCGGGCCGATCCGGTTGTTCCGGGTGCGGTCCGCGACGTCGGCGATCCGCTTGGCCAGGCCGGCCAGGTTGAGGTCGCCGGCGTCCCGGATCACCGGGACGATCAGGCCCTTCGGGGTGTCCACCGCGACGCCCAGGTGCTCGGCGTCGTGGTAGGTGACCGTGCCGGCCTCCAGGTCGATCGACGAGTTGACCACCGGGTGCTGCTGCAGCGCCTCGACCGCGGCCAGGGCGAAGAACGGGTTGAAGGTGAGCTTCACCCCGTGCTTGGCCTGGAAGTCGGCCTTGGCCTTGTTGCGCAGCTGGGCGACCTTGGTGACGTCGACCTCGACGACCGTGGTGAGCTGCGCCGAGACCTGCAGCGACTCGACCATGCGGCGGGCGATGGTGGCCCGGGTGCGGGTCAGCTTCTCGGTGCGGCCACGCAGCGGGCTCGGCGACGGCTTGGCGGCCGCGGCCTTCGGGGCGGTGGCTGCGGCGGCCGGTGCGGCCGCGGCGGCCGGAGCCGGCTTGGCCTTGGCCGCCTCGGCGGCCTCGGCCGCGTCGAGCACGTCCTGCTTGCGGATGCGGCCACCCACGCCGGTGCCGGTCAGGGTGGACAGGTCCACGCCCTTGTCGGCGGCGAGCTTGCGCACCAGCGGGGTCAGGTAACCGGCGTCGCCGGCACCGTTGGCCTTGACCGACTCGGCGGCCGGCGCGGCCGGCTGAGCGGGGGTCGAAGGAGCCGACGGCGCGATATCCGGCGCCGGAGCCGACTCGATCTTCGGAGCTTCCGCCTGCGGAGCCGGCTTCGGGGCCTCGGCCTTGGGCTCCTCGGCCTTGGGCTCCTCGGCCTTGGGGGCCTCAGCCTGCGGCTTCGGGGCCGGCTCGGGGGCCGCGGCCGGGGCCGCGTCGGCGGAACCGATCACCGCGAGTACGGCGCCGACGTCGGCCGTCTCGTCCTCGGGCACCTTGATCTCGAGCAGCGTGCCGGCGACCGGCGACGGGATCTCGGTGTCGACCTTGTCGGTGGACACCTCGAGCAGCGGCTCGTCGGCCTCGACGGTCTCGCCGACCTGCTTGAGCCAGCGGGTGACGGTGCCCTCGGTGACGCTCTCGCCGAGCGCGGGCATCTTGACGTCGGTGCCCTCGCCGGAGGACGCCGAAGCGGTCTGCGGGGCCGGAGCCTCGGCCTCGACCGGCTTCTCCGTCGACGGGGTGGTCGGAGCGGGGGGCTCGGGCTCGGCCTCGGCCTCCGGCTCCGCCTGGGCCTGCGCGGCCGGAGCCGGCTCGGACGAACCCGCGTCCTCGCCGTCGCCGGAGATCACGGCGAGCTCGCTGCCGACGTCGGCCGTCTCGTCCTCACCGACGACGATGCGGGTGAGCACGCCCGCGGCCGGCGACGGGATCTCCGTGTCGACCTTGTCGGTGGAGACCTCGAGCAGCGGCTCGTCGGCCTCGACGCGCTCGCCCTCCTGCTTGAGCCAGCGAGTGACGGTGCCCTCGGTGACGCTCTCACCCAGCCGCGGCATGGTGACCGATACCGGCATGTCTTCGAACTCCTTCTACCGCGTCGTCTCTAAAGGTCAGCTGTGTGCGTGCAGGGGCTTGCCGGAGAGCGCGAGGAACGCCTCGCCGAGCGCCTCGTTCTGCGTCGGGTGGGCGTGCACCAGCTGGGCGACCTCTTCCGGGAAGGCCTCCCAGTTGTAGATGAGCTGGGCCTCGCCGACCTGCTCGCTCATCCGGGCGCCGATCATGTGCACGCCGAGGACCGGACCGTCCTTCTGACGCACCAGCTTGACGAAGCCCTGCGTCTTGAGGATCTGGCTCTTGCCGTTGCCGCCGAGGTTGTAGTTGTAGGTCTCGACGCTGTCGGCGCCGAACTTCTCCTTGGCCTTGGCCTCGGTCAGGCCCATCGAGGCGATCTCCGGGTCGCAGTAGGTGACCCGGGGGATGCCGGCCTCGTCGATGACCGGCGGGGTCAGCCCCGCGATCTCCTCGGCGACGAAGATGCCCTGCGCGAAGCCGCGGTGCGCGAGCTGGAGGCCGGGGACGATGTCGCCGACCGCGTAGATGTTGCCCACGCCGGTGTGCAGCCGCTCGTTGGTGATCACGAAGCCGCGCTCGAGCTTGACGCCCTGCTGCTCGTAGCCCAGGTTGGCGGTCGTCGGGCCACGGCCGACGGCGACCAGCATGACCTCGGCCTCGACCGTCTCGCCGCCCTGGATGGTGGCGCGCACGCCGTTCTCGGTCTTCTCGACCTTCTCGAACGGCTTGCCGACCTTGAAGTTGATCTTCCGCTTGCGGAACGAGCGCTCGAGCTGCTTCGAGATGTCCTCGTCCTCCAGGGCGACCAGCCGGGGGAGGGCCTCCAGGACGGTGACCTCGGCGCCCAGCGACTTCCACACGCTGGCGAACTCGACGCCGATCACGCCGCCGCCGAGCACGATCGCGGAGGACGGCACCCGGTCGAGCTTGAGGGCGTGCTCGCTGGTGATGACCCGCTTGCCGTCGACCTCGAGGCCGGGCAGCGAGCGCGAGTAGGAGCCGCTGGCCAGGATGATGTTGCGGCCGGTGTAGCGCTGACCGGCGACCTCGACCGTGTCCTTGGCGACGAGCTTGCCCTCGCCGGCCACCACGGTGATGTTCTTGTTGTGCGTGAGCAGGCCCTGCAGGCCCTTGTACAGGCGGGCGACGACACCGTCCTTGTACGAGTTCACCGCGGCCATGTCGATGCCCAGCAGCTCGGCCTTGATGCCGAACTGCTCGCTCTCGCGGGTCTGGTCGGCGATCTCGGCGGCGTGCAGCAGCGCCTTGGTCGGGATGCAGCCGCGGTGCAGGCAGGTGCCACCCAGCTCGGCCTTGTCGATCAGCGCTACGGAGAGGTCGAGCTCGGCGGCGCGCAGGGCGGCCGCGTAACCACCGCTGCCGGCGCCGAGGATGACGATGTCGAAGGTTCCGCCGTTCGGCTGGCTCACGTTGACTCCAGTGGTCGCATCGTCGCCATGTGGGTCACACAATGGAAACGGTCACAGTATGTCCAAGCCATCTTGTCACTTATGGAACCGATCGATGCAGTCAGGTGCCCACCGGCGTGCCCGCGCGTCGTACCCTTGCCGCAATTGACTGTGAGGAGCGGGCGGTGGCGTGGTTCCGGCGCGGCAGCAAGCCCGGTCGGGCGGCGGGGCGGCCGGTCGATCGTGCCGATCTTGAGTATTTGGCGGAGTTCGTCCGCACCCGGCGTGGCGTCGAGGCGTTCATCGAGCCGCGCACGACCGTGACCGAGACCACGGTGTTGCTCGTGGCACACGACGGCGAGTGGACCCGCCGGCGCACCGAGTCCCCGGAGATCGCCCGCCGGTGGGCGCACGGGCTGTCGGTGCCGATCTACGACGTACGCCTGCTGGGTTACCCGCAGCGCATGCGCGACTACAACGAGCGGCAGAAACACCGCCCGTTGTAGGTCGGGCAGCCTAGGCCAGATCGTCGATCGCCTGCAGGAACGTACGGATCGGCACGCCGGTGCCGCCCTTGGTCCAGTAACCGGTGGCCTCACCGGCGTGGTAACCCGGCCCGGCGATGTCGACGTGCGCCCACTCAACGCCCTCGGCCACGAACTCGCGCAGGAACACGCCGCCCTGCAGCATGTGCCCGGCCCGGTCGAGGTTCGAGTTGGTCTGGCAGATGTCGGCGATGTCGGACTCCATGCCCTTGCGCACCTCTTCCGGCAACGGCATCGGCCAGGCCGGCTCGCCGACCTTGTCACCGGCCGCCCGGACCAGCTCGGTGGCCGGGCCGGAACCCATCAGGCCGGCGATCCGCTTGCCCAGCGCGATCACCTGCCCGCCGGTGAGCGTGGACGCCTCGAGCACGTAGTCGGTGCCGTCCGCGCAGGCCCGGGCGATCGCGTCGCCGAGCACCATGCGCCCCTCGGCGTCGGTGTTGAACACCTCGACCCGCTTGCCGTTGAACATGGTGATCACGTCACCCGGCCGGTACGCCGAGCCGGACGGCATGTTCTCCGCCATCGCGAGGTAGCCGCTGACCGCCACGCCCGGCTTGAGCGCGGCGACCGCCAGCATCGCCGCACCGATCGCAGCCGCGCCGGCCATGTCCGACTTCATCTCCCACATGCCGGCGCTCGGCTTGATGCTGATGCCGCCGGTGTCGAACGTGATGCCCTTGCCGACCAGCGCGACCCGCTTCGGCGACTCGACCCCCTCGGGCGTGTAGCTGAGCTTCACCAGCCGCGGCGGCGCCTCCGAGCCCTGGCCGACCGCGACGATCCCGCCGTACCCCCCGGCCTTCAGCTCGTCGAAGTCGAGCACCTCGACCTCGAGGCCGGAACCCTGCGCGGCGGCCACCACGGCGTCGGCGAACGACGGCGGGCGCAGCTCGTTGGGCGGCATGTTGACCCAGTCGCGGGCCAGCCGCACCGAACGGGCCACCACCTCGGCCCGGGTCACCTCGGCCTGCGCCGCCTCGTCGGCCGCGTCCGGCACGTGCACCTGGAGCTGGGCGACCGGGTCGCGGCGGTTCGGCTGCGGCTTGGTCTTGTAGCCGGCGAACTTGTAGCCGCCGAGCAGCGCGCCCTCCAGGATGGCCCGCAGCACGCCGGGCGCGTCCTCGTCGTCGGGCAGCGGCAGGGCCAGCGCCACCGTCGCGCTGCCGGCCAGCGCGCGCACCGCCGCACCCGTGCCGCGGCGCAGTTTCTCCAGCTCGGGGGCGGAGCCGGACGGCTCGTCGCCGAGCCCGACCGCGACGATCAGCGGCGCCGCGATCGTGCCGAGCGTGGCCAGCTTGGTCACCTCGCCCGGTGCGCCGCTCGCGCCGAGCAGCGCCAGCGTCGAGGTCAGCTTGCCGTCGAACGCGGCGGCGATGCTCTCGGCGCCGGCCGCAGGGAGCAGGGCTCCGCCGTCGTCGGGCTGGCTGTGCAGGCCGATGACGATGGCATCGACGGCCAATTCGGCCGGGTCGGTGTCGACCAGGGCGAGGCTGGGCTGGCTCACGGGCTCTCCGGGACTTCGGGGCCGGCACCCTCTTGGGGCGCGCCGGCTGGTCGGTGGATTCCCCGGTGCGATGGCTCCGGGTGAAGGGCGTCCCCGCGACAATAACGACTCCCAAGGTCACGGGTAAGTTGACTCTCATGTCTGCCGACGCCGCCGATGCCCTTTTCCGTTCGCCGCTGCACGAGCGCCACGTCGCGCTGGGTGCGAAGCTCGCCGCCTTCGGCGGCTGGGAGATGCCCTTGGAGTACGCCGGGGGAGGCGTCCTGAAGGAGCACGCCGCCGTGCGCGGGGCGGCCGGGGTGTTCGACGTCTCGCACCTCGGAAAGTCGCGTGTGCGGGGGGCCGGCGCGGCCGCGTTCGTGAACTCCTGCCTCAGCAACGACCTCGGCCGCATCCAGCCCGGCCAGGCGCAGTACACGCTGTGCTGCGACGAGACCGGCGGCGTCGTCGACGACCTGATCGCCTACCTGTTCGCCGACGACCACGTCTTCCTGATCCCGAACGCGGCGAACACCGCCGAGGTCGTCCGCCGGCTCACCGCGGCGGCGCCGGCCGGCGTCACGGTCACCGACGAGCACCGGGACTACGCGGTGCTGGCCGTGCAGGGCCCGTCCTCGGCCGAGGTGCTCGGCAAGCTGGGCCTGCCGACCGGGCACGACTACATGTCGTTCGACCTGGCCACGCTGGGCACCGCCGAGCTGATCGTCTGCCGCACCGGCTACACCGGCGAGCACGGCTACGAACTGGTGGTGCCGTGGGACGACGCGACCGCGGTGTGGGACGCGATCGTCGGCGCCGGGGTGCAGCCGTGCGGGCTGGGCGCGCGCGACACGCTGCGCACCGAGATGGGATACCCGCTGCACGGCCAGGACCTCTCCCTCGACATCAGCCCCGTGCAGGCCCGCTCCGGCTGGGCGGTGGGCTGGTCGAAGCCCGAGTTCTGGGGCCGCGAGGCTCTCCTCGCGGAGAAAACCCAGGGTCCGCGGCGCCTTCTGCGAGGCTTGGAACTGACCGGCCGCGGGATCCCCCGCGGTCACATGCGGGTGTACGCCGGTGAGCAGCCGATCGGCGAGACGACCAGCGGCACCTTCTCGCCGACGAAGAAGGTCGGCATCGCGCTGGCCCTCATCGACACGGCGGCCGGCATCGCCGACGGTGACCTGGTCCAGATCGACATCCGCGGCCGGAAGATCGAGGCCAAGGTGGTCAAGCCGCCGTTCGTGCAGCCGTCGGTGCGGTGAGCCCGGTGGCCGTCACCTACGAGCAGCTGCGGGACTGGGTGCTGGCGCTGCCCGGCACCCGGGAGGTGTTCGTCGAGCAGTGGGGGCACCCGACGCTGCGCTACGGCGACAAGATGTTCGCCTCGGGCCGCTCCGGCTCGCCGCACGCCACGGTGAAGGCCTCCCTGGAAGATCAGGCCGAGCTGATCGCGAGCGCGCCCGAGGTGTACGAGAAGTCGCAATACACCGGCCGCTTCGGCTGGGTGCGGGTCGACCTGGCCCGGGCCGACCCCGAGGAACTGCGCCAGGTGGTGATCGAGGCCTGGCGGCGGACCGCGCCGAAGCGGGTCGTGGCCGCCTACGACTCAGCGCAGGGACAGGCCGACCAGGGCTAGCGTGGTCGCCAGCTCCACCGAGGCGCCCAGCACGTCACCGGTGATGCCGCCGAAACGACGTACGGAATGGCGCAGCAGCAGAACCACCGCCAGCAGTGCGACGAAGACGGCGGCCGGCCCCTGCCACGGACGGTCCGGGGTCGCGGCGGCCGCCGCGACCGTCACGATGATCGCGGCCCCCGCCGCAACCGGGATCGGAACCGTGCCCGCCACCAGCGCACCCAGGCCCTCGGGCCGGGCCGCCGGAACCCCACGCCGGCAGGCCACCGTGATCGCCAGCCGGCCGGCCGCGAACGCCGCGATCAGCGCCCACGGGGAGATCGACCCCAGCGAAGCGGTCTGGATCAGCAGGGTCAGCGCGATCGCCGCCACCCCGAACGGTCCGATGTCCGGCTTTTTCATGATTTCCAGCGCGGCCGCGCCGCGCCGATAGGAGCCGAGCGCGTCCACCGTGTCGGCCAGCCCGTCCAGGTGCATCCCCCGGGTCAGCAGCGCCGCCGCCGCGACCGTGACGGCCGCCGCCACCAGCGGGGGAGCGTGCAGCTCGCGCATTACCCAGAGGATTCCGCCGAGGGCCGCACCCAGCGCCGCGCCCACCACCGCGGCCAGGGACATCGCCCAGCGTGCGGATTCCCGATCCACCCGGCCGCCGCGAACCGGCAGGACCGTCAGCGTGGTCACGGCGAGCCGAAGTCCGGCCCCCGCGCTCACTCTCCGGTCGTCGCCGGGCCGGGGCCGTCGGGGGTCGGCTCGGCGAAGTCGACGTCCTCGTCGTCGTTCGGGACGATCAGGTCGGTGAGGCCGTCGTCGCCCGGCTCGGTGAGCAGCGCCGGGTGCACCGGCGCGGCCGCGGCCAGGGCGATCGCGGTGCGCAGCAGCGGCAGCGCGGCCAGGGCGTTCGCCCCCTCGCCCAGACCGAGGCCCAGGTCCAGCACCGGGTCCAGGCCGAGCACGTCGGCGCCCTGCCGGACCAGCTCCACGCCGCCGTCGTCGGGCAGCAGCGACCAGTGCCGGATCTGGCTGCCGATGTCCCGGGCGACCAGCGCCGCCGCGATCCCGACCGGGCCGTCCAGCAGCACCGGCAGGCGCCGGGACGCGGCGCCCAGCAGCACACCCGTCGCCACCGCCAGGTCGGCCCCGCCGAGCTCGCGCAGGATGTCCTTGGCGCCGCGCGGCTCCTGCCGGATCCGGTGCAGCGTGTCCCGGACGGCCGCGCAGCGGATCATCCAGGCCTCGTCGTCGTAGCGGCCGCCCGGGCGAAGCACCCGGGGCAGCACCGCGACCGCCTCGGCGGCCGTGGTGGCGGCCGAGATCGCGGCGGCCACCGCGTCGGTGCCGACCCCGATCGAGGCCAGCACCAGCAGGTCGCGGCCCGCGTCGGCGGCGGCCTCGGCCAGCCGCCAGCCCTGCCGCAGCGCCACCTCGACGGCGGCGTCGTCGATCACCGGACCGTCCTCCATGGCGCCGGCGCGGGCCACCCGCAGCACGGCGATGTCGGCGCCCGACTGGCCGGCCAGCCGGCTCAGCACACCCTCGCCGTTTTCGACCTCGGCGACCCGGCGTTCCACGTCGGCCGGGTCGTCGCCGGCCGCGGCACCGCCGTCGTGGCCGCCGGCGATCAACAGCACGCGGGGCGAGGTCCAGGCGCGGGGGATCGTGGTGCCCTGGGTGCCGGCCGCGAACTCGACCACCTCGACCAGCGAGCCGAGACCGGCACCGGCGAAGTCGACGTTAACCAGGCGGTCGCGGGCGTCCGGGCCGGCGTCGCTGTCCGGCATCGGCAGGTCCATGCCGGGCTCGATCGCGACCAGACCGCCGAGGGTCGGCAGCTGCTGGGTGGGTTCGTGCAGCACGGCCCCGGCCGCCGACGGCGCGACAAGCTGAGGCGTAGCGTCCGCCGCGGCTGCGGTCCTGGCGTCCGGCGTAACCGGCGCGATGAGCTGAGGCTCGGCCACCGGCTCGGCCTCGGCCGCGCCCGCGTTCGCCGCGCTGTCCGCGCCCGCGCTCGCCGCGCCCGCGCTCGCCGCGCCCGCAGCGCCGAGACCCGCGCGGGACGCCTCCTTTTGTGCGGACAAATCCGAAATGCTGGCGGAAACCGTCGCGTCCGGGCCGCTCAGCCAGATCGCCCGGCCGGCGACCACCAGGGCCACCCGATCGCAGGCGTCGGCCAGGGCCTGGTTCGTCGTGCCGAGAGCGTCGGCGAAGGCGCGCCCGACCGGCGTAGTCGCGACCAGGGAGAGGCCGACCTCGGGGCTGACGAGCACGACACGCCCGGCGCACGAACGCACCGCGGCGGCCAGCGCCGCCACGTCGGCCTCGTCGTCGTTGGGCTGCCGGGCCGGGTCGAGGACCGCCGCCACCCAGCCGCCGAGGTCGTCCACCAGCAGCGTGTCGTCCGGTTTGGTGTCGGCCAGCAGCGCGATCAGCCGGGCCGGGTCGGCCCCGGTCTCCTCGGTCGACCAGGACTGTGGCCTGCGCTGCTGATGTGTTTCGATCCGCGCGCGCCACTCCGGGTCGTCCTCGCCACCCACGGCCGTGGCTACGTACCGCACCGAGGCGGCGTCCGCGACCAGCGCCTCGGCGAACGCCGACTTGCCGGACCGGATCCCGCCGAGGACCAGGACGGTGTTCCACCGATCATCGGACATGCCCCGTACCTTAAGGCCGGGCCGCACAGGCGGAAGCCGTAGGGTGGAGGCCGCACCGAGCACAGAAGTGAGGGGGAACGGCGGATGCCGTGGAGTTGGCGGTACGAGAACGTCGACGGACAGTCCGTGGCCGGCCCGGCCGAGACGTTCAGCAGCCAGGCCGACGCCGAGTCGTGGATCGGCCAGGAGTGGCGTGAGCTGGCCGACTCGGGCGTGGCCCAGGTCGTCCTGGTCGAGGACGACCGGGTCGACTACAAGATGAGCCTGCTCCCGGCGGACTAGCAGATGACTTACGAACCGGTCTACACCCGCACCCCGCGCAACGCGTTCGTGCCGAGCCCGGTCTTCGTCGGCATCGTCGCCGTCTTCGGCGTGAGCGGCTGGATGACCTGGACCGGCTTCGGCAACGTCCGGGTCGACGTCTTCCTGTTCATCATCACCGGCTGGCTGCTGTCGCTGTGCCTGCACGAGTACGCACACGCCCTGGTCGGCTTCTTCTCCGGCGACAAGACCGTGGCCGACCGCGGTTACCTGCGGCTCAACCCGCTGAAATACACCAGCCCGCTGCTGTCCATCGTGCTGCCGGTGATCGTGGTGATCCTCGGCGGCATCGGCCTTCCCGGCGGCGCGGTCTGGATCGACCACCAGCACATCCGCAGCCGGGTGAAAGATTCGCTGATCAGCGCGGCCGGCCCGCTCACCAACGTGGTGCTGGCCCTGGTCATGGCGGTGCCGTTCTGGATCGGCGTGGGCCCGAAGTTCGTACTCACCCTGAGCGGGCAATATCAGCTGACCGGCCAGACCACCCACCTGGAGTTCTGGAGCGCCCTCGGTGCCCTGGCGTTCCTGCAGATCACCGCGAGCGTGCTCAACTTCCTGCCGATCCCCGGCCTGGACGGCGGCAGCATCATCGCCCCGTGGATGAGCCCGGCCTACCAGCGCGCGTGGAACCTCTTCGCGCCGTACGGCTTCATCCTGTTGTTCCTTGCTCTGTGGCAGACGAAGCTCGGCCAGTACTTCTTCGACGTCGTGTTCTGGCTGGCCGAGCGCCTCGGATTGTCCGAGGCGCTCATCCAGGTAGGACTCGAACTGATGCGGTTCTGGTCCGGCAGTTAGTTACGGGCGGCGGGCGGGGCTCACGGTCTTGGCCGGGTCCCGCTCGGCCACCGGGTCCAGGACGGCGTCGATCGACTTCATCAGGTCGGCTTCCAGCCGTACGCCCGAGGCCTTGACGTTGTCTTTGACCTGCTCCGAGCGCGAAGCGCCGATGATCGCCGCGGAGACGTTGGAGTTCTGCAGCACCCACGCCACCGCCAGCTGCGCCATCGAGAGCCCGGCCTGTTCGGCGAGCGGCTTCAGGCCGGCCACCGCGGTCAGCACCTCGTCGGTCAGCAGCCGGGAGATGAAGTTCGCCCCGCTCTTCTCGTCGGTGGCCCGGGACCCCTCGGGCGGCTGCTGGCCCACCGCGTACTTCCCGGAGAGCACGCCCTGCGCGATGGGCGAGAAGACCACCTGGCCGATGCCCAGCTCGATCGAGGTGGGCACCACCTCGGCCTCGATGACCCGCCAGAGCGCCGAGTACTGCGGCTGGTTGGAGACGAACGGGATCTTCAGATCCTGGGCCATCTCCCATCCGGCCCGCAGCTGGGTGGCGGTCCACTCGGACACGCCGATGTAGAGCGCCTTGCCGGAGCGCACCACGTCGGCGAACGCCTGCATGGTCTCCTCGAGCGGGGTCGAGTAGTCGTAGCGGTGCGCCTGGTAGACGTCGACGTAGTCGGTCTGCAGCCGGGTCAGCGACGCGTCGATCGACTCCATGATGTGCTTGCGGGACAGGCTGCGGTCGTTGGGACCGGGACCGGTCGCCCAGAAGACCTTGGTGAGGATCTCCAGGCCCGCCCGACGCTCGCCCTTCAACGCCCGGCCGAGCACCTCCTCGGCGCGGCCGCCCGCGTAGACGTCCGCGGTGTCGAAGGTGGTGATCCCCTCGTCGAGGGCGGCCCGCACGCAGGCGACCGCGGCGTCCTCCTCGACCTGGGAACCATGGGTGATCCAGTTGCCGTAGGCGATCTCACTGATGAGCAGGCCGGAACGGCCGAGATGACGGAACTCCATAGCTCCCCTTTATATCCTCAGAGAACGGGACGCCCGTCGGTCAGCAACCGGTCCAGCTCATCCAGTACGTCGGACTGCTCCTTGTACTTCAACTCGATCAGCATCTCGCCCTTGCGGTCGAGCGCGCCCCACAGCCCGTAGTGGTCGGCGATCAGGAACGCCACCGGGTGGATCACCACGGCCGCGTGCGTCGGCTCGACGATCATCTGCCCGTTCCGGTCCACCACCCCGAACCGCTCGCCCACGTCCACCACGGCCAGGCCCTCGTCGGTGAAACCCTCGATCGGCCCGCCGGACACCAGCGGCGTCCGGAACCCCTGGAACCGCGGCTGCACCACGACCCGCCCGTGCCGGTCGATCGCACCCCAGCCGCCCCGCCGGATCAGCGCCAGCCCGTGATGGAACGGCTTCGCGTCCTCGAACCCGCCCGGCACGATCAGCCGGTTCTGCCGGTCGATCGCATACCAGCCGCCCGCTTCGTCCCGGGACACCCAGGCCAGCCCGTCGGCGAACCGCTCGGCCGCCCGGTACCCCGACGACGCGTCGATCACGACGTCACCGGCCAGGTCGATCAGCTCCCAGGCCGGCGACTCCGGCCGGCGCACCCAGGCCAGCCCGTCCGCGAACGGCTGGGCCTGTGCGTACCGCGGCGGCACCGCGCCGACGTAGCCCCACAGCCCCGACCGCTCGTCCCGGATCGGCCGCGGCGGCTCGGTGCGGCCCAGGATCTCGTCCCGGGTCCGCGGATAGGGACCCCACTCGCCGCCCCGGGTGTGCCGGAAAATCGTGTCGAGGGCCAGCTCGATCCGCTCCACCAGGTCCGGGTCGGCGCCCTTGCGCAGATCCAGCGCCGTCTCGAAGTGGTTCATCGCCTCGAGATAGCGTCCCTGATCGAAGGCCGACCGCCCGGCCAACTCGTGCACCTCGGCCCGCAGCCGCGACGGCAACTCCGGCGAACTGGCCTCCGCGTAGAGCAGATCGGCCTCCGCGAACTCACCCTTCCACTGCAGCACATGCCCGAGCCGGGCCTGCACGATCGCGGTCCGCCGCAGCTCACCGGTGGCCTGAGCGTGCGCGAGCGCCTGCCGCCCGTCGGCCTCGGCCGCGTCCAGCTCACCGAGCAGCCGCTGAGCCACCGCCCGCAGCCCGAGCAGCCGGGCCCGCACGGCGTCCCGCTCGGCGTACTCCAGCTTGTCGGTCAGCCGATCCACCACGACCCACATCGGATCCGGCTCGTCGATCTCCTCCCGCAGCGTCTCCGGATCGAACGACCACGGATAGGCCGCGAGCACCTGCTCCGGATCCCCCCGCCGAGCCTTCGCGTCGATCGCGGCCCGCTGCCGGATCGGCGCACGCTTGGCCGGGACCGCTTCCGCCGGGTCGCTGCCAGCCGCACCAGCAGAGGCCGCGACCAGGGCGTCGGCCGCGCTCTCCGAGGCGTCCTCCGCCGAGTCGGCGGTTTCGCCCTTCGGAGGTACGGCGTCGGGCTCCCCCGCCGAACCACCCGGTCCCGCGGTCTCGGTCACCCCGGAACTCACCGCCGCGGGAACGACCGCCCCAGCTTCACCACCAGGTTCCGCGCCAACCGATTTGTCCGACCCGGTCGGGTCGGCGGGGTTTGCTTCGCCAACGCCATCCGCCGCCGGCCCCGGTCCGGCGTCCACGCCGGGCTCGTCGACGGCCCCGGCCCCGGCGCCCGAGACGGACGCGGTTCCGCTCGCCGGCTCGGCTTGGGTCTGCGGCTCAGCTTGGGTCTGCGGCTCAGCTTGGGTCTGGGGTTCGGCTTGGCCCCGTGGCTCGGCATGCGTCTGCGGCTCAGCTTGGGTCCGGGGTTCGGCCGGGTCCCGTGGCTCGGCTTGGGTCTGGGGTTCGCCTTGTGCCCGCGACTCGGCCGGTGCCTGCGACTCGACTTCGGTCCGCAGTTCGGCGCGCGACTCAGTTCGGGTCTGTGATTCGGGTTGACCTTGGTATTCGGGCTGGTCTGGGGACTTGAGATGGCCTTGCGGCTCAAGCCGGGCCGGCGGCTCGGGTTCCGCTTCGGGGTCAGCGGAGGCTTCGGCCTTGGCGACGGTCTCGGCCCGAGATCCGGGCTCAGGCCGGAGTTCGGCCGGCGGTTCGGGTTGGGCTTTCGACGTGAGATGGGTCTGCGGTTCGCGTTCGGCGTCCGTCTCGAATTCGGCTGCGGGCTCGGCCGCGGTCTTGATCTCGATGTCTGGCTTCGGCTCGGCCGGGGTTTCCGGCGCGGGCGCCGACCATGCGTCCGTGGCAGCCGGCGCGGCGGCGAAGGACGACTCGATAGCCGGTTGCTCCGGGTCGACGGCGATCGGCCGGTCGGCCGGGAGGGCGACCTCGGCCTCGACCCACATAGCGTCGACCGGCTCGATGTCGACGAGCTCCGCCTCAATCGGTTCGGCATCGTCCAGTTCAGGCTGGCCGTAGGCGGAGCTCACCGGCCGCACGCTGATCGGTGCCGCGCTGATCGGTGCTGCGCTGACCTGCGTCGTGCTGATCGGTTCGGTGCCCGGAGCCGAGCTGACGGGTGTGGCGCTCACGGGTGTGGCGCTGATCGGTGTGGCGCTGACCGGTGTGGCGCTCACGGGTGTGGCGCTGACCGGTGTGGCGCTCACGGGTGTAGCGCTGACCGGTGTGGCGCTCACGGGCGTGGCGCTGACCGGCGTGGCGCTGACCGGGCTCGTGCTGAATGGTGTCGCGCTGGTCGGCCGCATGCCGAACGACGTCTCACCGGCCGGCCGCACGTCGAACGGCGTGAAGTCCGACGGCGCGGCGCTGACCGGCGTATTGCTCGGCGGCGATCCGTAGGGCGAGAAGCCGATGGTCTCGGGCTCGACCGGGGTGGCACTGACCGGGCCGCTGCGCGGGTGGTCGAACGACGAGAAGTCGATCGGCTCGGCGTCGGCCGGGATGGCACTGGTCGGGGCCGCGCCGACCGGGCTGTCGCTGAGCGGGGCCTCGAAGGAAGCGGAGCCGGCAGGCTCGGCGCTGGTCGGGGTGGCGCTGACCGGGTCGCTGCTGTGCGGGTCCTCGAACGGCGAGATGCTGGTGGGCTCGGCGCTGGTTGGGGTCGCGCTGACCGGGTCGCTGCTGTGCGGGTCCTCGAACGGCGAGATGCTGGTGGGCTCGGCGGTGGTTGGGGTCGCGCTGACCGGGTCGCTGCTGTGCGGGTCCTCGAACGGCGAGATGCTGGTGGGCTCGGCGCTGGTCGGCGTTGCGCTGGCCGGGTCGAACGGCGAGCGCTCGGGCCCGGCGGGAGTGGCGCTGGTCGGCGTGCTGCCGTAAGGGTGGTCGAACGACGAGGAGCTGGTGGGCTCGGCGCCGGCCGACGTGCCGCTGGTCGGGGTCGCGCTGACCGGGGTGCTGCTCGGCCAGGTCTCGACCGACGCGAACTCGGTGGGCTCCCGCTCTGCCGGGGCGGCACTCAGCGGCGTCGCGCTGACGGGCGCGGCGCTGACCGGAGTTGCCGGAAGCGACTCGGCGCCTGCGTCCTCGGCCGGCTCCGGGCCGGTGCCGGACGGAGTCACGATCGGGTGTGAACCGGTGCCGGGGACGAACCAGCTCTGCTTGGCGGGCACGCCGCTGACCGGGGCGTCCTCGCCGGCGGACTCGTTGGGGTCCGGGGACTGCTCCGGCGCCGCAGCGGCCGGTGCGGCGGAGACCGGCGGTGCCGAAACCGGCGAGGCCGAGGCGGGAACGGCCGACGCCGGTACGCCGGACACCGGCGCGGTCTCCACCGGGTCGAGCGGCACCTGCGTGGGCGCTCCGAGGCCGCTCATCGAAAGCAGCCAGCCCAGGCCGTGGCCCTCGGGCTCGGGCACCGGCGGGACGGTCTCCGGCTCCGGTGCGGCGGGCGTGGCACTGCGCGCCCAGGCCGACTCGGCCCAGTTCGGCTCGGGCTCGGTGCTGGTGGCGGGCGGAGCCGTGACCGGTTCGACCCCGGAACCCGCGGTCGGTCCGTCCGGCAGCGTGAACGCCGCGTCGGCCGGGGCGTAGGCGTGTTCCTCCGGCACGGAGTATGGCTGCGCGGTGGTCGGCCGGACCGCACCGAACCGCGCCTCGCCGGCGGCGGCGTAACCGGCCTGCGGCGGGAACGGGAAACCGTCGTTCGGCACCGGCCCACCCGTGACCGGCCGCGAAACCGGCGGGGGCGGGTAGGCGTGCTCGGCAGCAGGCGCGGAAATCGGCTGGGTCTGGTCGACCGCGGGCCCGGCGACCGGCCGCGGGTAGGCCTGCTCATCGCCGGACGCAGCCACCGGCCGGCCCTGCTCGGCCCCGGACGCCGAGACCGGCGGCTGATAGGCGCGGTCGGCAGACGAAGCCGAGACCGGCGGTACGTAGGCGCGGTCCGACGCGGGCGGGGGGACCGGCGGCGGCGAGCCGTGCTGGGCGGCCGGTGCGGAGACCGGTCGTGGGTAGCCCTGGTCTGCCGCCGGTGCGGAGACCGGTCGTGGGTAGGCGCGGTCGGTCCCGGGGGTGACCGGCGGCGGGTAGCCGTGGTTGGCCGCCGGTGCGGAGACGGGCCGCGGATTGCCGTGGTCGACTGCCGGAGCGGGCACGGGTCGCGGTTGGGCCTGGTTGGCCGCTGGTGCCGAGACCGGCCGGTAGGCGTGGTCGGGCGCGGGTGCGGACACCGGCCGTGGGTGCGTCTGGTCGCCGGCGGGTGCGGACACCGGCCGGGGGTAGGCGCCGGCGTCGGACGGTCCCATCTGGCCGGGGCCGGAGACCGGGCGGGCCTGGCCGGGCACGGCGGGGTACACCGGCGACGGCGACGCCTGCGACGGGGTGACCCGGGTCGGCTGCGGTGCCGGGCGTGCAGGTGCGGGGCTGCCGACCTCGGGCGCGGGCCGCAGGTCGAACGGTGCGTCGGTGCGGCGGCCGGCCGGGTGGACCTCCGGGCGGGCCGGGAAGGCGTCCGCGGGTGCGGGGCGGGCACTGCCGTATACGCCGGGATTGGCGGCCGGTGACACCGGACGTGGGCCCGCGACCGGTCGCGGCTCCTGGTAGGGCGGGCGCGCCGCGCCGTACATGTGGGGGCCCTGCGGCCGCCCACCGGCCAGCGACACGGACTGAGACGGCCCGGACTGCGGCGCCGCGGACTGCGGATGCCCCTGCGGCGTCTGTGCCCGCGGGTCGCGGTGCTGCTGCGGGTCGCGATGGGGTTGCGCCTCGCGCTGAGGATCGCGGTACTGCTGCTGCGGGTCGCGGAGCTGGTGCGCTTCGCGCTGCGGGTCACGGTACTGCTGGGCGTCGCGCTGCGGGTCGCGGTACTGCTGCGCATCGCGCTGCCCTTCGCGTTGCGCGTCGCGGTACTGCTGGGGGTCGCGGTACTGCTGAGCGTCGCGCTGGCCCTCGCGCTGCGGATCGCGGCGCTGCTGGGCGTCGCGCTGAGGGTCTCGCAACTGTTGCCCCTCGCGGTACTGCTGCGCGTCGCGGCGCTGCGGGGGCTGGTCGCGGAACGGGGGCTCGGGGGTGCCGGGGCGGCCGCCGTACGGGGGAACCGAGCCGCGCCGCTGGTCGGGCGCGGTGGGGCGACCCTGCTGGGGTGGGCGCCGCTCGTCGGTCAGGTGGTCGGGCATGGCCATCGGGCGGTTCCAGGACGGCTCGTCGCGCTGCTGCGGCGGCACCGCGCCGGCCGTGCGGGCCGCGTACCCGGAGCTGTCTCGGTTGAGGTTTTCCCGGCCCTGCGGCACGCGCGGGTCGTAGGTGCGCGGCTCGTCGCGCTGGACGGGCGTGTGGGTATATCGCTGCGGGGCCTCCGACGGCGGCTGCGTCGAGGCCTCGTAGACGGGGGTGCGCACGGCCTTGCGGCGGCCGGGATCGCCGGGGTAGCGCTGGCCGGGCAGCGGCTCCCACTCCCAGGTGATCTCGTAGACCCAGGCGGGCTCGTCGCCCCAGCGGTCGTCGCCGATCTGCGAGCTCCAGCCGTTCATCGGGCAGCCAACAGCAAGCCCGGCGATTGGCGACGCTCCGTCACGGTCAAGTCCACTTCTCGTGCGAAAAATGTGCGGTGGCCGTCCGGAGACCCGGGTAGAGTCTCCCGGCTCCACTGCGGGGTTTGGAAGGAGATTAACGGCGTGGACCGGATTGGCGCCAGCGTGCTGACGATCTCTCCCGGTCGTCCGTTTCGCGCTTCCGTAACTACTTTCGGTGCACTGGTGTGGTCGGGTTTCCGGCGCTACGCGACCTATCGGCAGGCCACCATAGCCGGATCGTTCACCAACATAGTCTTCGGCTTCCTTCGCTGCTACGTGCTCTTGGCCGTAGCGGCCGGCGCGGTGGGCAATCGCCCGGGCGGGTATGACGTCGAGCAGCTCGCCACGTACGTCTGGGTGGGTCAAGGATTACTCGCGGTGACCGGAATCTGGGGTTGGACCGAGCTGGCCGACCGGATCCGCACCGGTGACATCGCATCCGACCTGTTACGTCCGGTTCCTCCGGTCGTGTCGTACCTGGCGGCTGACCTGGGCCGTGCGCTGCACGGCACGCTCACCCGGTTCCTCGGTCCGGTGCTGGTCGGCCTGCTGTTCTTTCCGCTGGCGAGCCCGCACCGGTGGCAGACGTTCCCGCTGTTCGTCCTGTCGGTCGGCCTGGCCGTCCTGGGGAGTTTCGGCTGCCGTTTCCTGGTCAACGCGACCGCCTACTGGCTGCAGGACGCCCGTGGGCCGCAGATGCTGTGGACGCTCGGCTCGGGCGTGCTGGCCGGCCTGTACTTCCCGCTGCGCCTGCTGCCGGAGTGGCTGACGGTGACGCTGTGGGTCGCCACCCCGCTGCCGGGCCTGCTGCAGACCCCGCTGGACGTCCTGGTGGAGCGCGATTCGCCGGCCTTGCAGGCCGGCCTGGTCGCCCTGCAGGCGATCTGGGCGGTGCTGCTCCTGTGGCTGGCCAGCGTTGTGCAGCGGCGGGCCGAACGCAAGCTGGTGGTGCAGGGTGGGTGAGCTGCGGGCGTACGCCGCGCTGGCCGGCGGGAAATGGCGGTCGATGCTCTCCTACCGGGCGTCGTTCGCGGCCGAGCTGCTGAGCAACGTGGGCGCCACCGTCCTCGACGTGGTCACCGTGTTCGTCCTGTTCCGGGCGACCGCTCAGATCGGCGGGTTCACGCTGGCCGAGGCGATCCTGATGACCGGACTGACCGCGTTCGGTTTCGTGCTGGCCGACATGACCGTCGGCAACATCGACGACCTGAAGAGGTATGTCCGTACGGGGCAGCTGGACACCATGCTGACCCGTCCGCTGCCGGTGCTGCCGCAGCTGGTCTTCACCGATCTGCCGCTGCGCAAGCTGCTGCGGCTGGGGTTCGGGGCGACCATCTACGGCATCGCGCTGGCCGTGAACGACGTCGACTGGACGGTCGCCCGGGTGCTGCTGGCCGCGGTGGTGCCGGTCGGGGCCGCGCTGTTCTTCGGGGCGATCTTCGTGCTGACCGCGAGCTTCGCGTTCTGGTGGGTCGAGTCGGGGGAGATCGGGAACGGTTTCACCTACGGCGGGCGGGACTTCACGTCGTACCCGATCACGGTTTACAGCAATTGGTTCCGGGACCTGTTCGCGTACACCCTGGGCTTTGGTTTTGTCGCCTATCAGCCGGCGCTGGCGCTGCTCGGCCGGACCGACCCGCTGGGGTTGCCGGCCTGGGCCGGCTATGTCTCCCCGCTGGTCGCGCTCCCGGCGGTGGCGATCGCCACCGCGGTGTGGCGCACCGGCATCCGCCACTACCGGAGTACGGGTTCATGATTCGGATGCGGGAACTGCGCAAGGACTTCACGGTACGGGTGAAGGCGGGGCGCCTGCGCCGGACGAAACGCACGGTGTCGGCGGTCGACGGGATCGACCTGACCATCGAGCCGGGGGAGATGGTCGGCTACATCGGCCCGAACGGCGCCGGCAAGTCGACCACCCTGAAGATGCTGACCGGCGTGCTCGCGCCGAGCTCGGGGGAGGTGTCGGTGTTCGGGCTGACCCCGGTGCCGCAGCGCACCCGGCTGGCCCTGCGCATCGGCGTGGTGTTCGGGCAGCGGTCGCAGCTGTGGTGGGACCTGCCGCTGGGTGAGTCGTTCCGGCTGTTGCGGCACATCTACCGGGTGCCGCCGGCCGAGCACGAGACCCGCCTGCGCCGGTGCCGTGACCTGCTGGATCTCGATGAGTTCCTGGACACACCGGTCCGGCAATTGTCGCTGGGCCAGCGGATGCGTGGTGAGCTGACCGCGGCACTCCTGCACGGGCCGCGGGTGCTGTTCCTCGACGAACCGACGATCGGACTGGACGTGGTGAGCAAGCAGGCGGTGCGGTCGTTCCTGGCCGAGCTGGGCGCGTCCGGGGACGTGACGCTGGTGCTGACCACGCACGATCTGGCCGACATCGAGCGGCTGTGCGACCGGCTGGTGGTGATCGACCACGGGCGGGTGGTCCACGACGGCAGCATCGAGGCGCTGCACGCCCGGTACGGGTCCCGGCGGAGCCTCGTCGTCGATCTCGACGAGCCGCTGCCGCCGGATTTCGCGCTGCCGGGTGCCACCGTGACGGGCAGCGCCGCGGACGGCCACCGGGTGACCTTCGCGCTGGACGGCACGTCGGCCGGTACGGCGGTCGCCGGGCTGGTGGCGGTGGCCTCGGTGCGGGACCTCTCGGTCGTGGAACCGGACATCGAGGACGTCGTGGCCCGTCTGTACCAGGCGGGCTGATGGTAAAGATCCTGATCGCCGTCGTGCTGGCCGTCGCCGCTGTCGTGTCCAACGGTTCGGCGGCGCCGGACGCCGTCCGGATCATCACCTTCGACGGCCCGGCCGGTTCGCCGATCGACCCGGCGGTGTGGAACCACGAGACCGGCGGCGGCGGGTGGGGCAACGGCGAGCTGGAGACGTACACCGACAGCGCCGAGAACTCGTACGTCGACGGCCGCGGCCACCTGCGGATCACGGCGTACCGGACCGGCACCGGCTTCACCAGCGCGCGGATCACCACCCAGGGCAAGGTGGAGGTGCGGCCCGGCTCCTACGTCGAGGCTTCGATCACCGCGCCGGTCGGCGCCGGGGTGTGGCCGGCCTTCTGGACGATCGGCACCGACATCGGCGAGGTCGGCTGGCCGGCCTGCGGTGAGCTGGACATCTTCGAGGGCACCGGTGCCACCCCGACGAAGGCGCACGTGGCTGCCCACATGGCCACAACGGCCAATTCCAAGACCGACAAATCGTACGGCTGGGGAGACCCGGGTGGCACCACCGACGTCGGCAGTTCCCTCGCGGCCGGGCCGCACCGCTTCGGCGTCTACTTCGACGACCGGATCGTCCGCTTCTACCTCGACCGCAAGCCGACCATGACGCTGCGGGCCTCGGACGCGCTGCGGTCCGGCCGCTCGTGGCCGTTCGGCAAGCCGCAATACCTGATTCTCAATGTGGCGATCGACGGCGAGACCGACAATTCCAGCACGGTGTTCCCACGCACCATGACCGTCAGCCCGATCGTGATCCGGCCGGGCGGTGTGCCGTTCTGACCAGGTGAGAGGAGCCCCATGCTGCCGCCGATCCCGTTGATCGCCGCGGTCATGGTGGTTCTCCTGTCGATGTTCGGCACCCCGGGCGGCGCCGATCCGAGCAGCGCGCCGCGGCCCACCGAGGCGGTGCTCAACGGCTCCGCCGCCACCGACCTGAACGGCTGGTCGGCCTCCGCGGACCAGGGCCGGATCACCGTCGAACGGTTCTCCGGCCGCACCGGCGCTCCGAAGCCGACCGGCGTACGGCTCAGCAGCGGCGGCAACAGTGGCAGTTGGGCGTTCGCGCTGGTCGCGATCCACCGGGGCTTCTTCGAGCCGGGCACCTACTACCGGATGACGGCGTACCTGCGGGATTTGAAGGGCAAGGGCCGGGCGTACGGGCTGCTGCTGGCGAACGCGCAGTACCAGGATCAGCCGGCCAAGACCACCGAGTACGGCCGGCCCCTCGACACGAAGTGGGTCCAGGTCACCCGCACCTTCATCGCCACCGGGACGGGCGGCGCCGACACCGGCGTGTACCTGGCCTTGCCGACCGCCGGCTCGTTCCAGGCCGAGGTGACCGGGGTGAGCGTGCAGCGGGTGGATCCGCCGTTGCCACCGCGGGTGCCGGCCGGCACCGCCGCCACGACGCGGGTCACCTTCGCCGGCAAGGCCGGTTCGCCACCCGACCCGGACATCTGGAACCACGAGACCGGCGGCGGTGGCTGGGGCCACGGCGAACCGCAGATCTACACCGCCAGCACGAAGAACGCCCGGCTCGACGGCAAGGGCGGGCTGGAGATCACGGTACGCAAGGACGGCGGCACCTACACCAGCGCGCGGCTCAACTCCAAGGGCGGGGTGACCGTCAAGGCCGGCTCGTATCTGGAGGTCGAGCTCACCGGGCCGACCGGCAAGGGGGTCTGGCCGGCGGTCTGGCTGATCGGCACCGACGTCGACACGGTGGGCTGGCCGCAATCCGGCGAGATGGACGTGTACGAGGCGTCCGGCGGCACGCCGAACATCGCCCGCACCGCCGTGCACCTGCCGACCGCCGCCGACCCGACCAAGGAGCGGTCGTACGGCTGGGCCGAGGCCGAGTCCCAGACCGACCTGGGTGAGCCGGCCGACGCCGCCCCGCACCTGTACGGCGTGTACTTCTCGGACAAGCTGATCCGCTTCTACGTCGACCGCAAGCCGGCGATGACGATCTGGGCGTCGGACGCCAAGGCCACCGGCCGCCTGTGGCCGTTCGGCAAGTCGATGTACCTGGTCATGAACATCGCGATCGCCCCGAACGTGGACTACTCGCAGACGGTCTTCCCGCGCACGATGACCATCCACGCGATCGGCATCTGGCAGGGCGGAATCCCGTTCTAGACGTGTTCCATCACCAGGACGGCCCAGGACGGTTCGAGGGCCTCGTAGTAGTGCGGCACGTCGCCGGGGAAGGCGATGTAGTCGCCCGGGCCGAGCTCGACCTGCTCGCCGGCCGGTCCCACCATGATCCGGCCGGCCGCGACCACCAGGTGCTCGACGCTGCCCGGGATGTGCGCCTCGGCCTCGCGCGGCTGGCTCGGCTCCAGTTCGAGCACGTAGAGGTCGCGGCGGGCGTGGGCGGAACCGGCCGCCAGCAGCGTCGCCGCGTACGCCGACTTGTCGGCCAGCAACCGCGGCCCCTGCCCGGCCCGGATCACCCGCACCTGGGTGGGCGGCGGCTCGACCAGCCGGCTGAACGGCACGCCCAGGGCCACGCCGAGCGACCAGAGCGTCTCGATGCTCGGGTTGCCGGCGCCCGCCTCCAGCTGGGAGAGGGTCGACTTGGCCAGGCCGGCCCGGCGGGCCAGCTCGGCCAGGGAGATGCCGACGCGCTCACGCTCGCGGCGCAGGGCCGCGGCGATGGTGGCGAGCGGGGGTGCCGGCTGCTGCATGTTCGCTCCGTCGATCGTGTCGTTCGATTTGACGAACGCCCGGTGTGTCGTTCAGTATTTCAGACCATGCGTACGGTACAGCGAACGGAAGCGGATCGGGCACTCCTGCGCGACGCCGCCACCATCGCCGCGGCCATGATCGCGGTGGGTGCGTCGTTCGGTGCCATCGCGATCGCGTACGGCCTGCCGGTCTGGGTGCCGTTCCTGATGTCCACGGTCGTCTTCGCGGGCGGCTCGCAGTTCCTGGCGGTCGGCCTGCTCGCGGCCGGCAACCCGCTCGCCGCGGTCGTGGCCGGTCTGTTGCTGAACGCCCGGCACCTGCCGTTCGGCCTGGCCGTCTCCGAGGCCGTCGGCCCGCGCCTGCGGCACCGGCTGATCGGCAGCCACGTGCTGACCGACGAGGTGGCCGCCTTCACCCTGGCCGAGCCCGATCCGGCCCGCCGTCACCGGGTCTACTGGATCATCGGCCTGACGCTGTTCACGTCCTGGAACATCGGTACTGCCCTCGGCGTCCTGCTGGGCGGCGCCACCGGCGACCCGGACGCTCTGGGCCTGGACGCGGCGTTTCCCGCCGCCCTGCTGGCCCTGATCATGCCGTCGCTGAAGGACCGCGCCACCCGCACGGTGGCGCTGACCGGCGCCGCGATCGCCGTCCTGCTGACCCCGGTGCTGCCCGCCGGCCTGCCGGTGATGTGCGCCCTGCTGGGCCTGCTCACCCTGGTCCGCCCGCGCCGCCGCGCTGAGGTCCCGT
This sequence comes from Paractinoplanes toevensis, assembly GCF_018332695.1. Taxonomy (GTDB): domain Bacteria; phylum Actinomycetota; class Actinomycetes; order Mycobacteriales; family Micromonosporaceae; genus Actinoplanes; species Actinoplanes toevensis. The sequence goes on from NZ_BOQN01000145.1 coordinate 74,414, forward strand.
CCGCAGCGCGTTCCGCGCCGGGCGAAGGGGTGCCGCCATGCTGATCGCCGCGATTGTCGTGCTCGGCGTCGGGACCTACAGCATGCGGCTCGGCGGAGTCCTGCTGCGCGGGCGGCTCGAGCTCTCCGACAGGCTGCAGCGGCTGCTGCCGATGGCCGCCGCGGCGCTGCTGGCCGCGCTCGCGGGCACGGCCGCACTGATGGCGGGGACGGAGTTCGCCGGCGCCGCGCGGCCCGCGGGCGTACTCGTCGGGGGAATTCTCGCCTGGCGCAAGGCGCCGTTCGTCGTGGTCGTGCTGGCCGCCGCCGGAACGGCGGCCCTGTTGCGGCTGGCCGGCCTGCCTTAGACGATCTTGTCGCCCAGCTGGACCTGCGGCTTCGGGACGCGCATGCGGCGGAACGTGAGGCCGCGCATGACGCCGTAGAACTGCAGCGAGCCGATGCGCACGTCGCTCTTCGGGAAGCGCTCCCGGACCGCCTTCTTGACCTTGCGGGCGATCAGGACGCTGTCGATGATCACCGCGACGGCCAGCATGGCCCAGATGATGTTGCTGGCCAGCTGGATCTCGCGGATCTGGATCGTCGAACCGATCAGCACGATCAGCGCGCCGCCGAAGAACCAGGTGCCGACCGTGCGCCGGGCGTCGATGATGTTGCGGATCAGCGCCCGCTCCGGGCCGCGGTCCCGGGCGAGCAGGTAACGCTCGTCGCCGTTGCGCATGCCCTCGGTCGCCTCGGCGCGCTCCACGCGCTGCCGCTCGCGCATCTGCTTCATCGCCTCGCGGCGGTTCTCCGGGGCCGGGGCGTTGACCTTGCGGCCGGTGCTCTGCCGTTTCGGCGTGGCCAGGCCGAGCTCCTTCTTGCTCGGCGTGTAGCCCTTCGGCCGGGCAGAGGTGTCGGTCACCTCCTCCGCGGGTTCGGGAGTGGCGACGTCGGCTGACTTGCGGCGAAAAAGCGAGGACACGCTAGGAGAGTAGCCAAACGGCGCGGTGTGGTTCACACCGCGCCGCTCATCGTGACAATTAAGAGCTGTTAGAGCCGTTCGACGTGGGCGCCGAGGGCGGCCAGCTTGTTCTCGAAGTCCTCGTAACCGCGGTTGATCAGGTCCACGCCGTAGACCCGCGAGGTGCCCTCGGCGGCCAGGGCCGCGATCAGGTGGGCGAAGCCGGCCCGCAGGTCGGGGATCACCAGGTCGGCCGCGTGCAGCTTGGACGGCCCGGCGATGACCGCCGAGTGCTTGAAGTTGCGGCGCCCGAACCGGCACGGGGTGCCACCGAGGCAGTCCCGGTAGACCTGGATGGTGGCGCCCATCTGGTTGAGCGCGTCGGTGTAGCCGAGCCGCTGCTCGTACACCGTCTCGTGCATGATCGACAGGCCGCGGGCCTGGGTCAGCGCGACGACTAGCGGCTGCTGCCAGTCGGTCATGAAGCCGGGGTGCACGTCGGTCTCCAGCGCGACCGGGCGCAGGTCGCCGCCCGGGTGCCAGAATTTGATACCGCCCTCGACGCCGGTGACCCCGGGCCGGCCGACCCGGTCGTCGGTGACCTCGAACTCGCCGCCGATCGAGCGGAACACGTTCAGGAAGGTCATCATGTCGGCCTGCCGGGCGCCGAGCACCTCGATCTCGCCCTTGGTGGCCAGCGCGGCCGCGGCCCAGCTGGCCGCCTCGATCCGGTCCGGGATCGGCTTGTGCGCGTAACCGTGCAGCCTCGGCACACCCTGGATCTCGATGACCCGGTCGGTGTGCACCGTGATGATGCCACCCATCTTCTGCAGCACGCAGATCAGGTCCATGATCTCCGGCTCGATGGCGGCGTTGCGCAGCTCGGTGACGCCCTCGGCCCGGACGGCGGTGAGCAGCACCTGCTCGGTGGCGCCGACGCTCGGGTAGGGCAGCTCCAGCTTGGCGCCGTGCAGGCCGTTGGGCGCGCTCAGATGCATGCCCTCGGGCGCCTTGTCGACGACCGCGCCGAACTCGCGCAGCGCCTGGATGTGGAAGTCGATCGGGCGCGGCCCGATGTGGCAGCCGCCCAGGTCGGGGATGAACGCGCGGCCGAGCCGGTGCAGCAGCGGGCCGCAGAACAGGATCGGGATCCGGCTGGAGCCGGCGTGCACGTTGATCTCGTCGGTGCTGGCGCTCTCCACGTTCGTGGGGTCCATCACCAGCTCACCGTCGTCGGCGCCGTCGGTGACCTTCACGCCGTGCAGTTCGAGCAGGCCGCGGACGACCTCGACGTCGCGGATGCGCGGGACGTCGAACAGGCGGCTCGGGGTCTCGCCCAGCAGGGCGGCGACCATCGCCTTCGAGATGAGGTTCTTCGCGCCACGGACCCGGATCTGGCCTTGCAGCGGCGTACCGCCGTGCACGACCAAGACGTCGTCGGTCAACGTAACCTCCAGCCGGCGGGCGATCGGGGCGCCCGGTGTGATGATCGAGGGGGCAGAACGCGGGTGGGGGTACCCGATTCTGCAACCGGGGAAGCATAGCGCTGAGTGACAATTTGGGAAGTCGGCACAACGCCCACTCGGGGAGGAAATGCTGATGACTAAGCCAACATTAAGGCGCCGCCCTGCGGACGGCGCCTTAGTCACTACTTAGGGTTACGGCAGGGCCAGCATCTGGTCCAAAGCCACCCGTGCGTGGTGGGCCGTATCCGGGTCGACGGTGATCTGGTTGGGCACCCGGCCGGCCACCAGTTCCTCCAGCGCCCACACCAGGTGCGGCAGGTCGATCCGGTTCATCGTCGAGCAGTAGCAGACCGCCCGGTCGAGGAACATGATCTGCTTGTCGGGGTGGGCGAGCGCCATCCGGCGTACCAGATTGAGCTCGGTCCCGACCGCCCAGCTCGACCCCGGCTCGGCCGCGTCCAGGGCCTTGATTATGTATTCGGTCGAGCCGACGTAGTCGGCGGCCCGCACCACCTCGTGCCGGCACTCCGGGTGGACCAGCACGTTCACCCCCGGCACCCGCTCGCGCACCTCACGCACGCTCTCCAGGGTGAAGCGGCCGTGCACCGAGCAGTGCCCCCGCCACAGGATCATCCGGGCGTTGCGCAACTGGTCGTCGGTCAGCCCGCCGCCCGGCTTGTGCGGGTCGTAGAGCACGCAGTCATCGAGATCAAAGCCCATCTCGAGTACGGCGGTGTTGCGCCCCAGGTGCTGGTCGGGCAGGAAGAACACCTTCGAACCCTGCTCGAACGACCAGTCCAGGGCCCGCTTGGCGTTCGACGAGGTGCAGACGACGCCCTTGTTGCGCCCGACGAAGCCCTTGATGTCGGCCGAGGAATTCATGTAGGTCACCGGGACGATCTCACCGGTGATGCCCAGGTCCTCGAAGCGCTCCCAGGCGGTCTCCACCTGACCCAGGACGGCCATGTCGGCCATCGAGCAGCCGGCCGCCAGGTCGGGCAGGATGACCTTCTGGTCGGGCGTGGTCAGGATGTCCGCGCTCTCGGCCATGAAGTGCACGCCGCAGAACAGGATGAACTCGGCATCCGGGCGGGCCGCGGCCTGCTGGGCGAGCTTGAACGAGTCACCGGTCACGTCGGCGAACTGGATGACCTCGTCGCGCTGGTAGTGATGGCCCAGCACGAACACCCGATCGCCGAGCGCGGCCTTGGCCGCGGTGGCCCGGGCGACCAGGTCGGGGTCGCTCGGGGCGGGAAGATCGCCGGGGCAGTCCACGCCACGCTCGGAGGCGGGATCGGTGCCACGGCCGAGCAGAAGAAGCGCGGTTGCCGTACTGGCGGGTTCGATCCAGGTCGAGGTCACAAAATCATCGTCGCACAGCGCGGGACGGTCATCTGCTTCGCTGAACGTGGCCTGCCACACTCAGGCGGTGCGCGTATTGATCTGTCCGGACAAGTTCGCCGGGACCCTCTCCGCATCCGCCGTCGCCGATGCGGTCGCGGCCGGCTGGTCCGCCTCCGACGACATCGTCAAACGACCCCTCTCGGACGGCGGTCCCGGCTTCGTCGAGGTGCTCGCCGCCGCGCTGAACGGCCGCCTGATCCCGGTGGAGACGGTCGACCCGCTCGGCCGGCCGGCCCGCGGCGAGATCCTGCTGGCCGGCAACACCGCCTACGTGGAGAGCGCCCAGGCCTGCGGCCTGCACCTGCTGACGGCCGAGGAGCGCGACCCCAACGTCACCACCTCGTACGGCCTGGGCCTGCTGCTGATGGCGGCGGTCGAGGCCGGCGCGGCCGAGATCGTGATCGGGCTGGGCGGTTCCGCGGTCAACGACGCGGGCGCCGGCATGCTGGCCGCACTCGGCGCCGCCCCGGTCGACGTGGCCGGTTACGCCCTGCCGTATGGCGGTGCCTACCTGAACGCGGCCGCGGCCCTGGCCGGACCGCCCCGGCTGCGCCAGGTGAGCCTGGTCGCCGCCACCGACGTGGACAACCCGCTGACCGGCCTGCACGGCGCCAGCAAGATCTACGGTCCGCAGAAGGGCGCGAGCGAGGAGGACGTCTACCGCCTCGACGCCGCGCTCGAGCAGTTCGCCGGGGTGCTGGAGACGGCCTTCGGGGTGACCGACCTGGAGGTGGCACCGGGCGGCGGCGCGGCCGGCGGCATCGGCGCCGCGCTGATCGCCATGGGCGGGCGGATCGTCTCCGGCATCGGCCTGGTCACCGAGCTGATCGGCCTGGCGACGGAGCTGGACGCGGCCGACCTGGTGATCACCGGGGAGGGATCCTTCGATCACCAGTCGCTGCGCGGCAAGGTGGTGGCCGGCATCGCGAACGGTGCCCGCGACCGGGGCCTGCCCTGCATCGTGGTGTGCGGGCGCAACGAGACCGGCTTCCGGGAGGCGGCCAGTGCCGGGGTCACCGAGACGGTGTCGCTGACCGATCATTTCGGCTCCGAGAAGACCGCCCTGGCCGAGCCCGCCCGGGGTCTCACGGAGATCGCGGGTGAACTCGCGCAACACTGGAGCAGGTGACCTGGCCCACCCGGATTGGGAATCATGCGGATCAGGGCTAGCGTTGGGCAGTACGGCAGATGACCGCACCTGGCAGGGAGATACGTCACGTGACCACTGAAGCGCACACCCAGTCGACCGAGGCCGCCGCCCCGACCGGCGTCGTTCTGACCGACGTCGCAGCGGTAAAGGTCAAGGCCCTGATCGAGCAGGAAGGGCGCGATGACCTGCGCCTGCGCATCGCCGTTCAGCCCGGTGGCTGCTCCGGCCTGCGTTACCAGTTGTTCTTCGACGAGCGTTCGCTCGACGGTGACGTCGTGAACGACTTCGACGGTGTCGGTGTCGTCGTCGACCGGATGAGCGCGCCCTATCTCGCGGGCGCGACGATCGACTTCGCCGACCGGATCGACGCCCAGGGCTTCACGATCGACAACCCCAACGCGCAGAACTCCTGCGCCTGTGGTGACTCGTTCCACTGAGCCACTTTTTTATCGCACTGATCTTCTGAGCAGGCCGTCCCGTTAACGGGGCGGCCTGCTGCGCGTAACGTGCCGGTAGGCTTCGCTCGTAACGCCCCCTGTTCCCCAACCTCGAGGGCCGACATGAAGATCGCCGTCACCGGCTCGATCGCCACCGACCATCTGATGCACTTCCCGGGCCGGTTCGCCGAGCAGCTCATCGCCGACCAGCTGCACAAGGTTTCGCTTTCCTTCCTCGTCGACGACCTGGTGGTCCGGCGCGGCGGCGTGGCCAGCAACATCTCGTTCGGCATGGGCAAGCTGGGGCTGCGCCCGATCCTGGTGGGCGCGGTCGGCGCCGACTTCGCCGACTACCGGTCCTGGCTCGAGCGGCACGGTGTCGACTGCGACTCGGTGCATGTCAGCGAGGTGGCGCACACCGCCCGCTTCGTCTGCACCACCGACGACGACCTCAACCAGATCGCCTCGTTCTACGCGGGCGCGATGTCCGAGGCCCGCAACATCGAGCTGGCCCCGGTCGACGAGCGGGCCGGCGGCCTCGACCTCGTGCTGATCAGCGCCAACGACCCGGCCGCGATGATCCGCCACTCGCAGGAGTGCCGGGCCCGGGGCTTCAAGTTCGCGGCCGACCCGTCGCAGCAACTCGCCCGGATGGAGGGCAGCGACGTGCTGACCCTGATCTCCGGCGCGGAGTACCTGCTGACCAACGACTACGAGCGTTCGCTGCTGGAGACCAAGGCCGGCCTCACCGGCGACCAGGTCCTGGAGCAGGTCAAGATCCGGGTCACCACGCTCGGCAAGGACGGCGTCGAGATCACCGGCCGCGGCATAGAGCGCATCCACGTGCCGGTCGCCCGCGACGTCATCCCCGAGGACCCGACCGGCGTCGGCGACGGCTTCCGGGCCGGCTTCTTCGCGGCGATCGGCTGGGGCCTCGGCCTCGAGCGGGCCGCCCAGGTGGGCTCGCTGGTCGCGGCGCTGGTGCTGGAGTCGGTCGGCCCCCAGGAGTACGACATTCGCGCCGTCGACTTCACGAAGCGCTTCGCCGATTCGTACGGCGACGAGGCGGCCGCCGAGATCAAGCAGTTCCTCCCCACCGTCTGAGATGCTCGCCGTCTTCGCCGGACTGCCGGGTGTAGGAAAGAGCACGCTCGCCGCGCGGGTGGCCACCGAGCTGCCCGCGGCGGTGCTCGCCGTCGACCTCGTCGACTTCACGTTGCAGCGCTACGACGTCACCGAACCGCGGCCGGGCTACGCGGCCTACGGGGTAGTGGCGGCGCTGGCCGAGGCCCAGTTGCGGATCGGCCACCACGTGATCATCGACGCGGTCAGCCCGGTGAAGGCGGCCCGGCAGCTCTGGATCGAGGTGGCCGAGCGGGCCGGCGTGCCGCTCAAGGTGGTCGAGGTCGTCTGCGGTGACGACGCCGAGCACCGTCGGCGGGTCGAGGCCCGTTACGCGGCCCGCGACCACGACGGCGTCCCCGACTGGGTGCGGGTGCTGGAACGGCAGAAGGAGTACGAGCCCTATCTGGGCCCGCGCCTGGTGGTCGACACCTATCTGGCGAAGGATCCGGTCGAGCCGGTGGTGGCGTACCTCAGCTGAGCCGCCGCACCGCGAAAGCGTGCGGCCGGGGCGAGCCCAGGTACTCCTGCTTCTTCATCCGGCACCAGGCCGGAATGTCGTTGGCCGCCGCGGGGTCGTCCGCCAGCACCGTCACCGTCTCCCCGACTTCGACATCTCGTATTCGTTTGGCCAGGGCGATCACCGGCAGCGGGCACTTCTGGCCGAGGCAGTCGAGCTCGATCACAGGCCCGCCTCGGCCCGGATGCCGGCCACGATGCCCGGCAGCACCGACAGGAAGCGGTCGACCTCGGTGGCCGTAGTGCCGCGATGCAGGGAAACCCGCACATTGCCGTGGCTGAGCACGCCCATCGCCTCCAGCACGTGACTCGGCCGCAGCGTCGAGGCCGTGCACGACGAGCCCGACGACACCGCGAACCCCTGCCGGTCCAGCGCGTGCAGCAGCGCCTCGCCGTCCACGTAGAGGCAGGAGAAGGTGACCAGGTGCGGGAGCCGCTCCACCGGATCGCCCACCACCTCGACATCCGGCACGGTCGCGGCCACCCGCTCGCGGATGCGGTCCACCAGGGCGGACAACCGCACGGCCTCGGCCTGCGCCTCGCCCAGAACGGCTCGCAGGCTCGCCGCGGCCGCCACCGCGGCCGGCAGGTCGAGAGCGCCCGGCACCCCCGGGCGATAAAGATCATCTTGCGGGTACGGCGAGATCCAGCGCACACCCTTGCGGACCACGAGCACGCCCACCCCCGGCGGGCCGCCCCACTTGTGCGCGCTCGCGCTGAGCAGCGACCACCCCGGCGGCACCGGCACCCGGCCGACCGACTGGGCCGCGTCCACGTAGAGCGGCACCCCCGCCTCGGCGCAGTAGCCGGCCGCCGCGGCCACCGGCTGCACCGTTCCCACCTCGTGGCTCGCGGTGATCAAACTGGCCAGTGCCACGCCCGGCGCCGACACCGCCCGGTCCCAGGCATCCAGATCGAGCCGGCCCAGCTGATCGACGCCGACCTCGGCGGACTTTCCCTTGGCCGCGGCGTGCAGGACGGCCGAATGCTCGATCGCCGAATGCACCAGCGTGTCGCCCCGGCGGGCCCGCCCGGCCAGTCCACCCAGCACCGCCGCCTGCGCCGCAGCCGTACCCGACGGCCACAGTGACACCTCGTCCACCCGTACGCCCAAAGCCTCGGCGAACGCGGCGTGCGTCGCGTCCCGCAGCTGCTGGGCCTGCCGGCCGGCGGAATAGAGGCGGGCCGGATCGGCCCAGCCGTCCGCCAACGCCGCGGTCAGCGCCTCCGCGGCCACCGGATGCAGTGGAACCGCGCTGGCCGCGTCCATATAAGCCGCCGGACCGGCGGGAACGCCCGTATATTCCACCCTGCGAACGGTATCGTCCGGTTGTTGAGGTGTGCTCGCGGCGGTTGAAGATCCGACCCCCGCAACCGGACGGTAGGGCCTGGTCGAGTAATCTGCGACCGTCGGTACGCCTTGCTGCCCAGTGTCTGATTTCGGGCCGGGGCGCGCGGCGCTGCTAAGGAGGCATAAGCAGGTGGGCGCAAAGACTCAGGCCACGCGGCCGCGGGCGGCGGTCCGGATCGCCGGGCTCGCTCTCAGCGGTGCGGGGCTGCTGATGCTGCTCTCGGGCTGTTCCATTGAGGGCTTCGGGAACGCATTCGGCAACTTCGGGTGGCCCAGCCGCGGCGTGAGCCTGCAGGCGCACAAGATGTATGACCTTTGGATCGCCTCGGTCATCGCGGCGCTGGTCGTCGGCATCTTCGTGTGGGGCCTGATCTTCTGGTGCATCATCCGGTACCGCAAGCGCGGCGACGAGCTGCCCGTGCAGACCCGGTTCAACATGCCCATGGAGGTCCTCTACACGGTCACCCCGATCCTGATCGTGGCGGTGCTGTTCTACTACACCGCCATCGTGCAGACCGATGTGGACAAGCTCTCCAAGAACCCCGACCAGGTCGTCGAGGTCGTGGCGTTCAAGTGGCAGTGGCAGTTCAACTACCGCGACGGCATCGGCGCCGACGCCAACACGGTCGCCTCGACCGTCGGCTCCGCCGATGTCATCCCGCTGCTGGTCCTGCCCACCGGCGAGAAGATCCGCTTCGAGGAGACCAGCAAGGACGTCATCCACTCGTTCTGGGTGCCCGAGCTGCTCTTCAAGCGCGATGTCTTCCCCGGCAGCGTGCGCAACGTCTTCGAGGTGACCCTCGACAAGGAGGGCCGCTACGTCGGCCGCTGCGCCGAACTGTGCGGCACCTACCACGCCTTCATGCAGTTCGAGCTGGTCGTGGTCTCGCCGGCCGACTTCGACAAGTACCTTGCGGCGAAGAAGAGCGGCGCCACCACACAGGAGGCGATGACCGCGATCGGCAAGGAGCCGTACGCGGTTACCACCGAGCCGCTGAACACCCGCCGCCAGTCGAGCAGCTGGAACCAGTCCAACACCGTCGCCGCGGGGAAGTAGGGGTTACACCGTGAAGACCGAATACAAGATCTTCGCCGGTGTGGCCGGCTTCCTGTTCGCTGCCGCCGCTCTCTATGGGTTCTGGACTCATGGCGAGACCGGGCAGGTGGAGTGGATCGGTGTGGTGGCACTGATCATGTCCGGCCTGCTGTGTTCTATGTGTGGTGGGTTCTTCTGGTTCGTGGCTCGGCGGATCGATCTGCGGCCGGAGGACCGGGAGGACGGGGAGATCGCCGAAGGCGCTGGGGAGATCGGGTTCTTCAGCCCTGGGTCTTACTGGCCATTTGGGATCGCCCTGTCGGCTTCGGTTGCTGCCCTTGGTTTGGTTTTTTGGATGTGGTGGCTGATCGCTGTTGGGCTGATCATGGTGATCGTTTCGGCTTCCTCGATGCTCTTTGAGTACTACTCGGGGACTCGGCATACTGCTGAGCACTGAGCTGGCTGGCTCCGCTTCGCTCCGCTGGCGCGATCGCCTTTAGGTCAATGAGATGGGCCCGGTT
>NZ_BOQN01000146.1 GCF_018332695.1 Paractinoplanes toevensis
CTCTCGCGCAACGACCCACGCCCGCAGCCCCCGCGCGGCAACGCCTCGCGCTGCTCACCCACACGCGCCGCTCTGCCCGAAGGGCGTTTATAGGTATTCGCCCGGTCGGTGACGGGCCGATGCCACGTCTCGACACCCGGCACCGCAGATCTTGTGGAGTTGCCGCTCTGTCCGCATGCGGGAGGTCGATGGCTGGCGCCCGGGACTGTTCGTGCCGGCGGGCGGATCGTCAGGCGGCGACGAGGGCCTTGATGCTGACCGTGGCGGCGCCTCGCGCCCACTCCTCGAACGGCAGCGGGCGGATCGACAGCGGGCAGTCGGCGGCGGCGCCGAACGCCTGGCGCTGGAAGCTGGCCCGGATGTGCGGCTCGAACAGGTCGTAGGCGGCCAGGCCCTCGCCGGAGACGACGATCCGGGCCGGGCCGACCAGGTTGGCGACCGCGGCGATGCCCACGCCGATCGCCTCGCCGGCCCGGGCGAAGACGGCGCCGACGCGCTCGTCGCCGGCTCGCGCCGCGGCGACCGCGTCGTCGAACCTGAGGCCGGCCTCGCGGACTATGGCGTCGGTGCCGGCGACGGCCTCGACGCAGCCGCGGCTTCCGCAGTGGCAGGCCGGCCCGTTGACGTCGAAGCCGACGTGACCGATCTCGCCGGCCACGCCGCGCGAGCCGGAGACGAGCCGACCGTTGACGATCAGGCCGCAGCCGATGCCCGCGCCGACGGTCACGAGCGCGAACGACTCGGCGCCCACCCCCTCACCGAACCACTGCTCGGCGGTGGTGAGCGCCTTCACATCGTTCTCCACGGTGACGGTGAGGCCGGTCGCCTTCTCGGCCCGCTCGCGCAGGGGCACGTCGCGCCACCGCAGGAACGGCGAGTAACGCACCAGGCCGGTGGAGTGGTCGACGTCGCCGGAGACGGCCAGCCCGAGCCGGCGGGTGCGGGCCCGGTAGTCGCCGGGGCCGTCGAGCAGGTCGTCGACGAGCTCGCCGAGCTGGGTGACGACGTAGTCGACGTCGGCGACGGCCAGCCGCCGGTGGGCCGCGGCCCGGACCTCGGCGCGCAGGTCGCAGACCACGCCGATGAGCTCGTCGCCGGTAATCTTCACGCCGATGAAGAACTCACGGTCGGCCCGGACGGCGAGCGGGCTGGCCGGGCGCCCGGCGCCGGGCCCGGTGCGCTCGGTGGCGGCCAGTTCCTCCAGATAACCCATCTCGATGAGCGGGCGCGCCGCCTTGGTGACGGCGGCGGAGGACAGGTCGAGCCGGCGGGCGAGAGCGACGCGGCTGATCGGCCCCTCGGTCAACACGGCGGTGAACACGGCCGTCACCGCGGGAGCCATCGCCTCGGCGTCGGGAAACATGTAGGAAACCTAGTCTCAATAATTTCCTTCGTCAAGTATTGATTTCGGTGAGAAAGCGGCCCTACGCTCGCCGCGACCCGCACCGTCTTCGTTGAGGATCCCGATGCCCGACCTGCAGTTCGAGCCTGACCAGCGCCTCTGGCTGCTGCGCACCCCGTCGACGTCGTACGCCGTCCGCCTCGACGAGAACGACAATCCGCGGCACGTGCACTGGGGTGCGGCGCTGACCCTGGCGCAGGCGCGCGAACTGGCCGAGCGAACACCCGCGGCCGGCAGCAGCTTCGACACCGCGGGCGGGCCCGAGGAACTGGCCGTCGAGGGCGGTGCCCGCTTCGGGGCGGCCGGTCTCCAGCTGCGCTTCGCCGACGGCACCCGCGGCGTCGAGTGGCGGTACGCCGGCCACGACACCGGCGAGGGTCACCTGCGCGTCCACCTGGACGACCGGCACTACCCGCTGCGCGTCACCCTGCACTACCGGCTGCACGACGACAGCGACGTGATCGAGCGGTGGACCACCGTCGAGAACCGCGACCCCCGCGAGCCGATCATGGTGCAGCGGTGCGACAGCGCGGCGTGGACCCTGCCGTACCCCGGCAACCACCGGGTCAGCCACCTGGTCGGCGGCTGGAACAGCGAGTTCCAGCTGCGCCGGGCCGAGCTGCCCACCGCCGAGACGGTCTTCACCAGCCGGCGCGGCATGACCAGCCACCACGCCAACCCCTGGCTGGCCCTCGACGACGGCACGGCCGGCGAGGAGCACGGCGACGTGTGGAGCACCGCGCTGACCTGGAGCGGCAGCTGGCGGATCACCCTGCAGCGCGACCCGGCCGGCCGGACGACCTGGACCGGCGGCCACGGCCACGAGGGGCTCACCTGGTCGCTCGCGCCGGGCGAGACCCTCGAGACGCCGGTGTTCGCCGGGCTCTTCACGACCGGCGGGTTCGGGGCGGCCAGCCGCGCCTGGCACGACCACGTCCGGCGGCACGTGCTCACCCACCCCGGCGAGACGCGGCCGGTGCTCTACAACTCGTGGGAGGCGACCGGGTTCGACGTCGACGAGGCCGGCCAGACGGCCCTCGCCGCGCGGGCGGCCCGGCTCGGCGTCGAGCTGTTCGTGGTGGACGACGGCTGGTTCGGCGGCCGGGTCAGCGACCACGCCGGCCTGGGCGACTGGACCCCCAACCCGGACCGCTTCCCGGACGGCCTGCGGCCGCTCTCCGCCGAGGTGCACCGGCTCGGCATGCGGTTCGGCCTGTGGGTCGAGCCGGAGATGGTCAACCCGGACAGCGACCTCTACCGGGCGCACCCCGACTGGGTGCTGCACATGGCCCACCGCGACCGCACCGAGATGCGCCACCAGCTCGTGCTCAACCTCGCCCGGCCGGACACCGCCGCCTGGGCCCACGACTGGCTCGACCGGCTGGTGGACGAGAACGACATCGACTTCCTCAAGTGGGATGCCAACCGCCCGCTCACCGAGGCCGGATGGCCCGGCCACCCCGACCCGGATCGGGTGTGGATCGAGCAGACCCGGGCGGTCTACCAGATCATGGACCGGCTCCGGGCCAACCACCCGGCCCTGCGCATCGAGGCCTGCTCCGGCGGCGGCGGGCGAGCCGACCTGGGCATCCTCGCCCGCACCGACCAGGTCTGGACGTCCGACAACACCGATCCGGTCGACCGGATCGGCATCCAGCACGGCTTCAGCCAGCTCTTCCCGGCCCAGGTGATGGGCGCGTGGGTGACCGACAGCCCGAACGTGGCCACCGCCCGGAGGACCCCGCTGCGGTTCCGGTTCCACGTGGCCATGGCCGGTGCGCTGGGCATCGGCGGGGACCTCGCCAAGTGGACCGAGGACGAGCTGAAGGAGGCCACCGGGCTGATCGCCACCTACAAGCGCATCCGGCCCGCCGTCCAGCACGGCACGGCCTACCGGCTGGCCGGGGACGGCGCCCTGACCGCCGTCGGGTACGCGTACGAGGACCAGTTCGTGGTGCTCGCCTGGTGCCCGTCGCAACCGTTCGGCCACGCACCCGGCCCGCTGCGGCTGACCGCGCTCGACCCCGACGCCACCTACCGCGACCAGGACACCGGTGCGGTGCACTCCGGAGCCGTACTGCTGCGGTCCGGTCTGCCCCTCGCCCTGCCCGCCGGTGACCACGCCAGCGCCCTCGTCCACCTCGTCCGCATCGGGAGCTGACCCCATGGCCCTGTTCGACCTCCCCCTCGACCGCTTGCGCGAGTACCGTCCCGCGCTCGCCGAGCCGGCCGACTTCGACGCGTTCTGGCAGCGCACGCTGACCGCCGCTCGGCAGCACGACCTGGCGGCCGAGCTGACGCCGTACGACGCGCTGCTGCCCGGCGTACGCGTGTCCGATGTGCGGTTCAGCGGTTACGACGGCCAGCGGGTGGCCGCCTGGCTCATCGAGCCGGCCGCGGTTCAGAGACGGGCCTGCGTAGTGCAATTCATCGGGTACGGCGGTGGCCGCGGCCGCCCGCACGAGTGGCTCCTGTGGCCGGCCGCCGGTTACGCCGTACTCGTCGTGGACTCCCGCGGCCAGGGCGACGGCGACACCCCCGACCTGCCCGGCGATAGCACGCCGCACCACTCCGGCCTGCTCACCCGGGGTGTGCTCGACCCCGAGCAGTACTACTACCGCCGGTTGTTCACCGACGCGGTGCGGGCGGTGGACCTGGCGGCCACCCTCCCGGGCGTCGACCCGGACCGGATCGTGGTGGCCGGCGCGAGCCAGGGCGGCGGCATCGCGCAGGCGGTCGCGGGGCTGCACGACCGGGTTCGGGCCGCGCTGATCGACGTACCCTTCCTGACCCATTTCCGGCACGCCACCGAGATCACCGACTCGTACCCGTACCACGAATTGTCGGTTTTTTGTGCGACCAACCGTGACCGGACCGACCAGGTCTTCGACACACTGGGTTACTTCGACGGCGTGCACTTCGCCGCCCGCGCGACCGCGCCGGCGCTGTACTCCGTCGGGCTGATGGACGACGTCTGCCCACCGTCCACGGTGTACGCCGCCTTCAACCACTACGCCGGGCCGAAACAGATCGGGGTCTGGCCCTACAACCGGCACGAGGGCGGCGGGTCCTACCAGGCGCCGGTCCAGCTGCCCTGGCTCCGCGATCGGCTGGCCTGATGTCGTCCACCGAGCTCTTCTACGACAAGCCGGCGGAACGCTGGTTCGAGGCGCTGCCGATCGGCAACGGCCGGCTCGGCGGCATGGTCCACGGGGGTGTCGGCACCGAGATCATCCGGCTGTCCGAGTCGACCGCGTGGTCGGGCGCGCCTTCGGACAGTGACGTGAGTCCGACCGCGCTGCGTGAGTTGCCGGCCATCCGGCAGCTCCTGTTCGCCGGGCAGCACGCGCAGGCGCAGAAGCTGGCGGCGGAGCACCTCCCCGGCCACCCGACCTCGTTCGGCACCAACCTGCCCCTCCCCCGGCTGCGCCTCGACTTCGAAAGTTCCACAGCCCGGAACTACCGTCGCGCTCTCGATCTCGGCACCGGCATCGTCCGCGTCGATTTCGATCAGGACCAGACCCATTTCGTACGCGAGACCTTCGCGTCCCACCCGCACGGCGTGATCGCGATGCGCCTGTCCGCGGACCGCCCGGCCGCCGTGACCTGCACGGTCACCCTGGACGACACCATCCTGCCCGGCACGACCACCAGCACGGCGGACGGCCTGTTGTTCCGCGGCCAGGCCGTGGAAAGCCTGCACAGCGACGGCAAACAGGGCACCGCCGTCGAGATCCGCGTCCGGTTCGAGGTCGAGGGCGGCACGCTGCGGCGCGACGCCGACACGGTCACCATCACCGGCGCGGACGCGGTCGTGGCGCTGATCGGGGTCGGCACCGACTGGGCCGGCGCCGATCCGTCCGCCGATTTCGCGGTCGCCGCCTACGACGTGATGCGGGCCGCGCACATCGATGACCATCAGCGCCTGATGGGCCGGGTGTCACTCGACCTGGGCGAGCCCGTCGCGCTGCCCACCGACGTACGCCGGGAACGTCTCGCCCAGGGCCACCGCGACGACGACCTGATCGCCCTGTACTTCCAGTACGGCCGCTACCTCACCATCGCCGGCTCTCGCGAGGATTCGCCGCTGCCGCTGGCGTTGCAGGGCGTGTGGAACGACGGGTTCGCCAGCAGCATGGGCTGGTCCAACGACTTCCACCTGGACATCAACACCCAGCAGAACTACTGGGCCACCGAGTCCGGCAACCTCGCCGAGTGCCACGCCCCGCTGATCCGGTTCGTCCAGCGCCTCGCCTCATCCGGCCGCGGCACGGCCCGGCAGATGTACGGCGCGGACGGCTGGGTCGCGCACACCGTCACCAACGCCTGGGGCTACACCGCGCCCGGCAGCGGCATCGGCTGGGGCATGAACGTCACCGGCGGGGCCTGGATCGCCCTGCAACTGTGGGAGCACTACGAATACCACCTGGACGAGCGGTACCTCCGCGAGGAGGCGTACCCGGTCCTCCGCGAAGCCGCGCTGTTCATGCTGTCCTACCTGGTGCCCGAGCCGACCCACGGCTGGCTCGTGGCCGGCCCCGCCGAGTCACCGGAGAACTGGTACCTGGCACCGGACGGCACGCCCTGCTCGGTCGCGATGGGCACCACCGCCGACCGCGTCTTCGCCGAGGCGATCCTGCGCATCTGCGGCCGGGCCGCCACCATCCTCGGCGTCGACCCCGATCTGGTTGCCCAGGTCGAGACGGCCCGCAAGCAGCTGTCCCCGTTCCGGATCGGCCGGCACGGCCAGCTGCAGGAGTGGCTGGACGACTTCGACGAGGCGGATCCGGCCCACCGGCACACCGCCCACCTGTGTGCCCTGTTCCCGGAACGGCAGATCACCCCGCGCGGCACCCCTTCGCTGGCCAGGGCCGCCGAGGTCATCATCGAACGCCGGCAGCAGGCAGCCGGCTGGGAGCAGACCGAGTGGGGCGAGGCCAACTTCGCCGCCTTCTACGCCCGCCTGCTCAACGGCGACCAGGCGCTCACCCACCTAACCCGGTTGATCGCCGACGCCAGCGAGGCGAACCTGCTCAGCTACTCGGCCGGCGGCATCGCCGGAGCCCCCCAGAACATCTACTCCTTCGACGGCAACGCCGCCGCCACCGGGGCGATAGCCGAGATGCTGCTCCAGTCCGACGGCGAGGAGCTCGAACTGCTGCCCGCCCTGCCATCGGCCTGGCGCGACGGCTCGGTCCGGGGCCTGCGCGCCCGCGGCGGCTTCACCGTCGACCTGTCCTGGCAGGACGGCCGCCTGCACCGGGCCCGCATCCACGCCGCCCGGGCCACCAGCGCCCGCATCCGCTACCGGGACACCATCACCGACGCCACCTGGGAAGCGGCGGAGGAAATCACCATCCCCTAAGGCGGTTCCCCCGTCCGCACGCGGGTGGAATACCGGAGGCGATCAATGGCCCGGGCGGTCCACGCTGAACGCGACAACGGCAGAAGATCGGAGCTGATCCACATGCGAAGCCAACTGCTCACGGCCCGCGCAGCGGCCCTGTTCGCCAGCGACCTGCCCGCCGGTTCCCGGCCCAGCCCGCAGACAGTCGACGAGGCCATCGCCGGAGCCGTCCGGCGATGCGGCGGCACGCGCGGCTGCGTGGCCCACATGGCCGCCGCCTACGGCGACTACCCGGAGACGGCGGCCGCACGAATGCGCTGGGCCCGCGGCGTCGTACAGCACTCGGAGCGTGACCCGTCGACCCGCGCCTACCACCCCTCCTGGAGCAGTGCGTTGATCAGCTCCTCGGGCGGGGTACTGGCGGGGCGGTCGCTGACCTGACCGTCGCCGAGTTCGACGACTCGCCATGTCCCGTCGGAGCGCCGGGCGAGGTCGACGGTGGCGAAGGGCAGCGCCAGGGCAGCCATGGCCGGCCGCAGCTTGTCCAGGTCGAGGTCTTCCGGTGGCAGCTCGTGCGGGGTGTCCGGGTGGGCGGTGACCAGGCGGCAGGTGCCGTTGATCCACCAGCTTCGCGCCTCGGCACCGGTGAACGCTTCGTAACGGCGGACCACGACCCCGCCGACCAGGTCGTCTCCGCGCAGCTGCACCATCCGTTCGGCGACCGACCAGGCCCGGGCGGCGTCGGCGAGGTCCGGGATGTAGGCGGCTTCGTGCCAGTAGTGCTTCATCGATTTGCTGTAGTCGCGTAGCACGGCCGGGCCGGACCCCAGCTCCGCCCGGACGATCTCGAAGTCGCGCTGGTCGGTGCCGGTGGTCCACAGCGACGTCGGAGTGAACCCGGACAACGCGTCGTACCAGCCCGGAAGTTCGTGAGCACGGCGGTACTGTCCGGCGTCGGTGCGCAGCCGGACACCACGGGCCGCCAGCGCGGTGTCGAGTTCGGCGTACCGGCCGCCGGCGAGCATCCACCCGCGGTAGACCGCCGTCGTGTCGCCCGGCACCCGGGCCACCGCCTCGGCGGCATCACCGCGGGCCGCGGCGTCGTGGTCGATCAGAGCGACCGGGCAGCCCGCCGCGCGAGCGGCGTCCGCCTCGCCGACGAAGTGGCCATCCACGCGGCGCGGCCGCAACACATCAGCCGGAAAGAGAAGCATCACGTCCCGGATTCTCGCCGCCCCGACCCGGCCCGTCATGCCGATTTCCGCCACGTCCCCGTTGACTTAGGCGGGCGGCCGTGCCGGTTTCCAGGGCCGCCCAGACGGTCCCGTCCGGGGCGACCGCAATTCCGTGCGGTTCGGAGGCCGGGGTGGGCAGGTCGTAATGGCGAAAGTCGCCGTGGGGCCCGATGTGTCCGACGCGGTTGGCGGCCCACTCGGTGAACCAGCAACCGCCCGCCGGGTCGGCGACGATCGCGTGGGGTTTGGCCGTCCGGTCCGGCAGCGGAAACTCCTGGATCTTGCCGTCCGGCGTGATCCGGCCGACCTGCCCGGCGATGATCTCCACAAACCAGAGTGCCCGGTCGGTGCCGGCCGTGATGCCGACCGGTCCGGCGCCGGCGGTGGGCAGATCGTGAAGAGTGACGGTGCCGTCGAGGTCGATCCGACCGATCGCGCCGGCCTGGTTCAGCGTGAACCACATCGCCCCGTCCGGGCCCGCCGTGATCATCGACGGAAAGGCGCCCCGGACCGGCAGCACGAACTCGGTGAACACGCCGTCAACGGTGACCCGGCCGACGATGTCGGTGTTCATCTCGGTGAACCACAGTGCGCCGTCCGGGCCGGCCGCGATGCCGAACGGTCCGCTCTCCGGCGTAGGCGTGGCAAACGACGTGCTGGTGCCGTCCATCGCGATACGGCCGATCCGGTGATCCCGGTTGCGGGTGAACCACATCGCCCCATCGGGACCGGGCGTGATGACGGAGGGGCCGCAACCAGCCGAGTCCAACCGGTAGGTAGTGACTTCGCCACCGGGCCGGAGGCGGCTGATGTGCCCGCTGTGCACCAGGGTGAACCACAGCGCCCCGTCGGGGCCGGCGGCGACGCCGTACGGACCGGCACCCTGGCCGGTCACCGGAAACTCGCTGATCAGGCGGTGTTCATCAGCCATCGGGCCCTCCTCCGCAGCCGACGACACCATCGCCCGCCGATCAGTCACCACGCAATCGAAATATCCGAGGGCGGCCAACGCACACGGACGGCCGTTTCCCGGATTGACCAACCTTCCGAAACTGCCCATGATCAACGTGGGTGCTTTCGTTCCGGGGCTCTTCCTCGGTAGCGGGTTGTTCCTGGCGAGCCCGGACGCGGCAGTCCGGCGCGGCCACGATCTCGCCGGTGACGTATACACCGCCGACCGTCGTTACGAACTGAGGGTGTTCCACTGGGACTTCGGGCCCGGGCAGGACGAATGGCAGGTCTTGGTGGAGCGCCGGGGCCCTCTGCGTTTCGTGGCCGTCGACGCCGGCTGCGTCAGTGCCACCGTCACCTCTTATCGGAGCGTCGACGCGTTCGAGCCGGGACACGCGCGCCTCACCACCGACACCGGCGTGATCGACATCAGGTTCGACGCGCAGACCATGCACGTCACCGATCCGATACCCGGCGAACTCTGCCCCGGCGACTGATCGGACCATCACCTCGCATGTCCGTCGGGTTTGGTGGTCTCGGCCGCTGATCGGTGCCGGCCACCGTGATCGTCGATATCCTGGCCGGCATGGCCATCGCCCGGTTGCCCCTTGTCGCCATCGACTGTCCCGATCCCGAGACGCTCGCCGCGTTCTACGGTGCGTTGCTGGATGGAAAGGTCGACGTCGTGTCGGCCGAGCGGGCGTCGGTCTGCCCGGAGGGCGGCCAGTACATCGTCTTCCATCGCGTTGCCGACTACACGCCACCGACGTGGCCGACCCAGGAACGGCCCAAGCAGATGCACCTCGACATGCTCGTCGACGACCTCGACACCGCCGAGGCGGCAGCGATCAGCCTCGGTGCGACCAAACATCCGGACCAGCCCGGCACGTCCTACCGGGTTTTCCTGGACCCGGCAGGTCACCCCTTCTGCCTATGTCTGGGGTGATCCATCGGCAGTCGAGCTCGCCGGACGGACCCGGAGCGCGGCCACCGACCGTCACGGCCCGCACGCTCGACCGGCGGCAAATCCGTCAACCCGTCGGTGATTTGCCGTCGAGTATTCGAGTGCGCCGCGTCTCGTAATCGTGGGCGGAGATGACGCCCAGACCGGGGCAGGAACCCTGGTCGTCGCAACTGAATCCGACAGCGAAACTGACGACCGCGTCCTCGAGCCCGACCCAGGTGACCAGGACATGCTGTGGCATGGGCTCGGAAATCACGCCGGGGTGTCCGCGCCATAGGCGATCGCACCGAGGTTCGGCATCTCCGGCGTGGACCAGCGTGACATCGGGGCCGCTCTCCGTGGGACCGAGGTACTCCACGAAGAGCCCGGCGGACAGTTGGGAAATGTCCAGGAAGTCAGGCTCGGCCACCACCAGAGGCTACTTGACCGATCTTGCGGGCTGGCGCGATCCGGTGACCGGCACGTGTCCGGCCGGTGATCCTCGCCGACACGATCGACGAGACCTCTGGAGCGTACGAACCAGGATGTCGAGATCGGCGCTACAGCTTCGTTCCACAGGTAAAGCGCGACATACAGAAGGAGAACAGAGATGGCTGTTGCCGCTGATCTTGACCGTGCCACCGACTCGCAGTGGGATTGGGTTGCCGAACAGACCAGGGCCTACCTCGCGTCGGGTGGCACCGAGGGACACGAGAACAACGGGCTCCACCTGCTCCTGCTGGCCACAACCGGGCGAGTTACCGGGCAGCCGCGGCGCACGTGCCTGATCTACGGCACGTCGGGCGACGACTTCGTGGTCGTCGCGTCCAAAGGCGGCGCTGACGAAGACCCCGACTGGTTCCGGAACCTGGACGCCGACCCCAGCGTCGGCGTCCAGGCCGGAACCCGTCGCGTCACCTGCCGGGCCCGTACGGCGTCCCCAGCCGAACGAGATGCCCTCTGGCCGCAGATGGTACGAATCTTCCCGCTGTACGAGGAGTACGCCCGCAAGACCGACCGTCAGATCCCGGTCGTACTACTGACGCCTCAAGCCTGATAGGCCACAACCGGAGAGTGGGAACCATGCCCATCAAGTTCGAAAACGTCGGCATCACTGTCAGCGACCTCGAAGCGGCGATCGCCTTCTTCACCGATCTCGGGCTGAGCGTTCTCGGCCGCGACACGATCAGTGGCGAGTGGGCCGATACCGCTGTCGGCCTCGACGGCAACCACGCCAAGATCGCCGTGCTCCAGACGCCGGACGGCCGGGGTTGCCTGGAGCTTTTCGAGTACCTCCATCCCGACGCGATCCAGACGAACCCCACCCAGCCCAACGAGATCGGGATGCACCGCGTGGCTTTCTCGGTGGACGACATCGCCGAGGCCGTCGAGATCGCGGCGAGACACGGCTTTCACCCGCTGCGCGGCGTGGCGACGTACGGCGATGTCTACCAGCTCACCTATGTCCGCGGCCCTAGCGGCATCCTGGTGATGTTCGCCCAAGAGCTGAACAAGAAGTGACACGCGAACAACGGGGCGGGACATGGACCGAGACACGCGCGGCGAGATGCTCGGGCGCCTGGCTGCGGCAGTCGGATCCGTCACCGTCGCACACCCGGCTCGGGTTGCCGTCGACGGGCCGCCCGCCGCCGGCAAAACCACCCTCGCCGACGAGCTGGCCGTCCTCCTGCGGGCGCAGGGCCGCCACGTCATCCGCGCGTCGATCGACGACTTCCTTTTTCCCCGGGCGCAACGTTATCCGCGCGGCGAGTACTCGGCCGAAGGCTGCTACTTCGACGCCCACGACCACGAAGCCCTCAACCGGGTTCTGCTCGATCCGCTGGGCCCGGGCGGAGATCGACGCTTCCAGGCCGCCGTCTACGACCGCGCCGCGGACACCGCTTCATCCCCACCGGCCGCGACCGCCCCGGCTGACGCCGTGCTTGTCTTCGACGGCGTCTTCCTCATGCGTCCGGAGCTGATCGGTCGGTGGGATCTGCGCCTCTTCGTGTCGACCGCGCTCGAGAAGACAGTGGAACGCGCCGTGATCCGGGAGCGCCGGGTGTCCTCCCGAATTGAGGTCGAGCGGCGCTGGCGCGAGCGTTACCTCCCTGCCCAGCGGCTCTACTTCGCCGCGGTCCGCCCGACCGAGCACGCCGACATCATCGTGTACAACGACGATCCCACCCAGCCGGTCATTCAGGCCGGACCAGCCCGGCGGTGATGTGGCCGACCGTGCGGAGGTCCAGCAGGCCGTCTTCAAGGCCCAGCTCCACCACCCGGTCGAAGACTCGGCCGTCGCGGGCGGCCGCCCGCATCGCGGCGTCCACCACCGAGGGCCGGCGGGTCAGCCAGGCCGCGAGGCCGGAGTGCCGCAGGTGCCGGCCGAGCCTTCGGCGCAGGGCGTCGCGGTAGCGCTCGGCCACCCGCGACGGTCCGCCGGCCGCCGCCGCTCCGGCGAGGGCCCCGGACAGCACGGCGTAGAAGATGCCCTCGCCGGTGAAGGGATTGATCAGGGAGAGTGCGTCGCCGGCCAGCAGCGTGCGGCCGCGGCCCGGCGGCGGCCGCCGGGTGGACAACGGCAGGTGGTGGGCGCGCAGGCCGGTCGGCTCGCCGCCGGCCAGGAGATCGTTCATCCTTTCCAGCAGGTACGCCCGGGAGAGCGGCTCGCCGCGCAACACCTCGCCGTACCCGACGTTGGCGGTGCCGTCACCGATCGGGAAGGTCCAGGCGTACGCGGGCCAGCGCTGCTCGGTGGTGACGATGATCTGTTCGTCGAGGTTCGCGGTCGGCGCATAGCCGCGGATCGCCACGGCCAGGTGGCCGGGCGGGTTGGCCGGGTGGCCGAGGGCGCGCCGCACCACCGATCCGGCGCCGTCCGCTCCGATCAGCACGGCCGCCTCGAATCGGCCGTCGATGACCACCGGACCCGCACCCTCGTCGTGGATCACCCGCACGGTGTGCCGGCGAAGGTCGGCGCCGGCCGCGACGGCCGCCCGGACGAGCCGCTGGTCGAAGACCCGCCTTGGCACGGTGTGGGCCGGCCGGGGCAGCGGCCGGGCGACCGTCGACCCGCCCGGCCCGACCAGCCGCACCCGGCCGATCGGCGGGTAGCCGTCGGTCACGCCGTGCACGCCGAGCGCCTCCAGCACGGTGACGGCCGCGGCAGCCACACCGTCCCCGCACGGCTTGTCGCGGGGAAAGTCGGACCGGTCGAGCAACAGGACCCGGGCGCCGGCCCGGCACGCGGCGATCGCGGCCGCGGACCCGGCCGGCCCCGCGCCCACGACGGCGACGTCAAACCGGTCGACCGACATCGCCGAAACATACCCGGCTCCGGCCGGCAGCGACGGCCAGGCACCCCGCCGGGTGCCTGGCCGTTGGTTGCTCAGATGTCAGCGTCGGCCCACGCGTCGGTGGCCGCCTGCGCGTACACGATCAGGTCGTTCCACCATGCGCTCCGCTCGGCGGCGCCGGTGGCCTCGGACAACCACTGAGCGCGTACCCCCGGAAGGTTGGCGACCGCGGCCGGGAGGCTGGTCGTCTGCAGGATGCGCGTCCAGGCGTCGGCCCGGGCCCGGGCGAACTGCTCCAGCCCGGCCCAGCCCGTCGGGTTCCGGCCGCACCGGGTCAGCAGGTTCCTCCACCCCTGGATGGCGGCGGCGGGGCTCGCGGTTCCGGCCTGAGCCGCCTGCTCGGCGGCGGCGGCCGAAACTGCGGCGACCCGCGCGTCGCGCCAGCGCGTCCATTCGTCCGCGACGTACTGCGCTCGGAAGGTGTCCGCGTCGATCCCGGCCGCGCTGAGCCAGCCGTAGCGCACGAGCTCCGCCACCTCGGCGTCGGTCTCCGCGTACGCGGCCCGATCCTGCACCGTCGCACCCGTACCAGCGATGACCAGGAGCCGCACGAAGTTACGATCGGCCTGGGTCACCTGCGCCGCGCCGTCGTCGTACGGAACCTTGGCGTTGTCGTTCGCCAGCGCCGCCGCATATCCCGTGCTGGAGTAGGCGGCCAGCTCCGCGTCGGTGCCGTTCGCCGCGCGCTGGGCGGTCGCGTTCACCCAGGGGTAGAACTGGGCCGGATGGGTGCTCGCCATCCGGTTGGCATAGTCGAGCTGCCGCGCCCGGTTCCGCGCCGCCAGGTCCACCGCGGACGTGTAACCCGAGGTGAGGAAGGCCGTGGCGGTGTCGCCGAGCAGCGCCGACCGCGCCACCGACCGGACCGTCGCCCGCGGGTCGTGGACCGACAGCCAGCGGACGAAATCGCGGTCTGCCTCGGCCGGGTCGGCCACCAGGTTCGGCGCCGCCGGCAGGTCCGCGGCCAGCGCCGGGGCCGGAGCCGCCAGAGCGCCCACCCCGACCGCGGCCACCGCCAGAAAAACGTCTCTTCGCTTCACAAGCATCTCCCCGTGAGATTCGTGCAGGTCTCCGCCGCGTTCATGAACATCGATGCGGCGGCCCGCCATTGAAACACACCGGGGACCGCGCCCAGCCGGCCGTCGCCGGCCGGCTGGGCGTCATCGCTACTTGGCCGACTTGTACTTGTCGTACGCCTGCTGGTTGAGCTCCAGGTAGCGCTTCATGCCGATGCCGTCCAGGCCCTGCACGAAGGCGTCCCAGCCGGTGTCGATGTTCTTCGTGCCGGTGATGAAGGCCAGCTCGCCCTGGCTCACGTAGCTGTCGAGGTTGGTCTTCAGGGTGGCCATCTCGGAGACGGTGGCCGGGTCGGCCCAGATCGCGGCCTCCGGGAAGACCTGGGCCTTGTCCACGTGCGGCTCGTACTGCTGGGTCGCCTGGAACAGGCGCCGTTCGAGGCCGGTCTCGGAGTAGATGTCCTCCGGCACGGCCTGCGCGTTGCGCAGCGCCAACGTCATGTTGTACTGCCCCAGCGAGTTCCACGAGGTGTTCTTCGGGACGTTCGCGCTGAGCAGCGGCTTCCAGGTCGGCTGCACCTTGTTGTCGAGGGCGACGTCGCCGGCCTTCGGCTTCTCCCAGCCCACGCCCTCGGGGCCGGCGTTGACGATGATCTGGCCCTCGTCGGTGTAGATGTAGTCGAGCATCTTGAGGGCGGCGATCCGCGCCTCCTTGCTGGACTTGTTGGTCAGCATGAAGGTGTAGCCGATCGAGGTCGGGTTGTTGTAACCGGTGTAGCTCTTGCCGGCCGGCCCGGTCAGCGGCGGCACCGCGTCGTACTGCTTGTCCCGGCCGTCCTTGGAGCCGAGCTGGACGAAGATGCCGGGCCACAGCACCGGAACGGAGCCGAGCTGCACCGCCGCCGGGTTGTTCCCGATGGCCTGCAGGGCCTCGGCGTTCTGGGTGAACGAGCCCTGGTCGATCAGGCCGTCCTTGTAGAGCGAGTTGATGTACTTGAGGCCTTCCCGCCACTCGGGGGTGTCGACCGGGGTGGTCACCTTGTCACCGTTGAGCGACAGCAGCGACGGCACGCCGTTGTTGGCACCGTAGGGGGCGTAGGTGAACGCGCTCATCAGGTAACCGATGAGCGTGCTGTCCCCGGTGTCGGTGGTCATCGGGATCTCGTCGGCCTTGCCGTTGCCGTTCGGGTCCTGGGTCTTGAACGCCTTCAGGACCGTACGCAGATCCTCGGTGGTCTTCGGCACCTGCAGGTTCAGCTTCTTCAGCCAGGTGGAGTTGAGCCAGAGCTTGTCGGGGTAGGTGCAGTGGTAGCAGTCGGACCACTGCGGCAGGGCGTAGATGTGCCCGTCCGGTGCGGTCGACATCGCCTTGAGCATGGCGTTGGAGTCGAGCGCCTTCTGCAGGTTGGGCGCGTACTCCTTGATCAGGTCTTCCAGCGGGACCGCGACGCCCTGCTGGCCGAGCTTCTGGACGTCGGTCTTGGTGAACGCGTCGACCCAGGGAATGAGCAGGAACATGTCCGGGTAATCGCCGCTGGAGATCGCGATCTGCCGCTTCTCCTTGGCGGGCCCGGCGTCGTACGTCGTGGTCTGGAACTGGAATTTGATCTTGAATTTGTCGCTGAGCAGCGTGGTTATCGCGTTGGTGTCGAGTTTCGTGTCGGGGTCGGCGGGCGCCAGGGCCGAGATGATGACCTTGTCGCCGTCCATCTTCGCCTCGGGGGCGTTGTCCTTGCTGCCGGAGCAGCCGGCGGCCAGCAGGGCCGCGATCGCGGCGATTCCGAGAAGGGGGGAATTCAGTTTCATGGGGGTTCCGTTCGTTAGTTTCCGTCAGCCCTTGACCGCACCCACCATCACGCCCTTGGTGAAATGGCGCGCGACGAATGGGTAGATAGCCAGAACGGGCACGCTCGAGACGACGATGAGCGCATATTTGAGGACGTTGGCCAACTGCAACTGGTGCATCTGCTGGGCCAGGTCGACGGCGCCCGTTCGGCTCTTGTCGAGAATGAGCATGTTGCGCAGCACGATCTGCAACGGATACAGATCGGGATCCTTGAGATAGACCAGAGCGTCGAAATAGGTGTTCCACTGATAAATCGTGTACATCAATGCCAGAACGGCCAGCAGCGGTTTGGACAGCGGCAGTACCACCGACCGCAGCACCCGCAACTCGCTCGCCCCGTCGAGCATCGCCGCCTCGTAGAGTTCGTCCGGGATCGAGTTGGCGAAGAACGTGCGGGCGATGATCACCTG
Source organism: Paractinoplanes toevensis (assembly GCF_018332695.1). Taxonomy (GTDB): domain Bacteria; phylum Actinomycetota; class Actinomycetes; order Mycobacteriales; family Micromonosporaceae; genus Actinoplanes; species Actinoplanes toevensis. Next base: position 16,507 of record NZ_BOQN01000146.1, read on the forward strand.
CCAGACGCCGATCGCATTGGGAATCAGCAGCGCCCAGCGGGTGTCCAGCATCCCGAGGTCGTGCACCACCATGTAGGTCGGAATGAGGCCGCCCGAGAACAGCATGGTGAAGATGAGCAGTGTCATCAGCACATTGCGCCCGTAGAACGTCTTCCGGGACAACGGGTACGCGATGGCCACCGTCAGCGTGACACTGATCGTCGTGCCGGCGATGGCGTAGATCAACGAGTTGTAATACCCCCGCAGAACCTCCGAGTTGCTCAGGGCCGAGCGGTAGGCCTCCACCGAGAAGTCGACCGGCCAGAAGCCGACCTGGCCCGCATTGACCGCCTCCGGGCTGCTGAACGAGCTGGCCACGATGTAGATCAGCGGCATCAGCACCAGGATCAGCGCCACCACCAGCATGATCTTGACAATGATCAGGAAGACGCGATCGCCGAACGGTTCCCGAATCTTCGGCACGGTGGGACGAGCAAGCCGCATTGAAGTCATCGCCACAATCCGTTTCCAGTGATCCGCTTCGCGACGAAGTTGACCGTCAGCAGCAGGCAGAGATTGACCACCGAGTTGAACAGGCCCACGGCGGTGGCCATGCTGAAGTCCGCGTTGATCAGGCCGGTCTTGTAGACGTACGTCGGGATGATTTCCGATTGTGCGAGGTTGAGGTTGTTCTGCAGCAGATAGGCCTTCTCGAAGCCGATCGCCATCATGTTTCCGGCGCCCAGAATCAGCATGATCACGGCGGTCGGCATGATTCCCGGCAGATCGACGTGCCGGATCCGCTGCAGCCGGCTCGCCCCGTCGATCTTGGCCGATTCGTGCAGCGCGGGATCGATGCCGGCCAGTGCGGCCAGGTAGATGACGGCCGAATATCCGGCGGTCTGCCAGACGTCCGTCCACACGTAGATGTGCCGGAAGTACTGCGGATCGCCGAGGAAGTTGATCGGGCTGACCCCGAGCTGGGTGAGCCCGTCGTTCACGATGCCGATCCGGGGCGAGAGCACCAGGATCGTGATCGAGACGACGACCACGGTCGAGATGAAGTAGGGCGCGTAGGTGACCAGCTGAACCGTGCGTTTGAACCAGCCGTTACGGATCTCGTTCAGCGCGAGGGCCAGCAGGAGCGGCACCGGGAAACTGGCCAGGAGCAGGTAGAACGCCAGGATCAGGGTGTTCTTCAGCAGCGTCCCGAAGACCGGATTGTTGAACAGGGCCTCGAAGTTGCGCAGGCCCACCCACTGGCTGCCCCACGGGCCCAGCACCGGACTGTAGTCCTTGAACGCGATCACGTTGAAGGACATCGGGATGTATTTGAAGACGACGAAATAGGCCAGCGGCACGCTTGCCAGCAGGTACAGCTGCCAGTGCAACCGCCAGGACCGCTGCGCCTGGGACCAGCGGCTGCGTCGAGGCGCTCGCGCGCCGATCTGGGGAAACATGGCCGAAACGTAGGCTCAATAATTTCCTTCGTCAAGTATTGATTTCCGTAACGGGCTGGCCTACGTTTCGGCCATGTTGCCTGAGGCCGAATCCGTCGCACCGGCGATGACCGCTGTGCTGACGGCCGTGCTGACCGAGGGTCCGCTCAGTCGCGTCGCCCTCGCCCGCCGGCTCGGCCTGTCCCAGGCCGCGGTCACCAAGGCGGTCCGGCCCCTTATCGAGCAGGGCTACCTGCGGGAACTCGCCGCGACCGAGCGGTCCGGCCCCGGCGCGGGACGGCCGGCCAGCCCGCTGGCCATCCGGGCCGGCCGGGAGTTCTTCGTCGGCGTGAAGATCACGGCGGACGAGCTGATCGGCGTGCTCTGCGACCTCGGCGCGCAGGTGCGGAAATCGATCCATCGGCCGCTGCTGGGCAACGACGTCGACTACGTCCTCACCGAGCTCGGCCACCTCGTCGACGACCTGATCGATGACCGCACCCGCACCCGGCGGCTGGGCCTGGCCGTCTCCGGCGACGTCGATCGCGCCACCGGCCTGGTCCGGTACTCACCGTTCCTGCACTGGCACGACGTGCCGCTGCGGGAACGCGCCGAGAAGGCCACCGGGCTGACCGTCACGGTCGAGAACGACGTGAAGGCGCTGACCATCGCCGAGCACTGGTTCGGCGAGGGCGTCGGCGCTGAGTCCTTCGCCCTGGTCACCGTGGGCACCGGCATCGGCTGCGGCCTGGTCGTCAACGGCCGGCTGGTGTCCGGCTCGCACGGCGTGGCCGGCGAGATCGGCCACATCGGCGTCGACGTGAACGGTCCCGTCTGCCACTGCGGCGGGCGCGGTTGCGTGGAGGCCATCGCCGGCACCGACGCCATCGTCCGCCGGTCCGGGCTCAACTTCGATGATGCAGTCGCCGCGGCGCGCGCCGGTGACGTACGCGCCGGTGCGGTTTTCGCCGCGGCCGGCGAGGCGATCGGCTGCGGCATCGCCGCGGTCGCCAACCTGGTCGGCCCGGCCCACATCGTCGTCTCCGGCGAGGGACTGGCCGCCTACGACCTGTTCGAGACGCACATCCGCACCGGCTTCGAGCGCCAGGCCTTCGGCGCCGCCGCCCAATGCCCGCTGTCCGTGCGGCCACTGCCCTTCGAGGAGTGGGCGCGCGGCGCCGCCACCGTCAGCATCCAGGCTTTCGTCGCTTCCTGAGATCCCCGCCCCCAAAAGAAAAATCCGGAGGTACGACCGTGAGGTCACGCCGTCCCGCCGCCGTCCTCGGCGCCGCGATGCTTCTTCTCCTGACCGCCTATCCGGCGCAAGCCGGGCCGAAGCCGAGTCCGCCACCCGGCGCGCGGGCCGCCGCCGCACCGCTGCCCGCCGCGCTGAAGGCGGAGACCCCCGACCCGTGGGCCACCAAGCCCTACATGGGCTGGAGCAGCTACAGCATGCAGGTCTACTCCGGCAACGGTAAGTGGATCACGCCCGAACAGCTCATCAAGCAGTCCGACGCGATGCACGCCAAGCTGCAGAGGTACGGCTACAACTACATCAACGTCGACGCCGGCTGGAACGACGGGGTCGACGCCAACGGCCGGCCGAAACCCATGAAGGACTTCCAGAAGGTCATCGACCACGTCCACGCGAACGGCCAGAAGTTCGGCCTCTACATGATCCCGGGCATCTCCCCCGCGGTGTACGAGGCGAGCCTGCCGGTCGCCGGCGCGCCCGGCTGCACCACCCACGACATCGTCAAGCAGCCGACCCAGCAGGCCGACTACTGGAACATCGGCTACCGGATCGACTTCACCAACCCGTGCTCGCAGAAGTACATCGACTCCATCGTGGACCTGTTCGCGAAGTGGGGCGTCAACTTCGTCAAGTTCGACAGCGTCACGCCCGGTTCCGGGATCAGCGACCTCTCGCTCGACGCCCGCGACGACGTCGCCGCCTGGTCGTCGGCCCTGAAGAAGCACAAGATCTGGTTCGAGCTGTCCTGGGCGCTCGACCCGAAGTACGCCGACTACTGGCGGTCCAAGGCGAACGGCTGGCGGATCGACTGGGACGTCGAGTGCTACTGCGCCAACGAGGCACTCACCCAGTGGCAGAACATCGCCCGGCTCTTCCCCGACCTGGCGACCTGGTGGCGCAACGCCGGCAACGGCGGGTGGAACGACCTCGACTCGCTCAACGTCGGCAACGGCGCCATGGACGGCCTGACCAGGGACGAACGGCGCAGCGCGATGACGTTGTGGGCGATCTCGGCCGCGCCGCTGTACCTCGGCAACGACCTGACCAGCCTCGACGCGTACGGCCTGAGCCTGCTCACTAACCCGGAGGTGATCGCGGCCGACCAGGCCGGCACCCCGGCCCGCCCGGTGTCCGCGTCGGCGCAACAGCCGATCTGGTACGCGCTCAACGCCGACGGCAGCTACACGGTCGCGCTGTTCAACCTCGGCCGCACCGACAAGGACGTCACCGTGAACTGGTCGGACATCGGCCTGACCGGCGCCGCCACCGTGCGCGACCTGTGGGATCGCAAGGACCTCGGTCGCTTCCCGGCGAAATTCACCGCCTCCGGCGTGCCGATCCATGGCGTACGGCTACTCAAGGTCACGCCGCAGCCGGGTGCCGGCGTCGCGGTCAACGACGACGCGCTGCGGGTCGGCTACCAGGGAGATTGGAGCCGGGAGGGCGTTGCGGCGACCTCGCAGCCACTGACGCTGAATGTCACCGACACCGGCACCACCGCGCCGCCGTCGACGACCGGCCCGGTCCGCACGATCACCCACGACGACAACGATCAGGGCATCGCGTACGCCGGGACCTGGTCGCAGAGCACCGGCCGCGGTCTCGGCGACTACAACGACAACGTGCACTACACCGAGCGCAACGGCGACTCGTTCCAGTACACGTTCACCGGCACCGGCGTCTCCTACGTCACCGAGATGGACACCTCGCAGGGCGAGGTCGACATCTACCTGGACGGCCAGCTCGTGAAGACCGTGAACACCGGCCGGGAGCAGGGCCAGCCGCGCCTGGCTCAGCAGACCGTCTTCACGGTGAGCGACCTGCCCGACGGCAGTCACACGCTGATGGCCGTGAAGAAGTCCGGCTCCTACATGCTCGTCGACCGGATCGACGTGCTCCAGCCGAGCCTGCTCGACCCGCCCACGGCGTCGTTCGACCGGAAGGCCCCGGCCGACGTCCAGGTCAAGTTGCTGCGCGACGGCAGCGAGTTCCTCGGCATCACCGGACTACGCAAGGGCACCGACTACACCGTGTCGGGGTCGACCGTGACCCTGCGTTCGGCCTACCTCGCCACCCTCCCGCTCGGCCCGGCCCAGCTGGACTTCGCGTTCCGCGGTGACTATCTGGACGACGTCCACACCACCAAGATCAACGGCAACAAGGTTTCGTACGCCTTCACCGGCACCGCCGTCGACTGGATCACCGCCACCGCACCCGACCAGGGGCTGGTCGACATCTACATCGACGGCAAGGTGGTCAAGCGGGTCGACACCCGTACTGCCACCCGCTCGACCCAGCAGAAGGTCTTCAGCGCCTCGGGGCTGAAGAGCGGGCAGCACACGTTCGCCGCCGTGAAGGTGTCGGGCGACGTCATGCGTACCGATGTCATCCGCTACACCACCCGCTAAGGAGCACTAGTGGAACACGTTCAGGGTCTGCTCTCCTCGTCTCTCGCCGAGCCGGCGCTCGGCGACGAGGGCGCGGTCATCACCTCGATCGAGACATACGCACTGGCCGTGCCGCTGGCGCAGACCCTGAACGACGCGACCACCCGGCTGACCGCCTGGACCGTCCCGGTGGTGGAGATCCGCACCGCGGACGGCCGGGTCGGCACCGGCATCTCCGGCGTGCACAACGGCGCCGAGCTGCTGACCCAGGTGATCGACAACTACTACGCGCCGGCCCTGCTCGGCACCGGATCCGAGGACATCCTCGGCACCTGGAAGCGGCTCTACTGGCGGCCGACGCACTGGATCGGCCGGGCCGGCGTCGTACACATGGCCCTGTCGATGGTCGACATCGCGCTGTGGGACCTCGCCGCCCAGCGCGCCGGCCTGCCGCTGTGGCGCCTGCTCGGCGGCACGGCCGACGACATCGAGACCTACAACACCGACGGCGGCTGGCTCAACCTCAGCACCGCCGAACTCGTCCGTGATCTCGGCTCGCTGGTCGACCAGGGCTGGCAGCGGGTCAAGGTCAAGGTCGGCAAGGAGAACTGGCGGGAGGACGCGGCCCGGGTACGCGCCGCCCGCCAGGCCGTCGGCACGGCCATCACGCTGATGTGCGACGCGAACCAGCGCTGGGACTTCAGCACCGCGAACCGCCTGCTGCCGGTGCTGGCCGAGGTGGGCATGGACTGGTTCGAGGAGCCGGTGCACGCCGACGACATCCCGGCCCACCGGCGACTGCAGGCGGCCACGACGGTCGACATCGCGGCCGGCGAGAGCCTCTACTCGTACCAGGCGTTCGCGAACTTCATCGCCGCCGACGCGCTGCGCGTCATCCAGGTGGACGTGACCCGCGTCGGCGGCGTGACCGAGTGGATGCAGGTGGCCCAGCACGCCGCCGCCAACGGCCTGCGCGTGGTCCCGCACGCCGGCGACATGATGCAGGTCCACCAGCACCTGGCCGGCACGTTCCTCAGCGAGACCGCCCCACTGCTGGAATTCATCCCGTGGACCCGGAACGCGTTCGTGCACCGCACCGTCGTCCGGGACGGCTACGCCCAGCGCCCGCACGAGCCCGGCGCGTCGACTGCCATCGCCGGCTCCGCACGAGAAAAGTGGCAGATCAGCGGTGTAGGAACGACGACCACCCCGGACTGACCGCTGGCCCCGGGCCCGGGCCGAGGCTCAGTTCATGGTGGCGCCGATGGTGCTGCTGCCCGTCGTCAGGAACGTGGTGGCGGGCAGCGTGCCGCTGGACGAGCGAGCGTTGTAGCAGGAGGTGGCATCCGTCGAGACGAACGACGGGGTGCTGATGCCGCTGTCCCAGTTGTTGCCGGCCGAGACGACCGAGGAGCCCTTGGTCGCCGCACCGCTGCCGTTGCCGACGGCGAGGTTCTTACCGAGCTTCGCCGAACTGGTGCTGAAGTAGTAACCCCAGTTGCCGTTGGCGTAGGCGGTGGTGCGGTTGATGACGATCGCACCCTTGTTGGAGTTCTCGGTGAAACCGTTGCCGGCGTCGTCCCACGCGGCCGAGTTGTTCACCACGTGCGCCACCGTCTCGCCGTCACCGCCGAGCTTGTAACCGTTGCCGTCACCGGCGAAGGCGGAGTCGCCCCAGCGGTTCTTGCCGTTGCCGAACGACCAGGTGTGTTCGATGGTGACCGGCGAGGAGAAGGACCACAGGTCGATCCCGTCGTCGGAGTTGTTGTACAGCCGGGCGCCGGTGACCAGGTTCCCGCTGCCCGAGCCGAACTTGATGGCGATACCGTCCGCGTTCTCCCCGTGCGCGGCGGCGTCGTAGTTGCCGTACGAGTCGATGTTCTTGACGGTGTTGTTCGCGGTGCCGTCGCCGGTGAGCGTGAATCCGGAGTCACCGCCGTTGATGGTCTTGACGTTGTTCCAGGTGGTGCCGGTGCAGGACTGGCAGACGACCGCGCTGTCCGGCGAGTTCTGGAAGGTGATGTTTGAAACGTTCCAGTAGTCGGCCGTCAGCTTGAAGATCCAGGAGCCGCTGGGCAGGCTCGTTCCGCTGATCTTGACCACCTCCGAGCCGTACGCGGTGAGCGTGACCGGCGAGGACGAGGTGCCGTTGGCCGTCGACTGCAGAGTGGCCGTCGGGTAGTAGGTGCCGCCACGGACCTGGATGACGGTGCCGGCGGAGGCATTCTTGATGGCGTTGGACAGGTCGGTCACGTTGCTGACCACGACCGTCGCGGCGGACGCCGGGGCGGCGAGCAGGACGAGGCCGACCGCGGCGACGGTCGATGCGGCGAGGGCGTTCCGCACTGATCTCACGGCACAGGTTCCTTTCGGCGGGGGGATTGAACGGAGCGTAAGCCGCCATGACCCACATCGAGGCTCATTGATTCCTGTGAATGACTTAGGGGACTCTTAAGCCGTGCGTCGAGGGCCGCTCTTGTTGCAGTGACTCTTCACAAAATTTCTGCCCGTCGTGTCGATCCCAGGGCCGGGCCGTTCGACCTGAGGGTGAGAGGGTCGGGAAGCGACCGGAAACCGAGATCAAGGGGACATCACGATGGCCAAGTACATGCTGATCCTGCGGGGCACCGACGAGTCGATGGCGAAGATGATGGACACGCCGTTCGAGGAGATGCTCGAGACCATGGGACGGTTCAACGACGAGCTGATCAAGGCCGGAGTGCTGGTCGCCGCCGAGGGCCTGGACGACCCGGGCCAGGGCGTGGTGGTCGACTTCAGCGGCGAGACCCCGGTCGTCACCGACGGGCCGTACGGGGAGACCAAGGAGCTGTTCGGCGGCTTCTACATCCTCGACGTCGCCACCAAGGAGGAGGCGGTCGAGTGGGCCAAGCGGATCCCGGCGATGACCGGCTCGAAGTGCGAGATCCGCCGGGTGCCCGCGATCGACGAGTTCCCCCAGGACAACGAGTGGGTCGTCCGGGAGAAGGCGTGGCGCGAGCGGACCGGCCAGCTCTGATGGTCCCACCGGGTCCGGCCGAGGCCCGGCGTGCGGTCGAGGCGGTGTGGCGGATCGAGTCGCCCCGAATCGTGGGCGCGCTCGCCCGCTACACCGGCGACTTCGCGCTGGCCGAGGACGTCGCACAGGAGGCGATCGCGGAAGCCCTCGTCACTTGGACGGCCGAGGGCGTCCCGGCCAACCCGGGCGGCTGGCTGCTGGTCGTCGGCCGGCGGCGGGCGATCGACCACTTCCGCCGCCGGGCCGTCCAGGACGACAAGTACGCCCTGATCGCCGAGGAGGAGTCCGGACCCGACGAGCTGCCGTGGGACCCCGACCGGATCGACGACGACGTGCTGGCGCTGATGTTCATCGCCTGCCACCCGGTGCTCTCCCCCGAGGCCCGGGTCGCGCTGACCCTGCGGGCGGTCGGCGGCCTGACCAGCGAGGAGATCGCGCGGGCGTTCCTCGTGCCGGTGCCGACGATCCAGGCCCGGATCACCCGAGCCAAGAAGACGATCGGCGCGGCCGGGGTGCCGTTCGAGCTGCCCCCGGCCGAGCAGCGCCGGGAGCGGCTGGGCGGCATCCTGAGCGTGCTCTACGTGATCTTCACCGAGGGCTCCACCGCCACGGCCGGCGAGGACCTCCTGCGGGTGGACCTGGCCGCCGAGGCGATCCGCCTGATCCGGATGCTGGCCGCGCTGATCCCCGACGAGCCCGAGGTGCACGGGCTGCTCGGCCTGTGCGAGCTCACGGCCGCCCGGTTCGCCGCCCGGACCGGCCCGGACGGGGAGGCGGTGCTGCTGGAGGAGCAGAACCGGCGATTGTGGGACAGGTCGGCGATCCGGCGCGGCCTCGCCGCGATCCGGCGGGCGACGGCGTTGGGCCGAGGCCTCGGAGCGTACGGGCTGCAGGCCGCGATCGCCGCCTGTCACGCCCTGGCACCGTCGGTGGCGGACACCGATTGGGAGAAGATAGTGCTGCTCTATGAGGCCCTCGGCCGGGTCGCCCCGTCCCCGATCGTCGAGCTGAACCGGGCCGTCGCGGTAGCCATGGCGAGCGGCCCGGAACCAGCCCTGGTCATCGTGGACAACCTGCTCGCCACCGACCGGCTGGCCGGATCGCACCTGCTGCCGACCGTACGCGGGGAACTGCTCACCCGCCTGGGCCGAACCGCCGAGGCCCGGGCCGAGCTGGAACTGGCCGCCCGCTTGTGCCGCAACACCCGCGAGCGAGCGGTCCTGCTCCGCAAGGCAGCCGCACTGGAATGAGGGGTCGGATCCCCGTCAGCACGACGCGCCGGCCCGCCCGTCCCCGCTAGCCTGACCGGCGTACGCATTGATCTCGATCATTGGGAGCGGTGAAGCGATGCGCCGATTGGCGGCGGTTTTCCTGGCCATCGTGGCGGCTGTAGTGGGTCTGGCACCCCCGGCGTCCGCCGCCTCCTGGCAGGCCTGGGAAAACCTGGGTGCGATCTCCGGGTCGGGCAAGCCGGCCGTGGCGGCCCGCAGCTCGAGCGTGGTGGACGTCTTCGCCGCGAGCCCCACCAACGTCCAGCACCGGTTCTGGGCGTCCGGCTCGGGCTGGAGCGCCTGGGAGGCACTCGGCTCCCCGGCCGGCAGCGATCAGATCATCGGCAACGACGTGTCGGCGGTGGCGCGCTCCGGCGGCCGGCTCAGCGTGGTGGTGACGGCCGCCGGCCTGGTGTGGCACAAGGCGTACGACGGTGGCTGGCGCACCTGGGAGAACCTCGGCGGCCCACCGAGCGGCCCGGCCTTCTCGCCGGCCGTGTCCACCCGGCCGAACGGCACGGTCGACGTCTGGACCCGCGCCGTCAACGGCAACATCTACCACCAGGCGTGGACCGGCGGGGCGTGGCCGCGCACCTGGGAGAACCTGGGCGGCGGCTGGACCGGCCCGCCCGCCGCCGCCGGCGGCCCCGACGGCACCGTCTGGGTGGCCGCCCTCAACACCAACGGCTTCTACTACCACCGGGTCTGGTCACCGTCGGCCGGGTGGAGCGGCTGGTACGACACCGGCACACCGCCGGGCGGCACTCCCTACTTCGCGAGCCCCGGCCTCGACGTGCGACCGAACGGCCTGATCGACCTGTACGCCATCGCCGCCGACACCGGACCGGTGTACCACCGCTACCGTTCGACGGCCGGGACGTGGAACGGCTGGGGATCCCTGCAGGGCTCCGGCATAGTCACGGGCCCGAACGCGACCGGCCGCCCGAACGGCGCCCTGGACGTGGTGATCCGCAAATCCGACGGCACGGTGTGGCACCGGGCGTGGGCGTAGCTATCCCCTCAGCCGCAGGATGGGCATAGGCCGAGAGGCCCGATCGATTGAGGAGGTCCCGGCGGCCGGGAGCGACAGCTGGGCCCGGGACGAGGTCAGGCCGGTAGGCGCGCCCAGCCGGTCGGGCCGTCGTAGCCGGTCACCCCATCCATTGAACGTCGGCCTGGTCCCGGCGTCCATTAGATTTGGTTACCGCCCTCTGTTGAATCTAATGATCGCTTGCTGGCGAATGCCCTGCCGGCCGCGAGAGAATGTGTTCATG
>NZ_BOQN01000148.1 GCF_018332695.1 Paractinoplanes toevensis
AACGTTCGTCCCTCTAACGTTCATGCCCCTAACGTTCGCCCGACGAACGTTCGTAAGCCTAACGTTAGTCGTCCTAACGTTGGTGGCGCTAACGTTCGGCGTCCTTGCGATTCCGGGCCGAGCCTCGGCTGCCTATGCGGCTCGGTGCCCGGCGGCCGGGTCGATCTCGCAGGGCTACCACAGCGGGCACGACGGCATCGACATCGCCAACGCGCTCGGCACCCCGATCTACGCGGTCGGCGCAGGGACCGTCACCGCCTCCGGGCCGGCCCAGGGCTACGGCCAGTGGATCCGGATCAAGCACGCCGACGGCAGCATGACCGAGTACGGCCACATGTATCAGCGCGATGTTGCGGTCGGCGTCACCGTCACCGCCGGGCAGCGCATCGCGCTGATGGGCCAGGAAGGTGAGGCCACCGGCCCGCACCTGCATCTGCGCACCTATGCCACGGCCGGTGACGCGAGCGGCATCAACCCGGCCGACTATCTGCTCGCCCGCGGTGTCACCGTTCCGTGCACCCCGACCAGCCGCAACCCGCAGACGGTGGGCTACTACAACTCGGGCGACGCCACATTCCACCTGAGCAACACCAATGCGAGTGGCAGTTCGACGTACGCGTTCGGGTTCGGCCCGGCCAACAGTGCGATCACGCCGGTCGTCGGGGACTGGGACGGCAACGGTAAGGACAGCGTCGGCTATTACGACGCGCGCGACGCGACGTTCCACCTGAGCAACGACCTGGCCAGTGGCAGTTCGGACTATGCGTTCGGCTTCGGCCCGGCGAACAGCGCTGTCCGGCCGGTGGTCGGTGACTGGGACGGCAACGGCAGGGACAGCGTCGGCTACTACGACTCGCGCGATGCGACGTTCCACCTGTCCAACAATCTGGCCAGTGGTAGCTCGAACTACGCGTTCTCGTTCGGGCCGGCCACCACGGCGGTCCGCCCGGTCATCGGTGACTGGAACGGGGACGGCAAGGACAGCATCGGTTACTACGACACCCGGGACGCGACGTTCCACCTGTCCAACAACCTGGCCAGCGGCAGCTCGAACTACGCGTTCGGGTTCGGGCCGGTGAGCACGGCGGTCGAGCCGGTGGTCGGTGACTTCGACGGGAACGGCACGACGACGATCGGCTATCACGACACCCGGGACGCGACGTTCCACCTCAGCAACGAGCTGGCGAGCGGAAATTCCGATCTCGCCTTCGGGTACGGGCCGACCGGCACCGCCATCAAGGGCGTCTTCGGTGACTGGAACGGCTGACCGATGAGATTCGTACGCCTCTGCCTGGCCGCCGTGATGCTCCTCGTCGCGGCGGTCCCGGGATCGCCGGCCCTGGCCGGCGCGCCCGCGGTGACCATGATCAGTGACACGGTCCTCGACCCTTCGGCGCTCTACTTCGAGTCCTACCAGGGGTTGGTCAACAACGAGTCGTTCCAGCAGAGCGGGATCCTGAGCTACGCCGGCCGGCAGTACGCGGCCTGGTACACCTCGACCCGCTCGGTGGTCGTGGGGCGGCGCTCGCTGCCGTCCGGCGCTTGGCAGACCCTGACGCTGCCGCACCAGCTCACCGTGAACGACTCGCACAACACGATCTCGCTCGGCGTCTCGACGGCGGACGGGCGCCTGCACGTGGCGATGGACACCCACAACACCGCCGTCTTCTACGCGAAGTCGGAGGCTGGTCTGGTCTCCGCGCCGGGCGACCACCCCTGGACGGCCGCCGCCTTCGGGCCGATCCAGCGCACCCTCGACGGCATCGACCTGGGTGCGATCACGTATCCCCGGTTCCTCTCCGCTCCCGGCGGTGTCCTGCAGCTCAGCTACCGGACGGGGGCGTCGGGCAACGGCACGGAGGAACTTGCCGAGTACGACGGTGGCGGCTGGCACGCGCTCGGCCGCTGGCAGACGGCCGCGGGAACCTACTCGACCAGTACGACCCGCAACCTCTACCCGCACGGCTTCACCTACGACGCGGCCGGCCGTCTGCACGCCGCGTTCACCTGGCGGGAGGGCGGGACCGGGGTGCTCTGCCGGCCCGGCGGCCTGTCCAACCACGACACCGCGTACGTCTACAGCGACGACCGCGGCCGCACCTGGCGCAACGATGCCGGCGCCGTGGTGGCCCGCACCGGCGGGTCGCCGCAGCTGGCGCTGGACAGCCCGGGCATCGTGGTCGACCCGCTCGACGTCGACCATGCCCTGATGAACGACGAGAGCCAGGACGTCGACTCCGGCGGCAACCCGCACGTGGCGATCAGCTATGTGCCGGGGCGCTACCTGTCCTGCGTCTCGAACTACGCGAGCCAGCGGGCCGCGTACGCCCGCCTCTTTCATCTTTTCCGCGACGCGGCCGGGGTTTGGCACAAGGCCGAGGTGCCGGAGCCGCTCGGCTCGACCAACCGGTCCCAGCTGGTCCTCGACTCGCACGACAACCTCTACCTCGTCATGCCCTACGGCCGGATCGTCAGCGCGAGCGCGGCGAGCGGCTGGACCGACTGGACGGTCCGGTTCGACGGGACGGCCCTGAACGCCTTCGGCGAGGTGCTCGTCGACCGGTCCCGGATCGAGACCGAGGACGTGCTGTCGGTCTTCTACCAGCAACGCTCCCGCGGAACGACCCCGTCATCCCTCAAAGTCGCCGACTTCCGGCTCTCCTGAAAGGACTCCGATGCTTCGGAAACCGCTCACCGTGGCGGCCGTGTTCGCCCTGTTCCTCGCGCTCTTCGGCGCCCCGGCGCAGGCCCTGCCGGCCAAGCCGCTCTTCCAGCTGCCGCTGCCGTGCGGCCAGACCTGGGTGCTGTTCAGCTACGCCAGCCACAACCCGGCCGACCGCAAGATCGACATGCAGAGCCTCTCCGGTACGACCACCGGCACCAACGTCCTCGCCTCGCTCGGCGGCACCGTGCACGAGTGGTTCGACCCGGGCGGCCTGGAGATCGACCACGGCAACGGGTGGTTCACCGTCTACTTGCACATGCGGACGCGGTCGGTGTCGCCCGGCACCCGGGTCGCGCAGGGTCAGAAGATCGGCGAGGTCGGCAACGTGGGCACGACCGAACCGCACCTGCACTACGAGCTGCTCTACGACAGCAACGGCAACGGGGACGGGGAGAACGGCGAGATCGTCACGGCCGCGTTCAACGGCGTCGAGTACCCGATGGGTGCCAGCGGCCAGAACTCGTACAACGTGACCAGCCGCAACTGCGGCGGTGCCGCCGGCAGCCCGCAGACGGTGGGCTACTACAACTCCGGCGACGCGACATTCCACCTGAGCAATACGAATGCGAGCGGCAATTCGACGTACGCGTTCGGGTTCGGTCCGGCCAACGTCGCGATCACGCCGGTGGCCGGTGACTGGGACGGCAACGGCCGGGACGGGGTCGGTTATTACGACTCCCGGGATGCGACGTTCCACCTGTCCAACGACCTGGCCAGCGGCAGTTCGGATTATGCGTTCGGGTTCGGCCCGGTCAACAGCGCGATCCGGCCGGTGGTCGGTGACTGGGACGGCAACGGCAAGGACAGCGTCGGTTACTGGGACGGGCGCGACGGCACCTTCCACCTGTCCAACAACCTGACCAGCGGCAGTTCGAACTACGCGTTCTCGTTCGGGCCGCCCACCGTGGCCGTGCGTCCGGTGGCCGGTGACTGGAACGGCGACGGCAAGGACGGCATCGGCTACTACGACACCCGCGATGCGACGTTCCATCTGGCGAACGCGCTGACCAGCGGGAGTTCGAACTACGCGTTCGGATTCGGGCCGGTCAGCACCGCGGTCGAGCCGGTCATCGGTGACTTCGACGGCAACGGCACGACGACCATCGGCTATCACGACACCCGGGACGCGACGTTCCATCTGTCGAACACGCTGACCAGCGGGAACTCCGATCTCGCCTTCGGCTACGGCCCGACCGGCACCGCCATCAAGGGCGTCTTCGGCGACTGGAACGGCTGACCGGTAAGGACAGAGGGCAGGTAGGTAAATACCCACCTGCCCTTTGTCCGGACAAACTGTGTTCGCGCTGCGCTTGTTCTTACAAAGGTCACACCTCGACCGGCGACAACTCCGGCAGCACCTCGGCCGGGCGATCCGGCGCCACCGCCCGCTTCGCGGTCGGGACCAGCAGGGCCACCACGATTGCGGCCACCGCGATACCGCCCAGGATCAGGAACGACTCGGTGAAGCCCGACTCGGCCGGCAGCCCGGCCACGCCGGGGTGGCTGGTGACGATCGAGCTGACGATCGCGGTGCCGATGCTGGCGCCGATGGTGCGGATGTTGGTGTTCATGCCGGACGCGACGCCGGTCTGGTGCATCGGCACGCTCTGCACGATCAGGCTGATCATCGACGAGTAGATGAGGCCCAGGCCGATGCCGAAGACGCCGCCGGCCACGGCCACCGCCGCCTTGTCGGAGTGCGCCAGCGCCAGCGAGAAGCAGGAGATCGCGGCCAGCACCGCGCCGATCACCAGCTGCGTCTTGCTGGAGAGCCAGCGGGTCAGTGGGCCGCTCAGCGAACCGAACACCGCCATGGTCACCAGCATCGGCAGCATCAGCAGACCCGCGCCGGTGACGGTCGCCCCGAATCCGTACCCGGAAGCCTTCGGCACCTGCATGAGCTGCGGCAGGAAGGCGAAGATGCCGAACATCGCGGCGCCGAAGAGCAGGGCCACCAGGTTGGTGGTCCAGACCGCCGGCAGGCGCATCATCCGCATGTCGATCAGCGGGTTGGCCGAGCGGAGCTCGGCGGCGAACCAGGCGGCGAGCAGGACCGCCGCGGCGACCAGCAGGCCGATGGTGCGGCCCGAGCCCCAACCCCAGGCGGTGCCCTTGCTGAGCGGGAGGAGAAGGGCGACGAGCCAGGCCGAGAGGAGTACGGCGGACAACCAGTTCACCTTGCCGGGGGTGCGCACCGGCGACGCGGGGACCACCCGCCAGGCCAGCACCCCGACGACGGTGACCACGGCCATCGGGATCCAGAACAGCCAGCGCCAGTCGAGGGCGCCGACGATCGGGCCGGCCAGCACGATGCCGAGGCCGCTGCCGGTGGCGATGACCGCGGCCATCACGCCGACCGCCGAGGTCACCCGCTGGGGCGGGAACTCGTCGCGGATGATGCCGAACGACACCGGGAAGACGGCGCCGCCGAGGCCCTGCAGGACGCGGGCGACGATGAGGACGCCGATGTTCGGCGCCAGCGCGGCCACCAGGCAGCCGACCGCGATCGCGGCCAGCGCCATCAGGAGGGCGCGGTCCTTGCCGATCATGTCGGCGATGCGGCCGACCAGTGGGGTCGCCACCGAGGCCGCGAGCAGCCAGGCGGTCAGCACCCAGGTGACCGTTCCGGTGCTCGTGTGCAGGTCCTGCTGGATCGTCGGCAGCACCGGCGTGACCAGCGACTGCATCAGCGAGAATGCGGCAGCCGCGGCGGCGAGCACCGTGAAGGTGGCGCGCGGCGAGGACTGATAAAGTCGAGGCATGCCTCCAGATTAGTGGAGGGGGGCCTCCGGTTTGCAAGGCCCCAGCATGTGGGGAGGGTCACTATGGTTACCGTGCGTCGTCCGCAGCGGGCGGACGCCCGGCGCAACTTCGATGCGCTGCTCGCCGCGGCCCGCGACGCGTTCGCCGAGAACGGCACCGAGGCGTCGCTGGAGGACATCGCCCGGCGGGCCGGCGTCGGCATCGGGACGCTCTACCGCAACTTCCCGACCCGGCGCGACCTGTTCGAGGCGGTCTACGTCGAGGAGGTCGACCAGCTCAGCGCGGCCGCGTCGGCGGTCGCTTCGCTTCCGCCGTGGGAGGCACTCACCGCGTGGCTCAACCGCTTTGTTGCGTACGCCGTGACCAAGCGCGCCATCATCGAGGCGCTGAACCGCGAGTCGGAGATGTTCGCCGCCTGCCGCCGCACCATGTACGACGCCGGTGAACCGCTGCTGGAGCGCGCCCAGAAGGCGGGTGCGGTGCGGACCGACGTCAGCTTCGACGACCTGCTGCGCCTGGTATCCGGCCTGACCTCGGCCGCGTTCGTCGACGACACCCAGCGCGACCGGGTGATCGCCCTCGCCCTGGACGGCCTGCGCCCCTGATCAGAGCCGGCTGATCGGAGCCGGGCTGATCAGAGCTGGACGGCCGCGCCGCTGCGGGCGCTCTGGCGGGCCGCGTCCAGCACCGTCATCACGCGCACCGTGTCGGCCGGGTCGACCGGCACCGGGCCGTCACCGCGCACCGCCCGGGCGAACGCCGGGTAGAACGTGTCCCACCGGCCACGCTCGCTCGCCACCGGCGCGCTCGTCTCGCCGTGGTAGACCCGGCCCCACCGGTGCTCGTGCTCCACGCCCCAGCGGTCGCCCAGCCCGGCCGGCGACTTGCCCGCCTTGAGCAGCGCCTCCTGGCCGTCCATGCCGTTGTCGATGACGTAGGCGCCGGTCGAGCCGGACACCCGGAACCGCGGGCCCGGCGCGGCCTGCCGCCAGCTGCCCCACAGGTGCGACTCGACCCCGTTCACGTGATGCAGCGCCGCGAAGAAGTCGTCGTCGAGATCGCTGTTGCCGCGCATCTCGGCGTACACCCGGATGGCCGGACCATGCAGGAAGAGTGCCTGATCCACCAGGTGCGACCCGAAGTCCAGCAGGGTGCCGCCGCCGGCGGCGCCGATCTTGCGCTCCGGGTCCCAGCGCTCGAACCGCGACTCGAACCGCCGGACCGTGCCCAGCGCGCCCTCGGCGATCAGCTTCTGCACGGTGCGGAAGTCGGAGTCCCAGCGCCGGTTCTGGTAGGCGCTGAGCGGCACGCCCTTGGCCGCGGCGGCGTCGATGACCCCCTGCGCGGAAGCGGCGTCCAGCGCGAACGGCTTGTCGACCACCACCGCCAGGCCGTGGGCGATGGCCTCGAGCGCCAGCTCGGCGTGGGTGGCCGCCGGGGTCGAGATGGCCACCGCCTCGACGCCGGCCGCGGCGATGTCGGCGATGGTGTCGAACGCGGTCACCGTGGGCCGTTGCTCGGCGAGCTCGGCGCGGCGCTCCGGCGACTTCGTGACCACGCCGACGAAGTCGACATTCGCCGCCGAGGCCAGGAGCGGGGCATGGAAGATCCGCCCGCCGCTGCCGAAACCGACAAGCCCGAACCGCACCGCGTCGCTCATTCCGAAAAGCCTGCCACATGATCGCCGGCCACGCTGATCAAGGGCCGTGCCCGGCTATGGTCACTATGGAGGTCTGATGCTGACTGAGACACTGATCGCCCTCGGGGCAGCCGGCGGCACCGCGGTCGTCGAAGCCGCCACCACCGACGTCTGGAACACGGCCAAGGATCGCGTGGCGCGGCTGTTCGGCGGGGACCCGAAACAGGTGACGATCCTCGAGGCCCGCCTGGAGGACACCCACGAGCGGTTGGCGGCGGCCCCGGCCGACCAGGTCGATCAGGTCCGCGAGCAGCAGACCCAGGTGTGGACCACCCGGCTTCAAGACCTCCTGGAGGAGCAACCGGACACCGCTCCGGCCCTCCAGGAACTGCTCGATGACCTGGCGGAGAACTCCGGGATGACCCACACGGCCACCGCGCTCGGCACGCGCGGTGCGGCCGTCGGCGACAATGCCGACATCCGGGCCTCGCCCGGCAGCGCCGAGCCCACCCGCTGATCCGCCGGGTCAGGCGGCCAGGTTCGGCGACGGGTGGGCGAAGGCTTCCGCGCGGTTCTTGCCGGAGGCCTTGGCGGCATACATGGCGAGGTCGGCGCGGTGGGTCAGCTCGGCAACCGTGATGCCCGGTGCGGCCATGGCGACACCCACGCTGGCACCGACCGTCACGGTGGCCGCCGTCAACTCCATCGGTACGGCCAGGTCGGCGCAGAGCCGGGCGGCGATCTCGTCCGCCTCCTCGGGGCCGGACAGGTCGGTGAGCAGCACCGCGAACTCGTCACCGCCGTACCGGGCGGCCAGCCCACGACCCCGCGTCACGGCCGTCAGCCGGGCCGCCACCGCGACGAGCAGTTCGTCCCCGGCGGAATGGCCGTAGCCGTCGTTGACCTGCTTGAAGTCGTCCAGGTCGACGTTCAGCAGGGCAACCGTGCCGCCGGGGTCGCAGTTGAGCGCGTCGGCGATGGCGCGCATGAACTTCGCCCTGGTCGGCAGCGCGGTCAGCTCGTCGTGGTGGGCCTGGTGTTCCAGCTCGGCGTGCGCGTGGCAGCCGTTCTCGGCCAGCACGACCTGGTGCGACAGGTTACGGAAAGCGTCCAGCACGTCGGAGGCGACCGGACGCCGGCTGCCGACGGCGATGTAGACGTCGGCGATCGCCGGGTCGGCACCCAGCGCGTCGATGTGCCACTCGCGGAAGCCGGGCAGCAACTCGGTGAAGGTCGTCGGGTCGGTGACGGCCGCCATGCCGAGACGGCGGCCGCGGATGCCGTCCGGCGCACCGGCGGCCGTGCTCACCACGAGCCCGCCGGGGTGCCGGCGCAGCACCAGCATGGTGACGTCGGGAGTCAGGGCGACCAGGGAGTTGGCCGTGCGGCGGCCCACCTCGCGGACCTGCTCGACGTCGGTGACACCGAGCATCGCCAGCCCGGCCCGGGCCAGCAGCGCTTCCCGTGCGGCGGTGCGCTCCTGGCGGACCAGCGACAGGTAGATGCCGCGGGTCAGCACCGCCATCAGCACGATCTGCGGCAGGATGCCGAGCACCGTGGGAGAGTTCCACGGCATCATCCGGTCCCCCGAGAGCGGGGAGATCGCGATCGCCGCGGGGACCGCGATCAGCGAGCCCAGGACGCGCGTCAGCCACAGTTTCGTCGAGCCGTAGAGCGACAGGACAACCGTTGCCGCGAGGGCTATGGCGGTGCCGGCCAGCGGATCTTCCAGGCCCGAGGCACCGACGGCGATCAGGATCGGGATCGGGGCCGCGCTCCACCACGTCGACCGGCCGCGACGATAGGCAACGACCAGCAGTAGAAGGATCAGAACGATGCAGGCACCCGAAAGGCGGATGTACGCCGGGGAGCGCAGCGCGTTGCCGAGCTGACCCAGTTGGGTGAGCAGCGCCAAGCCGCCGACGACGAGCGCCACCAGCCGGATCCGGCTGAGACTCCCGTCCGCCAGCCACGACCGCCATTTCCACACCGAGCTTTCTTCGGTCGAACTGTGCCCAACCTGAGTGCGTGTAGTGATCCTTCCTGTCGGATGAGTGACCGCTGCCCGTGAAAATGCTGCCGCGTGCGTAAGCATTTGCCTCATGAAGCCCGCGCAGATGGAACGCACCCCCTTCGCCGACCTGGACAGCCAGCCCAGCGAGATGACGGCGATGCTCCTCGCCGCGCTCGATGCGATGGGCCGCCATCCGGAGATCAAGCGGGTGCGCCGGACGGCGATGGAAGCGTTGCGGCCGCAGCCGGGCGGCCGGCTGCTCGACGCGGGCTCCGGCGCGGGGGACGTGTCGCGGTGGCTCGCCGCGAAGGTCGGCACCGGCGGCGAGGTAATCGCGCTGGATTACTCGGCGGCGACCATCGCGGCCGCGTTGCAGCGGCACGACGGCAGCAACGTGCGGTACATGACGGGCGACGTCTCCGCGATGAGGCTGCCCAGCGACAGCTTCGACGGCGTCTGGTGCGAGCGGGTGCTGCAACACGTCGACGACGCGGACACGGCGATCGCCGAGCTGATCCGGGTGACCCGGCCCGGCGGCCGCATCTGCCTGATCGACACCGACTGGGAGTCGCTGGCCTTCGACGGCGTGCCGGCCCGCCTGGCCACAACAGTCATGGCCGACATGTACGGCCGCCTCACCCCGAGGCAACACGACATGGGCCGCACCCTGCGCCGCCGCCTGGTCGACGCCCACCTCACCGACGTGACCGCCACCCCGGTGACGTGCCTCTTCGGCGACCCGGCCTCCGCCGCCGTGGTGCTGCCGATGGTCAACCCGATGGTGCCGGCGGAGGCCTGGAACACCCCACCGGGCCTGCGCGACAACTGGTTCTCCCACGTCGACGAGGCCGGCGCCCGAGGCGACTTCCTGGCAGTCCTGACCATCTGGGTAGTAGCCGGAACGGTCGCCTGACCGTCTCCGCGCCGCCCGTCTCCGCGCCGCCCGTCTCCGTGCTGACCGTCTCCGTGCGGGCCGTCTCCGTGCGGGCCGTCTCCGTGCGGGCCGTCTCCGTGCGGGCCGTCTCGGCGCCGCCCGTCTCCGTGCGGGCCGTCTCCGCGCCGCCCGTCT
>NZ_BOQN01000149.1 GCF_018332695.1 Paractinoplanes toevensis
GTTGTGGCAGTTCTGGCAGACGGGGTTATGAGGCCCGGCGCGCGGTGAGCGGGTGCACCGTTGCGGCCGGTTGGTGGACCTCCGGGTTGACCAGGAAGCTCGGCGACGGGGGCCGTCCCCCGGCCCGTTTCGGTGTGGGCGAGTCGAGCTGGCGGAGGTAGCCGTGTGCTTCGAGCATGGACAGCGGCGGGTCGAAGTCGGCGGCGGTCGGGATCTGCGATGACTTGAGCGCCCGGAACACTTCGCGTTTGGTGAACGCTCGGCTGCCGGTGCGTTCGATCCACGCCAGGACGGCCCGCGCGTTGCGGGTCGCGGTGTCGGAGCCCATGTCGTCGAACGCGCCCAGGGCGTGAGCGGCGTAGTACTCGCCGATCAACGCGGCCCGCTCGATGGTGTCGACTTCGACGGGCTTGCCCCATCCGTCGCGCAGCTGCTCCGCGAGATGGATCAGCCCAGCGATCCGGATCACCGCCCCGGTGTACTTGCTGCCCCAGTCGACGATGTGCGACCAGGCGCCACCCGGGGCGAGCCGGGGTTCTACTTGCCGTTCAATGTTGAGCACGGCCTCGTTGGCGTCGGGGGTGAGGACCAGCACGGCCGGATCGGTCCACTCGGCGAGCGTGAGAACCAGGGCGTGAAGATTGGCCGTGTACTCCGCCGCTACCTCGGTAGGGATAGGATCCGCACCGATCTTCCGTCGTCCTACGGTGTTCTCCGGGACGGCGAACAGGATCCGGGCCAGCAACCCGAGTCCCCGGAAGCCGGGCATGCCCGCGATGTCCCGCAGAATCTCCGGCTGCACCGCGAGTCCCATCGTGAGGGCCGGTTTGTCGACGTGTCCGCCGTCGCGGGACAACCGATCGACGCGCATCATGTCCCCGGCGTGGCCCTTGAGGAACACCTCCAGGTTCGGGGTGCCGGAGTAGCGGCCCGCGATAGTCGCGAAGATCCCGCCCTCCGGCGACAGCACGGCTAGCCGGCCGCCTTGCTCGGCGAGGATCTTCTGTGCCGTCTCGCTGGTCACGTCGTCTGCGACAAGTTGAGGCTTGACCGGGATCGTGATCGCCTCGGCGTTCATCGCGGCGGCCGTCGCCTCCGCAATCAGCGTGTCCCGCGATGAGCCATCAGCGTTGGCGGCGGCGAGCGCCGCTTTCTCGGCCGCTTTGCCCGCGGCCTTCGCGGACAGCTCAGCCTCGATGATCGCCGGAGCGGTCCGCTCCGCGAGAGCCTTTTCCGCCATCAGGATCGGGCCGACCATCGCCGCGAACACGGCGCTCTTACGGGAGCCAGGCGGTAGGACCACGACCGTGAACAGGTTCGTCGGCTCCCTCCAGGATCCGCGTACCTCGACTTCGGCGCGGCCACCGGCCGCCGTCGACAGGCAGGCGAGCGCGATGCTCCCGGCCGCGTCGATCGGTGTTTGGGTGAACTCCGCGACAGCGGCCACCTGCTCGGCCACCCAGCCCGGTAACAACTCGGCCGGGAAGGTGGGAAGGTGTCGGCCCCTGCCGAGCGGGATCAATGGCGACCAGCCGCCCGGCACGTCGGCATCGTCGAGCATCGCCCGACCGGCCGCCACCATGTCGGCCGCATCGGCGCCGGATGCGGCGAGCTGGGCGAGCTGGGTGCCGAGGTCGGCGACCTTCCGCCGTTTCGCCAGGTCGGCGACGATGCCCGCGTAATGGCCCGCGTTGGCGGCCGACGGAACCTCTGCCGTGAGGGTGTGCAGGTAGGGTGCCCCGCCCATCTTGCCGAGGTCGCCAGCCTCGGCCAGGTCGGCAGTCACGGTGATCGGGTCGGTCGGGATGCCGGCCGCGTGCATCCCGCACATCGCCTCCCACAGCACCCGGTGCGCCGGGCGGCCGAAGTCGCCCGGCGTGAGGTTTGCGGCCAGGTCGGCCATGAGGGTGGGGATGAGCAGGGCGGCACCGATGACGGCCTGCTCGGCGGCCAGGTCGTACCCGGCTTGTGTCACCTCGGTTCCTCTCGAAGTCGGGGCTACGGCGGTCAGGCGGTACGGCGGCTGATCGCCGGACGTTGCTCGCGGCCGGTCAGCCGGGACAGCCGCGGGAAGACCTCGTTCAGCAGTTCGCGCATGATCTGCAACGCGGTGGCCAGCTGCCAGCGGGCCACCTTTTCGTTGCTGTGCAACGGAATCCGGGCGCGGATCTCGATGTACTCGACGTCCCCGGCGCGGATGCGGGTGAGCCATGCTCGGCCGCCGATCTCGTCGGCGGTGATGTCGGGCGATCGGTGTTCGGCCACGCCGCAGCGGTGGTCCTGCGCGCACCAGGTCGTGTGCGGGGTCTCGCGGCGGGATAGTCGGGCCATGATTCGGGTGGCCATCAATGGGTGCCCTTGTCGTGGGTCTCGCGCAGGCTGTTGAGGATCCGCCGGCCGACCCGTAGGCGGCGGCCGTCGCCGCCGCAGCGGCGGCACAGGCCGAACGCGCGGCCGAACGGTGACCGGCGTTTCCCGGTGCCTTTGCAGCGTCGGCAGGCGCCGAACGGCCAGATCCAGCAGCCGACGCCGTAACACAGCGTGGCGAAGAGCAGGGCGAGGATGAGCAGGCCGGAAAGGCTGGCGGTTGGGGTTGCGGTCGCGGCGAGGGTGGGCACAGCAAGCCTCCACAGGCAGGTTTCAGGGCTTGAGCTGGGGTTGGGCCGACCCGCGACCGGCCGATGTATGGCCTGACCAGTCCGGTCGCGGGTCGGGTCGCGTTGACGCGACCGGTCGCGGCTGGTCCGCGACCTTCAGGCGGCTTTCCGGCGGCCGATCGCAGCGTCGATGTCGTCGGTCTTGGCGCCCTTGAGGGCTTTGCCGTTCCGCTTGACGTCTACGCTGCGTACACCGAACGCTCGGACCTGAGCTGAGATCGACTCAGCGGTCACGTCCGCGTATGCCTCCGGCAGCCGGTCGGCGAGCCGGGACGCGATCTCTTCCCATTGGGCGCCGGTTTCGGCCCGCTCGATCACGCCGCGCACATCGGCCAGGACGTCCCGCGAGGTCCGGGTGACGTCTTCCCCGGCCGCCATGCCGGTCAGGGTGCCCGCGGCTTCCCGCAGCTTCCGCGCGGCGATCAGGATCTTTTCCGCGTCGTCCGCGTCCGCGAGGTACGTCCGCACGGTCGGGGTGGCGTCGGAAGCGCCGCGCAGGATCCCGACGCCCTTGTAGGACGGCAGCAGGGTCGAGCTGTCGTGTCCTTCTGAGTACGCCCCGGACCCCATCACCAGGTCGGACACCTGCCATGAGCCGGTGCGCAGGCTGAACCGGACTTGGTGGTTGTCGCGGAAGGACACGAACTGCTGGGCCACCTGTCCCGACCCGATCCCGGACGGCCGCTGTGTGGCGTCGACGAATCCGACGCCGGCGGCCGGGGCGACCTTGACCAGGTAGACCAGCAGCGACGCGATCTCCTTGGAGATGTCGCCGAGGTCGAAGTACTCCTGGAACTCGTCGAGGAACACGAGCCGGACCGGCATGTTGTACTGCGGATCCCGTGCGATCTCCCGAGTGAGCTTGCCCTCCGGGCAGATATCGACCGGCAGTTTCGAGAGCCGCTCGTATCGGTCCTGGACGTCGGCCTTGATCTCTCGCAGCGCTTCCAAGGCGATTTCGGCGGGGTCGCCGTCGCGGGTCATTGCCAGGCCGAACGCGTACCGGTCGGCGACCAGGGCGAACTTTCGCCAGTCCGGCTTACCGCCACCGTCCAGGACGGTGAGCTTCACGTACGGGTCAAGAGCGGCGTACAGGGCCAGCAGCCGCGCGGCGAAGGTCTTGCCCTGCCTCGGTTGTGCGCCGATCAGGATGCTGTTCCACAGCAGGTCGACGAACACCTTGTTGCCGCGCTCGTCGAGGCCGAACGGGGCTGGCTGCCATACGTCGGTGGGCTTGCACCGCAGTAGCGGGGTTCGGCCGGCGCCCTGCGAGAGCGGGTCCCGGTCGGCCACCCACAGCGTGTGCCGCCGGTGGGAGGTGAAGTCCCGGCTGATGAAGACCTGCGAGATCGCCACGTCCAGCCCGGACGCGATCGCGCCGCGCGCTTTGACGGCCTCGTCGAAGGTCTTGCCGTACGGCAGGTCGATTGACACCTGAGATCCCGTGCCCGACGGGTCGCGGGCCATGGTTGAACCGAAGCTGATCTGCTGATGGGGCTTGTCCGGGTGCCCCAGCCCGGCCGCGTAGTAGGCGCGAAGGATGATGTCCGGGTTCACCCGCCGGAACCGCCCGGCGACGGTGGCGGGGGTGATGATCGGCCGGTCATCGGGGCGGCCGACGTGCGCCAGGAATCCGACCACACCGGCGGCGACCAGGGCGAGCGCCCACCACGGGGCCGTGGCGTACAGGAGCGGCCCGCCGATCACGACTGTCAACGCTTCGGCGCACAGGACGATGAACCGCCACATCCGGGTGGCCTTGACCTCCCGGTGCAGCTTGAGCCACATCGCCGGATCGTTGGCGTCGGCGGTGGCCTGCCGAAGCGCGTACTGCTCGGTGACCCACCACCACTTCAGTTGCCGCCCGGCCAGCCGGAACATCCCGACGATGGCCCAGAACGCGGCGAGGATCGCGTACTTCGGCGAGCGCAGCGCGTGGAAGCCGCAGCGGTAGGCGAACACCGCGAGGGTCTGCCGGATGCTGTGTTTGATGTTCGGCCACGTCGACCAGCCGACCGGCACGATCGGTACCCGCCCGGCCGCGCCGGACGGCGGCGGGTCAACGGGCATCCCGCCGGCCGACGGCGCCTCGTCGAGGGTCACCTCAAAGTGGGTATCTCCCGCCCCAGGAGTGGTGCGGCGGGTACGGGCTTCGTCCAGGTCGACGACCTCGGCGACGTCGCTCTCTGCGGCGGTCCAGTCAAACTTGTTGTCGTCAGGGGGCGGGTTCTGGGGCACCATCAGGTTCTCTCCAGTGGGCTGTTGGGCTTGCGGGAGGGACCGGCGGCACGGCGCTGCTTTGGTCGGTTGAGCCGTGCCGCCGGGCGGAGTCAGGACGGATAGGTCGGTGGGTTCTCGCCGGCGATCAGGGCGTCAAGGGCAGCGGTCATGTACTCGGTGACGTTCTGCCAGTCCGCGTCTCCGTCGAGTTGGCGTTCCGCCCAGTCGCGCAGTGACCGCAGATCACCGCGTAGCGCGAGCAAGGTGATTCGCCAGTGGTTTACGTCGTCCATGAGTGCTCCTTTGCGTGATGACCGGGCTAGGCGGCGGCAAGAACGGGGATTTCCGCAGGGTCCGGGCCAGTTGGTGACGCGTTGGTGACGCGCTGCGCGGCGAGGTGGCGACGCGCCGTCGACGGCGAGACGCCCGCCTTCTCCGCGATGGCGACGGCCGAAGCGCCGGGCATCTTCGCGGCTACCTTGGCGACCTTGGCTGCCGACGCCGGACGCGGAGTGACCCGCTTGACCGGCACCTTCTCCACTGCTGGCGCCGGATCAGCAGCGACAACCGACGGCGTATCGGCGACAACCGACGCAGGTGCGCTCACCGTCGGTGTCTCGATGACCGGTTCAGTCATGGAGCGGATCCGACCGCCGATCTCGACCAGGCTGATCGAGGCGACCACGATCAGCCCGTCGACGCTGAACGGCAGCAGGAACGGTGACGCCCCGGTCTCGCCGTAGCGAGTGGCGACGCCGGCCATATGCCAGTAGGAAACCCACGCCGCGATTCCAGCGATGACCGCGGTCGCAGCAAGCCGGGCGTACGAGGCCGCTCCCTTGCGAACCGGCACTCGGGAGATCAGCTCCACCGTCAGCAGCAAGGCCATCGGTGACCATGCCGAAATGGCCTGGCTGATCGCGTTGTCCTCGGCGTGCAGCACGTTGCCGGCCAACGAGGCGGTGATGCCGAGCGTGAAGACCGCCCGCACGGCCCAACCGATGCGCTTCAGGCGTTCGAGGTCCTGGCTCATCAGGCGACCGCCTTCCGAGCGCTGGTCCGCGTTGCCAGGTCGGCGGCAATGCGGGTGACGTGTGCCTCGGCTCGGCGCAGTCTGCGCCAGTCCAGGGCAGTCGGGCCGCCACGGTCGGCGGCGTTGATGATGGTGATCTGAGCGTCGAGTACGTCCAGGTCGGCGGCGATCAGCGGCCACTCGGCCTCGATCGCGTCCAGGTCGGCGGCCGACGGCTCATCGGTGTCCAGGTGCAGCTTTCTCACGGGATTTCCTCCGGATACAAGGCCGGCGACGTTGGCGCGGCCTGCGGGAAGGTGAGGAATACGAGGCGGGTTGCGCCGATCGGCGCAACCCCTGCGACCTGAGGGGTACGGCGTGAAGCGCTGCCAAGCGCCGCACGTTGAGCGGGATGGGTGGACAGGTCTGGACGGCCGGACAGGTCGACGGCCGAACACCCGGGCAACCCCGCAGGTCACGTATGCAGTTCTCAATGAGCAATGAGGACTCGGCGGTGTCTCGGCGTGCGGCAACTACGTGCCGTCGTTCCGGTCCTTGCCGACCTCTTGGCTTGCCTGGCTAGTCAGGTTGCCGCAATCAACGTACGCATGCCTGGCTAGCCAGGTCAATACTTTTCGATGGAACTTCCCTTACTTGGCTAGTCAGAGATACCGTTATCTGGTGACTGACAACCTCGAATTCCTGGGTCAGCTCGACCCGGACGATCCGAAACAGGCTTCACAGCAGATTGCCAACAAGCTGCGCGCGGCCATCCTCACGCGGCGACTCGAACCCGGCGACAAACTGCCATCGCAGCCCGAGCTAGCGACCCGCTACGGAGTTGCCCGCGAAACCGTGAAGCGGGCACTCGAAATCCTGCGCACCGAACGGCTGATCGTCACCCGCCAGGGCAGCGGAGCCTTCGTCCGCGCCCAGACCCAACGGGCGGTAGAGCTGCGCCCCCACATCGAAGCCACCTTCGAACGCCCGCACGTCACCATCGACTTCGCCGGCTTCTCCGGCGAGACCCTGCGAGACGCACTAGCTGGCGCACTCGACAAGGTCAGAGTCGGCCGGCTAGCGCCGGAGTCGATCGCCGTACGTGTCCTGATCTCCGACATGACCGCACCGATGGCCCTGCCATCACGGGCCGAAACACAGGCCGACGATCCAGCCGTACGCGAACGGGCCGAACGCATCACCCGCCGAGCCGCAGACGGCATCCTCGACCAGGTCGCCGAGCTGGGCGACCTCGGCCTAGTCCACTCCACCAACGTCGAGGTGCGCATGCACCGAGCCTCTCCCCTGTTCAAGCTCTACATCCTGAACAACGAGGAGGTCTTCTACGGCTTCTACCCCGTCGTCGAACGGACCGTCTCGATCAAGGGTGAGCCCACAGCCATCTACGACCTGATGGGCAAGGACGTGCCCCTGTTCCACTACGCCGTGACCGACGACGACACCTCGCACGGCACCCAGTTCGTCGAGGCGTCTCGCCAATGGTTCGAGTCGATGTGGTCGACGATCGCGTATCGGTACAACGGATGAGCGCCGACCTGGCTCGGCTCATCGCCGAGACCGACGCAATCCTGTTCGACTTCGACGGCCCCGTGTGCAGCATCTTCGCTGGCTACCCGGCACCGAAGATCGCCGCGGAGTTGGTCGAGCTGCTGCAACGTCGCGGCGTGAGCCTGCCGCCGCAGCTGGCCTCGGAGACCGACCCGCTCGAGGTGCTGCGCTGGACGGGATCGGCCGCAGAACAGACGCTCACCCGAGCTGTTGAAGATGCTCTCCGCGCAGCAGAGCTTCGCGCCATCGAGAGTGCCGCGCCCACCTCGTATAGCCGAGAGGTCATCGTCGCGGCACGGCAAGCCGGCCTGCCGGTCGCGGTGGTCAGCAACAACTCCGCAGAGGCAGTGACCGCCTACCTGGTGGCACATCGGCTAGCCGGCTACGTCGCCCCCATCGTCGGCCGGGCCTACGCCGATCCCGCACGGATGAAACCGAACCCCGAGCCGGTCCTGCAGGCCGTCCGGGACCTCCGCGTTCAGGCAGCCAAAACCGTCCTCATCGGAGATTCCCTGTCCGACATCGAGGCCGGCCGCGCCGCCGGAGTCCGGACGATCGGCTACGCCAACCGGCCGGCCAAGGCGACCGTGTTCCAGGAGGCGGGGGCGGATGTGGTGATCGACAGCATGGGACCGCTGGCCGCAGCGCTGATCACCGATACCGGCGACTGAGCCGGGCGGCCGCACCTATGCGCCCGGCGAATCCTTCACATAGACCCCGACGCCGGCGAGTGTCTCGGTGATGCCCTTGACCCTTAGGATCTGCATCGCCCGATCGATGACCGGTGCAGTCACGTCGTAGTGTGCGGTCAGCTCACGACGACTCGGCAGGCGCGAGCCGGGCGGAAACTCCCCAGCTTCGATCCGCTTTTGCAGGTCGTCGGCGATCTCTTCATACCGATAGCGTGGCGGCACGGTGTTCTCCTCGGTTGGCATCCCGAGTAGATCACCTATAGCTAGCCATTGACTAGCCAACGCTAGCTATGGCAGGTTGTCAGTGGGCAACCTCGGTTGGCGCTTAGGTAGCCCAGGTAGCGCGGTAGCCCGGCGGCGGTCTACCCGTGGTCGAGACGAAGGCCCGGAGCACTCACATTGCCCCGGGCCTTCGCCTTTGCGCACATTACGCGCCAGGCACGCTCGCCTAAGCGCAGGCGTCAAGTCGCACGTAACCGCCGCACCACGTTGGCGCCTCCACCGACACGACCTGCCAGCCGTTGTCTTCGCGGGTCTTAAAGCGCCAGGTGTATTCCTCGCTGCTGTACGCGATCGCGCGGCCGTCGGTTCCCCACCATGTGGCAGAGACCTCGGTAGTTACCTCGGCTCGACCGTCTACCACCTGGCCGACGGCTAGGGCGCCGAAGTCGAGCCGTGACGGCGCTGGGCTGGTGTTGTCCATGGCCTTGCGGTAGGCGCGCCATTCCGCCAGAAGGTCATCCTGGTGGTCGTTGTCGAGTATGGGAAGCAAGCCATCCTCGGTGTTGTAGCCAAGCGCCATGAGGTAAGAGTCGGCCGCCGCGTCTGGAGATGGCGCACCACGGCTCGCTTCCATGGTTTGACGAAGCACCCAGGCAGCCGGCACGCCGACCACCGTCCCTCCGCAACAGAACAGCAGGGTTGGCAGAAGCACGAACGTCGCCCACCGGCGAGGGACAGACCATCCACCGAGCCTGCGCACGGCTCGGCTCTCCCACCGCAGATAGCGGCCCTGGAAGCCGGCAACGCTGTCCACCCAACGGCGCACGTTCGCGATCATGCCGAGAATATAGTCACGATGATCGATCCGGGTCGGGCATTTGCATCCCATGCATCGCGGCCCGCTCCGGTCGCGCCGATCACCAGAGACGTGCCGCAGTGCGGTTACTGCCGTCGATGTATCAACCGGAGGCAGGGCCCCGAGTAGATAGATCAATCGGCAGACACTTTCTGGCTCTGCTCGACTACTGTGTGCGCATTGCTGTCGGATGGAAACTGGAGTCCATCGTGGCGGGTGGTAGCAGCAACACGTTCTCCGACCTGTTCGCCGAACTCGCCCAGCTCGGCCGGGAAGCGTCGCTTCTTGACAGCAGGCTGCGAACCGCGGCCGCCTCGGTGGTGGAGTCGTCCGGTCGGGATCCCTCTGGGCAGGTGCGCGTGGTCCTCACCGCCGCCGGGCGGATCCACACTGCCGAGGTCGCGCCGGGATGGCGTTCCCACCTGACCGCGAACAGCCTCGGCACTGCCGTGCTGGCCGCGTATCAGGAAGCGGGCAAACGCCGCATCGAGACATGGGCGGCCGAGGTCGGCCGGACCAAGAACGAAGTCGTCTCGCCGGACGAGATTGCCCGGGAGACATCGAACCTGCCGTTGAGCAGCACCGATCCCACCAATGGTCCTGCGGTGGACACCGACTCCATTCGTGGCCTTTGGTACCTGCTGCAGGACGCCACCGACCGGTTCGACACTCTCGCCTTGGAAGCAACCGCCCGCAGCCAGAAGGCCACAACCGGTCGCGACTCCACCGGCCACGTCACCGCGACCTTGACCGGCGAAGAACTATCCGGCCTCGATCTCGACCAGCGATGGGCCGACCGGGCCGGCGGACAGGAGATTGGCACGGCGATCACCTCGGCGATCGCGGACGGATATGCCACGATCGATCGGCTCGCTGAACGATCGCTCACCCGCCAGTGGCCCTTCCCGGACCTGGACCGAATCACGTCCGATCCGGCCGCGCTCCTGACTGCTCTGGGCCTCCCGGTTCCACACACCGACGACGACCAGCGGAGGTGAAAGACGTGCCACCCCCAGACAAGCAACAAGTTATGGCCGCGATCGACGCACTACGCAAAGACGCGTCAACGTGGGATGCGGGCGCCGCGGAACTGCGGGACGCCGCCGGAGCCGCCGGCCAACTCCAGCTCAGTGCGATGCACTTCTCCTACCTGGCTGACCAGCTCGGCCTGACAGAGACCTACCAGCAACTCCAACACCGGCTGTATCGCCTCCTGAACGAAGGCGCCGACAACCTCACCGAGCTGGCCGGTGCGCTGCGGGCCGCCGCCGATGGCTACGAGCAGGACGAGGCCAACGCCGTGCACAGGATGACCGGCATCTACTAAACGGGGGACGACCGGCATGGGCGCACCACTACCGCTGTCCGAGGGCGAGTTAAACGACACCCTCAGCCGAGTCGAGGCCGGCCTAAACAGGGTCAACGACCTCAGCAACAAGATCGTTGACGCATGCAATCGCGTCGGCGCCTGGCTCGGCCCGTTCTGGGATGACGTAGTCGACCTGCTCAACCGGTTCGTCGACCTGGTGCAGAAGCTCGGCTCCGAAATCGGCAAGTTTTTCACCCAGCCTGGCGTGCCCTGGACGTTGTGGAACCACGGCACCGTCTGGACCGAACAGGTCGGCAACCGGGTCACCGGCCTCATGGCGCAAGCCACCACCGGCCAAACCGAAACCGACGAATACTGGCAAGGCCCGGCCGCCACCGCCTACCTCGGAACCCTGCCCGACCAGGCCAAAGCCCTCGCCGCTATCAAGGCCGCCACCGACGACATCGACGACGCCCTGACCAAAGTCGCCGGCGCCATCATCGCGTTCTGGCTCGGCGTCCTCGCCGCCATCGTCCCGTTCATCATCGAACTCATCACCTGGCTGACCGCCGCATCCACCGGCGTCGGCGCACCACCGGCAGCAGCCGGCGCCGGCGTATCGACGGTCAAGGTCCTCGGCATCCTCGCCGCAGTCACCACTGCCGCGATCGCCTACCTGACCGGCATCGCAAGCCAATACAAAGACCTACTGCAACGCGTCAACAACAACGACGGCTTCCCCCAGGGCTACTGGCCACGATCCACCACCGGACTCATCGCCGACGGCAGCCTCAACGACAACAACAACACCAACTGGCACCTCCGCACATCCTGACCGCCCAGAGCGCCGGGAGCACCTATGACCGACGACCGAATACAAGTACCCGATCCCGCTTTGGTGCGCCGCGCCGGAAAGCGGATGATCCCGGCCTTGATCGCCATCCTGATCCTCGCCGCGCCAATCACGATCTGGGGTGTTGCCCTGCTGTCCGCTGGCGAGCTACCCGGGCTTCCCCTGGCTGTCGGGGGCTTGGTGCTGGCCGTCGCTGCGGTGATGCTCACGATGTCAGGGTTGCGCGTGAGGCAGACGCTTCAGCAGAACACGGTCTCCCGCGAGTCATTGCGGAAGGCCCGCAACGTCGCCAGAGGAGTCCGCTTCGCGAGCCTAGGAACTCTGTTTGGACTGGTTACGTATGGGCTCGTCCGCGGGCTGTCTGGAGAGTGGTGGAGCCTGCTGACCGCACTGCTGGTCGGCATCGCGCTGTATGTCCTTGGGAACGGCGCCAGTAACGCAGCCAAACAACAGGAAAGAAGCCTTGTCAGCCCTGAGGTGAACACCTAGCCTCCGGCAGAGCGGACACCTGCCGGTATAAAGCGCTCCAGATCGCTGGAAGATCGGTTGCGGTCGGCCACTGGCCGGCCACGGGACACGGTCGGCCACGGGATACCTGTTCAACCTCCAGTACGTCTTCAAAGGCGCAGCTCGGGGATCGGCGCCGCCCGCGCTGCCCCAGACTGTCGCCAGACACAGCGATGCCCCCGCCACTCGGATCAAGCCGAACGGCGGGGGCAGCACGTTGGGTCCTACGTGCGGCCCAGACGCGGGGCGTTTGTCGTTAGTGCGTCGGGAAGCCGTGGACCAAAACGGCTATAGCCATGACCAGCTGTGCGGCTGACCAAACCAGCGTTGAAAGTCCCGCAGGACCCCAGCCGGATACAATAGAGCTGCGGTTCTGCGGGCATTTGCGTGCGCGGGGCCGAGTGCGGCGTTCGGGGGGACCATCCCCGGACGCCGCCATCTTGACAGCCCGCCTTCGGCGGTAGAAGTTCATGAGGACGATCGTAGCCTAGAAGCTCGCCCCAGGCGAGTGTAGGGCACTCTACAGCTTCTGTCAAGCGCTGCTTCCCACGGCACACGCTCTGAAGATAACCCTCCGAGCTACTAGCACGGTATGACCGTTTGTCCGACCGGCAATGCCAACTTCCAACGAGAGACAGCATGGCCAACACGGGATAGCTGACCTGCAGAGCGCTGCCTCCGGGGGCCGGGGCAGCGCCCCGGACCCTTAGCTCAAAGACCAAGCCTCCGGCGGGCACTCGGGGAAGACGGCTTCCTATCGAGCGCCGAAGGCAATCGGCTTGGATGGCCGGCGG
>NZ_BOQN01000150.1 GCF_018332695.1 Paractinoplanes toevensis
GCGTTTCCGGAAATAGTCGGATCGGCGGGTCCGGGAGCGGACCGATCGTCAGTGCGCGTCGTGCTCTTCGGCCGCCTCGGCGCGCTTGAACGAAGCCCGGATCTCTTCTTCGGCCTCGACCCGGCCGGTCCAGGTCGCACCCTCGACCGACTTGCCCGGCTCCAGGTCCTTGTAGACCGTGAAGAAGTGCTGGATCTCCATCCGGTCGAACTCGCCCAGGTGGTGGATGTCCCGCAGGTGCTCCTGACGGGGGTCCTCGAAGGGCACGCAGAGGACCTTGTCGTCCCGGCCCTTCTCGTCGCTCATCCGGAACATGCCGATCGCCCGCGCCCGGACCAGGCAGCCCGGGAACGTCGGCTCCTGAATCAGGACCAGGGCATCCAGCGGGTCACCGTCCTGACCGAGGGTGCCCTCGATGAAGCCGTAGTCCGCCGGGTACTGCGTCGCCGTGAAGAGGGTCCGGTCGAGCCGGATCCGGCCGGTCTTGTGGTCGACCTCGTACTTGTTCCGCTGGCCCTTGGGGATCTCAACCAGAACGTCGAAATCCATAGTTAGCTCCCTTGACTCGCCCACCGAAAAATGCCGGTCACGATCGCGGGAACCACGGCGGAAATATCAATGCCCACCGGATCCGCGCGCAACGATGTGCCGGATGTCGCTAGTCTCCCCTAAGTCTTGCGCAGCGGTAGAGGAGGGGCGCGTGGGGAGGCAAGATTCACACAACGAGCCCGCTCGCGACAGCGCTCCCGAGCCGCATCATGCCTCCGGCAACGGTAACCCACCCGCCCGCCGCCGGAGCGACGCTTCCGTATCTTCGGGCGCTCGGCATCGCCCGCCCGGCCGGAATGCCGGGCCGACCGGCCCCGAGCCGCGTGGTGGGCGGACGGGGCGAGGGTGAGCTCGATGGATTCCCCGCAAGAACCACGCGACGGTACGAAACGGGCGGAAGATCGACAGGTGCAACCCCAGAACCCGGGCGACGGCGACCGGCCGGACCCGACCGCACAGAACCCTGGGCAGGCCCGGCCGCCGGAACGCGGCGGGTCAGAAATCGGACAGCCGCCGCGACCTGAGCAGGCCGGTCGTGCCCGAGCGCCGGGCGGCGTCCTGACGCCGTGGGGACTGCGGAGGCCCAGCGGCGAGACCGAGCCGGGGAACGACCGGGCCACCGCCGCGCCGGATCCGGGGAACACACAGCCGCGCGGCGTCCAGACGCCATGGGGCCTACGGCGACCCGACGACGCCCCGGCTCCGGTCGCGCCACCAACTCCGGTCGCGCCGCAAGCTCCAGTAGCGCCGCAAGCTCCGGTTGGCCCGCAAGCCTTGGCCGGCCCGGCGGCGCCGGTTGGCCCGCCAGCTCCTGCTAGCCCGCCAGCTCCGGATGAGCCTCGGCCCCTGGTGGGCCCTCAAACTCCGGATGCGGCTCAGCCCCTGGTTGGCCCTCAGGCTCCGGGTGCCGGTCGCGCCGAGGGGCCGGAGGCGGCGCCGGTGGGCGCCGGGGCAGCGGAGCCGGCGGTTCGGGATGCGGGGCCGGGCCGAGCGGGCGCTACGGCCGTTCCCGGCGACGGAGGCCGCCCTGAGCAGGCGGGGGCTGGTCATGCCCGTACCAAAAAGAAGCGGATGCTGATCTCCCTGGTCTCCGCCGGGCTGGTTTTGTTTTTCGGTCTGGTGTTTTTGGTGGTGGTGAAGCCTGGGCCGGTCAAGAACGTGCTCGGCGGGACGGCCACTACCAGCTCGACGGTTACGGCGGATCCGACGCCTTCGGCGGTGCTGGCGGCCGCCACCGAGAGTGGGGTGGCGCCGGATGCGGCCAAGGTCAAGGCTGCGCTGGATCCGCTGGTCAGCTCGGCGGCGCTCGGTAGCGAGGTGCATGTGTCGGTGGTCGACGTGGCCAGCTCGGATGTGCTCTATGCGCGGTTGGCCGACGTTCCGTCCACACCGGCTTCCACCACCAAGCTGCTGACCGCGGCCACCGCGCTGGCGGCCCGTGGGCCGGCCTATCGGATCAGCACCACGGCGGTCGCGGGGAGTGCCTCGGGCGAGGTCGTGCTGGTGGGCGGCGGGGATCCGACGCTGTCGGTGAACGCCAAGGCGCTGTTTCCGGGGGCGGCTCGGCTCGATGAGCTGGCGGCGCAGGTCAAGACGGCGCTCGGCGGGGTCAAGCCGACCCGGGTGACGGTGGATACGTCCTTGTTCAGCGGGCCGGAGACGGCGACCGGATGGGCTTCCGACGACATCGCGCCGCTCGGGCAGGTGGCGCGGGTCCAGTCGTTGATGACCGACGGTGGGCGGGTCAAGCCGGTGCACAACGAGCACGGTGGCGACCCGCGCTTTCCGGATCCGGCGATCGCGGCCGGTCAGTCGTTCGCGAAGCTGCTCGGAGTCCCGACCGCCACGGTCAAGCGGGGGAAGGCGCCGGCCGGAGCCGCGGCCCTGGGCGAGGTGCGGTCGCCGCCGTTGGTGCAGATCACCGACTGGATGCTGGCGCAGAGCGACAACGCGGTCGCCGAGGTCGTGGCGCGGCAGGTTGCCCTGGCCGCCGGCCGGCCGGCCAGCTTCGACGGGGCCACCGACGCGATCATCGCGAAGCTCAAGGAGTTCGGGCTGCCGGGCGACGAGGCCGACCTGTACGACGGGAGTGGGCTGTCCCGGAACAACGGGATCAGTCCGACCCTGCTCACCGGGCTGCTGGCGCTCGCCGCCCGTGGGGACCAGCCGGCCACCACCGGGATCTTCAGTGGGCTGCCGGTCGCGGGCTGGTCGGGAACGCTCGACGAGCGGTTCGCCCGGCCGAAGGCCAACCAGGTGGCCCGGGGGATCGTGCGGGCCAAGACCGGCACGCTCAGCGGGGTCAACACCATGGCGGGACAGCTGACCACCGCGGACGGCCGGCTGCTGGCCTTCGCGATCATGGCGAGCGGGTCGGCGAGTGCGACCACGGCCAAGGCGGCCCTGGACAGGGTGCCGGCCCGGCTCGTGATCTGCGGTTGTTGAGTCAGGGTTTCACCGGAGTTCGGGGTGGAGATCCGCGGGTACGGTGGGTGCATGGCGCAGTTCGTAGATTGGGATCTGGCCGCCGCTACCGCGGGCGCGCTGTCTAAATCCGGCCCCGCGGTCTCCTACGACGACGCGATGCAGGTGGTGTCCGAGCTGCGCGCGCTCACCGACGAGGCGGCCGGTCACGTGACCGCTTACACCGGTCTCGCGCCGCAGGTCGAGGTGCCGCCGGTGCGGGTGGTCGACCGTAAGGACTGGGCCGCCGTCAACATCTCCGGCCTCAAACAGGTGATCATTCCGCTGGTCAGCCGGCTCTCCGGCGACAAGCCGCCGGGTGGGTTGGCCGACGCGATCGGCTCCCGGGTGACCGGGGTGCAGGCCGGCACGATCCTGGCCTATCTGTCCGGCCGGGTCCTCGGGCAATACGAGGTGTTCTCCGGTAACCCGGGCCAGCTGCTGCTCAACGCGCCCAACATCGTCGAGGTCGAGCGCAAGCTCGGCGCCGATTCGCGCGACTTCCGGCTGTGGGTCTGCCTGCACGAGGTCACCCACCGGGTCCAGTTCACGGCGGTGCCGTGGATGCGCGGCTACTTCCTCGGTGAGGTGCAGGCGTTCGTCGACGCGTCGCAGAGCGGCGAGCACATCCTCGAGCGGCTACGCCGCGGCGTGGCCACCATGTCCGAGGCGCTGCGCGACCCGGAGAGCCGTGCCTCGGTCATCGACATCGTGCAGACCCCCGCGCAGAAAGCCGTGCTCGACCGCCTCACCGCCCTGATGACGCTGCTCGAGGGGCACGCCGAGTTCGTGATGGACGGCGTCGGCCCCGAGGTGATCCCCTCGGTCGAGTCGATCCGGTCCAAGTTCAACCGCCGCCGCGAAAGCGGCAACCCGCTGGAGAAGGCCATCCGGCGCCTGCTCGGCATCGAGGTCAAGATGCGGCAGTACGCCGAGGGCCGCAAGTTCGTGCACGGTGTCGTCGAGCGGGTCGGCATGGAGGGCTTCAACAAGGTCTTCGACTCGCCGCTCACCCTGCCGCGCCTCGACGAGCTCGGTGACCCGGACGCCTGGGTGGCCCGGGTGCACGGGCCGCAGCCGGCGATCGGCGGGTAGGTGGCCCGCATCCCGCCGTCGGTGGCGGCGGTGCGGCAGGCCGTCCGGCGGGCGCTACCGCCGGGCCTGGTGCTCGTCGCCTGCTCGGGCGGGGCGGATTCGCTGGCGCTGGCCGCGGCGGCCCGGTTCGTCGGCGCCTCGGTGGGGCTCGTGACCGTCGATCACGGGCTGCAGGAGGGGTCGGATCGGCGGGCCCTGGACGTGGCCGCCTGGGCTCGGGAAGCCGGGTTCGCGCCGGTCGAGGTCGCTACCGTCTCGGTGGCGGGGCTCTCCGGCGGGCCGGAGGCGGCGGCTCGCACCGCGCGCTATTCGGCGTTGTCGGCCGTGGCGGCGCGGGTGGGGGCGTCGGCGGTGCTGCTCGGGCACACCCGCGACGATCAGGCCGAGACCGTGTTGCTGGCTCTCGCGCGGGGATCCGGGGTGCGCGGGCTGTCGGGGATGCCGCGGGAGAAGGGGATTTTCCTGCGGCCGCTGCTGGACGTCGGGCGGGCGGACACTCGTAAGGCCTGCGCGGCGCTGGGGCTGGTGCCCTGGGAGGACCCGCACAACTCCGATCCGGCCTTTGCTCGGTCTCGGGTGCGTGGGGCGGCTCTTCCGGCGCTGGTGGAGGCGCTCGGGCCGGCGGTGGTGGCCAATCTGGCCCGGTCGGCGGAGCAGATCGCGGCGGACAGTTCGGCCTTGGACGCGATGGCGGCGGCTGCGTTGCGTCAGGCGTACGCCGCAAGCGAGCACGAGTCGGGTGATGAGCTCGACATTTCCGATTTATCGGGTTTAGTGGTTGCGATTCGGACTCGGGTGCTGCATGCGTGGGCCAAGGAGCTCGGGGCGTCGGGGGCCGCGCTGTCGCATCGGCATGTCGCGGCGCTCGATGCGCTCGTCACCGACTGGCACGGGCAGGGGGAAGTACACCTTCCCGGGGGGATTCGGGTGGCTCGCGTGCGCGGACAACTCGTTCGGGTGGCCGACTGACCTGTGAGAACTGTCACTCACGGTGTCCGATTCCCCGGCCAAGAGGGGCGGAACGGGCACTTTTCCTCGGTTTCCCGCCTATCGGACCGCTGACCCGTTCGACGATCGGCAACCTTGATGCGGCAGTCTTAGCCCCATGGCTGACGGCTCCTGGTACGACGCCGACATCGATCACGTGATCATTTCCGAGGAGCAGATCCGGGAAAAGACCGCCGAGCTGGCGAAGCAGGTCTCCGCCGACCATGCCGACGCCGACGGGGGCATCCTGCTGGTCTGCGTGCTGAAGGGCGCGGTCATGTTCATGGCCGATTTCGCCCGGGCGCTCGGCAACCACGGGCCGTCCACCGAGATGGAGTTCATGGCGGTCTCCTCCTACGGGCAGGGGACGACCTCCTCCGGGGTGGTGCGCATCCTCAAGGACCTGGACCGCGACATCACCGGCCGGCATGTGGTCATCGTCGAGGACATCGTCGATTCCGGTCTGACCCTGTCCTGGCTGATGAAGTACCTGCAGTCGCGGCAGCCGGCCAGCGTCGAGGTGGTGGCGCTGTTCCGCAAGCCGGACGCGGTGAAGGTGCAGGTTCCGGTGAAGTACGTGGGCTTCGACATCCCGAACGAGTTCGTGGTCGGTTACGGTCTGGACTTCGCCGAGCGCTACCGTGAGCTGCCGTACGTCGGGGTCTTGAAGCCCGAGGTCTACGCCCGTAGCTGAACACTTTCTCAGCGTCTTCTCAGAATTCGTCTTTATGGGTGGATTTGGCAGGAAAGCACGCTGAACGGACGGGTGCTTCCGGGTGTCCGGCCACCGGGCTCACGGGTTCGCGGGCGGCACCCACGGTGTACGGTCGAGTGACCGATGGCGCAGTGTCACTAGCGTCGGAGGGGCCGCCCTAGGGCGGCGACGTTGAGGTGACCAGACGCCGATCAGGAGGGTCCGGGCGCTCGCCGCCCGACAACAGCATGGAGCGTACGCGTTTCTTCCGCCGCCCGGTGGTCTGGATCATTCTGGTGATCATCGGCGTTATCGCGCTGAGCTCGTTCTTCACCAGTGGTCCGAGCTACCAGCGCGTCGAGACATCGGTGGCGCTGGCGCGCCTGAACCAACCGGGTATCGAGAAGGTCGTCCTGAAGGACAAGGAGCAGACGCTCCAGATCGATCTCGCCAGTCCCGAGAAGTTCGACGGCAAGACCACCGACAAGATCGATACTCAGTACCCCTACCAGGTCACCGACCAGGTCTGGGAGGCCGTCGAGCAGGCGGGGACGGCCGGTCGCATCACGGGCAAGTACAACGCCACCGTGTCCGGCGACAACATCCTCTTCAGCCTGCTGATCAACCTGCTGCCGATCGCCATTCTGGTGATCCTGCTGCTGCTGTTCATGTCGCAGATGCAGGGTGGCGGCTCGCGGGTGCTCAACTTCGGCAAGTCCAAAGCGAAGATGATCACCAAGGACACCCCGAAGACGACGTTCGCCGATGTGGCGGGCGCCGACGAGGCGGTCCAGGAGCTCTACGAGATCAAGGACTTCCTGCAGAACCCGGCGAAGTACCAGGCTCTCGGCGCCAAGATCCCGAAGGGTGTGCTGCTGTTCGGCTCCCCCGGTACGGGCAAGACGCTGCTGGCCCGGGCCGTCGCCGGTGAGGCCGGGGTGCCGTTCTATTCGATCTCCGGCTCCGACTTCGTCGAGATGTTCGTCGGCGTCGGTGCGAGCCGCGTCCGCGACCTGTTCGAGCAGGCCAAGGCAAACGCGCCGGCCATCGTCTTCGTCGACGAGATCGACGCGGTCGGCCGGCACCGCGGTGCCGGCATGGGCGGCGGCCACGACGAGCGCGAGCAGACGCTCAACCAGCTGCTGGTCGAGATGGACGGCTTCGACACCAAGGGCGGCGTGATCCTGATCGCGGCCACCAACCGGCCCGACATCCTCGACCCGGCGCTGCTGCGCCCGGGC
This sequence comes from Paractinoplanes toevensis, assembly GCF_018332695.1. Lineage (GTDB taxonomy): Bacteria > Actinomycetota > Actinomycetes > Mycobacteriales > Micromonosporaceae > Actinoplanes > Actinoplanes toevensis. The sequence goes on from NZ_BOQN01000150.1 coordinate 7,030, forward strand.
CGCTTCGACCGGCAGATCCCGGTGGACAACCCCGACATGGAGGGCCGCAAGGCGATCCTGCGGGTGCACGCCAAGGGCAAGCCGTTCACGCCCGACGTCGATCTCGACGCGGTCGCTCGCCGGACGCCGGGCTTCTCCGGTGCCGACCTGGCCAACGTGATCAACGAGGCGGCGCTGCTGACCGCTCGTAACGAGAAGCGGGCCATCTCGAACTACTTCCTTGAGGAGTCGATCGACCGGGTCATCGCCGGCCCCGAGCGGCGCACCCGGGCGATGAGCGACAACGAGAAGAAGATCACCGCCTACCACGAGGGCGGCCACGCCCTGGTGGCGTACGCGCTGCCGCATTCGGCGCCGGTGCACAAGGTGACCATCCTTCCGCGCGGTCGCTCGCTCGGGCACACGCTGGTGCTGCCGACCGAGGACAAGTACACCCAGACCCGGGCCGAGATGATCGACACCCTGGCGTACGCGCTGGGTGGCCGGGCCGCCGAGGAACTCGTCTTCCACGAGCCCACCACCGGTGCCGGCAACGACATCGAAAAGGCGTCCGGCCTGGCCCGTGCCATGGTCACGCAGTACGGCATGAGCTCCAAGCTCGGCGCCGTCAAGTACGGCACCAGCGGGGACGAGCCGTTCATGGGCCGCAACATGGGCCACGAGCGGGACTACTCCGACTCGGTCGCCGCCGACATCGACGCCGAGGTGCGCGCGCTCATCGAGCTGGCGCACGACGAGGCGTGGGAGATCCTGGTCGAGTACCGCGACGTGCTCGACAGCATGGTCCTCGAGCTGATGGAGAAGGAAACCATCACCCGCGAGGACATGGACCGGATCTGCGAGCGCGTGGTCAAGCGCCCGCCGATGTCACCGTTCAACGGGTTCGGCAAACGGCTGCCCTCCGAGGCGCCGCCGGTCGTCACCCCGGCCGAGCGGGAGAAGCTGAAGGCACAGGCCGAGGCGGACGGGCAGATCGCGGTCGGCCCGAACCCGAACGGCACGGTGGAAGGCAGCAACTGATCTCCGACGACGACGAGCTCGACTATCTCGCCGCACGCCTGGTCGACGGCAAGCTCACCGGTTCCCCGGTGGAGCAGGCCGTCGACCTGGCTCGGATCGAGAAAGCGGTCCGGGAAATCCTCATCGCTATCGGTGAGAACCCGGACCGCGACGGTCTCCAGCGCACCCCGGCCCGGGTCGCCCGCGCCTACGCCGAGCTCTTCGCCGGCCTGCGGGTCGACCCGGCGAAGGTCCTCACCACGACGTTCGAGGCCGACCACGAGGAGTTCGTGCTGGTCCGCGACATCGAGGTGATGAGCATGTGCGAGCACCACCTGCTGCCGTTCAAGGGCGTCGCGCACGTCGGCTACATCCCCGGCCCGCACGGCCGGATCACCGGGCTGTCGAAGCTGGCCCGGCTCGTCGAGGTCTACGCCCGCCGCCCGCAGGTGCAGGAGCGGCTCACCTCGCAGATAGCCGATCTGCTGCTGGAAAAGCTCGAGGCGCGCGGCGTGATCGCGGTGCTCGAGTGCGAGCACCTCTGCATGGAGATGCGCGGCATCCGCAAGGTCGGCGCCCGCACGGTGACGAGTGCGGTTCGCGGCGCCTTCCAGACCGACGGTAAGGTCCGCGCCGAGGCGATGGCGTTGATAAACGCTCGTTAGGCCCTGACCAGGCGATTCGCCAGGGTCGACATCGTGTAGGTGCCGATGCCGAGCACGACCTCAAGGGCATTGCGGCGCGTGTACCCGGCTTTCTCGAACTCCTCGATCTCCTCCTCGGGGACTTCGCCGGCGGTTGCGATGACTCGCAGCGTGAACTGCCGCAGGGCCTCTCGCCTTTCATCCGTTAAGGCTTCCCCTTTTCGCAGTGGCAAGATCATTTCGGCGCCACCGGGGATCTCGCGGAGGCGGCCGGTGTGCATGGCGATGCAGACCCGGCAGTCGTTGCGGACGGCGATCGTCATGACCACCACCTCCCGGCTGAGCGGGTCCAGTGTGCTGCTCTCGAAGAGCTTGCTGGCCTGCAGGAAGCCGTTGAGCATCTCGGGTGATTCGGACAGCAGGGCGATGACTCGTTCCATGGTTCACTCCGTTAGGATCGACAACGTGGTTGTCCAAACCGTAAACCAGGTTGTCGAGTTTGCCAATGCCTGACGCCGACCCGCCGGGCTGGGAACTGCCGCTGCTGCTCTTCGCCGGCTTCCGCACCCTCATCGACCAACTGCACGCGTCGCTGGCCGCCCGCGGGCACCCGGACGTGCGGCCGGTGCACGGGTTCGCCATGCAGGCGATCGGGGTCCACGGGGCCAGCATCAGCGAGATCGGGCGGCGGCTCGGTGTCTCCAAGCAGGCCGCCGGGAAGACCGTCGACCGGCTGGCCGCGCTCGGCTACGTCGAACGCGTCGACGACCCCCGGGACGCCCGCAGCAAGCTGGTTCGGCTCACCCCGCGCGGACTCGACTCGCTGCGCCTGGCGGCGGAGATCTTCGAGGCCCTGCGCGCCGACTGGGTCGCACAGCTCGGCGCCGAGCGGGTGCGGTCGCTGGAGTCGTCCCTGCGCACCGTCGTCCCGGCCGCCGGATATCCGGTCGATGTGCCCGGCTGGTTCGGGTGATACTGCGCCGGTGCTGCACAAATTCAACCCGCCCGGTGTGCACGACCCGGCCGGCTACAGCCACGTGACCATCTCGGATCCGGCCGACGGGCGGCTCGCGCACCTCGCCGGTCAGTGCCCGCTCGACCTCGACGGCGCCGTCGTGGGTGCACCCGGCGACTACGACGCGCAGACCGACCAGGTCATCGCCAACTGCCTGACCGTGCTCGCGGCCGCCGGCGCGACACCTTCGGACGTGGTCCGCTCGGTCATCTACGTGGTCAGCGCGGACAGCGACGTGCTCGCCGCCGTCTGGGATCGCCTCAACGCTTCGCCGCTCGCGCCCGCCTTCACCTCAGCCAGCACGCTGCTCGGGGTGACCGCGCTCGGCTACCGCGGGCAGCTCGTCGAGGTCGATCTAACAGCCGCCATCTAGACACCTTTCGAGGTCAGGGTCGCGAGATTCAAACCTTTTCCGGTACGGGCAACCCCGTCAACAACCGCAACCACCCCCGACCGCCGCCACCGCGCGACCAGCCTGCAACACCGGCACGTGCCGCGCCTCTCGCGCGACTACGCCTTGCCCCGCTCACCCCTACCCACCGCCCTGCCCGGCGGGGTCCGGTGGGTATCCGGCCCACGGTGACACGGCCGATGCCTGCCGCGGCGCCCGCCATCGCAGACCTTGCGGACTTACCGCTCTGTCCGCACGGCAAGTCCACAAGATCGGGCGTAGCCCGGGGCGGGCCGGGCCCGCCCGCAGCGGGCGCGCGGAGGGTGAGATGCACCGGCCGGGACCGCGTGCCACGGGACTGAGCCGGCCCGTACGGAAAAGATTTGAAAGCGCGAGGAAAGCTGGGGCTGGAATCCCGTCCCGTCCGTGCTGGAAACGGCGGGACCCCGAAATCTCTAGATCACTGTGCGGAACGTGTCGGCGTCGTGCATCGCGGCCCGGGTCAGCTGGGCCGCCTCGTCCAGGCGCAGGCGGGCCTGCTCCAACTGGGCGATCGCCGACGCCACCGATGGGTGGAACGAACCCACCGCGGTCATCCGCAGCAGCGCCAGAGCGTCCTCCAGCTGGTCGGTCACCTGCTGAATGCTGTTCGCCGCCCGGCCGGCGCCATCGACCGACGCGGCCACATGCGCCTTGACCTCTTCAACGTTCGCCATCCGGTGCTCCCTATCGGAAGAAGGCCAGCAGGCCCACGCCCATGCAGGTCAGCAACACCGGCGTGAGACAGGTGATCGCACCCAGGATCGGGGTGCGGTCGACCGGCGTGGGGCCGCCGCCGTACACGAAGCCGATCGTCACCCAGCCCAGGCCGAACGCCAGCACCGGCATGCTCAGCCCGCACAACAGAGCGTAGGTCGGCACCGAACCCTGCGGCGCCACCAGGTACAGCACGATCTGCACGATCAGCACGGCCGCCGCGAACGGGCCGTAGACCAGCAGATTGCGGACCCACGGCCGGAGCGGACGCGCCGAACCCGGACCGATGATGGTGGCGTCCGCGGCGTCGGCGGTCTGCCGCGCCTGCTGCAACGCCGCGAGCACCGCGGTCGGGCCCCCGGCCAGGGACTGTGTCGCCGCCTCCAGCTCGGCCGGCCGCGGAATCAGCTCACTCTCCGGCACTCCGAAATCGCGGATCATCCGCGCGTGCTGGGGGGCGAGCCGTGCCCGTACGGTCGAAAGCTCCTGTCTTGCGGCCGTAGCCGCCGCCTGCTGCTCGCCCGCGGCCGCGCTCGCGGCCCGGCGGACCGCATCCAGACGTTGTGCCGCGGCCAGGTAGTCATCCCAGGGGCCGGGCGCCTGAGTCGTCTGCTGGGGGATCCCGTCGGTTGCCTGCTGCTGATCCGTCATAGCTCGTCGCTCTCCGGTTGCAAGAACGGCACCACCGTGACGGTGCGGTCGGCGTGGCGGTCGTGCAGCAGCGCGCGGTTCGGCCGCGGATGCCAGTCGATCGGGCGGCCCAGCATCAGGGCCACATCGGACTGCGGAACGTTCAGGAACAGCAGACCCGCGACGTCCTCCCGGCCGGCGCTGCCGCCGGTCTCCTCGGTGAACCGGCGCAGACCCCGCCACCAGGACAGCAGATGCACCCCGCGGCCCGGCCCCTCGCGCAGCAGCTGACGCAGGCCCGGCAGGCTGCCCGGACTCGCCGCGTCCATCCCGAACACCACCCGGTAGCCGGGACGCTCCAGGTCGAGCTCGGCGGCCAGGCCGGCCGCGTCGACCAGCGTCACCTCCTGCCGGGGCGCGATCTCGGCGGCCAGTCGCTCGGCCAGCTGGTCACCCTCGGCGACCAGCGACGCGATCACGAACCGGGTCGTCCGCGGCGGGTGGAACGCGGCCACACTGCGCGCTGCCGCGTCGAGCACCTCCGAACCCGACGCCTGCGAACCGAAGATCGCCAGGTGCCGGCCCGGCGACGAGTCCAGCGGGAACGCGGCCGTCGACAGGTTCACGTCGATCACCCGGCCCACCAGCGCGGCCGGGCGAGCCGCCCGGCCGGCCAGCGCCGCCCGGTAGGTCGGGTCGTCGGCCAGATGCTGGTGCGCGTAACCCGCGAAGATGCGCGGCGGCACCGCCTCCGGGTCGCGGGCGCCCCACAGCTTGTGCCGCAGCTGGCTGAGCACCTCGCGGTCCGCGTGCGGATCGGGGAAACGCACCACCCGCTCATGACCCCGGGTCGCGCCGCGCGGGCCGCCCAGGCCGCCCGCCGTGTTGACCACCGCGGTGCCCAGGGGCAGTCCCGCCGCGGCATCGTTGGTCGGCTCCAGCACGTCGCCACCGCCCGGCAGAGCGATCCGCACCGGGAACTGACCGAAGATCGAATCACGCTTCGCGTAGAGCGCCTCGACGCCCAGCACGGTCTGACTGGCCAAGATCAAATGAATACCGTACGACCGGCCCTTGCGCGCCAGCGACTCCAGCAGGCCCACCGCCTCGGTGGCGATCGGATCGTTGCCGGCCAGCAACACCTGGAACTCGTCGATGACACAGAGGACCCGCGGCATCGGGCGCTGCTGCCCCTCCTCCGCCGCCACCTGCCGCAGGTCGGCGAACCGGGTCACGCCCGCCCTCTTGTACGCCACCGAACGGCGGGTCATCTCCGCGTCCAGCTCGCGCAGGACGGCCAAGCCGTACTCCCGGTCGGACTCCACACCCACCGCGCGGGCATGCGGCAGCCAGGTGCGGTCCCGCCGGGTCGGCACGAACTCGGCGAACGACACACCCTCCTTGAAGTCCAGGAGGTAGAGCGCCATCTCGGCCGGGCTGTACCGCGCACCCAACCCGTACAGCACGTTGATCAGGAACGCCGTCTTGCCGGCCCCCGACCGGCCACCCACCAGCCAGTGCGGCGTCAGGTCGTTGAAGCGCAACACCAGCGGGGTGTCCCCGTCATGACCCACCACCGTGCCCAGGCCGTCGGCCGCTTCACCCTTCGCGATCTCGTCCGGCTCCGGCAGCAGATCGGACAGGCTCACCTGGGTGGCCGCCGCCGAATGCGCGGCCAACTCGCGACAGACCGCGTCGACCAGGTGCGGCGGCGGATCATCATCGAGAAAAACTCGCGCATTCAACCACTGCGCCTCCGGCGCCGACCCGAAGGTCGCGCCCGGCGGATCACCGATCACCGCGTATGGGTTACGGACCGAGACCATCGTCGTCCGCGGAAGAGGGGGTTGCGTCGTCTCGGCCGTCAGCGGCGGCGGAGGCCAGCCCGCCACGATCAGGTGCAGACCCGAATCGGGACCCTGCTGAGCCAACGCCGCGATCCGGCGCAACTCCTCACCCTCGGTCAGCTCCGGCAGACTCGCGATGACCACCAGCATCATCCGGTCCCGCCGACTGCGCCGCGGCAGCGCACCCCGGCCTGGCCGCAGCCACTTGTCGGCTTCGGCCAGCACATCCCGCAGCCCCTGCCGATCGGTGGCCGGCGGCTCCATCAACCCGGCGTCGGCCAGATCGGCGAACGGCGCGAACACCGCACCGCCACCCACCCCATCCACCGCCCGGACCAGCAACGACCCCGGCGGCGCGGCCGCCAGCAGCCGCAACAGCAGACACCGAAGCAGCCCGAACACCCGCGCATCGGTCGCACTGGCATCGATCGTCAGATGGCCCGTGCCCAACAACGGGATGATCGCCGGGAAACGCGCATCGTCGAGCGGCTGCGCCACCCCCAACCGCACGAACTGCGGCGGGTAGACCCCGCCCAGCGGCGTGTTGGCCGACTGGGCATCCAACGGCGACCCCAACCAGCCCGGCGCCAGCACCGCAGCCGCCGCCCGCAACTGCTCGGCCAGCGAATGCTGCTCCAGCGGGTCAGCCGCCGGCGCGGCCTCCGACTCCAGCGCGGCCGCCGCCGCCTCGGCGGTAGCAACCGCCTGCCGGTGCAGGGCAGCAGCCTGCTGGACCCGCAATCCCGAATCCGCCACTGCCCTCACCTCCTGTGTGCGGATAAAACCTATCCCAGAGTGGGGCTGGTATCGCGTAGCAGGTTGCGCGGCGCGGTCATTCACGGTCTTGGGCGGTGTGCGACGGTTCGGGTGACGGGAGGCACTACTGTCGTATGTGTGCAGCCGCAGGAGCCCGTCGCCGGACCCACATCGCAGCCGCCGCAGCCGCCTCAGGCGCGGGGGCCGATGCCGGTTTCGGGGGCCGGGGCGGTGCTGCCGCCGCCGGTCGGAGTGCCGGGGAAGCGACCCAACCGGCGTGGGCGGTTGATCCTGGCGATGGTGGCGGGGGTTATCGGGCTGCTCTGCCTCGGCGGGGTGGGCGTGTTCGTCTCCCTCTACGACGAGGCCACCGAAATCAAGCGAAGCGCCCCCGACGCAGTCGTGGACAACTTCTTGGGTGCCTATCTGGTGAATCGGGATGACAACGAGGCCGAACTCTACGAGTGCAAGTCAGGCGGGGATTTGGCGGAGCTCGAAGCTTATCGAGCCGACATCATCGATCGAGAGAAGATCCACTCGGTCGGAATCACCGTCAGTTGGGGCAGCTTCGATGTGTCGACCAACGGCGCGCAGGGCACTGTAAGCACGGACCTCACCAAGGGGACATCAAACGGCAACGAGCGGATCACCAAGCCGTGGCGGTTCGACGTCGTTGACCAAGACGGCTGGCGGGTCTGTGGCGCGACCCAAACAGTGCCCTAGCTACTCAACCCACAACAGGTGGATTGGTACCTCAAGGGTCCGAGGAGCCTTTCCGCTCCAGCCCCAGCGATACCAATCAAGCTCTGCAGCTACTCGAGCGCAAATGTCGCCGACATCATTGGTATGAAGTTCTGTCACTGCCCGCATGTCGCGGCGTTCCCCGCCGTCCTCGAGAAGCTCAACGACGCGTCGACCCGTGATGGATCCCGCCTCAAGCGCGGCGACGGCTGCTTTCCGTGGTGGCTCGTCGAGAGATACAAGACGAGTGGTTAGGCCCTTATCTAGCGACAGAGCACCCGCAAGTCCAACCTCCTCGACCCACACCCGCTCGATGGGTACCAGCGGTGCAAAGACCTCCGTCTGTTCGGCCTCGGCGCGGTACCACTCGGATTCTGGCATTACCGGCACATAGGTCCGGCTTCCCTGAATCACTTTCTCGTCAGCCCGCAGGTCGGCCCGCCAGCCATGGCCAGGCAAACCGATGAGCACCCTTCGCCCACGAAGTTGCCCGCTCATGCTTGCAGGCGTAGGGACAATCGATCGAGGTGGATCAAGAGACCAGTCCGGGTGCCCCGTGAACGGGTCGGGTATCGACTCGCCCGTCATCCGTCGCCCCCCAGTGGTGCGCCCTGTTCTCGCATGAACGGCACCGGGTCGATGGCGCCGGCGCTGGACCGATCGTTGTTGAGGTGCACCTCGAAGTGCAGGTGCGGCCCGGAGGAGTTGCCGCTCGTGCCGACCCGGCCGAGAACATCGCCGGCCGCGACCTCCTGGCCCTCCTTGACGAAGGGGCGCTGCACCATGTGGCAGTACCGGGTCATGATGTTACCGGCGCTCTGGATCTCGACCATCCAACCGCAACCACCCTTACCCGGGTAACCATCGACATTGCAGGTCTGCCGGCCGCTGTGGTCCTCGTCGCACTTCACCTTCGAGACGATGCCGCTCGCGGCGGCGTGGATCGGCGTGTACCTGCCGGCGATCAGGTCGACGCCCTGGTGCGACGGCCGGCTCGCGGTGCGGAAACCGGAGCCGACCGCCGCCTTGACCGGACTGGTCCAGCCGGAGGCGGCGATCTGCCCGGACGCGGTACAGACCATGCTGATCGAACTACCGACCGCGGCGGCCGCGCCGTCCGCGAGCGTGTTCACGATCTGGGTGGCCAGTGGTTCGTGCTTGGCGTAGGCGTCGGGATACGCGCTGATCTGCACGCGCTGCGCCGCCTCAGTGAGTGGCATGGTCTCCCAGCCGGCGATCGTCTTGAGCTTGTCGTAGAACTTCGTACTCGCGTACACCGGGTCCATGATCTGCGCCGGCGTTCCCCAGCCGGCACTGGGTCGCTGCTGGAAGAGGCCGAGTGAGTCGTGGTCGTTCCGGGAGCCGAGATTGCCGAGGTTGCTGAGCCGGGACTCCTGCATCGCGGTGGCGATCGCGATGACCCAGGCTCGTGGTGGCAGCTTCAGATCGGAGCCGACGTTGATGATGATTGCCGCGTTCCGGATCTGCGCCGCCCCATAGGGCCGGACCCGTGGCAGCTTGGAATCCGGATCTACCGGGCCGCCCTTGCCACAGCCGAGCGAGGCGTTCAGCTTCTTCGTGCCATCGTCGTTGAGCCCCCCGAGTAGGACGGCGGTGACGCCCCCGCCGCAGCAGAGCAGGGCGAGCGTCGCGACCAGCGCGACGAGCAGGACTATCTTTCGTGGCCGCGGGACATTCATGACCCGTCCCAGTCGATGCCGTCGACGAGCCAATGTCCGTCCGGCGCGACCAGTCGCAGGTTGAGCTTGCCGGAATCCATCGTCACGACAGCGTTCACCACGGTCGCGCTGACCGGCACCAGGCTGGGGCGGCCGATCACCCGCTCGGCCGGGACCCCGGCCGGGTCGACGCCGTCGAGTTCACCGGCCAGATTCTTGGTGGCATTGGGCAGCAGGCGATCGCGCCAGTTCTTGGGGGTGACGCTCTTGTGGTTGCACCAGGCCGAGGCGAAGGCATACGCGACCGTCTCGGGCTGGGCCCGGCCCGGAATCGTCGATGGGCTCGGCGGCGGATCCGTGTCGATGATGCTGTCGTCGTCGCTGGGATCGATGCTGATCGCCGGCGCTGGCGACGCACTGCCCAGCGACGGCGAGTTGGGGTCACCATCGGCGAACAACCGGCCGATGCCGATCACGGCCGCGATGATCGCGACGATCACCAGAGCGACGCCCCAGCGGGAACGGAATATGCGGTTGAGGCCGAGTTCGAGTATCCGGGGCATGCCGATCACTTAGCCTCGGTGCGCACCCGCGGAGTGGCCGGTTCCCGAGTGGTGTTTCCGGTCTCCGGTCGGTAGATCGCGTAAGACGCAGGCTGCTCGGACACGTCGGGTTCACTCCAGGAGGCTGCGCGCCGTGGGCGGCCCGGGCCGGCCGGCTTCTGACTCGGTGCGTCGCCCGAGGTGGTCGGTGCGTTCTCGCGCTCCGACTCCTTGCCGTCCGGCCGGATCTGGGCCGGGACCACTTCTCGGCCGCCGGTACGCGACGGCTCCAGTTCCCTCCGGTTGGCCGCATGCGACGGGTCCTCGAGGCGCGCCTCCGGGCGAAGGTTGCCTTGGTCCACGTAGACGGTCCGGCCGTTCTTGCCCATGGTCGGTTCTCGGGTGCCCCCAGCATCGGCGATGTCGAGCTTCGCGGCCTCGCGCATGTCCCGGAAGAACCGCCGATGCCACGACCCAGCCGAGACGATGGCCCGCGTGCCGTCCTTGCCACCCAGTTGGGTGATCCGACGATAAGGACGCAGTAGCAGCCAACCAACGACGCCGCAGAGCCAAACAAGAACAACTTGCAGCCATCCGGCCAGGCTGGCCGTGTTCATGATCAGGTCGACTGCAAAAAGATAGATCGCCGCGCCGGTGCCAAAGATCGCAATATTGAAAATTGCGGCCACGACCGCATTGCCCAGCCGTCGAATTCCGGCACTTGCGGGACGTAGAAGTCCGACAGTGCCGAGGATGGGTGCAGCGATTACTGCCCATCGGAAGATCAAGAAGCCAAGGAGGACCAGAACCGATGCGGTAAGATCAAACATCGCGAACAGGACGGCGGCCAGCATGGCGATAAAACCAGCGCCGATCCGGTCCATGCCGTTGACGCCCTGAAGATATTCGTAGGCCTCGGGGTCTTCTTGTTTGACCTGTTCGGCGACTTTTTCCCACTGAGCTTTTTTGCGATCTAGTGTGCCATCACGGGTTTCTGGGTTGGCGCGAATTCTCTCCACCTCGGCCCAGGAGAGCGAGCGGGCGTCGTAGAGCGCACGTCCGTACTTCTTCGCAGTTTCGCTGTCCGCAGATCCGAGAAGGCCGCGTAGCCAGTTACGGTAGAGCATGGTCTCGGTGGCCGTGTCGCTCGCGCGGACCGCGGGGGGCCTGTTGTCCTGACACGCCTCTGGGTCGCCGAGAACACAATTGTTGGCATCGGAATTTTCTGGCCGCGGTCCAACCGCGTCGTGCACTACGCCCAGCGTGGTGATCAAGCTCTGGTCTGCAAGATTTGCCGATCGTACCGGCCAAGCGGCAATAGCCGTGACAGCAACCATGACCAAAATTGCCCAACCGGCAGTGGTCGTTGCAGCGCCCATGTCCGCCTGACGCGATCGCCAGAGTAGGTAGAGGCCGACAATCGCCAGCGTAATTACACCGAAAACGCTGAAGACCTTTTGGTATACGGCCTTCGTGGCCTGATCTACCAGAGGATCGGCCCAGCCCCACAAGGTTTGTGGATCCCACGCGCGCTCTCGTAGAGCGTTCGAGGCGCCAATGACCGAGGTGGCAATCATAAATTCGCCATTGGCGACAGTTGTTTCGAATTTATAATCTGGATCTATAAGAGTCGACGCGCAGCCGCTATCCAAGTCATAGGTGGTGTAGGCGTAGCCTGCATATCCGTATTGGCTGTAAATCCCCTGTGTGCCCTGTGCCGATGCCGACTCTGGCTGCTCGGCGAACCAACCCGCTAGGCCGGAATCCGGTGTGCTGGGAGTCGGAGGCAGAAGACATTGGGCACGGCTGGCGCTCACATCGGCCAGACGACTAACGCAAGATCGGAAATCCTTCTGCCACTCCTCCGTGCTGCAAGCGCCACCCGGCGCTCGCAGCACCCCGCCGCCGATGGCTGCCCCCGCAGGCGTGGGCGCCGCCACGGCCCAAACGATCGACGCCACCACCGTGACGAACATCGTCATGGCCAGCGCCAACGCCCGCCGCACCATCTCAAGCCTCCAGGTCGGACGGCAACATCGGAATCGCCGAGGGCGCCGCCTTGGCCGCCGTAGGCGTCGTATCCAGGTGCTCCAGCAGACCTTCAACGTACGACACGTCGACACGTACTTTCTGGACGCGTCCATCGACGTCGCGCATCACGAACTCGCGGAATCCGAGCCGGTTCGACGACGAGGTGTCTACCTGGGATAGGGAAGCCAGCGTCGCTTCGTACCCGTCGTGGACCGGCACCCGGAGGAGGCGTAGTGCTTCCGAGGCGATCTCCTGGTCTTCGGCGATTCGGCCGACGAAGACGGTGGAGACGAGGTTTTGCACGTCCAGGCCGAGGATGTCGCGCGGGTTCTGCGAGGCGACCAGGGCCGCGAGGTTCCACTTCCGGGAGTCGCGGGCGAGGCGGACGAGGAAGGAGCGGCCGGACCGCCAGCCTTCCATGAAGTGGGCTTCGTCCAGGCCGACCATCTTGCGGGAGCTCATCGAGCCGCCGTAGCAGCGGCGGACCGCGAGCCGGTGCGCGGTGTGCAGCATGGGCAGGGCGAGTGATTCTTCGGCCGACCAGTACTCGCGCTCGATCTTCAGGTCGGGCAGGCGGAGGCCGGCCATGGTGATGACGGTGAGGGCCGCGTCGGCGCCGAGCAGGTGCGCGGGTGGCGAGCCGAAGAAGAGCAGCGCCAGCGGCATCTCGGCGGTGTCGAGGAGCAGGTTGGCGAGTTCCTTGCCGTCGTCGTCGAGGCCCTGGAGGGTGCGGACGACGTCGTCGAGGGTGGAGGTCTCCTCGGCGGGCACCTGGCGGACGGCGTGCCGGAGCAGGGTCGCGGTGGAGGCTTCCTTGGCGACCTGCGGCGGCACCAGCATCGAGCAGATGTCCTGGACGAGCATGCGGCGCTCGGCGCGGGCGTTGGAGACGGCGATCTCGAACTCGCGGTCGCCGCCGGGGCCGGTGGCGAACTCGGAGCGGACGGGGGTGGGGATCAGCGCGTACGGCGCGAGGGTGCCCTGTTCGGAACCGGTCAGATTGAGCACCCGGGAGTACGGCTTCAACTCGGGCATGGAGCACAGCCGGGCGAGCGGCCCGGACGGGTCGAGCAGGGTGACCTGGACGCCGCGCCGGGCGTTCAGGTAGCCCAGCGCGCCCATGAGCGTCGACTTGCCACCGCCGGGCTCGGCCACGAACACCCCGAGGCCGGAGCGTTCCCGTACCTCCATCGGGAAGTGCAGGTCGAGGAAGACGGGACGCCGGCAGGTCCCGGACGTGCGCCCGATGAGGTCTCCCCGTCGGTCGCCGACGGTCGATGCCGCCTGCGGCACGGCCGCGGCCAGCAGTTTGACCGGCATCCGCCGGACGTAGCCGGTGTTGGCGATGGGCTCGCCGGGGATGAATTCGCGGGCGAGCTGATCCTGGTTCTTCGGGTGCTGCAGGGAGATCCGCAGTTCCCGGGAGTAGAGCTGGATGAGCCGGCGAGCCCGTTCGAGGCATTCCTCGCGGGTGGCGCCGCTGACCGCGATCCGGTGCCAGCCGTGCGCGCGGGCCGACTCGACCGGGAGGCCGGTGGTCATCTCGTCGCCGATGACGAGGGCGCGCTTGGCCAGGCGTTCCAGCTCGGGCGGCGCGTCGATGCCGTGCTCGGCGTAGTCGAGCTGCTGGGACCGGATCATCCGGAGCCGGTGCTCGAGGTTCTTGAAGGAGCTGCCGGAGCCGAGGATGTCGATCCGCGAGGAGATCTCCATGGGCCAGGGCAGTCGCTCGTGGAAGTGCAGCCAGGGCTCGTGCTTCTCGGGGATCTCGAGGGGTTCCATCCGGCCGACGGAGAGGACGGCGACGTGCCGTTCCTCGCCGGTCATCCGGTTGACCAGCTTGACCGTGGAGCCGTAGGGCGTGCGGTAGCGCTCGACCTGTTCGGTGAGGGCGAGCAGGTCGCCGGTCTCCCACTGCCCGTTGGTGATCGGCGAGAGCATCGTGGGCGGTGCCATGCCCAGCGCCACCGAGCGGTAGAGCAGCCATTCCAGCTCGGCTGGGTTGACCCGGCGCCCGCGCATTCCGAACGCGCTGAGCACCTCGTCGAACTGCTCGACGGTGCGCCCGAGCTTGCGGCGCTCGCCGTCGGTGGTGCCGCGCCCGAAGACCCGCATGATCCGTTCGGCGAACGTGTCACCGAGGGACCGCCGCGCGAACGTCACCCCGAGGTAGGTCTGCCCTTCGGCGTGGTTGACCGAGAGCAGGTGCCGCTGGGCGGCCACGAGATGGTCCGACCAGGAGGTGCCGCCGCGCACGTCGGGCAGCGGTTTCGCGGTGAACGAGTCGACCGTGCGGGCCCATTCGTCGGCCGGGAAGGGCCGGTTGGTGCGGCGCAGGTGCAGCCGGAAGCCGGCCAGGCCGGCGTACTGCTCGGAGATGGCCGACAGCAGCGCCTCGCGTTCGGCGTCGGGCCGGAAGGCCCAGCGCACCTCGGGCAGCGAATACCAGGCCGTCACCGTGCTCTGGGTGAAGGTCAGATGGCCGGCGATCTCGCTGATCGCGAGCTCCATCGCCGGATCGCGATCACCGAACTTGATCTTGTTGGGCCGCAGCGGCGCGGCCTTGATTTCCTTCTGCTTCTTCGGCTTCGCCGGAACCGGCGCCTTTTCCCTGCGCTTGGCGGGTGGTGGCGCTGCTTCGGCGGGTACGGGCAGGTCCGGCTCGGCCTGCGGAGCGTACGGCTGGACCTCCGCACCGCGATTGCCGACCGTCTGCCACAGTGGCGTCGGCGGCTCCGGAGCGGGCGCGGGCACCGGCACCGGTGGCGCGCTGGTTACCGGGGTGTTGGCCGGCCAGTCGTCGACGTCGGGCCAGGCGCCGTCACCCTCCTGATAGAAATCTGCCTTCGGCCCGGCGGGTGCCCGGTTGTAGGGCCCGCTGTCCACCGCGGGCGGAGCCGGCGGCGGCACGGTCGGCAGAGCCTGCGAGACCGGCGGGGTCGGCGAATCGAAGTCGAAGTCGAAGTCGGGGTCGGCGGCTTCCGGAGGAGTGGCCGGCGCCGGGGCGGCGGAGATCGGGGGTGCCGTCCCGCCGAAGAGGTCCAGGAACGGCGAATCGATGTCCAGGCTGGTGTCGACGGCACCGCCGCGCGGCCGGACCGGCTGAGGCGCCTGGAAGACACCGACCGCGCCGTGTCCCGGCGCGGCGACAAGCTCTTCGGGGTTGCCCTCCGCCGAATCTGGCGAAGAGTAGTGGTCCGAGCGCACACCGTTACTCTGCCTGCCCGGCGTGTTGGCATCCGCCCGGGGCTGCCCGTGCGGTGAGGGTCCGGTCATGCGCCAACCCCGACTAGGCGTACGGCAAAACTGGTCATACCAGCTCCTCCCGAACCCGGATGCGAGTGGCGACAAGTCTCGGATCACGCTGCTCGACGGCCGGTTCGCGGGTGCGGCGCCAGTCGGTGAGCGCGGTCTTGATTACCAGCCGGGCCGGCCGGTCCGGGTCGACATGCCGGAACACGTAGGACGTGCTGACCATGGCGAGGGCGATCTCCCACGCCGGGAACGGGTCGAAGTCGAACGTGAGCAGGTAGTGCAGGAACATGAAGACCGGAACCAGCAGCACGAACATGCCGTACTGCGCGTACGGCAGGTGGATGGGCAGCGTGTATCCGGGCGGACCCAGATAGACCAAGCGCGCCCGATAGATGTCGTCGTCGGTACGGAGCCGCATCTCAGCTGAAGATCAGGTCGATGAGGTAGTCGCCGACGAAGAACAATGTGGCCGCACCGGCGATGAAGGCCAGGCCGACGATGGCGATGGCCGAGCTGGTGAGCACCTTGGATATTTCGCCTCGGCTGGCGCGTCCGATGAAGATCACGCCGAGGACCGCCAGCAGGATGGGTGCGATGTTGCTGGCGAAGAAGGTGACGATCCCTTGGGTGTTGATGCCCTTGGGCTCGGCGGCCAGCGTCGCGACGTGCGCGGCGAGCTCTGTGGCGATCATTGGTAAACCTCCCCGCGTCCGGTTTGGGGGATCCGGACACGCTGCAGTTGTGAAGCCGCACGGCGACGCCCATATCGTGCTACTTCCAGCTCACCGCGTCGAGTGAGCCGTTCGGGCACTGCCATGCTCGTCTGCTCTCTTCGGTTCGTTCATGATGCCCAGACCCGAAGCGTACGGCCCGTACTTCTTGTCTACAAGCGCCTGAAACGTTACTCAAGGTGAGCGCGTGCATGAAAATGAGTCACCGGCCATCGTACACACGTGCGACAAACCGCCCGGCCTACCCTTGCTCTGTGCCGACTAAAGCGAGGGATGCGCTGCTCACGGGCGTGCACGGAATCCGCAGAGATCACCCGGTCGTGATGGGGATCCTGAACGTCACGCCGGACTCCTTCTCGGACGGCGGCCGGTACAACGATGTCGACGCGGCTGTCGAACATGGCACGGCATTGATGAATGACGGCGCGGACATCGTGGACATCGGGGGCGAGTCGACCCGTCCGGGCGCCGAGCGAGTGGACGCCGCGACAGAAATCAAGCGCGTAGTTCCGGTAATCACAGGGCTTGTCGCGGCCGGTGTTCCGCTCAGCATCGACACCACCCGCGCCGCGGTCGCCGCGGCCGCGCTCGAGGCCGGCGCCACCGTCATCAACGACGTCTCGGGCGGTCTGGCCGACCCCGGTATGGCCGCCGTGGCCCGCGATGCCGGCTGCCCGTGGATCCTCATGCACTGGCGCGGCCACTCCCGCGAGATGACCAAGCTGGCCGTTTACGACGACGTGGTCGCCGAGGTGCGGGCCGAGCTGCTGGAGCGGGTGGACGCGGCGACCGCGGCCGGTGTCGACCCGAGTCAGATCATTCTCGACCCGGGTCTCGGCTTCGCCAAGACGGCCGAGCACAACTGGCTGCTCACCCGCCACCTGGACGCGATCGTCGAGCTGGGCTTCCCGGTGCTCTTCGCGGCCAGCCGCAAGACCTACCTGGGCCGCCTGCTGGCGACCGCGGACGGCACGCCCCGCGCGGTCGACCAGCGCGAGGCGGCCACGCTGGCCACCTCGGTGCTGGCGGTGGCGGCCGGGGCCTGGGGCGTACGCGTCCACGACGTACGCGACACGGCCGACGCGCTCGCCGTCTGGCGGGCTTCCGGCAGTCCGAGACTGGAGCAGAGATGATCAAGCTCAGCGGCCTTCGGGCCAAGGGCCACCACGGCGTCTACGACTTCGAGCGCGCCGAGGGCCAGGACTTCGTCGTCGACGTCGTGCTCGAGCTGGATCTGGCGAAGGCCACCGAGACCGACGACGTGGCCGACACCGTCCACTACGGCGAACTGGCCACCGCGCTGGTCGCCGTGATCACCGGCGAGCCGGTCAACCTGATCGAGACCCTGGCCGGCCGTCTCCTCGACGTCTGCCTGGCCGACCAGCGGGTCGAGGCGGCCGAGGTCACCGTCCACAAGCCGCAGGCACCGATCCCGCACGACTTCGTCGACGTTGCCGTCACCCTGCGGAAGAGCCGGTCATGACCCGGGCCGTGCTGTCCCTCGGCAGCAACCTCGGCGACCGCCATCGCCACCTCCAGGATGCGGTCCGGCTGCTCGGGAGCAGCGTGGCGGTGGTCTCCGGGATCTACGAGACCCCGCCCTGGGGAGACGCCGACCAGCCCGCCTATCTGAACGCCGTACTCGTCGCCGTCGACCCGAAGGCCGAGCCCCGCGACTGGCTCGACCGGGCCCGCGCCTGCGAGGCCGCGGCCGGACGGGTCCGCGACCCGGAGCGCCGGTTCGGCCCGCGCACCCTGGACGTGGACGTGATCGCGGTCTGGGACGCCGACGACCAGCCGGTGCTCAGCGACGACGAGGAGCTGACCCTGCCGCACCCGCGGGCGCATCTGCGGGCGTTCGTGCTGCGCCCGTGGATCGACATCCAGCCCTACGGGCAGCTGCCCGGGCACGGCTGGCTCACCGACCTGCTGAACGACACGGCTCTGGCCGATGACCTTGCCGCGATGACTCCTCGCCCCGAGCTGACGTTAGAGTCGGTGGTGTGAGCAGCAACCCGCAGGCGCCCAAGTCGGACCCGTCGCTGCGGCCGACGAGCATCTCGGTGCTGATCGTCGCGTGCCTGGGCGCGGCCGCCCTCGGCTGGCTGCTGCTCAGCTTCACCTATCAGTCGCTCCCCGAGCTGCCCTGGTCGCCGGTGATCGTGCTATTCGTGCTGGCCATCGCCGAGGGCCTGCTCGCCCAGAACACCAGCGCCCGCATCCAGCGCAAGCCCGGCACGCTCCCGGTCGACCCGCTCGCGGTGGCCCGTTATGTCGCGCTGGCCAAGGCGTCGTCGCTGGTCGGCGCGCTCTCGGCGGGCTTCTCGGCCGGCCTGCTGGCCTGGCTCGCGATGGAGCCCACCGAGGCCGCGCACAACGATCTGCCGGCCGCCGGTGCCGGTCTGGTCGCCGCGGCCGCCCTGATCGGCACGGCGCTCTGGCTGGAGCGTTCCTGCCGCATTCCGGAGCAGCCGGACAGCAAGGACGAGGACGACCTCGAACCGCGTCGCTGATCGCCGCCGATCCGGCACAAATTCGGCCTTGAACTGAGACCGACTCGTATCCGTATGCTCTGGACGCGGGGCAAGTGCCCGGCGGTTTTCGGCGTGCGTCTGGGCCGCACGGATAGACGCACACGAGGAGGCGCGCGATGGCGTACGACGAGACGACGTTCCGTCGCACAGACGAACAGCCGACCGATCCGGCGGCGTACCGCGCGAATACCCTGGCCGCGACCGAGCAGCGCCGCCGGGCCGAGGAGATGGACACCGCCGACACGGCCGACGTCGCGCGCCGCGCCGACGACGGCCGGGACCGGCTCGGCATCCACCTCGGCTGGGAGGTGGTGCTGCTGCTCGCGGCGGGTGCCTTCGGTTTCCTGCTGTGGCAGCTCGACCGCGACGCGTTCCAGCGTCCCGCGCTGGATGCTCTGCTCATCACCGGTGCCGCGATCGGCCTGCTGACCCTCGGGGCCGGGCTGACCCTGCGGGCCGGCGTGCCCAACCTCGCGATCGGCCCGATCGCGCTCGGCGCCTCCCTGCACTACGCCGAGCAGGGTGACCTGGGCCTGGTCAAGGCGGCCGTCCCGGCGCTGATCATCGCGGCGGCCGGTGCGCTCCTGGTCGGCTTACTGATCGTCGTGCTGCACGTGCCCGGCTGGGCGGCCACCCTGGCCGCCGCGCTCGGCGTGATCGTCTACGACCAGTTGCGGGTCGCGCCCGAGGTCGTGCAGGGTCGATACGACCCGACCAACCAGGCGTTCTTCCTGTTCGGCGGGTTCGCGCTGCTGGCCGTGCTGGGCGGGGCGCTGGGCACGGTGACACCGGTGCGCCGCTGGCTGGGCGGCATGCGCCCGACCGACGACCCGGCTCGCCGGCGCGGTGTCGTGGTGGCGCTGCCGGTGATCGGCTCGCTGCTGCTCTCCTCGGTCTTCGCGGTCGCCGCCGGCTTCCTCATCGCCGCCCAGTCGGCCACCCCGATCGCGCCCGGCACCGGCCTGGAATGGACCGGCATCGCCCTCGGCCTGGCCATGCTCGCCGGCACCAGTGCCTTCGGGCGGCGCGGCGGGATGTTCGGCACCCTCTTCGCGGTCGCCGCGTTCACCCTCTACCTCGACTGGTCCAACCGGAAGGGCCTGGACATCGCCCTGTTCGCGACCGCGGCCTGCGTGCTCGGCGGCGGCCTGATCGTCACCCGGCTGGTCGAGTCGTTCGGGCGGCCGCTGCCCCCGGCCGGCGACGACTGGAACGCGGCGCCGACCACCGCCGCGACGAACTGGACGCCCGACCTGGAGAGCTGGACGCCGGCCGCCACCGCGAACCGCACCGACCGCTGGGACGACGGGCCGTGGGGATCAAGTCGGTGACCGGAACGCCGGCCCTATGCTTGCCGACATGACCTCTGCGAGCTTCGCCGAACTGGACGCCCTGACCACCGAGGAGCTGCGCGAGCGCGCCTTCGGCCTGGCCCGCCAGCACCACGACGTCAAGTTCATCTGGTCGGTCATCAAGCACCTGCCCGACGCCGACGACGCCGCCGAGCTGGACGGTGCGCCCAACTCGATCGGCCCGACCATCGACGAGTACGTCGCGCTCTGGCGGGAACTGACCGGTAAGGGCGGTTACCAGGAGCACGGCTACGGCGAGCAGGAGCCACTGCTGCGGGCGGCCTTCATCGATTACCTACAAAAACACTGATCAAGGACATTTACCACCGTCGTTTGAAAGAGCCACTGCGCTGGGAATATCCCGGCCATGGCTCTCGGTAACCGGTACAAATCTGCGCCTGGTGCGGGCACGTTGGCCGCGCTCATACTGGTCCTCGTCTTCGGCAGCCCGTGGTATTCGGACTGGGTCGTCGACAACACGAACGCGAACACGGCCGGCGGCTGGTGGCTACGCCTGCTCGCCTGGCCGCACTGGACCTTCAACTCCAACGACTCGCTGCGCGAGATCATCGTCGGCGACCTCAAAGCGATCCTGCTGGTCGTCCTGACCGCGCTCTTCCTGTACCTCCTGCCCGGCTCCCAGCTGGCCCGGGCGCGCGGCACGATCAGCCAGTTCTTCGCGGGCTGGGCGTCGTACATCTTCGCCGGCGGCTTCGCCGCCCTTCTCACCACGCTGTTCCTGGCCAACCCGTCGCTGCTCGGTGCGTTCAACGCGGCCGGCAACGGCGCCGCCTACGGCCTGTTCGTCGGCTGGATCGTCGGCTTGGCCACGCTGGGCGGCTACCGCGGCACGAAGTAACGGGCGCGGGCCGGGGCGATCAAACCCCGGCCCCAACGCTCAGACTTTGGCTTCCGCTTCATTCCTGGGTACGTCGAACAGCGCCGCCCGTGATAGCACGCCGACCGGCTCGCCGTCCTCGATCGCCACCGCCTCGGTCGCATCGGCCGCGAGCATCGCCGCCAGTGCGTCGTAGAGCGTGCCACCGGCATCCACGGTCGGCCGGCCGTCGATCGCCGTACCCCCCTCGACCGGGCGCAGGGCCGGCCGCAGCGGGGTCACGGCCAGCCGCCGGATGCCCCGGTCGGCGCCCACGAAATCGCCCACCGCCGCCGAGTCCGGCCGGCTCAGCAGCTCGGCCGGCGGGGCGTACTGCAGCAGTCGCCCGCCCTCGGCCAGCACCGCGATCCGGTCGCCGAGCCGGACCGCCTCGTCGATGTCGTGGGTGACCAGCACGATCGTCTTGCGCACGGTGGCCTGCAGCTTGAGGAACTCCTCCTGCAGCCGGCCGCGGGCGATCGGGTCGACCGCCGAGAACGGCTCGTCCATCAGCAGCACGAGCGGGTCCGCGGCCAGCGCCCGGGCCACGCCGACCCGCTGCCGCTGGCCGCCGGAGAGCTCGTGCGGGTAGCGCTTCGCGTACCGGGCCGGGTCGAGGCCGACCAGCTCCAGCAGCTCGTCGGCCCGCTCGTTGATCCGCTTCTTGTCCCAGCCGAGCAGCCGCGGCACCGTGCCGACGTTGGTGCGGATGTTCTGGTGCGGGAAGAGCCCGACGTTCTGGATCACATACCCGATGTGCCGGCGCAGCTCGACCGGGTTCCGGTCGAGGATGTTCTGGCCGTCGATCAGGATGCGGCCGCCGGTCGGCTCGATCAGCCGATTGATCATCCGGAGGATCGTGGACTTGCCGCAGCCGGACGGGCCGATGAGTACGGCCAGGTCACCGGCGCCCACCTGGAGGCTGAAGTCGCCGACCGCGACCGTGCCGTCCGGGTAGGTCTTGCCGATGTTCTCCAACGTGATCGAGGCCGCGCTCCGGGCGGGCCCGGACTCGTTGATCGCGGTAGCGTCCACGTATGTCCTTCCTGTCGTGGGTACCGGCGGCCTCCACGCCGCTGGCCGCACCCGCCGATGACGGGCCGGGAAATCCGTGGTTCTCGTGGCAGTACGTCAACGACAACGCCGGCACCATCCTGTCGAAGCTCGGTTTCCACGTCGGGATCACCCTGGAAACCGTGGTCATCGCGCTGCTGGTGGCCGTGCCGCTCGCCGTCGTCGCCTACTGGATCAGACCGCTGACCGGGCCGATTCTCGCACTCTCCGGCGTCCTCTACACGATTCCGTCGCTGGCGCTGCTCGCGTTGCTGGCTCCGCTGCTCGGTGCGACCAATCGCGCGACGGTATTGATCGCCCTGGTGCTCTACGCCCTGCTGCTCCTGATCCGGAACGCCCTGACCGGTCTCACCCAGGTGCCCAGCGAGGTCCGGGACGCCGCCGCCGGGATGGGTTACGGCCGGTTCGGGCGGCTCTGGCACGTCGAGTTGCCGCTCGCGCTGCCCGGCATCATCACCGGCCTGCGGCTGGCCACGGTCTCCACCGTGGCGCTGGTCACGATCGGCGCGATCATCGGACAGGGCGGCCTCGGTGACCTGATCATGGGCGGCTTCTGGAACAACTTCTACCGTGCCGAGATCACCACCGGCACGGTGCTCTGCGTGGGCCTGGCCCTGATCTTCGACCTGGCTCTGGTCGGCCTGGGCCGGCTGCTCACCCCGTGGAGCCGCAGGAGGGTCGCGTGAACTACTTCAGGGACGGGCTGGTCTGGCTCAACGACCCGCTCAACTGGACCAACCCGGGCGGCCTGTTCGACCGGCTCCAGGAGCACCTGGTGATCACCTTCTGGGCGGTGCTGATCGGCTGCGCGATCGGCCTGCCGCTCGGCATCTGGCTCGGACACCGGGGCCGGGGCGGCGGCGTGGTGATTACGGTGGCGAACCTCACTCGCGCGGTTCCCACTCTCGCGCTGCTCACCATCCTGCCGCTGACGCCGATCGGCTTCGGCAAGCTCCCGGTGATCCTGGCGCTGGCCGTCTTCGCCGTACCGCCGCTGCTCGCGAACGCGTACACCGGGCTGCGGTCGGTCGATCCGGAGACCAAGGACGCGGCGATCGGCATGGGCCTGTCCGGCGGGCAGCTGCTGCGCCGGGTCGAACTGCCGCTGGCCGTGCCCTACCTCGCGTCCGGCCTGCGGACCGCCGCCGTGCAGGTGGTGGCGACCGCGACGCTCGCGACGTTTGTCAACGGTGGCGGGCTCGGACAGATCATCACGGCCGGATTCGGACTCGGCATCAACGTCGGCGGCAACCAGATCGTGGCCGGCGGCATCGCTGTGGTGCTCCTCGCACTCCTCGTCGAGGCGGTCTTCGCGGGGGTAGAACGCCTGGTCACGCCCCGTCCGTTGCGGACCGTGCGGCGCCGGCGGGTCGCTCGTCCGGTTACCTCCACGTAACGGACCCGCATCTTTCGAAGAAGTTGTCATACCCACCGGGTAGACCTTGCAGGGTGTACGGGCAAGCACTCCGGCTGCCCGTCGGACACGCGGCGCGGCCACCCTGGCCACGCCGGGACACAGAAGGCGGCAGTATGCGTCGACACCTGCTCCTGATGGCCGCCACGGCGACGGCGGCCGTCGTCACCCTCGCCGGCTGCGGCGACGCCGGTTCCTCCGGCACCGAAGCGCCCGCCTCGTCGGCCGCCGGCGCGGGTTGCGCCCCGGTCGCCGGCGACTCGCTGGTCGTGCTGACCGACGACAAGAAGCTGCAGAACACCGACAACGTCATCCCCGCGATCAACCAGAAGTCGTCCTCGCCGCAGCTGATCGCGGCGCTCGACAAGGTGTCCGCGGCGCTCGACACCACCAAGCTCATCGCGCTCAACAAGGCGGTCGACATCGACCGCAAATCCTCCAAGGCGGCGGCCCAGGAGTTCGTGACGACCAACAACATCGCCGCCGGCCTGGCCAAGGGCCCGGGCGGCGACATCACGGTCGGCGCGGCGAACTTCAGCGAGAACGCCACCCTCGGCGAGATCTACGGCCTGGCGCTGACCGCGGCCGGCTACAAGGTCAAGGTCCAGCAGATCGGCAACCGCGAGCTGTACGAGCCCGCGCTGGAGAAGGGCGACATCGACGTCGTCCCGGAGTATGCCGCGACCCTGGCCACGTTCCTGTCCGGCAAGATCGACAAGAACGCGAAGGACCCGTCCTCGACCGACCTCACCACCACGGTCACCAACCTCACGGCGCTCGGCGCCAAGGTCGGCCTGGTCTTCGGGGCGCCCTCGCAGGCGCAGGACCAGAACGCCTTCGCCACCACGACGGCCTTCTCCGACAAATACTCGGTGAAGACCCTCTCCGACCTGGCCGCCAAGTGCTCCGGCGCGGCGACCGTGCTCGGCGGCCCGGCCGAGTGCCCGCAGCGGCCGAAGTGCCAGCAGGGCCTCGTCGACGTCTACAGCTTCCAGGCCGGAAAGTTCTCCACCCTGGACGCGGGCGGTCCGCTCACCAAGACCGCGCTGAAGCAGGGCACGATCAGCGTCGGCCTGGTGTTCAGCTCGGACGGCGCCCTAGCTGCCGGCTGACATTTGTCGGGAGAACGCCGGGTTTCAGCACATTTGAAACCCGGCGTTTGCCCATTTCGTCCCTGGCCCACTCTCGGTAGCATGGGCGCCCATGCCGGAGAGGGACCCTGGGGCTGGGCACAGCTCACGACTGCTCCGCGGCCTGATCTGGGCGGGCGTACTGCTCGCGCCACTGGCCGCGGTCGTCGTGCTGCTCGGTCAAAGCTCGAACTCGGTGCGCTTCGCCGTGCTGCTGATCGCCGTGAGTGTCGTGCTGGTCGGTTCGTCGGTCCTGATCCGCAGCGACCCGGTGCTGCAAGAGGGCCACGTGGAGGACCGCGTCGCCGAGGAGGTCCAGGCCCTGCGCGCACAACTGCGCGCCGAGTTCGGCCGCGCCGCGGCCACGGCCCCAGCCGCGCCCCCGGCCCAGGAGCGCTCCGGCTTCTTCCAGGACGCCCCCATGGCCGCCGAGGACGACCCGTTCCCGGCCGGCCCACCGCCCCGCCGCCCCCAGCCCGACCCGGCCTTCGCCGGCGGAGGCCGCGCCAGCGTCCCAGCCCCAGCAGCAGCAGGAGCCGCCGTCGCCACGGCCCGCCCGGCAAAGCCCGGCCCGAACGGCCCCGGCCCCGGCGGTCCCGGCCCGAACGGCTTCGGCCAAGGTGGCCCCCGCTCCGGGGGTCCCGGCCCGAATGGCCCCGGCCCTGGTGGTTCCGGCTCGAACGGCATGGGTCCTGGTGGTCCGGGCCCGAACGGTGTCGGCCCCGCCGGTCGCGCCGCCAACGGTCCCGGCAGCTCCCGCCCCGGCGCTCCTGGTCCCGGGTTCGGGCCTAACGGGCGTCGCGAGCCGGGTATGTCCACCGGCGACCCTCGCGAGCCCGGCCGGACGAGCGGCAGCCGCCCGGTCCCCGGTGTGGCCTCCGCCGCCATCCCGCGCCAGCGGGGCGCCGCCTCGGTGCCCGTGCCACCCTCCTCGCCGGCCCCGCCGCGAGCCGCGGCCGCGGTCCGTCCCGGCAGCGTCCAGTACGGCCGTTCGGAGTCCCTGGACGGCGACTTCGGCGCCAGCAACGGCTACGCCGATGTGCCGCCCGGTGCCACCGGTTACCCGGGCGGCTCCTACGGCGTGCCCCAGGCCAACGGCTACGGCGCCGGGCCCGGTTACGACGACGGCTACGACCCGGCGGGGGAGAGCTACGACGCCTACGGCACCGACTACGGCTACGCCGGCGCGAACGGCTTCGGCCCGGCCGGTGAGGACTACGCCTACGGTCCGGTCGCCAACAACTTCGGCCCGTCGGGCAACGGCTACGGGCCGCCCGCGAACGGCTATGGCCGAGACGCCGACCGGCCCGGCCCAGGCCCCAACGGTTTCGACTCGTCCGGCAACAGTTACGGGCCATCCGCGAACGGCTACGGCGGGGACAGCGACGACCAGGGCCCGGCAGCGAACAGTTTCGGCGCGGGCGGCAACGAACCGGGCGCGGGCGCCAACGGGCACGGCGCGGCCGGCAGCGGCTACGCCGCGAGCGCCGGCGGCTACGGCCCGGCCGGCAACGGGCACGGCGCGGGTGCAAACGGGCACGGTCCGGGTGTCAGCGGGCACGGCTCGGGTGTCAGCGGGCACGGCTCGGGTGTCAGCGGACACGGCCCGGGTATCAGCGGACACGGCCCCGGTGGCAATGGCTTCGGGCCGTCGAACTACGGCTATGGCCCGGCGGCGGGCGGCTACGCGCAGGGTGACGACGGCTACGGTCCGGACGACGGCGCCTATGGGCCGTCGCAGGGGGACCTCGACTCGGACGGCTACGGGCTGGACGGGGGCTACGAAGGGCCGCTCACCACCGGCGACCCCAACTATCGCGCTCGGCGGCACCGGCCCTCGGCCAACGACACCAACATCGGGTCGCTCGCCGACTTCGCCGAGTATGACGGCTGGCAGCCCGACGAGCGCTACGTGCAGGGTTACGGCCGCCGGTAGGTCCTACTTGTCGATGTCGCCGACCACGAAGAACATCGAGCCGAGGATGGCGATCAGGTCGGGGACCAGGCAGCCGGGGATCAGCGTGGCCAGGGCCTGCACGTTCGCGTAGGACGCGGTGCGCATCTTCAGGCGCCACGGCGTCTTCTCGCCTCGGGACACCAGGTAGTACCCGTTGATGCCGAGCGGGTTCTCGGTCCACGCGTAGGTGTGGCCCTCGGGTGCCTTGACCACCTTCGGCAGGCGTACGTTCACCGGTCCGGAGATCTTGTCGACCCGGTCCAGGCACTCCTCGGCGAGGTCGAGCGACACGTAGGCCTGGTCCAGCAACACCTCGAACCGGGCGTGACAGTCACCGCTCTTCTTCGTCACCACGGGCACGGTGAGCTGGTCGTACGCCAAATAGGGCTCGTCTCGGCGCAGGTCGAAGTCGAGCCCGGAGGCCCGCGCGACCGGCCCGGACGCGCCGAAGGCGGCGGCCTGGGCGGCGGTCAGCACCCCTACCCCGACGGTGCGGGCGAGGAAGATGTCGTTCTTGCGGATGACGTTGTCGAGGTCGGGCAGTCGCTTGCGGACCGTCTTGATCGCCTGCCGGGCCCGGGTGGTCCACCCGGCCGGGACCTCCTCCTTGATGCCGCCGACCCGGTTGAACATGTAGTGCATCCGGCCGCCGGTGGCCTCTTCCATGACGGCTTGCAGGGTTTCCCGCTCGCGGAACGCGTAGAACATCGGCGTGATCGCGCCGATCTCCAGGGGGTAGGACCCGAGGAACATCAGGTGGTTGAGCACCCGGTTGAGCTCGGCCAGGGCGGTGCGCAGCCAGATCGCGCGCTCCGGCACCTCGATGCCCATCAACCGTTCGACGGCGAGGGCGACACCCAGCTCGTTGGCGAACGCGGACAGCCAGTCGTGCCGGTTGGCCAGCATGATGATCTGCCGGTAGTCGCGCACCTCGAACAGTTTCTCGGCGCCGCGGTGCATGTAGCCGACGATCGGCTCACAGGTCACCACCCGCTCGCCGTCGAGAGTGAGCTTGAGCCGCAGCACGCCGTGCGTGGACGGGTGCTGCGGACCGATGTTGAGCACCATGTCGGCCGTGTCGAGCCCGGCACCGGTCCCGACCGTCATCTCCCGCAGCGCATCCGTCACTGGAGCATGCTCCCATGTGAATTCAGACCGACCGTGTGCAGCAGCCACCAATGGCTGCCGAGGCCGCCCGGTTCGATCAGCTCGGCGGCGGCGCCGGCCGCCGCCAGCGCCCGCACATATCCGCCCGGATCACTACGGGCGCGATCAATCGGTGGCCGGGCGCCGTCGATCCCGAGCGCTTTCAGCGCCTCCCGCTGGGTGATCATTTCGTACGGGGTACCCGTAGCGATGGCCACCGCGTCCATCGCTACGTGTGCCGTGACGTCGCAGGTCCCGTCCGGCACCGGCATCACCTGTCGTCCGCTCCGGAATCCGGTGAGGGTGCCGTCGAGCGGCCGGACCGCGCGTAGGTGCCCGTAGTCGACGGCGAGCGCGCAGCCCCGCCGCACCTGCCCGACCGCGTCCGCCCAGGCGGCATCGCGAGTCCAGCCGATCTCGGCCCGCCCGGGCCGCGGCCACCACCGGCTCAGCCAGAACAGGTCGGCCGCGTCGACCGGCCCGCCCAGCGATTCGAGGCCGGTGGCCGGGTCGACCAGCACCTTCCGCAGCCGCCCGTGGTCGTCGACGTCGGCCACGTCGAGCGGCACGTTGTCCAGCCACTCGGTCGCGATCAACAGGCCGACGATGTCGCCGGGGATGTCCGGGCGCCAGGCGATCGCCGGATCGAGCCCGGCCGGCCGGGGCGCCACCTCGACGGCGGTCATCCGGACCCGCGGCGGCAGCAGTTGCCGGAGCATGCCGAGCAGCTCGCCACGACCGGCGCCGACATCGACCAGGTGGAACACCTTGGGGTGGCCGAGGGCCGCGTCGACCCGCTCGACCAGCCGCAGCAGGGCGCCCGCGAACAGCGGCGACGCGTGCACGCTGGTCCGGAAATGCTCGGCCGGACCGGTGGCGGCGCGCGTGAAGAAACCCGCCGGCCCGTACAGCCCGGCGGCCATCGCCGCGCGCCATCCCGTCACACCCTCACCATAGGCCGCGCGGCGGCCGTGCAGTTGACCACACGTTGTTGTCACGGGCGTGTTACGGGTGCACACAATTGCCCCGACCGGTACCCCATCTCGAGGACTGGATCCGCATATGAAACGCACCCTCACCGTCGGTGTCGTCGGCGCCGGGCGGGTAGGCGCCGTGGTCGGCGCCGCCCTGAACGCGGCCGGCCATCGGGTCGTGGCCGCGGCGGCGGTTTCCGCGGCCTCCCGTGATCGCGCCGCGCGGCTGCTGCCCGAGGCGGCGATCCTGCCGGCCGACGACGTGGCCCGGGCCGCCGACGATCTTCTGCTGCTGGCGGTGCCGGACGACGCGCTGGGTGGGGTGGTCGCCGGACTGGCCACCACCGGCGCCCTGCGGCCCGGTCAGGTCGTGGCGCACACCTCGGGCGCTCATGGACTCGCCGTTCTGGGCGATGTGCAGGGCATGGCCCTGCATCCCGCGATGACCTTCACGGGCGCCGACGCGGACCTCGACCGGCTGCCCGGCATCGCCTGGGGCGTGACCACGCCGGATCGGGCGTTCGCCACCCGGCTGGTGGCCGACCTGGGCGGCATCCCGGAGTGGATCGCCGAGGACAGCCGCCCGCTCTACCACGCGGCCCTCGCGCACGGCGCGAACCACCTGGTCACCCTGGTCAACGAGGCCGCCGACCTGCTGCGCGCGGCCGGTGTCGAGGACACCGAGCGGGTGCTCGGCCCGCTGCTGCGGGCGGCGCTCGACAATGCGCTGCGGCTCGGTGACGCCGCCCTGACCGGCCCGGTCTCCCGCGGCGACGCCGGCACGGTGGCCAAGCATCTGGACCGGATGCCGGCCGACGCCGCCGGCACCTACCTCGCTCTGGCCCGCCGCACCGCGGGCCGCGCGATCGCTTCCGGCCGCCTGCGCCCGCAGGACGCGGCCCTTCTGATGGACGTCCTGTCCGGTGCCACGGTGGGGAGTGCGCTGTGACCGAGGTGATCCACACCCGCGCGGAGCTCGCGGCCGCGGTGGCCGCCGCTCCCGGCGAGGTCGCCGTGGTGATGACCATGGGTGCCCTGCACGAGGGGCACCGCACGCTGATCCGGACGGCCCGCGAGCGGTCGGCGTTCGTGCTGGTCACCATCTTCGTGAACCCGCTGCAGTTCGGGCCGAACGAGGACTTCGCGAAGTACCCGCGCACGCTCGAGGCGGACGTCGAGGCGTGCCGGGCCGAGGGCGTGGCGGTGGTGTTCGCGCCGAGCCGCGAGGAGATCTATCCGGGCGGCGCCCCGCAGATCACCATGAACGCCGGCTCGATCGGCGAGCTGCTCGAGGGCGCGAGCCGTCCCGGGCACTTCGCCGGCATGCTCACCGTGGTCGAGAAGCTGCTCCTGCTGACCCGCGCGGACGTGGCGTTCTTCGGCGAGAAGGACTTCCAGCAGCTGGCCCTGATCCGCCGGATGGTGCACGACCTGGAGCTGGGCGTCGAGATCGTCGGCGTGCCGACCGTCCGCGAGCCGGACGGCCTGGCCATGTCGAGCCGCAACCGCTTCCTGTCGCCGGACGAGCGGCGGGCCGCGCTGGCCCTGTCCCGGGCGCTGCGGCTCGGTGCCGAGCAGACCGACGCCGAGGCGGTGCTGGCGACCGCCACCAAGCTTCTCGCCGAGGAGCCGTCCGTCCGGGTCGACTATCTGGCGCTGACCGACCTCCATCTCGGCCCGGCGCCCGCCGAGGGGCCGGGCCGCCTGTTGGTCGCGGCGAAGGTCGGCACCACCCGTCTGATCGACAACGTCGCGGTGCACCTCGTGCGGCGTTAGCGCTCACCACGTACACAAACCGGGGTTTTCGCCTTTCGTTGTTTAAATCGCCTTATCATCGGAATTCCGGGCGAAAACGACGGGAGTTCACGGGCTATGCGACACCTGGGTATCCGGCTGGGTTTCTCGGCTGCCCTGGTGATGGTGGTGACCGCGTGCGCCGCACCGGGCGGAGTCGACGGCGATCTCACCAACGGATGGTCCGTCATGGCGGCCGCCACCGCGTTCGAGCCGGCGGCCGGAACCTGTCACGGGGCCACCTTCAACGCCATCGGCGCCCGCTCCACCTACGACGAGCTGGACTGTCAGCTGCGGCACCGGACCGAGACGGTCTACGTGGGCACCTACGAGTCGCCGGCCGCCGATGCCGAGTCGCCGCCCGCCGAGGGCTCGGCCGGCGCCGCGACCGCCTACAAGGTCTGCGACGAGAAGACCACCACCTACGTCGGTGGCCCCTGGCGCAACGCCCGCCTCTGGATCGGCGTCACCCACCCGACCGCCGCCGCCTGGACCGGCGGGTCGCGCTGGTTCCGCTGCGAGGCGGTCGAGCTCAGCACGGTGGAGGACGACGGCGGCCTGGTGCAGCGGGTCGGCAGCCTCCGTAGCGTGCTCGCCGACGGCACGTCTGAGCTGATGCTCACCTGCTACGCGGTGGCCCAGGACAGCACCGGCGCGATCGCCGGCATGCCGGCCGTCGCCTGCGACGCCAAGCACAACGCCGAGTACGTCGGCGTCTGGTACGCGAAGGACCTGTCTTTCCCCAAGGACGACGCCACCTGGGCGAAGTTCCACGACGGATGCCGCGGGCTGATCGCCGGTTACGTCGGCGTGCCCAACGACGCCGATCTTCAATTCCGCACCGGCGTGGTGTCGTTGCCCGGCAACGCAGACGTATGGGCGCTCGGTGATTTCGGCGTACGCTGCTATCTCTGGCTGGACGGCGCCGAGTTGAGCTCGACCCTGAAGGGCAAGGGCCCGAAGAGCCTCCCCATCCAGTACAAGTAATGCCCACCACTGAGCCCGCCCCCGCGGCGGGCTCCGGTCACCGGCGGGGTGTACTGAGCAGATGTCACTTCTCGCCGACCTTCCGGAGCTGCCGCGCCGGCTCGCCGCCGCCGACCCGGGTTGGAGCGAGACCACCGACGTGCTGGTCGTCGGCTCCGGCGTGGCCGGCCTGACCGCCGCCCTGCACCTGCGGGAACAAGGGCTGCACGTCACGGTGGTCACCAAGGTGAACATCGACGACGGTTCCACCCGATGGGCCCAGGGCGGGATCGCCGCGGTGCTCGATCCGCTGGACACCCCGGCCGCGCACGCCAACGACACCGAGATCGCCGGCGTCGGGCTGTGCGACCCGGCCGCCGTGCGGGTTCTCGTCGAGGAGGGCCCGGCCCGGGTTCGCGAGTTGATGCGGATCGGCGCGGAGTTCGACCGGCACGAGGACGGCTCGCTGATGCTCACCCGCGAGGGCGGCCACCGGGCCGACCGGATCGTGCACGCCGGCGGCGACGCCACCGGTGCCGAGGTGCAGCGGGCGCTGCACGAGGCGGTGCGCCGCGACCCGTGGATCCGCCTGGTCGAGCACGCGCTGGTCCTCGACCTGCTGCGCGGCGCCGACGGCCGGGCCTGCGGGCTCACCCTGCACGTGCTGGGCGAGGGCTCGGCCGACGGCGTGGGCGCGATCCTGGCCCGGGCCGTGGTGCTGGCCACCGGCGGGATGGGGCAGATCTACTCGTCCACCACCAACCCGTCGGTCTCCACCGGCGACGGGGTGGCCCTCGCGATGCGGGCCGGCGCGGTCGTCACCGACGTGGAGTTCGTGCAGTTCCACCCGACCTCGTTCGTCAGCGCGGCGGTCACCTCGGTGCAGCGGCCGCTGATCTCCGAGGCGCTCCGCGGCGAGGGCGCCCACCTGGTCGACGAGAGCGGCAAACGGTTCATGGTGGGTCAGCACGAGCTGGCCGAGCTGGCGCCGCGCGACGTGGTGGCCAAGGGCATCCACCGGGTGTTGCGGGCCACCGGCGCCGACCACGTCTACCTGGACGCCCGGCACCTCGGCCGGGAGTTCCTCGAGCACCGCTTCCCGACGATCGTGGCGTCCACCCGGGCGGCCGGCGTCGACCCGGCCACCGAGCTCATCCCGGTCGCGCCGGCCGCGCACTACGCCTCCGGCGGCGTGCGCACCGACCTGCACGGCCGCACCAGCATCCCGGGGCTCTACGCCTGCGGCGAGGTGGCCTGCACCGGCGTGCACGGCGCCAACCGCCTGGCCAGCAATTCGCTGCTGGAGGGCCTGGTCTTCGCCCGGCGGATCGCCGACGACATCGCCCGCGACCTGCCGCCGCAGGCCGAGCCGGCTCCGGTCAGAGAAACGCCGGCCTGGGTGGCTGATCCGGCGATCCGCGCCGACGTGCAGCGGGCGATGACCCGCGGCGCCGGCGTGCTGCGATCGGCCGACTCGCTGGCCGGCACCGCCAAGGAGCTGAGCCGCCTCGCCGAGCAGCGCACCACCCCGCACAACGCGGCCTGGGAGGCGACCAACCTGCTGACCGTGGCGTCCGCGCTGGTGGCGTCGGCGCAGACGCGGCGGGAGACGCGCGGCTGTCACTGGCGGGAGGATTTCCCGGTGGCCGAGGACGAGTGGCGCGGCCACCTGCTGAACGGACTGAGCCCCAAGGGGCGGCTCACCCAGACCTTCGAGGAGATGGCGTGACTCTCGATCCTTTCGAGGTGCAGCGGATCGTTTTCACCGCCCTCGGTGAGGACCTGGGCGACCCGCCGCGCGACGTGACCAGCGAGGCCACCATCCCGGCCGGGCAGACCGACACGGCCGAGCTGGTGGCCCGGGCCGACGGCGTGGTGGCCGGGCTCGCGGTGGCGGCCGAGGTCTTCGCCGCCACCTCCGGCGGCACGGCGACCTTCGAAGCGAAGATCAAGGACGGCGATCGGGTACGCCGTGGCGACGTGCTCGCCGTGATCACCGGCCCGACCCGGGCACTGCTGACCGCGGAGCGCACGGCGTTGAACCTGCTCTGCCGGATGTCCGGGGTGGCGACCCACACCCGCCGATGGGCCGACATCCTGGCCGGCACCAAGGCGACCGTGCTGGACACCCGCAAGACCACCCCGGGGCTGCGCGCGCTGGAGAAGTACGCGGTGCGGGCCGGCGGCGGCACGAACAAGCGGATGGGCCTGTACGACGTCGCCATGATCAAGGACAACCACAAGCTGGCGGCGGGCAGCATCACCGCGGCCTACCGCTTGGTTCGGGAGAAGTTCCCGGACGTGCCGGTCCAGGTCGAGGTGACCACCCTGGCCGAAGCGGAAGAGGCGGTCGAGGCCGGCGCCGACTTCCTCCTGTGCGACAACATGTCCCCTGAGCTGCTCCGCACGGTCGTGGAAGCGGTCGGCGACCGGGTCGAGCTGGAGGCCACCGGAAATCTCACACTGGAGACCGTTGAGGCCTATGCCGCGACCGGTGTGGACTATCTGTCGGTGGGCGGACTGACACATTCGTCGCCGATCCTGGACATCGCTCTGGACCTGAGGCCCTGATGCTGCTCTGTATCGACATCGGTAACACCAACACCGTTCTGGCGACCTTCGACGGCGACAAGCTGGTGCACAACTGGCGGATCAAGACGGATTCCCGGTCCACCGCCGACGAGCTGGGCCTGATGTTCCGCGGGCTGCTCGCCGGCGACGCCGTGGAGATCACCGGGGTGGCTGCCTGCTCCACCGTGCCGGCCGCCCTGCGCACCCTGCGCACCATGCTGAGCCGGTACTACGGCGAGCTGCCCAACGTGATCGTCGAGCCGGGCGTGAAGACCGGCGTACAGCTGGCCATCGACAACCCCAAGGAGGTCGGCGCCGACCGGGTGGTCAACACCCTGGCCGCGCACGCCCTCTACGGCGGACCGTCGATCGTGGTCGACTTCGGCACCACCACCAACTTCGACGTGATCAGCGCGAAGGGCGAGTTCCTCGGCGGTGCGTTCGCGCCGGGCATCGAGATCTCCTTCGACGCACTCGCGGCCCGCGCGGCCCAGCTGCGCAAGGTCGAGCCGGCCAAGCCGCGCTCGGTGATCGGCAAGAACACCGTCGAGTGCCTTCAGTCCGGCATGTATTACGGCTTCGCCGGGCAGGTCGACCGGATCGTCGAGCAGATGACCGAGGAGCTGGGCGGCAGTGTGTCGGCGGTGATCGCCACCGGCGGCCTGGCCTGGCTGGTCAAGGACGAGTGCCGCACGATCACCGCGCACGAGCCGATGATCACGCTGATCGGCCTCCGGATGGTATATGAGCGGAACGTCTGAGGGCCGCTTAGTAGGCTTTCTGCGTCGAAGACCCGCGTTCCCACAGAGAGCAGTGCCGTGACCGAGCAGAATGTGCCCGCAACTGACCCCGCCGAGGACCTTCCCGAGCAGATGCGGGTCCGCCGGTCGAAGCGGGAGCGGTTGCTGGCCGAGGGCGTCCCGCCCTACCCGGTGAACCTGCCCCGCACCGCCTCGCTCTCGGAAGTTCGGGAAAAGTACGCCGAACTGCCCACCGACACCGCGTCGGGCGACCGGGTGGCGATCACCGGCCGGCTGATCTTCATCCGGAACGGCGGCAAGCTGTGCTTCGCGACTCTGCGCGACGGCGACGGCACCGAGCTGCAGGTCATGCTCTCTCTGGACAAGGTGGGCGAGCAGGCGCTGGCCGACTGGAAGCACCTGGTCGACCTGGGTGACCTGGTCGGCATCGAGGGCGAGGTGATCACCAGTCGGCGCGGCGAGCTGTCCGTGCTGGCCGACACCTGGGCGATGAGCGCCAAGGCGCTGCGCCCACTGCCGGTGGCGCACAAGCCGCTGTCCGAGGAGACCCGGATCCGGCAGCGTTATGTCGACCTGATCGTGCGACCGCAGGCGCGGGAGACCGTGCGCGCCCGGGCGACCGTCGTCCGGAGCCTGCGCGAGTCGCTGTTCCGGCGCAATTTCCTCG
Source organism: Paractinoplanes toevensis (assembly GCF_018332695.1). Lineage (GTDB taxonomy): Bacteria > Actinomycetota > Actinomycetes > Mycobacteriales > Micromonosporaceae > Actinoplanes > Actinoplanes toevensis. Next base: position 42,264 of record NZ_BOQN01000150.1, read on the forward strand.
AGGTCGAAACACCAATGTTGCAGTTGCTGCACGGTGGTGCGGCAGCCCGTCCGTTTGTGACGCACAGCAACGCACTCGACACTGATCTCTATCTCCGGATCGCGCCGGAACTGTTTTTGAAGCGCGCCGTCGTCGGCGGCATCGAGCGGGTCTTCGAGATCAACCGGAACTTCCGTAATGAGGGCATGGACTCGAGTCACTCGCCCGAGTTCGCGATGCTCGAGGCCTACCAGGCGTACGCCGACTACAACGTGATGCAGCAGCAGGTTCAGGAGTGGATTCAGGAGGCCGCCTTCGCAGTCGCCGGATCACACGTAGTGACCCACTTCGACGGCACCGAGTTGGATCTGAGCGGTCAGTGGCCGGCCGTCACGCTGTTCGGTTCGCTCTCCGAGGCACTCGGTGAAGAAGTCACGGTGACCACCGATCGCGCGCAACTTGCAGGCTATGCGGAAAAGCACGACCTTTCCGTCGACCCGAAGTGGAGCAACGGCAAGCTGGCCGAGGAGCTGTTCGAGCACCTGGTCGTGCCGTCCCTGCAGAGGCCGACATTTGTGCGGGATTATCCCGAAGAGACCGCCCCACTTACCCGGGCGCACCGGGAAACTCCCGGTCTGACCGAGAAGTGGGATCTGTACGTCTCCGGTTTCGAGCTGGCCACCGCATATTCCGAGTTGGTCGACCCGGTCGTGCAGCGGGAACGGCTCGTGGCGCAGTCGTTGCTGGCCGCCGGCGGCGATCCCGAGGCGATGCAGCTCGACGAGGATTTCCTCCGCGCGATGGAGTACGGAATGCCGCCCACCGGTGGGATGGGAATGGGAATCGACCGGCTGTTGATGGCCCTCACCGGGCTCGGCATTCGGGAAACGATCCTGTTCCCGCTCGTCCGGCCCGAGTAATATTCGACCCGCCATTGACGTATACCGCCGCTCTGGCGTTATTGTCTTGACCGTTGCGGGAGAACCTGTGTTCGGGAGGATAGCGGCGCGTGGCCAAGCAGATCATTCACAAGCTGGTCGATGACCTCGACGGCGGTGACGCCGAGGAGACCGTCAAGTTTGCGCTCGACGGCATTCAGTACGAGATCGACCTCTCGGAGAAGAACGCGGCTAAATTGCGGGACGTCTTCGCTCCGTACGTCGGCTCCGGTTCCAAGGTGGCCCGCGGCGGTGTGGTCGTCGGTGGCCGGGCCGCGCGTGGTCGCGGCGGCGCGACCGCCGACCGGGAGCAGAACAAGGCGATCCGCGAGTGGGCCAAGAAGGCCGGCAAGGACATCTCCGACCGGGGTCGCATCCCGCAGGAGATCGTGGACGAGTTCCACTCGAAGGGCCCCGGTCGGGCCTGAGGCACGCGTAACCTGCGGGGCCCGTCGCGCTTGATGCGCGACGGGCCCCCCTGCTTTTGACTTGATCTTCAGGTTCGGACCGTAGAGTTATCCACAAGTGTGGAGCGGGTTGTCCACAGGCTGTGGACGCCGGGTCCGTCCGCGATTTCGCTGTCCGCGTACTCGTTCGGGTGGGGGAACAGCGGTTGGGCGTGCGAAGTTGGCTAAATCAACGTTGCGGACGGTTTCGAGGAGCCACGAGGGCTCAGCAAGACCACCCGGCGGCGATAGAGTAGTGACAGCACCGGCATCACCGATGCCAGTGCGCTGGCCCCGCCAGTTATTGGCGCACGGCACGTGAGGAGCACGAGGGCATGTTCGAGCGGTTCACCGACCGAGCGCGACGGGTTGTCGTCCTGGCCCAAGAAGAGGCCCGGATGCTCAAC
>NZ_BOQN01000151.1 GCF_018332695.1 Paractinoplanes toevensis
CGCGCGTTATCTGCGGCAAATCCGTACGGCACCGATGCTCGACTTAACTCAGCAAGTAGCCGGCGAGGACGGTCTTTTCCAAGTCGGGATCGTCATCGAGGTAGATACCCTCATAGTTGAATCCGAACAGATTTCGAAGCGCTTCTTCGGCCAGCTCCAGCGGGTGGAACGGCAACGGATATGGGTCCTCATCGTCGTCTTCGGGCTCAAGTGCATGCTCGCCGGCCCAGTAAGGCCCCTCGAACGCCAACGGCGAGCCGATGTTCTCCACGACGCCCGAGTCAGGCGACAGGCTGAGGGATCGCTTCAGCTCGCCGTCGCCCGTCCAGATGGCGTAGGCGAACCAATCGACGACACCATGCATGGCGTGCAGGTGAAGCGTTCGGCCGCGGGCCTCGGCCCGGAAGGCCGTTCCGAGTCCGGACGGGCGATTCACGGCAGCGTCGCCAGTGCACACCACCGTCAAATCCGGGAAGCAAGCCGCGTAGACGTGCAAATCGGGTGGGTTGGCCTCGAACAACGTGCCATCGGCGATCTCCGTGACGGAGCGCCCCGGATACAGTCGCTTCACGAGCTGCCGCGTTGCCTGTCGGTCCATAGTGGGCTCGGACTGCAGGATCGGACGTATCTCGCTGTTGGCATACATCAGGATCCAGTCCTTGGCGCCCATCTAATCCCCTCGTGCGGAATGTCTGGATCCGAACAGACCTCCGGAACCAGTCTCGGCATCCTAACCTCGGCATGATCCAGCGAACTGGAGATATCGGCAGTAACGCAGGGTAGTGAGTTCATCGCGATATGAGAGTGTTCCTGATCTTGGATCGGGTCTCCAACGTACGTGTTGAGTCAGAAACCTCGAAAGACACCATCGGGTTCCGCTGAAGTCGCGAACTCCGCGTAGTCCATATTCGCGAGCGACAGATTGTTCTGGATCGACTGCACCTGCTGAGGCACCGCCCGGAACGGTGGGGTATCAACCCCCGCGTTGAGGTTGACGACCAGCACCGGGTGCTCCGGCATGGACATGGCGATATGGTCGACCACGAACACCACCGGGTGTCGGTAATCGTGCGGATATCGCCGCGGGTAGATGGCTACGATTGCCGCCTCGTCCAGCCCGGTCAACGCGTGGTCCTCAACGAAATCCACGTCCGCGCCGAAGCCGTCCTCGGTCGGCTCCGCGATCTTCTCTTTGATCCCTTCCCAGGCAGCGTCGTCGGTGAAGTCTGTACGCACCACCGGAACGCTCCTAGCCTCCGGCAACTCAGCCATCAGCGCAGCGTATCCACCGATAAAGGCTTCCGCCCTCATGGTCGACTCGCTGTAACGAGCGGATCGCGGCAGATGAGGATGCCCCGCCCGGCGTTCTGGGGATTGGCGGATGGACACGGCGCCGACCCGTGCCTGACGTTCCTGGAACCGACGTTCGTTGCCCGGTTCGTGCTTTATCCGGAGGACGACATCGTGGCGAAGGTGGCCAACCTTGACGTATTCATCAACCTCCTCGACGGCTCGTTCTGGTCGCTGATGATCTTCACCGTCGATGAAAGGGCGCCGTTGCGTTGTCGGATTTGTGGACGCGTTGAACCGCGGCTCTACCGAGGTCAGATTGCCCGGGCGAGCTCTGTGAACGCGGTGGCCACCCGCACGGCGGGCGGGGCATCGATACCGAGCTCGTAGTGGCCGCGGCGAAGGTTCTGCATGTAGGCGTGCCCGGCGATGATCACCTGCGCTGTCCGATCAGTTTGTAGCCCGCGCATCGGTCGTAGTCGCTGCTTGAGCTGACTGTGATCCGCTTCCATCGGGTTGTTCACGTACTGCTCGACGTGGTGCCACGCCGACGGGATCCGCTCGGCGAGCACGCCCGGATAGATCGCCGCCGCGTCGGTGACCACCTGGTCGACCTCGACCCCGCGTTCGGCCAGGAGTTCCTCCACGTCTCGATAGGAAAGGTTGAAACGCAGGTACCAGCGCACCGCGACCACGATCACCTCGGGCGGAAACCGAAACCCGGTGAACGCCGACTTCGGTGGCGACCAGGAGCGAGAACAGATCGACAACTTCACTGGTCAAGCTTCCCTCGATCTTGCAATCGCCCAACGCAACGGAGCCCCTGCTGACGCTCACGCCCGGGACGGATCGGCAGCCGCTGCCGTGACCCGGCGCAGGGTGGCCTCCTCGGCGGCGTCGGGGGCCAGCTTGCGCAGTTCCCCGGCGGCGTCCAGTTCGGACAGCGCTGCCTCCCGGTCGCCGCGGGCCAGGTGCGCCTCGGCGAGCAGGCGGCGCGCGATCGACTCCTCGTGCGGGTCGGCGACGCTGCGGTGGCACCGCGCCGCCGAGCCGAGGTGCTCGAGCGCCGCCCCGGCGTCGCCCAGCCGCAGGTAGGTGGCGCCGATGTTGGCCAGCGTCTCGCCCTCCGCCTCCCGCCGGCCCGAATCCCGGAACGCGGTCAGGGCCTGCCGTAAGTAGGTCAGCGCGGTGTCGTACTCGCCCAGCGCCGTGTGCAGGCGGCCGAGGGTGTCCAACGCCATGCCCTGGCCGTAGCTGTCGCCCTGGTCCCGGAACTGCCGCAGGGACCGCGCGGCTCGCTGCACCCCCTTTGCGGGCCGGCCCGCGTCCAGGTCGACCATGGCCAGGTTGTTCCACGCGTGGGCGACCCGCCGGGGCTCGCCGATGTCGGCGCTCAACCGCAGCGAGCGGTCGTAGGCGCGCTCGGCGTCGTCGAAACGCCGCTGCCCGGACCGGACACGACCGAGGTTGATCAGGACCCGGGCCTCACCGTCGGCGTCGCCCATCTCCCGGTAGTAGCGCTCCGCCTGCCCCAGATGATCGGCCGCCTCGGCCCAGCGACGCAGCGTGCCGTAGGTGATGCCGAGACTGTTGTGCATCGCCGCCCGGCCGAAGGCGTCCCCGATCCGCTCGGCGGCCTCGAGCCCGTGCTGGTAGACGGCGAGACCGTCGAGACCGTCGCCGCGCACCTGGTAGTAGCCGGCCAGCAGGTAGGCGAGGTTCCAGGCGGCCCGGTGCTCGCCACGGTCGACGGCGGATCCGGTCACCGCGGCGAGCCGGCTCCGCTCCCCGTCGAGCAGTGCCAGCACCGGCTCCAGTCGCGCCGGCACGAGTGCGTCGTCCAGCGGATGGCGCGGCGTCAGCGACGGGCGTTGCCGGTGCGGTGTGCCGAGCCGGCAGGCGACCTCGGCGATCGCCAGGTACCAGTCCATCAGCCGATCGGCCGCCTCGGCCCGGCCGGCAGCCGGCTCGTCGGACTCCAGCCGCTCGGCCGCGTAGAGCCGGATCAGGTCGTGCATCGTGAAGCGGGCCGGCCGCGGCTCGTCGACCAGGTGCGCGTCGGCCAGCGACCCCACGACCCGGTGCGCCTGCGCCGGGGTGACGCCGAGCAGCGCGCCGGCGCCGTGGACGCCGATGTCGGCGCCCGGGGCCAGGCTCATCCGCCGGAACAGGCGCCGCGCCTCGGGCGTCAGACGCAGGTACGACAGGTCGAGCGCCACCCGCACGGTCGCCTGCGAATCGTCGTCGACGGTCAGCGCGTTCAGTCGTCCGTGCCGCAGCTCGCTCACGTGGTCGCGGATCGGCGCCATCGGGTCGTCGGTGAGGTTGGCCGCGGCCACCCGCAGGGCCAGCGGCAGCCGGCCGCAGGCCTCGGCCAGTTCGGCCGCCGCGCCGGGCTCGGCGTCCACCCGCGCGCCGACCACCGCCCGCAGCAGCTCAGCCGCCTCGCCGATGGCCAGTGGCGACAGCGCGATCCGGTGCGCGCCCTCCACCGCCGTCAGGCCGCCCAGCCGGTTGCGGCTGGTCACCACGACCGCACAGCCGGAGCCGCCGGGCAGTAGCGGCCGCACCTGGTCGACGCCGAACGCGTTGTCGAGCAGGACCAGCATCCGCCGATCGGCCAACTGGCCGCGGTAGGCGGCGGCCGCCTCGTCCACCTCGGCCGGGATCCGCTCGGCCGGCACTCCGAGCGCGCGCAGCAGCTGGCCCAGCACCTCGATCGGCGGGGTCGGCGGGTCCATCGCGAAGCCGCGCAGGTTGACGTAGAGCTGGCCGTCCGGGAAGCGGGCCCGGACGGCGGTGGCCCAGTGCAGGGCGAGGGCGGTCTTGCCGACCCCGGCCGGACCCACGATCGTCGCGATGACCGGGCCGTGGTCGGTGCGCTCGGCGTCGAGGGTCGCGGTCAGCCCGGCCAGTTCGGCGGCGCGCCCGGTGAAGTGCCGGGGCGGGGCGGGCAGGTGAGCCCGGGCCGGGCCACCTGGGCCGGCCGAGACCATGACCGGCCCGGCGTTCGCCGGTTCGAGGTGGGGGGCGCTGCGCAGGATCGCCTCATGCATCGACCGCAGGCCCGGTCCGGGGTCGATGCCCAGCTCCTCGGCCAGCCGGTCCCGGACGGTGCGGTAGAGGGCAAGCGCGTCGGTCTGCCGGCCGCTGCGGTAGAGAGCCAGCATGAACAGCGACACCAGCCGCTCACGGAACGGATGGTCGGCGACCAGGCCGGCCATCTCGACCGCCGCCTCGGCGTGGCGCCCGCAGGCCAGGTCGGCGTCGAGCTTAGCCTCGGCCGTGGTCAGGCGCAGCTCGGCGAGGTCGGCGCCGACCCGGCCGCGCAACCAGTCGGAGGCCACGTCGGCCAGCAGCGGGCCACGCCACAGGCCGAGCGCTTCGGCCAGCACCCGGGAGCGGTCGGCCGGATCGGTCCGCGTCACCGCCGACTCGGTGAGCGCCCGGAACCGGTGCGCGTCCACGCTCTCCAGGGGCACGTCGACGACGTAGCCGTCGCCCCGGGTGCGCAGCTGGAAGCCGTGGCCGCCGTCGCGGTCCGGGTCGAGCAGCCCGCGCAACCGGGAAACGTGGCTGCTCAGCGTGCCCCGCGCGTTCGCGGGCGGCTCGCCCTCCCAGAGCAGGCCGACCAGCCGGTCGATGCTGATTGCGCGGCTCGGTTCGAGGAGCAGCAAGCCGAGCAGGCATCGCTCACGGCGACGACTGCCCAGGTCCACTCGGTGTCCCGCCCGCAGGGCGGCCATCGGCCCCAGCACCAGGAAATCCATGGTGTTGCATATCGTAGCGCCCGGCCCCTCCCGGCGGGGGCCCGCCGGGAGGGGGTCGGTCGCGGTCAGAAGAGCTGGCATACCGGGCACAGCGCCGCCTTGGTCCACGGCGGACCGTAGCCGCTCACCCAGGTGTAGTTCTTGCCCGCGCTCCCGCCCGGGGTGCCGAACGAACGCCCCGCGTACGCCACGTGGACGTCCCTGCCGTCCCCGTCCTTGCCCCAGGAGTACTCGCCGCCGTACTTCCCGCCGCCGCCGTAATAACTGAACTGATCGACCAGGCTGTCCTTCGACCTGGCGTCGGACACCTGGATGCCGCCTCCGATTCCGGCGCCCCCGCCATAACTGCCGTTCTTGTAGTCGGACGGATCGAAGGGGTTGGGCGGTCTCGCTCCGGTCGCCGAGATGAACGCGCCCTTGCTGTCGATCTGCACGCAGACGGAAGCGCTGACGTTCACGAGCCCGCCGTTGCTGCCGCCGAGGCAGAGGCCGACGGTGCCCATCGGCTCGGGATCGCCCTGGACGGTCATCGCGTCCTGCTCCAAGGCCCGGTGGAAGTTCGCCGAGCAACCGCGGTCCATGGCCTCGCAGCCGGCCGCGACACCCCGGATGGCGTCGTTCATCGCCCCGTAGCGACCGTCCGGCTTGACATTCGGCGCCGTGGAGTCGGTCGCGTCGGCCAGGGCGTACGGGTCGGGGTAGTCCATCGGAAGCATGTAGCCGTTGATCGTCACCGTGCCGTCGTGGTAAATGACCAGCTTGGTGCCGTTCTTGTAGTTGCGGCTGTCCTTGATGCCGCGCGGGGCCGGCTTGTAATCACCCAGGCAGTCCTCACGCGGGACGTTGCGCGGGCAGAGCTTCATCTGGTGCTGCCGCCACTTCTTCTTCTCCCGTTGCACGTTCTGGACGTACTTGTCCGCCTCGCCGCCGCACTCGTCCAGGCACACCCGCATGCCGGACGCGTCGTTGGCGGTGACCGGGGTGTTGTTGGCGTAGGCGTACCCCTGCCAGCTCTGCGGATCGCCCACGTCCATGAGCGGGTCCACCGCGAGGAACCGGCCCAGGTTCGGGTCGTACTCGCGGGCGTTGAGGTGGACCATGCCCGCCGCGTCCTGCTCGCCGCCGACGTAGCCGAACGGGTTGGACCAGGCCGGCGACGTGCCGCGCTCGAGGCCGAACGGGGCGAAGCGCCGCTGGGTCAGGGTCATGTCCATCGCCCGGAACGCGATCTCAGCGCTGCCCTGGTGGTCGGTCGCCTGCCAGGACAACCCGCTCGTGGTGTCCCGGCTCGCCACGGTCCCGACCAGGTCGTGCTGGTATAGCCGGGTCGCGGTGACCGCGCCGCCGGTCGTGGCGCGATATTGCACGCCGCCGACGTAAAGGGTGCGGCCGCCCGGGTCCCGCTGGATCAGGCGCCCGCCCTCGGGGTCGTAGAGGAACGTCGTGGTCGCGCCCTTCTCGGTGACGCTCGCCAGCTTGCCCTCCGGGTTCCACGTCAGCGTCTGGTCGTCGGTGGCACCCGGCCGCCGCACCGTGTTGCCCGCCGCGTCGTAGGAGTAGCTGTCGGTCGTGGTCCCGCCCGGCCCGGCCGTCGACAGCTTCGTCACGGCGTGCGGCTGGTCCGAGTTCGTCGCCGGGTAGGTGAGGGTCTTCGTCGTGTTGCCGGTGGTCCGCTGCTCCGTCTCGCTGAGCCGGTTGCCGTTGGCGGCGTAGGTGTAGCTGCGCAGGTAAGGCGCGGGCCCGCCAGTCGTGGCCGCCGCCGGGTCGGCGGCGCAGTCACCGTCGGCCGGTGTCCAGGCGGTGCTGAGCCGGCGCAGGCCGTCGTACCGGAAGCACTGGGTATCGTCCTTACCGGCACCGTACGGGGACAGCTTGTCCGCTATTGACGTGATGTTGCCGGCGGCGTCGTAGTCGTAGAACGTGTCGGCCGCCACGACCGGCGCGAAGTCGGCGAGCACCTGGTGCTCGGCCAGCCGTCCGGTGCCGTGCTCGTAGGTCATGTACTGCACCACGTCCTTGTCCGGGCCGCCGCTGGAGTGCACCGCGGCCACCTTGCCGTCGTGGCGGTACTCGGTCTGGGTCACGTAGGTGCTCAGACCAGTCACCGTGTCGGGCAGGCCGAGCGGGGTGTAGCCGAAGGTGATCGTCTCCGCAGTCAGGCCGCCGAAGTTTGCGGCGCCGGTCTTGGCGGGCAGGGTCCGCGTCGCCACCGAGCCGTCCGGGTTGTAGGTCTGCGCCGTGGTGTACTCGCCGGCCAGCGCGCCCTCGCCGGCCGGGATGGTGGTTTTCGTCCCCAGCGGTTGGTAGCGCGGGGTGTACTGGGTGACCTCGCTGACGTACTGGTTGCCGGCCTCGTCCAGCCGGATGGAGGAGGTGAGTTGGCCCTTGGCGAGGGTGTCGAACTTCCACGACGTGAGCAGCCGGCCGTCGGCGGAACCGAGCCGGGCGGTGGTCCGGCGGCCCAGCGAGTCGTAGCCGAAGGCCATGGTCACCCCGCGGGCGTCGGTCATGGTCCGCATCTGATCGCCGTCGTCGTAGGTGTAGGTGACCGCGCCCTTGTCCGGGTCCTCGTCCCGGATCTGCCGGCGGCGCTGGTCGTAGGCGTAGCGCCAGGTCGTGCCGGAGCCGTCGCGCACCGAGGCCAGATCGCCGGCCTTGGTGTAGGTCCGCACGGTCTCGTCGTAGGCGCCGGTCGGCAGGTTCCCGTGGTACTGCCAGGACTTGACCACCTGGCCGCGGGCGTCGGTCCACTCGGCCGACGCGGTGCCACCGGCGGGGGCCTCCGTCGTGGTGTGATCGCCGCCGTACGTGGTCCTGGTGCGCCACTTCGCGACCGCGTCCACCTGGAACGTCTCGGCGTCGAGCCGCTCGGCCCCGTCGTAGGTCAGCACGGTCTGCGCCGGCACGGCGGTGTCCCCGGTCGGCACGAACAACTGCGGGCTCGGCGACCCGGCGTTGAAATAGGGTGGCCGCCGCTTGGCCTCCAGGCCGCGGCTGTCGTAGAGGGTCTCGGTGATGACGCGGCCCCCGCCGTTGGCCGGCATCTGCACCTGCCGAGGGCGCAGCAGCCCGTCGTAGAGCGCGTAGGAGCGGATCTGGCCGGTGCCGGCCGTGTTCAGCTTCAGGGTGGTCAGCACGGTGGGCCCGTCGTTGCGCACGGCGTACTCGTAGCCGGTGTCGGGCAGGGCGGGACTCTGCCGGCCGGGCAGCCACACGCCGGTGGTCCGGCCCAGCGGGTCATAGGCCACCTGCGTGGTCCGGTCGTTGGCGTCGGTCGCCCGGGTGGTCACTCCCCACGCCGGGTCGATATCGGTGACTGTGGTCCAGTGCAGCGCGTTGGTCACGTCGGTCCGGGTCAGCGGGCCGCCGGACGCCGGCGTGTACTTGGTCGTGGTGGTCCGGCCGAGGGCGTCGATCGACTCGGTGGGCCGGCCGTTCGCGTCATACGCGGTCCGGCTCTGCACGGCGTAGACCGGGTTGCCCCCACCGGGGTCGGCCAGCCGTTCGACCCGGGTGGCGAGCCCCCGCGTCACCGTGGCGCCCCAGCTCGTGGCGCCGTCGTACCAGGTGCGCACGTCGGAGATCACGTCGGTGTCGCGGTTGGGTGTGGCGGCGCAGTTGACCGCCACCGTCTCCACCCGGGCCAGGCTCGTGAGCAGCGTCCCGGCGGCATTCGTCGCATAGGTGTAGCGGGTGCACTGGTCGTCGGCGGTGGTGGCGAGGTCACCGGCGTTGTCCACGCGGTCGATGCGTCCGCTGCGATCGGGCAGGAACGTGTTGGCGGTCCGGGTGGTGCGCCACCCGCGCCCGCCGTCCAGCGCGGTCTTCACGGTGGTGGCCGCGGTGGAGACGACCCGCGCCTCGGTGGTGATCTGGTTCAGCGACTGCGTCGCCGTCGGGCCGAACTGGTAGGGGTCCTTGAGCGTCTTGCCGATCACCTCGCCCGTGGTGCCCAGATAGGTGATCTCCTCGCGCAGCTGGCCGGCGAGCCATTCGTGGTCCGGCGACGTGCCGCCGTCGGAGTCGGGGACGGCTGCCGTCCGGGTCCCGCCGACGAGCCGGTCACCGTTCATGCCACGGAAGTAGCGGAATTCCGTACGGGATTGGGGGGTGCCGTTCGTTCCATGGGTTTCGGTGACGGTCTGATAGCCGCGCCACTGACCCCAGGTGCGGCGGGCCGGCAGGATCATCGGGTTGTCGTCGGAGTGCCAGGCCGGGGCGTCGTAGTTGTAGTAGGTCACCTGTTCCGGGGCGGCGCCGGTGAGGTCCACCGTGGACACCTGTTGCACGACGTGTTTGTGGAAATACTCGAGCTTCGGCTTGCTCGCGCCGGCCGGCATCCAATAGACCGGGAAGCACCGCTTGGTGTTGGCGTCCGGCGACGCGGGCATGTTGCTGCCCGCCACGCACTCGGTCGGGTAGTAGGACACCGTGACGAGCGACCCGCTCTCCGAGGTGATGGACGACATCCGGTAGCGGATGATGGAGCTGGCCGCGCCGGCCGGGTCGACCCGGTTGGCGCTCTGAACCGGGGTGAACTGCACGGGTGGCAGGCACAGCTCCCCGCCGGCGAGCCCGCAGTGCTGCAGCTGCTTCAGCCACATGATCTTCGCGTTGCCGTCGCCCGGGTCCTTGAACTCGTGGGTCAGCCGCCATCGGTCCACGTCCCGCCAGGTCTTGGCGCCGCCGGCCACCTGGGTCCGAATCTCGGTCATCCGCTGCGTGGTCCAGAACGTGGGTGCGTATTTGCCCGCACAGTTCCCGCCCCCGCAGCTCTGGTCGAGCGGGACGTCGGGGAAGTTGGCCGGATTCGACTCGGTGCACGTCACGCCGGCCGTGACGCACCGGTAGGCGTAGCCGAACACCACGCGGTCGGGGGCGGTGCCGGCGAACACGGTGTCGGCCCCGGAGTCCTGCCGGGTGCCGTAGTCGATCTCCCGGACCCGGCTGGCCCGCACGTAGTCCGGGGTGTCGGTCGCGGTCACGTTGCGGGCGTAGTGGTTGATCTCCCGGTCGTAGAAGTAGGACATCGAGTTGCCGTGCGGGTCGATCACGTAGTCCAGGCCCCACCGGTATGCCTGCCGGCAGCTCGACGTGGCGAACGTCGACTTGTTGCACGGCTCACCGGCCTGGTTGCCGAAGACCGGCACGTAGGAGACCGAGTTCGTCAGCGGATCGGTGCCGGCCCGCCAGCCCGGCAGCCGGTTGAGGCCGAAGAAGTACTGCGTGCCGTCGGTGGTAGTGACCTTCCAGTACTCGCCGTCCTCGTCACCGTTGTCGGGTCCGGTGAGGCGCTCGACCCGTGATCCGTCGTCGTTCGCCGGCCGCCACAGTCCGGCGGCGGAGTCGTGGACCAGCCGGCTCGACCGGCCGCCCAGGCTGAGCATCGCGTTGTCGCCGCCCCAGCACAGGTCGCCGACGTTGGCCTGCCCGTCGTCCACGCACGCCTTGTAGCCCCGGTCGATGAACCCGGGCTGCCACCCGAAGCCCTCACCGATCTCGGAGGGCTGGGAGTTGGAGGCCGCGCTGAACCCGTCGACCGCCTGCGCCGAGTAGCCCAGCCCCACGCTCGGCTCCGGGCCGCCCTGAGCCGGCGGGGTCCGCAGCGGATAGGACCAGGTGAAGTCGCCGGCGCTGCCGCCGGCCGACCAGGATCCGGACTCTTTGAGGTCGGTCGCCTTGTAGTCGCCGCCGTCCGACGACGGCCCGGCCGCCAGCGCGACCAGCGTCCCGGCCGATGCCAGGCCGACCTCGGCGGACACCACGCCGCCGGCCACGTCGTTGCTGGTGGCGAGCTCCGTCGGCCGGCAGGCCGCGGCGTCCGGCGTGGTGAGGCCACACTCGGGCAGTTGCACCAGTCGCAGCCGGCGGGCCCAGTCGCCCCCGAAGGCCTCGGCGAACTCGTGGTAGCGCACCGACACCCGGGATCGGCCGGCCCGGGTTCCCCCGTCGACCCGGGCCAGCCGGACCGCCAGGTCGTACCCCGACCGGCGGGAGACCGTGCGGTCGATCAGTTGCACATCCACCGAAGTGGGTGCCTCGGCTCCGGTGCCGGCCGACACCGCGACCGGCATCGCGCCGCTCCACGCCGGCGTGCGGCTGTCAGCCGTCAGCTTCGCCGAGGCGGTCGACGGCCAGCGCACCGCCGGCGCCGATCTCATGGCCGGCGTGCGGTCCGGCGGCGCCGGGCGCGCCGCGAAGTCCTTGCCGGGCACCGATGCCAGGTCGGCCGGGCGGGCCGGGCGGGTCGCGGCGGCCGCCGCGACCGGTGGTGCCACCCCGATCGCCGAGACCAGCAGCACCGTCGCGACGACGATGGTCGGCGAGCGTCTCAATCTCATGTTGTCCTCCCCCGTTGGTGTTGCGGTCAGCCGGAGTACGCCTCGATCTCGGCGAACTGCATGAGTTTCAGGTCCGTGCCGGTCACCCGGATCCGGGTGACGGTGCGCGGCGGGAACGTGAAGTGGTGCCCGTCCGCGGTGCTCGGGTTGGGATAGCCGGTTCGGCTCGCGACCGGCGCCCAGGCGGTGCCGTCGAAGACCTCGATGGTGAAGTTCTGCGGGAAGTTGTAGCCGACGGCTGTCGGGTCGCTGCGCGGGAAGAGGACGACCCGGCCGACCTGGCCCGGCTCGGGGAGGGCCAGGTCGATCCACTCGGTGTGCGGGTTGTCCACCTGGGACCAGGAGCTCCACCCGGCGCCGACCGTGACGCCGTCGGTCACCGCCGGCAGCGACCAGCCCCACTCGCTCGGTGCGCTGCTGGACGCCGTGCCGGCCGCCCCGATCAGCAGGTTGGCGTCGGCGACGGTGCCGCGCGGGCCGGCGGCGCCCCGGTAGGCGAGCACCGGCGGGCCGAACGACCGCCCGGTCGCGGTGAAGGTGTAGCCGCGCAGCTGGAAGCCGGCGCAGCAGCGATGGACGGCGGCGATGCCGGTGGCGCCGGCGGTCGACAGGGCGGTCCGGCCGCCGCACCACGCGCCGGCGGCGCTCGTCCACACCCGGCCCGGCGACCCGAGGGTGCGGTCGGCGTTGCCGTAGAACGGGATCAGGGTCGTGGTGCAGCCACCGAGGTCGTTCAGCAGGACGACGTCACCCCGCCCGTCGGCGTCGAAGTCGCCGGTCACCAGGTCGGTCGCCGCCCAGCAGAGCGCCCCGGCGCCGGAGTCCCACTTCAGTGCGGCCGTGGTGAAGCCGCCGGGGGTGCCGTAGTGCACCCACATCTTGGTCTGGCAGTTCGCGTACTGGTAGAGGTAGCCGATGTCGACCCGGCCGTCCCCGTCGAAGTCGCCCGCGAAGGTCTTCAGGTTGACCCAGTCAGCGAAGCCGGCCGGGTGGGTGTACCAGGTCGCCGGGGCGGCGAACGTCGGCGCGCCCGGTGCGCCGTTGGCGACCAGCACCCGGATCGAGAACGTCGTGTTGCCGTCGTTGTGGATGACGGCGATGTCGGTCCGGCCGGCCGGGTCGGCGTCGAAGTTGCCCGCCACCAGCTTGACGTTGTTGATGTTCCAGCCGGTCAGGATCTGCGGCGGCGCGCCGAACAGGGCGTTGCCGGTGGAACGCTGGACGGACAGGCGGACGTTCGCGCCGTCCGGGGTGAGGACCGCGACGTCGCTGAGCCGGTCGCCGTCGAAGTCGCCCTGCACCGTCCGGGTGGTCGCGATCGGATATCTGACCTCGACGTCCTGCACGGCGGCCGGGGCGGCGAGCCCGCCGCCCGCGCCGGCGGCCCAGCGCCACAGGGCGGCCTGGCCGTCGCCGGCGTCGACCGGCACGGTCACGTCGGCCCACCCGTCGCCGGTGGCGTCACCCGGCACCGGCGTCGTGGCCGCGGCGGCGTTGGCCCGGAACTGCCGCGTCCCGGCCGCGTCAGGCGCCGTCGGTGGCACCGGCGAGCGGTTTCCGGCCACGTCGACCGCGACGACCGTGAGGAAGTTCTTCGACAGGCCGGAGGTCACCGGCACGAGGGAAGCGGACGCCCGCCCGTCCCGCCCCGCCGGGACCCAGATCGTGGGCACCGTCTCCACCGAGCCGACCCCGTAGTAGTAGCCGACGATGTCCGGGTCGCCGGCCGCCGGGCCGAAAGTGACCGTCACCGGCGAGCCCACCTGCGTGGTCGACGGCGGGGCGGCCGGGAACGGGGGCAGCTGTGTGGCGGTGATGCCCGGCTGGCCCGGCGTCTTGTTGTCCACGATGAACGTGCACCACGGCGTGTAGCCGCCGTCGTCGAGGCCGTCGAAGGCTCGCACCCGCCACCGGATGGTCTGCCCGTCGGGCAGCGACGAGGCGGGCAGGCCGGCCAGGAACTCGTGCGGCGGGGCGACCAGCGGGGTGTCGGGCAGGGCCGTCACCGGTCCACCGGCGGTCACGTTCTGCCACTCGAACCGGCCCAGGACGGTGGCGCCGGCGTCGACGTCGGTCACGGTGGCGGCGAACCCGACGCCGCCGGTGGCGTTGACCCGCCCGACGGTGTCGCAGCCGACCCGCTGCGACGTGCCGATCGTGGCCGTTCCCTCCGGCACCGGCGGCACCGTGTTGTAGTCGATGAGCAGTTGCGCGTCGCTCCGGAACCGCTTCCAGCCACCCGGCATGTTGTTCTCGGTGCCCGCCTTCAACCCGATCGCGACGGTGGCCCACCGGCCGGCGGCGGCGTCGACGACGGCCGGGCCTACGTTGAAGTCCAGCCAGCCCGGCCCGTTCGCGCAGCCGGACCGCCGGGCGATGTTGACCGCGGACAGGCCCCGGGTCCAGGTGCCGACGTGGTTGCTCCAGTTCGTCGTGGACGAGACGGCACCGACCTGCCACGCCTCGACCCAGTCGGCCGTGCAGTCCCATGCGTGCGTCTCCCAGGCCCGGAAGGTGGCGCCGAGGACATGGGTGCCCTGGACCGCCGGCGGCATCGCGTATTCCCAGATCAGTCGCTTGATCTGGTTCCGGTTGCACGAGCCCTCGAGTCCGACGTCGCAGTAGCCGACCCCCTCGTCGCTCTTGCCGTCGAAGTTGTAGTACTCCTCGTTCGGGAAGCCGCTGGAGATCATCGCCCAGTCCTGGCGGCCGGCCTCCACCTGCGGATCGATGTAGAGCGGCAGGACGGCGGCGGGATCGTCGAGCAGGCCGCGGTCCGGAATCAGGGTCAGGCCCGGCTTACCGATCGCCAGCGCGATGCCGGCCACCCGGTCACCCTCGACCGGCCCGTCCGTCGACCGCGCGACTCCGACGCCGCCGGCCCCGCCCGAGGAATCCCACATCTTCGGGGCCGGACTCGTCAGCACGGTGCGGCCCCGCTCGTCGGCGGCCACGAACCCGCCGCCGGCCGGCTGGAGAGTCAACCCGGTGTCCACGCCGAACGTGACGGTGCGCAGCTTGGCGAGGGACTCGCGGGTCCGCACCACCAACGTCTCGGCGAACCCCTCCGGCCGGGCCGACAGCACCAGGTCGACGCCGGGCAGCACGTCGGCGTAGGTGGCCCGGGACCCCGACAGGGCGGGCGCCGGCAGCTTCCACGGCGCGGTCAGCGCCAGCGTGCCCCCGCCGGTGGCGATCCGCGCCATGGGACCGGCGCCCGCGGTCGAGAAGTCCAGGCCGGCCACCGTCGCCCGCGGCCGGACTGTGCCACCGGCCGGCCGCAGCGTGGTGTCGACCGCGGTCCACGAGCCGTCGGCGGCGCGCACCCGGCGCGGCACGGCCGAGGTCTCCAGGGTGTAGGTGCCGTTCGGGTTGGCGAACACCTGGTCCCGTTCCGAGCGCCGGCCGAGCAGCTCGACCCGTACGCCGCACGCCCTGGCCCGCGCCATCGCCCGTGCCGGGTCCGGTACGGCGGCCGGGCACGACGCGGCGGCCGGCGCCGCGGCGGCCGGCGCCGCGGCGGCCGGAGCGGACGGTGCGAAAAGTCCGGCGGTCACCGTCAGCAGCACGAGGGCGGCAATCGCGGGTCGGGCCATGGGTGCACTCCTTCGGCCAGGAGGCAGCCCCGCCGGCGCCGTGACGGGTCACGGCGGCCGGACCCGCCCCGTGGACTGGACCCTTCGATCAGCCGGGTCCGAACAGGACGCCATCATGGGTCAACGGGTTTGACATTCGTCTGACATGCGGGCCGGCGCATGCCGTACCGGTCGGCATCGTCGCCGGGGCGAGGTGCACGGCCGGCAAGGGCGCGCGGTCACCGTCACACGGCTACCTTGTCGCTCATGATGACCATGGAACTAGCTCGCTTCAAGATCCATGAGAATGCCGAGGGCTGCTGATCGCGAAGCGCCCTGCGATGGTGGCGGCGTTGCGGAGCCGATTCCCCGGTTGTCTGGCTGCCTACTTGACCAAGTGAGTGTTTGAGAGTGGTGTCGCACGGCGTGTCCCTGCCGAGGGTGCAGATGCCGTGAAGCTGGCGTGGTGCAGCGTGAACGGCGGTATCCCTCGGACCTGACCGACGGGCAATGGGAGATCGTGGAACCGATGCTTCCGTTGATCAAGTCGCCGGGTCGTATCCCGAAACATCCTCGCCGGGCGACCGTCGACGCGATCCTGTACGT
>NZ_BOQN01000152.1 GCF_018332695.1 Paractinoplanes toevensis
GGCGGTCGGGTGATGTTGCGGCTGGTGACGCGTCTCCCGTACTGGAAAGGTTTGATTCTCGCGACCCTGACCTCAAAAGGTGTCTAGGCGCCCCGACCGTGGATCTTGCGGACTTGTTGCGCGCTCCGCACCGCTATTCCACAAGGGCGAGCCGCGCCGCGTCGGCAGCACCAGATATATACGGCATGTCATGTTCTTTGGCCGCAGTCAGGCTCGGGATGTGGGGCGATTCCCGCCCGGCAGGATCGGGCTCCCGCGATGCGGGACGCCCGCCGAGAAGCCGCGTGCATCTCCAAGCCCAGGTTTCGCTGCACGAATTGGGGTCTCGCTAGGCGAGGGGGAGGCCGGCCGACTGGGTGTGGGTGGGCTCCGGGGCCGCGTGGTGGGTCAGGACGGCGGCGGTCATGAACGTGCCACCCACCGCCAGCGCCCCCAGGATGCCCAGCGAGATCTGCTGCTCGTGGTCGAGCTGGCGGTCGTAGTCGGACTGGTTGATCACGGTGGTCCGGCCGTTGTTCTCGATCACGTACTGGCCGTTGCGCATCTCGGCCCGGCCGTCCAGGGCGGCGAACGCCAGAACCACCGACAGCCAGAAGCCGAAGAAGACCACGCCGGTGAGCATCGCCGCCCAGTGCGGCACGTGCGGCGGCACCCAGGAGGTCAGGCTCCAGCGGACCCGCGGCCGGGTGGTGCGGTAGGCCCAGCGGTTGCCGAGCACGCCGGCGATCACGCCGGGCACGGTCAGCACGGCGGCCACGCCGACCGCGGCGGGGGTGGGCACGAGGCGCACGCCGGCGAGCAGGCCGGCGATCAGCACGGCCGACCAGAGCATGCCGGCGGAGCACATCGCGCTGAGAACGACCAACAACCGATGCGGGATCATCAAGTCTGGACGCTAGCCGCCGGCACGGCCCCGCGGGGCGGTTTCCCGCCGACGCGGCGTGTGCCGGCGATAGACACTGACCGTCCGGTCGCCGGCGATCCAGAAACGCCATGGCACGTCGAGCGCCGACGTCACGCCGACCCGGGGTCCGGCGGCGATCGTCCCGGTGGGCGAATCCGGCGGAGACAGAACGGCGGGACCGGTGCCGTCGATCAGCGAGGTGTCGTTGGCCGTACGGTCCAGGGCCAGAACCTGCATCAGCTTGGCCGGCCCGGCGGCCAGGTCGTTGTCGCGCCGGGCGGCCGGCCGGCGCTGCCGGGCCGTTTCCAGGCCGTCGGTGACCTCGCCGGCCCGCAGCAGCACGGCCGCCGCCCGGCCGGGCTCGCCGCAGACGATGTTGGCGCAGAAGTGCATGCCGTAGATCTGGTAGACGTACAGCCGGCCGGCCGGGCCGAACATGACCTCGTTACGGGCGGTCATGCCGCGGTGGGCGTGGCTGGCCGGGTCCTCGCCGAGGCCGCTGTACGCCTCGACCTCGGTGAGTCGCACGGTCACCCCGTTCGCGGTGAGTCGCCAGCCGAGGAGCGTGCGGGCCGTCTCGTCCACGGCGGTCGCGGGCAGGTGCAGCCACGGGTAGTCCACCCGTCCAGGGTCTCACGATTGTTCAGCGGCAACTATTGCGGACGAGGCAAGATCAGGGGTATGCGGCCCGACCCCGATCTGCTCCAGCAGTGGGTGATTGGTGAAGGTTTGCCGGCGGGGCAGGTCGGTCAGCGGCTGGGGCTGAGCCGCGCGGCCGGATACTCGTGGCTGCACCGCTACGGCATCACCGGGTCCGGCCCGTTCGTCGCCCAGCAAAAGTTGATCGCCCGCTGGCGGGCCGGCCTGCTCGTCGCCCAGCTTGCGGCCGAGCTGGGACTTCCGCCCGACGCGGTGCGCGAGCGCCTGGTCGCCGCCTCGGTGCTGGAGCCGGCGCGCACCTATTTCGTGGTCGGCTCGCGGGACGACCCGCTGCCCGAGCACCTGCTGCGCGACTGGTACGTCCGGGAGGGCTTCACCGTCGCCCAGGTCGCCGCGCTCACCGGCACCACGCCGCGTCAGGTCCGCTACCGCCTGGCCCGTTACCGGTTGTCGGCCGGTCGTCCCGGTCCCGCCGCGCGCGCCCGGCAGCGGGAACTGCTCACCGAGTACGGCGTGCCACCACGCCGAACAGCGACGCCTCGACCGGGGTCGGCCGTTCCTGCGCGTCCGACGGCCGCCATTCACTGATCGGCACCACGCCGGGATCGATCACCTCGAGGCCGGTGAGGAACTGGTCGAACTCGGCCCGGGTGCGCGGGTGGACGTCCGAGCGGCCGGTGCGCAGCGACTCGTCCCAGTTCGCCTTCAGCTCCGGTGTCAGGAAGTCGGTGGTGGCGCAGGTCATCACGAGATGGCTGCCGGCCGGGAGCGCGCCGAGCAGGGTGTGCACGATCTCGCGCGCCTGGTCCTGATCGGACAGGAAGTGCACGACCGCGACCAGGACCAGCCCGACCGGTTTGCTGAAGTCGATGAGAGAGGCCTGCTCCAGGATCTTCTCCGGGTTGCGCAGGTCCTCCTCGAGATACCGCGTCTCGCCGTCCGGCGTGCTGGTCAGCAGCGCCCGCGCGTGCACCATCACCATCGGGTCGTTGTCGACGTAGACCACCCGGCTGGACGGGGCGATCCGCTGGGCCACCTCGTGCGTGTTCTCCGCGGTGGGCAGCCCGGTGCCGATGTCGAGGAACTGGCGGATGCCGGCGTCGGCGGCGAGGTAACCCACCGCGCGGCCGAGGAACGCCCGGTTGGCCCGGGCGGCGATCCGCGCCGCGGGGTACGACTTCGCGAGCAGGTCGCCGGACTCCCGGTCGGCCGCGAAGTTGTCCTTGCCGCCGAGCCAGTAGTTGTAGCGCCGCGCCGGGTGGGCCACACCGGTGTCGAACCTGTCGGTCATGGCCAGGATCCTAATTGGATCATGCGACCGAGGCGAGAGCCACTCGCATTTTGGCATTCACTAATAGCGATCAGCTCATTACGGTTAGCGACAAGGGAATCTCGGACAGAGATTCTCGCCGTATCGATCGAGACATCTGAACTGTCTCGTTCGAGACACTCGAACAGAGGAGTCGCATGTCCGAGACCGGGTCGACCGTTCCACGCCGCCAGGTCGGGCGCCTCATGCGGCAACTGCGCGAGCAGGCCGGCATCTCGCTGATGGCCGCCGCCGAGGAGCTGGAGTTCTCCCGAGCTCGGATGTACCGGATCGAGAACGGCGAGGTCCCGGTCCGCAAGCATGACGTGATCGCGATGTGCACGGTGTACCGGGCCACCCAGCGGATGACCGAGGTGCTCATCGGCCTCGCCCAGGAGTCGAAGGCCAAAGGCTGGTGGCACGCGTACGGCGACGTGGTCCCCGGCTGGTTCGAGCTGTACGTCGGGATGGAACAGGCGGCCGGCCGGCTGCGATCGTTCGCGCCGGGCGTCATCCCGGGCCTGCTGCAGAGCCGGGAGTACGCCGAGTGCGTCTTCGGCCACTGGATCGGCGCGGACACCGCCGCGGTCGACAACGCGGTGGCCGTACGCCTGGAAAGGCAATCCCTGCTGATCCGCAACCGGCCCGCGGCGCCGCGCCTCGAAGTGATCCTCGACGAGGGCGTGCTGCGCCGCGGCATTCCCGACCGGCTCGGCATGCGCAAACAGCTGGCGCACCTGGTCAACATCTCGACCCGGCCCAACGTCGGTGTCCGGGTCATCCCGTTCGGGGCGGGCCCGCACAAGGCGGCCAGCTCCGGCCAGTTCACCATCCTCGAGTTCCCGGCCGTCGGCACCGCCTCGCCGGAACCGACAACCATCTATTGCGAGAGCCTCACCGGAGCCCTCTACCTCGATAAACTCGCCGAAGTCGAGACGTACGAATCGATCTGGGTCGAACTCGAAGAGGTCGCGCTCAGCCAGGCCGAGTCGGACGACCTTATCGCCGCGATCATCAAGGAGACCGATGATTGACCTGTCCGGTGCCGTCTGGCACAAGAGCACCCGCAGCGGCGGAAACGGCGGCGACTGCGTCGAGGTCGCGGTGAACCTGCCGCGGGTGGTTGCGGTCCGTGACTCCAAGAACCGGAACGGTGCGGCCCTGGTGTTCACCCGCACCGACTGGCGCTCGTTCGTCGAGGGCGTGAAGGCCGGCGAGTTTTAGGTCTCCGTGATCCTTTTCTTAAGGGCTGATTAGCCGGGCGGTGCGCATCGAGCAGCGCACCCATAGTGAACGGGCGCCGTCCCCACCGGTCGCACCGTTCCCTGCCCGCCACCCACCAGCCCGAGGTGCCCTCCCGTGTCGATGTCCGCCGCGTCCCGTATCCGTTACACGCTGGTGGCCGGCGCCACCGCGGTGGTGATCGGAACCGGGTTCACGGTCATCGGCCTGAGCCGCCATGCCGATGCCGAACCAGCCAGCGCCGACCGTCCGCTGGCCGAGGCGACGACCACCACCGACGCCACGCCACCGGTCGACGCGCCGCTTTCCCCGTCCACTACGCCGACCCCATCCCCGTCGGCCACCCAATCGCCGTCCCCCAGCGCGACCCCCAAGAAGACCGTCACCACCCGGAAGACCGTGAAGCCGACGAAGACCGCCACAAAGGCCGCCTCGGCTCCGAAGACCGGCGACGCGATCCTCGACGCGGTGCTGGCGCACATCAACGACGCCCGCGCCGACGAGGGCCTGGGCATCCTCACCCTGAACGCCGACCTCTCCAAGGCATCCGCCCTGCACAACCAGCTGATGATCAACGGTTGCGGCCTCCAGCACCAGTGCTCCGGCGAGCAGGGCCTGGGTGAGCGCTTCAGCGCGCAGGGCGTGAAATGGAATTCGGCCGGCGAGAACATCGGCTTCGGCTCCAGCGGTTCGAGCGACGCCGACATCATCAAGGCCGCCAACGGCCTGACCGACAGCATGCTGGCCGAGGTCCCCCCGAACGACGGCCACCGCAAGAACCTGCTGAACTCCGGCTTCAAGCGAATCGGCCTGAGCGTCGTCCGGGACAGCAAGGGCATAACCTGGCTGACCCAGGACTTCGTAAACTAAGACCTTTTCCCGTACGCGCAGCGAAAAGTCCACTGGCACTCAGTTCCAGCCAGGCGAAACTCACCCTCCGCGCGCCCGCTGCGGGCGGGCCCGCCACATCGCTACTGCCGTTCCCACTGCTCCTTGGTGATCGCGTACCGCACGCCCCCGAGTTCGGAACCCTCGACCATCCGCATGTCCGGGGGAGTGTCGAGCGTGCCGGTCATCGTCATGCCGACCTTCGCCATCACCTTCCGCGAACCGTCGTTGAGGGCCATCGTCGCGGCCCAGACCGTGTGCACGCCAAGCTCCGTGAAAGCCTTGGTCAGCAGGGCCCGCGAGCCCTCGGTCGCGTACCCCTTGCCCCACTCCGCCCGGCGCAGCCGGTAACCGAGCTCGACCTCGTCCAGGGGCCCGCCCCGCTCCGGCCGCAGAAGAAACCAGCCGACGAACGCACCGCGCTCCTGGTCGTGCGCCGCGAACAGCCCGAGGTCACCGCCCCACCTCTCGTAGCCGGCGAGAATGCTGGGCAGGTCGCGCTCGCGAATCTCCTCCGGCGTGGTCGGCCGGCCACCGGTCAGATAACGCATGACGGCCGGGTCGCTGTCCAGCTCGATCAGCAAATCCGCGTCGGCAGCGGTGAAGCGACGCAAAGTGAGGCGCTCGGTATCCAGATAGGCATCCACGAGCGCATCTTGATCTAAATGGGCGGAAAGAACCAACGCTTTTACGGCCAGATCCGGGCCCGGCTCGAAGGCGTAGCCGAGCAGCCTCCGAACCTCGCCGATCACTTCCTGGTGTGCGACGTCTCGTCACGCAGTCGAGCCCGCATCAGCGCAACCGTCTGCTCGCGGAAGGGCCGCCGTCCACCGGGCTGTTCATCACCGAGTTCCCGCAGGATCCGCATGCCCAGTTCCCGAAGCGTGACGTCACTGTCACTCACGAGCGCGACAGCACGGTCGAAGACCTCCCGAGACGGTCGCCGATGCAGGGCGGAAAGAGCCGGCATCGCAACTTCGCCGTCGTCGTCCTCGACCTCCCGCCTCGCCAGCCGCACCAACACCGCAAGCGGCAGCTCCTCCGCACCGGGCAGATCAAATCGCTCACCCGCTCAAGTCTGCCCATCCCGCCCGTCACCATGGACCGCATCGCGTCGACTGCTGCCCAGCCAAGTGCCGGCCCCACAGAGGCTGGCGTCCCGGGTGTCCGCGATCTACTACACCTCAGGTACTCGACGCTTCAGGAGGCAGAACTCGTTGCCTTCAGGGTCAGCGAGAACATGCCATGGCTCCGTGCCGGTCTGGCCGATGTCGGCTACCCGAGCACCAGCCGCCAGCAATCGCTCCAGTTCCTCCGGCTGGTCCCGATCGGTGGCGTTGACATCGATGTGCAGACGCAACTTGCCGGCCTTGGGCTCGTCAGTGCGGTTGAAGACGATCGTGGGCTGCGGGCCGCCGAAACCAACCCCGGGCGGACCGATCTCTATATCCTCGCCGTCACGTTGCAGTTCGACATAGCCCAATACCTCGCACCAGAACCGCGCCAGCAGCTCAGGATCATGTGCGTCCAGGATCAGTTCGGTGATGCGAGCGGCCACCCGCTCACCATATCCGCACATGCCGCGCGTCGCTCGCTACGTCTGCGTGCCGCACGACCGCATCTGGTTGCGATCCATGAAGCCGAGATGCTCGGCATCGTATGGCCGGTATCCCACCGAGCAGTGGTAGCAATGCTCGGCCTCGTCGTTCGCCCGGTACCACTCGTGGGCCCCGCAGTCGCTCGAGGCCTTGCCCGCGATACCCAAATCAACGAATACCTGCGGAAGATTCCGCCGTAGGCGTGTTCGCCAACGAAACCGGCCGCGACGGGAGTTGGACACATCCGCAAGCTACGCCGACTTCGTCATTGATCACAGCGGATTCCGATCAGGACGCTCCATATCTGCCGCGATCCGGTCGCTGCAGTGACGACGTATGTTGCCGAGTGCAGTAATGCGGCGGTCATCGGCACTCCGGTGAGGCGCTCGGTCAACGCGAACGCGCATTCGGTCGCGTCGGCATTGTCGCTGTCCTGACCATCCGTGACGAAGCCGGCCGCACTCACCGCCGGTGGCCTGGTCAGTCGGCTGCGGTGTCACCATCGGCCCGGACGGCACCGGATCGCCGCCGCATACAGCAGTAGATCGTGAAAGAAGCGGCCAGCTTTGCGGGCCTCATCGGTATCGCGGCGCGGACTCTCGTACACCCCGACCGGAACCTGATGCGCACAACGTTCGTCCGATCGGTGACGGCAACTCAGGTCACGGCGTGGAGGAGTGCTCGATGCGGCGCATGCTTGTCATCGCGATCGTTGCCGGACTGCTGGCGGCGGCCACGGCGGGTTGTGCCCGCGAAACCGAGGTCAGTGCCTCGCCAACCGCGGATGCGTCGGCCGGAGACCGGCCGGCGGAAGCCGAGGAAGCCAAGGAAGCCGAAGTTTACGTGCAGGTATTGCGCAGATACCTCGGTACGCCGTCAGAGAACTCCTTCCCCGACCGGACCTTCGAGACGGTCTACGTGCTCGACCAGGCGTATCCGGACGCCAGTGACCCGATGGGGAAGCCGGAACGGGGCGAGCCCATCGGGCCGGACACCCGGCACCAAATTACTTCCGCCCTCGCCCGGGTGGCATTCATCCCCGACCGGACCGCCGTGATCGAGACGAGAAACGGCTGCGCGCAGGTCAAAGATGACGGCATCTTGATCACTCTGGCCACGGTGAACGGTGACGACCACGAGGTGCGGGTCGGTATCAACGGCTTCGTCGCCTGCCTCGGCGCTACCTGGCTGACCTACGTCGTGCATAACGAGCCCGGCAGCGGGTGGCGGGTGACCGGCACGACCGGCCCGATGGCCATCTCGTAACCCGGAAGCGCCGCCCGGGTCAGGTTCGCCAGGGGTGGCCCGGGTGGACCAGGTCCAGGGCGGCGTTCAACCAGGTGCGCTGGGCGGCAGTGAGGGCCGGGGCCAGGACGGCGTGGTCGGCCTCGTCCTTCGGACGGCCGTATTTCGCCTTGAAGAGCAGGACCACGTCGGGGCTCAGGTAGGGGATTCCGTCGCGGCCGGTCAGCACGATTTCCGCGTACGGCCGTCGCAGGCGAGCGTGGCGTCGGCAGATCCAGGTGTCACCGTCGTGTGGCTCGCGCATCACGTCGAACCGCCACAACTCGGCCGCCGGATCCAGTGCCCACGTCTGATGCTCGGTGTCGAGGGCGGACGGCGTGGCCGGCACCACCCGCCCGCTGCCGGCCACGTAGAAGGCCAGCTCCGGAAACCGCCCGGCGATCTCGGCGAACCGCGACCGAGGCACCCCGATCTCCAGGTCCTCGTGCTCCCGGGTGACCCGGCCCAGGTGCAGGTCGACCGCCCAGCCGCCGGCGACGTACCAGGGCGTGGCCACACCGGCCAGCCGCTCGGTGACGACGCGGGGATGCCAGGCCTGCCACGCCTCGATGTTCGGGGTCACCCGATGGAGCCTAGAGTGCTGCGGTGCCCAACATACTGACGTCACTGTTCCGGAAGCTGACACCGGCCAAGCCGCCGGCCGTCAAGCAGGAGAAGCCACGCGGCCGCCACCTGGAGTACTCGCCGAGTCTCGACGGTGACGCCGACCCGGGCGAGGTCGTCTGGACCTGGGTGCCCTACGAGGAGGACGCGTCGCAGGGTAAGGACCGGCCGGTTCTGGTGGTCGGGCGCAAGGGGCGCCGGGTGCTCGGGCTGATGCTGTCCAGTCAGAGCGAGCGGGACGGTCAGCGCGACTGGTTCGGGCTGGGCCCGGGCTCCTGGGACCGCGAGTCCCGGCCGAGCTGGGTGCGCCTGGACCGGGTGATCGAGGTCGACCACACCGGCATCCGCCGGGAGGGCGCGATCCTCGATCGCGGCCGTTTCGACCAGGTCGCCGGGAAACTGCGCAAGGAGTACGGCTGGGCCTGACCGGACAGCCCGGCGCGCATTCCGGATAGCGTGGTGCCCATGGGCAACGAGGTGATGGTCGGTTTCGGCGGCAAGCAGGCGTGGCTGGCGGTGGCCGGTGACGACGCGTCCGCCGTCCTCGAGGCGCTGGGCCTGCGCGACCTGGGCCCCGTGCCGTGGCGCGAGGGCATCGACCTGGCCCACCTGACCGATGACCGGGTGGCGGTGACCCCGCCGCTGCCCGGCGCCCGGGACACCCGTTGGACCCTGGCGGTCGGCCGCCGCTTCATCGCGGGATCGGTCGATGTGATCGCGCTCTCCGCCGAGTTGCACACCGAGGTGCAGTTCTTCGCCACCCATCGGGTGACCGAGCTGCATCGCTGGCAGCGGGCCGTGGACGGCGAGCTGATCCGCTCGTTCGGTTATGTGGGGCAGAGCGGTGAGGTGACGTCCTGGTTCGGCGAGCCCGGCCCGGCCGAGCGGGACGCGGGACTGCCCGCGCAGCTGGACGAGGACACCACTGTCCTGATCAGTGAGCGGGACGTGTTCCGGGTGGCCGATGCCTGGAGCATCGACCCCACTACGTTGACCGGGCGCCCGGCGTCCGGTCAACTGCGGCTCGGCGCGACCGACTGAGAGAGGCCAACCGATGCGCAAGTACGTGATCATGGGTGTTCAGGGCAGCGGCAAGGGCACCCAGAGCGAGCTTCTCTGCGACGACCTCGGCCTGGTGCACATCTCGGTCGGCGACATCTTCCGCTGGCACGTCAAGAAGCACACCAAGCTGGGCGCCCACGTGCGCCGCACCATGAACGCCGGCGAGCTGGTCGGCGACGATCTGGTCGAGTCGGTGGTGCGCGAGCGGCTCGACCAGCACGACTGGAACTACGGCTTCGTCATCGACGGTTTCCCCCGCAACGGCCGGCAGGCCGAGTTCTTCATGGAGAGCTACGACATCGACGGGGTCATCCACCTCGAGCTGCCCGAGGACGAGGTGCGGCGCCGGGTGCTCAGCCGCCGGCTCTGCCCGAACTGCGGCATGGACTACAACCTGATCGCCGACCGCCCCAAGGAGCCGGGTCGCTGCGACATCTGCGGCCACCAGCTGATCACCCGGGAGGACGACACCCCGGAGGCGCTCGAGGCCCGGCTGAGCGACTACAACGAGAAGACCCGCCCGGTCCTGGAGCTGTTCCGCCGCAAGGAGTACGTGCACGACATCGACGCACGGCCGCCGGCCGAGGAGGTCCAGGCGTCAATTCGCGACGCCCTGCATCTCCCGGCCTACAAGGCGACGGTCTGACCACATCAGGACCACCCCGACGGTGGCGAGAGCCAGGATTCCGGCGAGGATGCGGTAACCCGTCACCATTCCGGCGGTGAAATCGGCGGCCGAGCGCAGCGCGTGGTGCTCGTTGAGCACCGTGCCGATCAGCGCGATGCCGAGCGCCGCACCGAGTTCCCGCGACGCCGAGTTGATCCCCGAGCCGAGCCCGGCCTGCGCCGGCGGCAGTCCCGCGAGGATGCCGCCGGTCAGCGCGGGCGCGCACGCACCCATGCCGACGGCCATCACGAACAGGTAGACCGCGTACAGCGGATACGGCGTGGCGGCGTCCGTCGTGGACAGCAGCAGGAGTCCGGCCGCGATGATCGTCAGACCGGAACCGATCATCGCGCGCGCACCCAACCGCTCGGTCAGCGGCACCGCCCGCCGGGTGACCAGGCCCATGCCGAGCGCCAGGGGAAGGGTCGCGAACCCGGTGACCAGCGTCGAGTAGCCCTTGACGTCCTGCAGGAACTGGGCGTTCACGAAGAACAGGCCGAACAGGGCGAAGAACCCGACGGCCACGCCGATGGCGCCGGCCCGGACCGTCGGAACGGCGAAGACGCGGGGATCCAGCAGCGGCCGTCGCGCTTTTCTTGCGTACGCCGTGAAGAGCGTGACCAGCGACGCGCCCGTCACGAACCCGGTGATGACCGGCCCCGAGCCCCAGCCGCGTTCGGGCCCCTCGATGATTCCGTAGAGCAGGGCGAACAGCCCGCCGGTGAGCAGCACCGTGCTGATCGGGTCGACGTTCGCGTCGTGCCGCGGTACACGTGGCACCCAGGCGGCGATCCCGGCCGCGAGCAGCAGCGCGGCCGGCACGAAGACGGCGAACAGCGCCGCCCACCCCCAGTACCGCAGCACCACCCCGGCGATCAGGTTGCCGGCCATGCCGCCGAGGCCGAGCGCGGTGGTCCAGAGTGCGATGGCGTGCGGCCGCCGCTCCGGCCGGGTGTCGTTGAGCAGGAGCGCGAGGGTGGCCGGCTGGGCGAGGGCGGCGGCCGCCCCGGCGAGACCGCGCCCGGCCTGGAGCACTGCCACGGTCGGGGCGAGCGCGCTGACCAGGTTGGCCGCTGAGAACAGCAGCAGGCCGGCGAGCAGCACTCCCTTGCGGCCGAGCCGGTCGCCGAGCGCGCCGGCCGGGATGAGCACGGCCGCGAAGACGAGCACGTAGGTGTCGACGATCCAGACCAGTTGGCTGCCGGTCGGGTGCAGGTCGCCGGCGGCGAGCTGCGGGATGGCCAGGTTGATCGCCGAGACCAGCGCCTGGAGCGTGATCACGGCGGCGCACATGAGTGCGAGCGTCTTCCTCATGAATTCGACGCTAGGATCGAGGTGATCTAACGTCAAATGCATGCTTCACAACTGAGAGTTGCGTACGGTGCAATTGGATTTGAATTTGCTGGTGGCGCTCGATGCCCTCCTCGAAGAGGGCAGCGTCGGGGGTGCCGCCCGGCGGCTGCATCTCTCCGAGCCGGCCACGTCGCGGGCGCTCGGCCGGATCCGGGCGGTGATCGGCGACCCGATCCTGGTGCGGTCGGGCCGTGCGATGGTGCTGACGCCGCGCGCCCAGGACATCCGCACCGAGGTGCATGCGCTGGTCGAGCGCACCCGGGCGGTCTTCACCCCGCCCGGACCGCCCGATCTCGGCTCACTGGACCGCACCTTCTCGATCCTCGGCGAGGACGTGTCGATCTCGGTCGGGCCCGGCCTGCTGGCCTTCCTGCGCGCCGCGGCACCCGGCGTGTCGTTGCGCTTCCTCGGCGAGTCCCCCTCGGCCGACGGGCACGAGCTGCGCGACGGCCTCGCCGACCTGGACATCGGGGTGGTGCCGGACGCACCACCGGAGATCCGGGTCGAGCACCTGTTCACCGACCGGGTCGTCGCGGTCGTGCGGCCCGGGCACCCACTGGCCGCCGCCCCGCTGACCCTGCCGGAATACGCGGCGGCCGGTCATGTGAGCGCTTCCCGCCGAGGCCATCTGACCGGCCCGATCGACGAGGCGCTCGCCGAGCACGGCCTGCGCCGGACCGTCGCCCTGGCCGTGCCGACCTTCGCCGCGTCGATGCTGGTGGTCGCCCGCACCGACCTGGTCGGCCTGATGCCGCGCACGATGGGCCGGGAGACGATCGCGTCACTCGGCCTGGTCGCGGTCGAGGCTCCGGTCGAGCTGCCACCGATCCAGCTGTCGATGGCCTGGCACCAGCGCTACGACGCCGACGGCGCCCACCGCTGGCTGCGCGAGGGAGTGCGCCGGACGGTGAGCGCGCTGACCGCCGACCCGGCGTGACGCCTCGGTCAGTTGTGCACGCGGCTGTGTTTCTCCACGTACATCGCGGCGTCCGCCTCGGCCAGCACCGCGTCGGGGGAGAGGCCCGGACCGCCCAGCGCCGAGCCGACGCTGCCGCCCACCCGCACCGGGCCGGTCGACAGCGGTATCGCCCAGTCGAAGCACCGGCGGACCTCGGCCGCCACCGTCGCGGCCCGCTCGGCGTCCGTGTGTGGCAGCAGCGCCGCGAACTCGTCGCCGCCCAGCCGGGCCACCGTCGCGTCCGGCCCGCACACGTGCCGCAGCCGCTCCGCGACCCGGCAGAGCAACTCGTCGCCGGCCAGATGTCCGTACGTGTCGTTGACCGCCTTGAAGCCGTCCAGGTCGACCAGGAGCACCGCGTACGGCCCGTCGGCCGCCTCGGCGAACCGCCGCCACAGCAGCGCCCGGTTCGGCAGCCCGGTCAGCGGATCGTGGTAGGCGGCGTGCTCGAGCCGCCGCTCGTAGCCGCGCTGCGCGGTCACGTCCTGCAGGGCCACGATCGTCCCGTGCACGGTCTGCACCGTCTCGGCCAGCACCTGCACCACCCGCCCGTCGCCCCGGACGATCCGCAGCTCCAGACCGGACTCACCCGGCATCAGCCGGTGCAGATCCACCGGGGTGCCGTCCTCGAGGGTCGCCCGCACGTCGCCGAGCGGCCCGGTCAGCTCGGTCGCGGCCCGGTTGGCCAGCACCACCTCGCCGTCCGCGCCGGTCACCACGACCGGGAACGGCATCCGGCTGAGCACGTCGGCGAGCAACTGCTCGTGCCGTGCCTGCTCGCTCTCCATGTGCATGAGCAGCCGCCGCATGCCGTAGACCAGCAGCGGCGTCATCAGCATGCCGATGTAGGTGCCCGGCATCAACCGCATGTCCGCGGCCGCGAACCCGGTCAGGCACACCCCGATGTAGCCGGCAATCATCGGCAGCAGTCGCCGCAACCGGCCGGTCGCGGCCCGGAACAGCAGCACGAAGAAGATCGGGCCGACCACCGGGTCCTGCTCCCGCACCTGGAACACCATCACCGCGACGGCCGCTAGTTCCAGCAGATCCACCGCGAACGGCACCAGCGCACCGCGCCGGAGCTCGGCCACCCGCAACACGAAGACCGCAGCCAGTACGGCCGCGACCACCGCCATCGCACCGTCCGACGCGTGCGTCAGCGCGGCCTGGCCGAGGGAGATGCCGCCGACCAGCACCATCGCCGCCAGGAACAACAGGCGAAGCGAGCGCAGCGGGTCGCGTCGGATGAGGGCAGTCACCCCACAACGGTGTGTCCCGCCGGCTCCCAAATCGATCTCGGACCGGTAGTGGTTCGGTTAGAAGTCGTCACACCGGTTTTTCCTTCCTGACAACCCGGCGGCGCAGGTTGCGCCCGGTGGCTGCGGCCACCAGGACGAGGACCAGGAAGACCGCCAGGGTCGTGCCGATCACGGGGAGCGGGCCGGGCCACGTCGGGAGGGGTAGATCGGGTGGGTCGACGCCGGCCAGCGGCAGCACCCAGCCGGTCGCCAGCCAGGTGACCAGAGCGCCGACCAGCCCGACCACCGCGGCGATCGCGACCAGGATCGGGTACGTCCAGCTCGTGGCCCAGGCGAGTCGGCGGCGGCTCAGGCCCTGGCCGCGCAGCGCCGACAGGTCCTCGACCCGGCGCGCCTGGTCGACCGTCGCGGCCAGCACCAGCGCACCCCCTCCGAGCAGCACCGACAGAGCGCCGGCCAGGACGTAGAACCAGAGCGACAGTGCCGGTCCCTGCTCGTCGAGCTGGCGTCGGACCTGCTCGGCGCGGGTGTCGCCGACGACGGTCAGCCCCTGCACGGAGAGGCGGTCGATGATGTCGGCCGGTGCGTCCGGGCCGAGCCAGACCTGGGGCTCCAGGGCCCGACCGGCGTCGGTGGCCAGCCGGTCGGCCCACTCCAGGTCCGCGAGGGTGGCGTGGCGGCCGAGCCGGGGCACGGCCGGGAGCTCGCCGATCGTCTCGACCGGCAGCGGACCGCCGCCCGCTCCGGTGATCGAACCGGCGAGCGGGGCCGCACCGGAATAGGCGACGGGGAGCGGGTACGGAGCGTCGGCCGGATTGATCCAGGCGCCACCGGCCAGGCCGTCGGGGGCGTCCAGGCTGATCCGGAGCCCGGCCGGGTCACCGGTGAGGGTGCCGTACTTGGCCATCCGCCAGCGAGCCGGCTCGAAGAGCGGGCCGGCCGGGTCGGGCGTGTTCAGCTTGTTGATCACCAGCTGGCCGGTGACCTCGGTGATCGTGGTGGCCGCCACGACCTGGAGGCCGTTGAGCCGGCAGCCCGTCCGGCACACGTCGACGCTCTGGCTGTACCGGAATCGTCCGTTGCGAATCTTGCCGAGCTGCACGAGGGCGTCGCCCGAGCCATCGGTCGACGAGACCGCGACCAGGAGCCGGAGCTGACTCTTGTCGTCCAGGCCGGTGCCGGTGGCCTCGATCGTGATGCCCGCCCCCGAGAAGATCGGCGGCGTCGGGGCGTCCGGGCGCAGCCGGCTCGCCACCTGAGCCGCCGGCGGCGCGCCGGACGGCCAGTTCGCGACCGCGGCCAGGCGGGTCGAGTCGACGGCCAGGCCGAGCGGTTCGTTGTGGCCGGCGCTGGGCAGGCGGACGGCGGCCATCGCGTATCGGCCGTCCGGGTCGACGTTCCGGACCGCGGTCAGCAGTTGGCTGCGGAAGACCGAGCCGCCGATGTTCAGCACCCGGTCGGCGCCGACGCCGAGGCCGGACTGGACCGCCCGGCCACCGGCGGCGACATCGATCGTGCAGGCGGCGTAGCCGGCCACCGAAATCGTGGCGGCCAGAAGGGCGAAGAGCCGCCGAGCGCCCGGCCGGCGGGAGAGCTGGAAGGCGGCCAGGGCCACGCCCAGGTGGCCACGGGCGAGGGCGTGCACGGCGTACCGGGTGACGGCCGGGAGCAGCAGGCGGGCCCCGGCCACCGCGATCGCCAGCATCAGGAACGCGGGGGCCAGCATGCCGACGCCGGTCAGGGTGCCGTCGGAGATGACCAGCTGCGCGGTGGCCACGACCGCGAGCAGCAGGATCACCGCCTCACCGGCCAGCGCGCGCGGGTCGTTGGCGGCGACCGGGTTGCGCCGCAGCAGGTTGACCACCGGGCTGAGCAGCTGCCGGCGCTGGGCGAGGACGGCCGCGAGAAGTGCGGCCAGCGCGGCGTACGGCGCGTACCGCAGGGAGCTCCAGCCCGAGTCGACGCCGGTGCCCGGGAAGCGGGCAGCCGCGATCGCGTTGACCAGCAGTTGGCCGGCCACGCACCCGGCGACCGCGCCGACCGCCACCGAGGCGACGTTCTCGCCGATCGCGAGCCACCACCGCATCCACCATCGGGAGCCGCGCAGCGCCACCACCGCGAGCTCGGGCTGCCGGCCCTCGGTGCCGTAGCCGACGGCCAGGAGGATGCTGAAGCAGGCCAGCAGCACCAGCGGCACGGCGAGAACCGGTACCAGCAGGTCGGCGGCGGCCCGGCCCGCGTCGATGCGGTCGAGCAGCTGCGGGATCTGCGTTCTGATGTCGATCGCCGTGCCCAGCTCGGCCGGGTCCGATCGCAGCGCGGCCAGTCCGGCCCGCAGCTCGTCGAGGTGATCGGGGTCGAGCGCCCGCGGCCCGGCCGCGCCGTCGACAGCCTTGGCGGTGGCGCCGTGGTCGATCACGGCGAACGTGGCCGCGTTGGTGAAGACCGGTTCGCCCGGCCCGACACCGGACACGGCGGTGAAGTATCCGTGGGTGCCCCAGTAGGTGTCCTCGGGCGCGTCGACGCGATAGGTGCCGGCGATCACCAGCTTCTTCGGCTTGCCGTCCGGGAGGTAGCCGGGATCGGCCGGGTCGTCGCTGTATCGGGACGCCCGCATGGTGATCGACTGCCCGGCCACCAGATGGAGACGTGCCGCCACGGCCACTCCGATGATCACTTCGCCCTCGACGGCCGTGCAGCGGCCGCTGACCATCCGGACGTGCGAGCAGACGTCCTGGCGGAACACGAAGCGGTCGGCGTACTGCTTGCCGGGCTGGATGCCGATCGCGGTGAACTCGGCCGAATAGATGTAGGTGAAGCCGGGCAGATCGATCAGGGCCGAGCCGATGTCCTTGAAGTCGAACTGACCGCCGCCGCCGTCCTCGTCTTCCCGGTCGTTCTGCACCGCGGTCATGGCCAGGCTGCGCTCGGCCGCGTCGGCGGTGGCGATCTGACCGACGGCGATCGCCCGGTTGGCCGCGGTCAGATAGGCCGGCGAGGCAACGGCGGCCGCCACCGCGAGCAGAGCGAGCAGCGCGAGGGTGACCGCTTGGCCACGACGCGACCAGATCATGGCCAGGACGAGCGAGATCACCGTGCCCCCGCCCGGAGGTTCCGCAGCAGGGTCCGCACCGACAACCAGCCGGCCAGGCCCAGCACCAGCAGGGCGAGCAGACCGGCCAGGGCGACCGCAACGGTGCCGAGCGGGCTCGGTGGGGCGAGCACGACCCAGCCGTCGGAGAAGCCGGGCACGGTCGTCCGGGCGAACGGACGGGCCAGCGTGGCCGCGAACAAGCCACCGGCGAGTCCGGCGAGGAGCAGCCCGGCGGTGCCGGCCCAGCTCGCCACCGTCGCGACCCGGTGCGGCAGGCCCTGGACCCGCAGCGCGGCCATCTCGTCCAGTCGGGTACGCCGGTCGACCGCTCCGGCGACCGCGATGGTCGCCGCCGCGAGCAGCAGCCCGATCGCCCCGCACAGCATCACGAACCGGGCCCCGGCCGACGGGCCCTGTAGTTCCAGCCGATCTGCTCGGGCCGCCGCCGACTCGTCCTTCAGGACGGACAGCCCGTTCGCTTCCAGCGCGCCGATCAGACCAGGCTCGGCACCCGGAGCCAGCCACACCTGGAAGGTTCCGTCGTCGGTGGAGTCCCCGAGGATCCGGCGCGAGGCGTCGAGGTCGATGAGCACGCCGCTGGTGCCGAGCACCGGCAGCGCCCGGGCGGTGCCGGCCACCCGCACCGGAGTGATCCCGGTGCCCAGTGACTCCAGGCCCGGCTCGGTGAACTGCCAGTCGTCCGGGGGCTCCCCGCCCAGCACGATCGGCAGCGGCAGCCCGTTGTCGACCGCCCAGACCTGGTCGTTGGTCACCGCCGTGCCGATCAGGTTCTCGTCGATCGCCATCCGCAGGGCGCCCCGCGAGGTGTCGATGTCCATCGCGGCGCCGAACGTGCCGCCGCGCCAGCGGTTGATGTCGGCCAGCGCGGCACCGTCCAGGATGGTTGCCGGTGGGTTCTGCTGGGTCAGCCCGCGCACGGTGACGACGGTCGGGTAGTCGGCCGCCGCGGTGCGCCCCTGCGAGTCGGCCGGGCCGGTCACTTCCCAGCGGACGATGCGGCAGCCGGGCGCGGCCGAGCAGCCGTGCACCGGGCCGCTCAGCGTCTGCGTTCCCGGCCCGAGCGCGCCGAAGGAGACCCGGACCGCAGCGCCGGTGCCCTCGTGCTGCACCACGAGCGAGAGGGCGGCCGCCGAGTTGCCGAGGTGCTCCAGGCTGACGGTGAGCCGGTCGCCGGTGACGGCCGGCAGGGGCGCGGGGCCCGGATCGTCGGCTATCGCCGCCGGCAGTGCGGAAACCGGTCCGAAGTCGGGGCGCCAGCGAGCGATCGCGGCCAGCCGGGAGCTGTCGACCGCGAGTACGGCGGGCTGGTGGGTGGTGTCGACGACCGCCGCCATCGCTCGTTTCCCCTGTGGGTCGGCTCGGCGGACCGCCTGCTCGAGGACCGTGCGGTTGGCGGCCTGCACGGTCAGCACCCGCTGCGCGCCCAGCTCGGCGTCGCTCCGCGCGGCCCGGTGCGAACGATCGGCCAGCCATCCACCGAGCGCGGTGGTGAACATCGCGACCGTCACGACGCCCAGCGCGAACAGCCGGTCGGTGCCCGGCCGCCGAGACACCTGCACCGCGGTCAGTCCGAGCCGCAACCGGCCCGAGCGCACCGCCGCGCCGCCGCCTCGATCGGCGACCCGGGCCAGCACCCGGGCCAGCAGCACCGCCACCGCCAACGCCACCAGGGCGGGGGCGGCGAGCGCGAGTCCGCTCGCGGCGTCACCGGCCCGCGCCTGATAGACCGCCGCGATCGCGACCGCGAGCAGGAGCAGGTCGATCAGGCCGGACTTCCAGTCGCCGCGACTCGACGTGACCCGGCGCAGCAGATCGACGACCGACCGGCGCTGAGCCAGCGCCTCCAGCAGGGCCAGCACCACCAGCCCGCCGACCAGCACCGCAACCACCGCGACGATCGACAGCAGCTGCGCCGACCGCTGGTCGGCCGGGTTGCGGACCGGACCGGCCAGCAGCCGGGCCACCAGATAGCCGAGGGGCAGTCCGACGATCGCACCGGCCGCCAGCGGGACCAGATGCTGTCCCCAGGCCAGGCGGAGCATGCCGGACGGGGTGACGCCGCGCAGCTTCAGCAGAGCGGTGTCCCCGTGCCGGTCGCGGCTGGTGTAACGGCCGGCCAGGCCGATCGCGAACCAGGCCAGGATCAGCACCTGCACGAGCGCGACGGTGACCGTGGTGCGCACGGTCGCCCGGTCCCGCGCCACCGCGGCGAGCAACTGCCCGCTGGAGTTGAACAGCTCCAGCTGCTCAGTCCGGAGTTTGGCGCCGGCCGTGTCCAGAGCCGCGCCGAGGTCGTATCCGCCGTCCCCACGCAGCAGCCCCTCCGGGAGCCGGACGTCGCAGGTGACGGTCGGGTCGGCCAGCGGGTCGAGCTCGAACGTGCCGATCGGCGTGAACACCGGGTCGAGGCCGCTGAGCGCGCGGAAGAAGTGGTTGCTCCAGTAGGGCCCGTCCGGCTCGACCAGCGTGTAGACCGACACGATCCGAAACGTGACCGGCCGGATGCCCAGCGAGTAGTTCTCGGTCACCTGGTCGCCGCGCCGCAGTCCGAGCCGCTGCGCGGCGGCCGCACTGATCGAAACCTCGCCCGACGCGGCCGGGCATGGTCCCTGCAACCGGACGTGGTCGCAGAACTGGTCGCGGTAGGCCACCGGCATGCTGTCGGTCAGCGACCCACGGGTCACGTTCATCGCCAGCACCAGTCCGCTGACCGGGTCGGCCGACGGCAGCGCGACCCGGTCGCGCACCCGGGCGACGAACTGGTCGATGGTGGCCTGTGGATCGCCGTCGATGTGGGTGGTCTGCCGGACCGACAGGGTCAGCTGCTCGGGCGGGGCCGCGGCGACGACGGCCCCGGCGGCCGAGCTCATGCTCGCGAACGCGAACCAGGGGCCGGCCGCGGCGACCGCGGCGGCCAGCGCGGTGAGGACGAGAACGGCCAGAACCTGTGCGGTACGAGTCCGCACCGCCCCCACGATGAGCGTCAACATCACTCGGCAGGGTACGCCACCGGTCCATGGTCGTGGATACCCGACGAGCTGCGCTTTTACGTGTTTCTGGTGGTTTGGCCACAGTGGACGGCGTCGCTCGATCGTCAGTCGGCGTCGTGGACGTTGTAGCCGCGTTTGGTGAGGTGTTTTTCCACGGTACGGCTGACGTGTTCGAGGACGGCGACGCGGGCGTACGGCTTGTTGTCGCCGGCGATGATTTTCCAGTGCGCACGCTTTTTGTCGGTTTTGGCGAACATGTCCTCCAGGGCGGCCTCGTACGCCGGCCGTTTCTCGCGGTTGCGCCAGTCCTCGTCGGTGAGTTTCCACCGGCGGAGCGGGTCGGCGGCGCGATCCTCGAAGCGGCGGAGTTGTTCTTCCGGGGAGACGTGCATCCAGAACTTGACCAGGATGGTGCCTTCGGCGGTGAGGGTGCGCTCGAATTCGGCGATTTCCTGGTAGGCGCGGGTCCATTGTTCCTCGGTGGCGAAGCCCTCGACGCGTTCGACGAGGACGCGGCCGTACCAGGAGCGGTCGAGGATCGTCATGCCTCCCCAACCGGGAAGGACGTTCCAGAACCTTTGCAGAAAGTGATGCCTTTTCTCGTCGTACGTGGGTGCGGCGAATTGCGAGACGCGGACATGCCGGGGGTCCAGCGGTGCGGCGAGGCGTTTGATCGCTCCACCCTTGCCGGAGGCGTCCCAGCCCTCGAAGAGGATGCAGAGGGGTGGGCCGATCTTCTGCTCCCCGAGCTGGCCACCGAGCAGCAGCCGAAGCCGCAGGAGGCGTTGCTGGGCGGCCTCGAGCCGTTCGAGGCCTTCTTTCTTCGACAATTTGACCGACAGGTCGACCTCGGCGAGGCGAGTCATGCTGACTTCCTTATCGGCGATGTGGCGCTACCCAGGCGGCTCATCCGTACAGCATGGCCAAACCCGGTGTCCCGTGCACGCAACAGTGCGAGAGAATCCGTGTGTGACTCTCGTAGACGACCTGAAGTGGCGCGGCCTGATCCAGGACTCCACCGACCCTGATTCGCTCGTCGAAGCGCTCAACGGCGGAAACCTGACCTTCTATGTGGGCTTCGACCCCACCGCCGCCTCACTGCACGTCGGCCACCTCGTGCAGGCCGTGACCGCCCGGCGACTCCAGCTCGCCGGCCACAAGCCGCTGCTGCTGGTCGGCGGGGCCACCGGTCAGATCGGCGACCCGCGTGAGTCCAGCGAGCGGTCGATGAACCCGCCCGAGGTGATCGAGGGCTGGGTCGCGCGTATCCGCACCCAGCTCCGGCCGTTCGTCACCTACGAGGGGGCCAACGGCGCCGAGCTGGTCAACAACCTCGACTGGACCGGCCCCACCTCGGTGATCGAGTTCCTGCGTGACGTCGGCAAGCACTTCCCGGTCAACAAGATGCTGGCCCGCGACGTGGTGCGAAACCGGCTCGAGACCGGCATCAGCTTCACCGAGTTCAGCTACCAGCTTCTCCAGGCCAACGACTTCTACCAACTACACGTACGCCATGGCTGCGGCCTGCAGTTCGGTGGCTCCGACCAGTGGGGCAACATCACCGCCGGCGTCGACTTCGTGCGCCGCCGCGGCGCCGGGCCGGTGCACGCCTTCACCACCCCGCTGGTGCTCAAGGCGGACGGCAGCAAGTTCGGCAAGAGCGAGGGCGGCGCGGTCTGGATCGACCCCGAGATGACCTCGCCGTACGCCTTCTACCAGTTCTGGATCAACTCGGACGACCGCGACGTCAGCCAGTACCTGCGCTACTTCAGCTTCAAATCGCGCGAGGAGCTCGAGGAGTTGGAGAAGGCGACCGCGGAGCGGCCGCAGGCCCGGCTCGCGCAGCGAGCCCTGGCCCTCGAGGTGACCGCGCTGGTGCATGGCGAGGAGGAGGCCGCGCAAGCGGTCGCCGCTTCGCAGGCCCTTTTCGGGCGAGGTTCGCTGTCCGACCTCTCGGCGGGCACGTTGCGCGCCGCGTTGGCCGAGGCCGGCCTTGCTTCCGTACGCGGTGAGCTGCCGACGCTGGGTGCATTGCTCCGTTCGTCGGGTTTGGTGGCCAGTGCGAACGAAGCTCGGCGGACGATCTCCGAGGGCGGGGCGTACCTGAACAATGAACGGATCACCGACGGTGAGGCCGTTCTCGATCCCGCTGTGTTGCTGCACGGTCGCTATCTGGTACTTCGGCGGGGTAAGCGCACCTTCGCCGGCGTCGAATACGAAGCCTGACCTACCGTCCGCCGCCCCGCCACCCTTGGCCGGCCTGAAGGCTGAGTTTCCGATCGGCTCCCTGTGACGCGGCTCGCAGGGGGCCGATTTGGCGTCCGGGCCACGGCCCTGTAAAGTTTTTCGAGCCGCCAGGGAGACGGGCGAGCGAACGGAGGCCTTCGGGCAGCCGGAGCGGCCGTCCTGACGGAACCCAAAGGAATTGTCCCGACATATCGTCGTGTACTGTTCTGCGGGACTTGAGCTTTCCGTAAGTGATTTCCGGAAAATTACCCGGGTTTGACGAAGCGGTAAAGCGAGAGTAAAGTAAAACGAGTGCCCCGAGGGCGGG
>NZ_BOQN01000153.1 GCF_018332695.1 Paractinoplanes toevensis
CCGTTCGCGTTACGGACCCCGTATCAGCAAGCGAAGCCGTGCGTATCGGGAGGTATGGAAGCCGGCGGCTTTGGTTCTGTGCCCGGAGCACGGTGGCGCGGCCCGCGGGCGGGGGGTTTTGGGCGCGGGGCGTGGGGCCGCGGGGCGTAGGGCGTGGGGCCGCGGGGCGTAGGGCGCGGGGCGCGGGGCGTAGGGCGCGGGGCGCGGGGTGTAGGGCGTGGGGCGTGGGGCGTAGGGCGCGGGGCGTGGAGGCGGCACTCAGCATGGGCTGGCAAGGGGGTAGGCGCGGTCAGCGGGCCCGCCCGGTGGGGGCGCGCGGAGGGTGAGCCCCGCCCAGCGGAACTGTGGACCAAGGGACGGAATGACGTCGTACCGGAAGAGGAGCGTGGGATAACGGCCTGGCGTGACCGATGTGGGGTTAGCGGCGGCTGCGGACCAGGTCGCAGAATGCGCCGAAGGTGGACTTGCGTAGGAAGGCGGCCAGCGGGACGTTCACGGCGATGGTTCGGCGCAGGCCGGCCAGCATTCGCACCGCACCGAGTGAGTCGCCGCCCAGGCGGAAGAAGTCGTCGGTGGGGGTGAAGGCTTCGCGGGCCAGCACCCTGGCCCACGCCTCGTGCACGGCGGCCTCCACCGGGTCGGCCGGCGCGGCGACGGGCGCGACCTGCGCCGCCAGGTGGTCCAGCGCTGTTCGCTGGGCGGCTCGGCGGTCGGTCTTTCCGCTCGGCAGCAGCGGCAGGGACGGCACCCGGACCACCACGCTCGGCACCATGTAGCCGGGCAGGATCTGGCGTAGGTGCTCGGTGACCTCGGCCGGGCCGGGCGGGACGGCGGCGGCTCGGTGCGGGGTCCGGGTCCTGCCCGCGGCCGTACGGTGGGTGGCCTCCCACGCGGCTCGCCGGGCCGGAGCGTCGTCGTCGCCCAGGTAGGCGCAGATCAGCGTCGGGTCCTCGATGTCGATGCCGACTCGGATCGCCCGGCCGTGGGTTTTCGCGGCGTCGATCAGCGCGGCGGGGGTGACGGCCTCGGCCCACGGCGCCTCGCCGTCCGCGCCGGCCAGCCAGGTGGCGTTGTGGGCGTTCGGGATTCGGCGGACCACCGATTCGCCCGGCGTAGCGCAGAGCCGGTCGAACTCGGTGGCGGACCGCCAGATGTGCTCCGCGCACGGGGGCGGCCGGTCCGGCGGCGCGGTCTTGCGCAGTACGGCGTCGAAGCGGAACGCGGCCATCTCGCTCCACTCCCGCAACGGTTTGGCGCGCAGCGTCAGCGTCGCGTCGCCGAGCCGCCGGGCCAGCGCCGCGAACCAGCCGGGGTCGACCAGGAGTTCCCGCTCGGGGTCGGTGGCGGACATCGCGCGGTGGTGCGCCTCGGCCAGCGCGACCGAGCGGATGTCGCCGACGAACAGATGGCCGCCTGGAGCCAGTCGCTCCCAGCAGGCGGCCAGGACGGTGTCCAGATAGGACTCGCCGGGGAAGTACTGCACGACCGAGTTGAGCACGATCAGGTCGAACCGGCGGTCGGCCGGGCCGAGCCGGTCGGCCGGCGTCAGCTCGACGGTCAGGGTGCCTACGGGCAGGGAGCGCAGGTGTTCGACGGCCCGGGGGGAGTTCTCCACCGCGAGCCAGGCCTGGGCGGCGGCGGCCAGCCGCCGGGTGACGATGCCCGAGCCGGCGCCGATCTCCAGGACCCGTTCGAAGCCCAGGTCGGTCAGGGAGGCGGCGGTGTCCTCGGCCCATTCGGTCATCACCCGGAGGGGGTACGGCAGCCGGGTGATGCTGCTGATCCAGCCGGCGAACTCGCTCTCGTCCTCGTAGACGGCGTCCCACTGAACCCGCCAATCGTCCACGGTGGACCCGGCCGGGTCGGCGGTGACCAGCGCGGCCAGGCTCACGTTGTCGCCCACCCGGATCGGCACCACGGCCGAGCCGCCGACGCCCGGCAGCGTGTCGATCGCGTGCTCGATCTCGCGTGGCTCGATCCGGAAACCGCGGACCTTGAGCTGGTCGTCGATCCGCCCGCTCACCTCGTAGCGGCCGTCGCGGGTGCGCCGGGCCCGGTCGCCGGTGCGGTAGCTGCGCCCGAACCCGGGGAGCGTGACGAACGCCCGGGCGTCCAGCTCGGGCCGGCCCAGATAGCCGCGGGCCAGGGCCGGCCCGCTGATCCACAGCTCGCCCCAGATGCCCGGCGGTGCCGGGTCGCCCCACTGGTCGAGGACCAGGAACCGGTTGTTGCGCAACGGTTCGCCGATGGCGATCGGCTCGTCCGCGACGGGCCAGGCCGACGACCAGATCGTGGTCTCGGTGGGTCCGTAGACGTTGACCGCCCGTTCGGCGCCGCCGAGCAGGGCATCGCGCACGTCCGGGGTCATCGGCTCCCCGCCGCACAGCGCCACCCGCGGCGGCGAGCTCAGCAGCGGCAGCAGCAGCCGCCAGACGCTGGGCGTGGCCTGCACGACGGTCACCCCGGCGTCGCCGACTAGCCCGGCCAGCCGCACCGGATCGGCCGCCGTCTCGGCATCCGCGATCACGCATTCCACGCCGGCCACCAGCGGCAGGAGCAGTTCGACGAGGGAGATGTCGAAGGTGACCGTGGTGGCCGCGAGCACCCGGTCCCCGGCGACCGGCGCGACGATCCGGTTCATCTCGCTCAGCAGGCCGGCGAGGCTCCCGTGTTCGACCAGCACCCCTTTGGGCTGCCCGGTGGACCCGGACGTGTAGATCGCGTACGCGACGCGGCCCGGATCGGCGGGCGGGTCCTCGACCGGGCCGCCGGCATCGGACAGGTCGGCCGGGACCAGCGTGCGGCGGGCGGCCTCGGGGACCGGCCCGGCGGCCACCACGACCGTGCAGGCGGCGTCGTCGAGGATGAAGGTGTTCCGACCGGCCGGGTTGGCCGGGTCCAGCGGCAGGTAGACGCCGCCGGCCAGCCAGATGCCGAGCATGGCCACCGGGACGGCCGGGCCGCGCGGGACCAGTGACGCCACCACCGCGCCGTCGCGGACACCGGCCGCGCGCAGGCGGGCGGCCAGCCGAGTGGCCGACTGCCAGAGCCCGGCGCGGCTGAGCACCTCGTCGCCGCAGCGGATCGCCACCGCGGCGGGGTCGGCCCGCACCATCGCGGCGATCGCGGCCGGCGCTGTCGGTGCCTGCACCGTGACCAGGGCCGGCGGGGCCGGTGAGCCGCGCAGCGCGAGGTCGCCGACCGTGGCGGACGGGTCCGCGACGAGCCGGCGCGCCAGGTCGCGGAACGCTTCCGCCGCTTGCGAAATGGTGGTCCGGTCGAAGAGGGCGGTGCGGTACTCGAAGCGGACGCCGGTCGACGAGGCGCCGGGCGTCACGTGCACCACGAGGTCGAGCTTGGCGTCCGGCGGGAACACCGGAATCCGGTGCGCCACCGCCGTACCGCCGAGGTCGTGGGTTTCCGGCGGGGCGGGCTCGTAGGTCAGCATGACCTGGAAGAGCGACGGCGTGCCGGGGACTCGGTCGACCCCGGCGGCCTGCACGATCGCGTCCAGCGGGGTCCCGGCGTGAGCCATCGCCTCGATCACCCGGGCCTTGGTGCGCCGCACGACCTCGGCGAGATCGGGGTTGCCGGCCAGGTCGAGCCGGACCGGCAGGGTGTTGTCGAAGAAGCCGACCGGCCGCTCGGCCGGGCCGACCCCGAACGGCACGCCCACCACCACGTCCGTCTCGTTGCACCAGCGGGCCAGGAAGACGCCGAGGCAGGCGACCGTCACCACGAAGCCGGTCGTCCGCAGCCGCCGGGCCGGCCGGGTGAAGTCGTCGGCCAGCGTGATCGTCTCGACCCCGCCGGTCCAGTCGGTCTCGGCGGTGCGCGGGCGGTCGAGCGGCAGGCCGAGCAGCGGCGGCGCGCCGGCCAGCGCGTCCCGCCAGTAGTCCGGCTCGATCGTGCGGTCCGCGGCCGGTCCGAGGCCGGTGGGCGGCGGCAGGGCGTCGCCACGGTAGAGGGCCCACAGCTCGTCGGCGATCCGCGCCTCGGACTCCCCGTCCACCAGCGCGTGGTGGACCATGATCGCGAGCAGGCCGTCCGGCCAGAGTTGCGCCCGGAACACGTCGCCCCGGCCGAGGTCGAGCGGCCGGCCGGCGAAGTCGGCGAGCGTGCCCGAGCCGTCGACGCGGAGGATGCCGAGCGGTGGCGGAAGGACGGTCGCCCGGACCCGGTCGCCGTCGGCGGTCAGCGCGCAGCGCAGCGCCTCGTGCCGGGCCGCCAGCGCGTCCACCGCCGCGGCCAGCGCGTCCACGTCGAACGGTCCGATGATCCGCCAGGCCAGCGGCACCACGTAGGCCCGCCCGCCGCCCTCGTGCACGTCGACGAACCACAGTCGCCGCTGCTCCGGCGTGGCCTCGAACCGATCCGTGTGCGGTACCATTTTGCGTGCCTTTTCTGGTGGATGACCTGATTTCCGGGCTGGATGCGGTCGACCGCGACCGGGCCGACCTCGTGGTGGTCCGGGAGTTCGGACCGGCGCCGGCGCCGCTGGGCAAACAGGCGCCGGCTCCGGCGCCGCCGGGCAAACAGGCGCTGGTCTTCGTCAAACCGGAGCTGCTCTACCCCGGCCTCGACCGGGCCGGGAACCTCGGCGCGGTCCTGCGGATGCTCGGCAAGGCCGGACTGACGATCGGCGCCGCCGCGGTGCTCGGGCCGGCCCGGCTGGCCGACGTCATCGCCGGCCACTACGCGATGATCAACCGGGTCTCCCGCCTCGGCGTGGACGGTCTCACCCCGGCGGCCGCCCGGGCGCTGCGGGACCGCTTCGGCGGCGACGAGCCCGTTCTCGGTGGAAGCCAGATCCTGGCCCGGCCCGGGGCGAGCCTCGACGACCTCATCGCGGCCTGGCCGGTCGCCGGCTCGGTCAAGCTGGCGCCCGGGGCCTACGCCGCCACGATCAACATCGGCGGCGAGCGGGTGGTGGCGCTCAACGGGTTCCATCCCGAGCAACTGGCCCACTACACCACCGCCGACGCCCGGGTCGTCGCCGTCGAGGTCACCTGGGAGACGCCGGGCTGGCGCGAGTTCCGGTCGGAGATCATCGGGGCCACCGACCCGTACGCGGCGGACGCCCGCTCGATCCGCGCGTACATCCGCGACCACCGCGTCGACCTCGGTGTGCCCGAGGTCGATCGCGGC
The DNA here is from genome assembly GCF_018332695.1 of Paractinoplanes toevensis. Taxonomy (GTDB): domain Bacteria; phylum Actinomycetota; class Actinomycetes; order Mycobacteriales; family Micromonosporaceae; genus Actinoplanes; species Actinoplanes toevensis. Next base: position 5,149 of record NZ_BOQN01000153.1, read on the forward strand.
GTCAACGGCGTACACGCGTCGGCCGGCCCGCTGGAGGCCATGGTGGAACTGTGCCGGTTCTTCGCCGTGCCGCCCTCGGCCACGGCGTTCGGCGCCGCCGGGGCGTTCGACCGCCTGCCCGACGACGCCGACCTGCACCGGCTGTTCGAAGCCACCGAGGACTGCGAACCGGCCGAGGCGCTGCGGGCCATCAACCGGTGGCCGCAACCGGATACAACCCCAGCGCGCGGGCGCCCCGCTGATATTTGATCTCCTTGGTGATCTCGGCGCCGAACTGCTCGTGCAGCGTTTCGGCCAGCACCCGGATCGCGTCCGCGAGGCGCGGATCCTTGGCCACCTCGTTGTCCACGTGCGGGTAGATCATCAGCTCGACCTCGCGGAAGTGCCGGAGCTTGCGGTCGGACTCCGGTTCGCGCAGGTTCCCCACGTACACCCGGTCCATCGGGCAGCGCAGCGCGTCCTGCTTGTCGAGCCAGACGTAGAAGCTGCTGATGTACCGCTTGACGATCACCGCGGGCTCGACCGTGGTCGGATCGATGCCGTGGTAGCGCTGCAGGAACGTGCCCGGGTGCTCGATGTCGGTGCGGGCCAGCAGCCGCTTCACGATCGTCACCGCCTCGGCCGACGCCGGCGCGCCCCGGATGATCCCGCGGTCCTTGCCCTGGAAGACGAACCGGTGGTCCTTGCGGACGTCCTTGCCGTTGTCGGCCAGCTTGAACGCGCAGAACGCGTGGGTCACCGCGCACGTGGTGCGCAGCAGCGAGCCGGTCCGCACGATCTGGTAGTCGTCGGTGTCGTAGTAGACGCCGGTGTTGAGCACCGGGGACGTGCGGATCTCCACCTTCTCGCCGATCTCGGCACCGGGCACCAGCCTCGGCAGCCGGTCCTTCATCGCGTCCAGCCAGTCGAAGTACTGCTGCGAGGTGACGCCGGTCAGGTCGACCTTGACGCCGAGCTGGTAGAACAGGTTGACCTTGCCGGATCGGGCGAAGACGTCCTCGCCGGCGGGCAGCTGGAGTTCAGGCATTCCGTACCTCCCCATGGGCCATCGTTTCGATCGTCACCGCGCCCCGGTCGACGCCGACCTTCTCGTAGATGCAGCCCACCGTGCAGCCCAGGTCCGCGGCCTCGTCGATGAGCTTCGGGTTGACGTACTCCATCGCGGGGCACAGCGTCTTGCTGCCGGAGTTGGCGATCGTCACTTCGGTCCGGCCGGCGAGGTTGCGGTGCAGGCGCCCGTCGCGCCACTCGAACGCGTGCGCGCCCGGCACGTCGAAGAACATCGCGCAGATGAACGCCCGGCCGTCCGGGTAGATCATCAGGTTGTCCTCGGCGCGGACGCTGCAGTAACCGCTGTACTCGCCGAACTTCGCGAGGCTGTGGTCGGCGCGGGTGGTCACCCGCATGCCGCGCGACGCCTCCTCGATCTCGGCCCGGATCTCCTCCCAGCGCTCGAACGTGATGATGCTTTCCTCGGTGGCGAACCCGCGGTTGGTCACGAAGTGCACGTTGACGTGCTCGAGGCCGAGGTCGTTGCAGAGTTGCAGGGTGGGCACCACGTCGTGCGCGTTCTGCCCGTTGACCGACATGATCCCGTAGCCGGTGTAGCCCAACTCGCGGCTGCGCCGGATGTTCGGGATCAGCTTGTCGAACGTGCCCCTGCCACGGATCGCGTCGTGCGCCTCGGGGGAGGAACCGTCGATGCTGAAGTAGACGATCGGCGGCCGTTTCCCGGTGAAGTTGTCCATGAACTTAGCGAATCCGTGCAGGCCGTTGGTGACCAGCCGGGCGCGCTGGCCCTTGGACTGGATGTAGGACACCAGATTTTCCACACCACGGTAGATGGTCGGTTCGCCGCCGAGCAGCGTGATCTCCTCGGTGCCCCATTCCGCACTGGCATCGATCAATTTCACCAGCTCGTCGTACGCGAAGGTCAGGTTGGAATTGAGGTGTTCGCCGAGGAAGCAATGTTTGCAGCGGAGGTTGCAGCGGTAGGAGACGTAGACGTCGATGGATGGCACATGCATGTCTTCCTCCCCGTGAAGTCGGTTGGCTCCTGGTCGGGCCGCGCGACCTGGAACGCGGCGGCGGCGCGCGGCGGTAACTCCGAGATCTCGGCCATGCGCCAGCCAGGGTGGTACGGAATGCGGTCGACCGGCTGCCAGGCGGGCGGTACCAGCTCCACCAGGCAGTGGTTGTCGACGTCGTTGACCAGCACGTGCCCGTCGGAGAGCACGGTGAGGTCCTGCAGCCAGCCACAGCCGTCGAGACGGTGCCGGCCGATCAGCGCGAAGTCGTCGTCGAGCGCGATGATCTCGGCGGCCGCGCTGTTGGCCACCAGCCAGCCCCAGGCCGTACGGGTCAGGGCGTGCGGCCGGGCCAGCCCGTCGACCAGCACGCGTGGCCGGGCGCCGGCCGGCGCTTCCCGGTCGACCTGCACGATCTGGCCCTGATGGAAGAGAACGACCAGCATCAGCCGTTCGTCGGCGTCCCGGAAGCGGACGCTGTTGAGGTGGGTGGTCTGCATCCGGGTGTGGTAGAAGCGGTCGCGGTGCTCGCGCCCGCGGCCGGACGACCGCCGGAGGCCGGCCGGCGAGTGGGTGTAGCCGTGCTCGGCGGCCCACCATTCGTAGAGCAGATCGCCGTCCAGGCCGAGCTCCAGGACGACATCGGTGCCGGCGGCGGCCGCCAGCACGCCGCGCGAGGTGCGGGTGAGGCCGTGCAGGTCGTTCATGTACGGGTGCGAGATGCGGCGCACCGGCCGGCCCGGGTCGCGCACCAGGTCCACCTCGAAGATCGACGAGCCCTCGAGGTCGTTGAGGTACATCACGTCGCCGTCGAGGCAGAATCCCGACGGCGTGTAGACGAGATTGCCCCAGCCGGATTCCCAGACCGGTCGTTTCGCCTCCCAGTCGAAGACGACCAGGCAACCGGCGTCGCCGGGATCGGCACTGGAGGCGGGCGCCAATTCGCCGTCGCCGGGCAGCCGGAAATGCTCGCGGGCGGACTCCAGAACGAGCCCCGGCGGGGTTTGCTGTGGACCCTCGGTCAGCGGATTGCGCACCCGATTGCCGTCGACCGGGGGCAGGCCGCCCTCGGCACGCCAGCGCCGCTCGACCGGTGCGCGATTTCTGGTGAATACGCTGGCGACCACTCCACGCATGCCCTGAACCCCCGTTCAGCCGCGTTTTTTGCATACGGCAAATCAGGAGTCGGCACAAAGAATTGGCTCACGCGAATTTCGATCACGCGCGAGATCAGTTCGGATCCCCGTTCCCGATCTGTAGTCCGGAGTGGACCGTACGCGCGTTGATTCGGACCGGCAACCCCGCCGGTAGATCAATTTTGATGTAAACGATCATTAAGTCTGGTATTTAAGCTGTTCAATGATGTTAACGAGCGCACCGAGATCGACCGGCCGGGAATTGCCTGTGAATTGCGGGCTTTCATGATCCCTTGCTTCCGGAGTCCCGCGCCTGATAAGCACGACGGGTATCCACAGTGCTAAGGCGGTGACCGTGTCCCGCACGAGCGTCATCCCCACGCCGATCCTGCAGCGCGGACATCACCGGCATCCGCGCAACGGTGCCTGCCTCATGGAATTCGCCGCGACCCTGCCAGGCGGACCGTGGGCCGACAATCCCGTCCACGTGCAGCCGGCGCTGACCGCCCTGGCGCGCCGCGTCAACGACCACACCAGCGACGACGGCCGGCCCGCGTTACTGCCCTGGGCCGCCTGGCTGGTCGGCACCGCCGGCGAGCACGACCTCGACGGTGCGCTCGCCGTTCGGGCCACCGCCCTGCGCCACGCCGACCCGGCCCTGGCCGCCCTGGCCTGGCCGGCAACCGCCCGCGCCACCCGCCGATTGATCCGCCTGGCGGTCGCGACCGTGGCCGGCAGCCTCCACCCGGACGAGGCACTACGCGCGCTGCTCGCCGACGCCGTCAACGCCACCCGCAGCACGGCGGGCCTGGAACCGGTGGTGGTGGACAGCGCGGGCTACCGGGAGTGGCCGACGACCCAGCCGATCAGGGTGGAGCTGCGCATCCCGGACGGCTCGGAGTCCGCCTTCTACTTCTGCACGGCGCTGCCCGGCGGCTGGCCACGGGCGCTGGCCGAGGCGTGGTCGGCACGAGCGGACGAGCTGCGACGCCGCACCGCGTGACGCTCATCGACGCGGCGGACGGCGACCACCACGACGGCAACCAGGGCGACGGCCGCGACGAGGGCCACCCACCACCACAGGTGGGTGCCGGCGGCGACGGCCGCGCCCGAGTGGACGCCGGGCCGCGGAGTGGTCCGGGCCGGATCGAGCGTGATCCCGGCCCGGCCATGTCCGAATTCGGGCGAGGGACCGAAGCCCCCCGGCCCCGGCGTGCGGCGAATCGACATGGCCACCTCCGGACCATCCCAACATAGCTGCGGGGCCTGTTTGGGCGGCGCGGTGGAGGGGATTAGGAACGCATGGCTGACAACGAGCACGACGTCAATCGCAGCGCCCGCAGTGGACAGTTCGTCAAGGACAGCACGGTCGAGCGCGAGCCGAGCACCACGACAACCGAGCACGTCGGTACCGACAAGAGCGAGGACCGCGAGGTCAACCGCAGCGCGAGCACCGGCAAGTTCGTCAAGGAGGCCACCGTGAAGCGGCACCCCGAGACGACCGAGACCCAGCAGGTCTGACGGCCACGCTGGCCGGCACGGTCGGCCGCGCCGGCTGGCACCCGTTCGCCGCGTTCGACGGCGACCGGATCGTGGCCGGCGGGAACCTGTTCGTGAACGGCTCGGAGGCCGCGCTGAACGCCGCCGCGACCCGCCCGGAGGACCGCGGCCGGGGCGCGCAGTCGGTGCTGATCGCGGCCCGCGCGGCGGCCGCCGCCGGGGCCGGCTGCCGGCAGATCTTCGCCGAGACCTGGAAACCGGCGGACGGCACGCACAATCCGTCGCTGGCCAACATGCTCCGGGCCGGGCTGGCGCCGCTGTACGAACGGGACAACTGGCGGTGGCAGCGGTGATCGATCGGGCGAGCTAGAAGGCGGCGTCGGCCGGGAGGCGGCCGCCACGATCCGGTCGCGGCCGGTGTGTTTCGCCTGGTAGAGGACGGCGTCGGCGATCAGTTCCTCGGACGTCTCGGTCGTGTCCCAGACCGCTACGCCGGACGAGAACGTCTGCGCCGCGGGGGTGACCGGGCGCAGGCGTTCCATGATCGTGCAGGCGGCGTCCAGGGCGGTGTCCGGCAGCAGCACGATGAACTCCTCGCCGCCGTACCGGGCCAGGATGTCGGAGCGGCGCAGCTGGCTCAGCCACGCGGCGGCGGCCTCCTTGAGCAGCCGGTCGCCGGCCTGGTGGCCGTGCGTGTCGTTGAAGATTTTGAAACGGTCGAGGTCCACCATGCAGACGCTGACCGGCAACCCGGTCTGCCGGGCCTGTTCCAGCACCCGCGGCAGCTCGTCGGTCCAGGCGCGCCGGTTGGACAGGCCGGTGAGCTCGGCGCGGCGGGCGAGTTCGCGGACCTGTTCGGTCTGCCGGGCGACGAACCGCAGCAGCACCGTCAGCCGCGTGACGACCAGCACCGACATGATCGTCGAGCCGGTGGCGATGGCCGCACCGTGCTGGAACGCACCGTGCGACATCTGCATGACCATCACGGCCGGGGCCATCAGCAGCGCGAGCAGCAGCATCGACATCAGCGGGATGCCCGGCGGGCGCGGCAGGGCGGTGGCGCGCTGCTCGTCGGTGGCGGCGGCGTGCCGCACGGCATACCCGAGGATCACGAACGCGGCGAAGTACAGCGAGTCGATGCCCCGCGACAGCCAGCCGGACACCGGGTGGTCCCCGACGAAGAGCCAGACCAGGTCACCGGCGAGAAACGTGATCAGGCCGGCGGCGAGCCACGGCGGCGCGGACCCCCAGCGGGCCCCGCGCTGCCCGGGGGCCCCGGCACTGCGCACCAGAATCAGAGCCAGAAAGATCAACAGAAGATCACCGACCGGGTACGCAAGCCGCACGAGCTGACCGGCCACCGAGTAGCCGGTGTCCTGCAGTGCCGGGTCGATCGCCTACACCCAGGCCAGGACGCCGATCCCCGGACGTGATGGTGGCCGCGTCGAGCAGGGCCGGCCGGATCAGCCGCGGCGGCCAGCGCCGCACCATCGCCGCGACGGACACCCGCCACCAACGCCGACCCATACCGTCATGACACCCCATTTCGACCGCCGCCATCAGCCGAAACGGGGTGCAGAACGGTTTCAGATGAAACGCTGAGGTGTGGTCTCGGTCGGCAGGACGGTCTGGCTGCGCGCCGGCTTCGGGCTGGGCGTCTTCCTGCTGTTCGCGCAGCTGGTGGCGGTCATCCCGGCGGCCCGGCACTGGCTGGACCGGCATCCCGGGGTCGACGGCCTGCTGCAGGACGCGGTGTACCTGCTGGCCGCCCTGCTCGTGCTGGTCCGGGCGGTGCGGGTGCGGCAGGACCGCCCCGCCTGGCTTCTGATGGCCGCGGGGCTGGGCGCCTACGCCGCCGGCACGGTGTACTGGATGGCGGTCCTCGCCGACCTGAACCCGCCGCCGTACCCCTCCCCGGCCGACGTGATGTGGCTGGCGTACTACCCGTTCGCCTGCGCCGCGGTGATCCGGCTGCTGCGGGCCCGGGTGTCCCGCATCGGCGTGGCCACCTGGCTGGACGGACTGATCGCGTCGGCCTGCGCGGCGGCGTTCGCCTCGGTGGTGTTCCTGAACGACTTCGGCGGCGCGGCCGGTGAGTCGGGGTGGTCGGTGGTGACGAGCGCGGCCTACCCGATCGCCGACATCGTCCTGGCCGGTCTGCTGCTCGGGGCTTGGGCGCTCAGCGGCTGGCGTACCGAACGGGTGTGGGTGCTGCTGCTGGCCGGGATGGGGATCAACACCACCGCCAACGCCATCCACATGTTCGAGATGACCCACGGGACGTACATTCCGGGCGGCTGGACGGATGCGCTGTGGTCGGTCGCGCTGGCGGTGATCGTCGCGGCAGCCTGGCAGAGCCGGGACCGGCGGTCGGAGCGGAGGCCGGCCGGGACGGTGGTCGGCGTGGCGCTGCCGTCCGGGATGGCGTTCGCGTCCATGGTGCTGCTGTTGTTCGGCAGCTGGCGGGACGAGGCGCTGCCGCGGACCAGCAGCCTGCTCGCCGCGGCCGCGATCACCGGCGCGGTCGTGCGCATGCTGCTGACCGTACGCGCGGTGGCGGCGCTCGCCGATGCCCGCCGGCAGGCCCGTACCGACGATCTGACCGAGCTGCCGAACCGACGGCTGTTCCTCGAGTCCATGGATCGTGAGCTGCACCGCCGCGGTGACCAGGCGCCGATGGCGGTGGCGATCGTCGACCTGGACCACTTCAAGGAGATCAACGACAGCCTGGGGCATCATCTCGGCGACCGCCTGCTGCAGATGGTCGCCGCCCGGCTGGCCGAGGCGTTCGGCGACGCCGGCCTGCTGGCCCGTCTCGGCGGGGACGAGTTCGGCCTGCTCCTGCCCGACACCGAGGTGGACGGCGCCGTGTGCACCGCGAACCGGCTGCTCACCGCGCTGCGCCGGCCCTTCGACCTGGAACTGGTCACCCTGCACGTCGATGCCAGCGTCGGCGTGGCCGTCTTCCCCCACCACGGCACCGACCGCGGCACCCTGCTGCGCCATGCCGACAGCGCCATGCGCACCGCCAAGGGCGACCACAGCGGTGTCGTGGTGACCACCAGCGGCGCCCACGACGACACCGACCGGCAGCGTCTGACCACGCTGGAGGAGCTGCGCGCCGGCCTCGACCACGGTGAGCTGATCCTGCACTACCAGCCGCAGATGGAGATCGCGTCCGGCGCGATACCGGGGGTGGAGGCCCTCGTGCGGTGGAACCACCCCACCCGAGGCCTGGTCTACCCCGACGGGTTCCTCCCCCTGGCCGAGCACGCCGGCCTGATGGGGCGGCTCACCCTGCAGGTGCTGGAGATGGCGCTGGAGCAGTCCGCCGCCTGGCGGGCCGCCGGTCTCGACCTGACCGTCGCGGTGAACCTGTCCGCCTCCAACCTGCACGATCCGGCCCTGCCGTCGTACGTCGCCGACGCCTTGACCCGGCACGGCGTGCCACCGGCGGCCTTGCACCTGGAGATCACCGAAGAGGTCCTCATGCGCGACGCGGTCCGGGCGACCCGCGTGCTCGCCGAGCTCCGCGCGACCGGGATCCACCTGGCCATCGACGACTACGGCACCGGCTACTCGAGCCTGGCCTATCTGCACGCCCTGCCCGTGGACGACCTCAAACTCGATCGTGCGTTCGTCACCCACTGCGACACCGACACCCGCAGCGCGGCCATCGTGAAGAGCACCGTCGAACTGGCCCACAACCTCGACATGCGCCTGATCGCCGAGGGCGTGGAGAACGAGACGGTCCTCGACCGCCTCCGGGAGTGGGACTGCGACCTGGTCCAGGGCTACCACCTCAGCCGTCCCCAGCCCGCCGACCGCCTCACCACCTGGCTACAGCAGCGCAGGCCCGCGCCGGTCCGGTGATGGCGCCGAACCGCCTGGTTGCCATGTCGTTGTCCGCGCGGCGTTAACAAGGCGTCAAAATCCGGCCGGCCGGCGTAGCCGTCGCGTCAACGCCGATGACAAGGGAGATCGCGGCGCGCTGTGCTTCATCGGCAAGCGCTGCCACCCCTCGTCAAGGAGTCCTTCCGTGGCTGATCTCGTGTTCGTCCTACTCACGGTGGTGCTGTTCGCGGCGCTCTCCGTGCTGATCCGGGCGGTCGAACGCTGGTGAGCGCCGTCAACGTCATCGGCCTGGTCGTCGCCGTCCTGCTGGCCGCCTTCATGGTGGCGGCCCTGTTGTTCCCGGAGAAGTTCTGATGGCCGGCTGGCTGTTCGTGATCTCGCTGGTGGTCGCCCTGGTCGCGGCCTACCGGCCGTTCGGCGACTACCTGTACCGCGCGATAACCAGCACACGGAATCTGCGCGGGGAAAAGCTGATCTACCGTCTCGTCGGGGTCGACGCGAACGCGGAGCAGACCTGGGGTGTCTACGCCCGGAGCGTCCTCGCGTTCTCCGCGGTCTCGATCCTCTTCCTCTACCTGTTCCTGCGCGTGCAGAACAAGCTCTGGCTGGCGCTGGGCGTACCGCAGATGAACACGCACGTCTCGTGGAACACCGCGGTCAGCTTCGTCACCAACACCAACTGGCAGGCGTACGCCGGTGAATCCGCGCTCGGCCACCTGGTGCAGATGGCCGGCCTCGCCGTGCAGAACTTCGTGTCGGCCGGCGTCGGCATCGCCGTCGCGGTCGCGTTTATCCGGGGTTTCGCGTCGAAAGGCCTCGGCAACTTCTGGGTCGACCTGACCCGGATCACGCTGCGCGTCCTGCTGCCGATCTGTGTCGTCGCCACGCTCGTCTTCATGGTGGCCGGGGCGGTGCAGAACCTGTCCGGCGGCACCGACGTGACCACCCTGACCGGCGCGACGCAGCACATCACCGGCGGCCCGGTCGCCTCCCAGGAGGCCATCAAGGAGCTGGGCACCAACGGCGGCGGCTTCTACAACGTCAACTCGGCGCACCCGTTCGAGAACCCGACGACCTGGACGAACTGGCTGCAGATCTTCCTGATCCTGCTGATCCCGTTCAGCCTGCCCCGCGTCTTCGGCCGGATGGTCGGCCAGAACCGGCAGGGCTACGCGATCGTCGCGGTGATGGCGGTGCTGGCCATCGCGTCGGTCGCGCTCACCATCGGCTTCGAGCTGCACGGCGGTGGCACGGTGCCGCAGGCGGTCGGCTCGGCCATGGAGGGCAAGGAGGTCCGGTTCGGCATCCCCGACTCGGCCACCTTCGCCGCGGCCACGACGCTGACCTCGACCGGCGCGGTGAACTCGTTCCACGACTCGTACACGCCGTTCGGCGGGATGATGCCGATCGTCAACATGATGCTCGGCGAGGTGGCCCCCGGCGGTGTCGGTTCCGGCCTCTACGGCCTGCTGATCCTGGCGACGATCACGGTTTTCGTGGCCGGTCTGATGGTCGGCCGCACCCCCGAATATCTGGGCAAGAAGATCGGCGCCCGGGAGATGAAGCTGGCGTCGCTGTACTTCCTGGTCACCCCGGCTCTCGTGCTGATCGGCGCGGCGGCGGCCTTCGCCACCGGCAACAACAGCACGGCGCTCAACACCGGGCCGCACGGCCTCTCCGAGGTGCTGTACGCCTTCACCAGCGCCGCCAACAACAACGGCTCGGCGTTCGGCGGCATCACGGTCAACACCCCGTGGTGGGACACCGCGCTGGGCCTGGCCATGCTGCTCGGCCGCTTCCTGCCACTGGTTCTGGTGCTGGCGCTGGCCGGCTCGCTGGCCCGGCAGAAACCGAACCCGGAATCGGAGGGCACGCTGCCCACCCACCAGCCGCTGTTCGTCGGCATGGTCGTCGGCGTGACCGTCGTACTCGTCGCCCTGACCTTCCTCCCCGCTCTCGCTCTCGGACCCATCGCAGAAGGTCTGTCATGACGTTGCTCGCCGAAAAACCCAACCCCACGGCAAAATCCAACCCCTCGGCCGTACGCGGTGGGCTGCTCGATCCGCACCAGTTGTGGAGGTCGTTGCCGGACGCCGTACGCAAGCTCGATCCGCGCACGCTGTGGCGCAACCCGGTGATGTTCATCGTCGAGGTCGGCGCGGTCTTCACCACCGTGCTGTCGATCACCGATCCCAGCACGCTGTCCTGGACGATCACCGTCTGGCTGTGGCTCACGGTGGTCTTCGCCAACCTGGCCGAGGCGGTCGCCGAGGGCCGCGGCAAGGCGCAGGCCGCCACGCTGCGGGCCGCCAAGCAGGACACCATGGCCCGGCTGCGGGACGGCGGCCTGATCCCGGCGGCCGAGCTGAAGCAGGGCGACATCGTGGTGGCCGAGGCCGGTGACATCATCCCCGGTGACGGCGACGTCATCGACGGCATTGCCAGCGTCGACGAGTCGGCCATCACCGGCGAGTCGGCCCCGGTGATCCGCGAGTCCGGCGGCGACCGCTCGGCCGTCACCGGCGGCACCAGGGTGCTCTCCGACCGGATCGTCATCCGGATCACCCAGAAGCCGGGGGAGAGCTTCGTCGACCGGATGATCGCCCTGGTCGAGGGGGCCAACCGGCAGAAGACGCCGAACGAGATCGCGCTGAACATCCTGCTCGCCGCACTGACCATCATCTTCCTGCTGTCGGTGGTGACGCTGCAGCCGCTCGCCATCTTCTCGAAGGCCTGGCAGGCGGCGGCGCCGGACACCCAGGCGATCAACGCGCACGGCGTGACCGGCATCGTGCTGGTGTCGCTGATCGTCTGCCTGATCCCGACCACGATCGGCGCGCTGCTGTCGGCGATCGGCATCGCCGGCATGGACCGCCTCGTACAGCGCAACGTGCTCGCCATGTCCGGCCGCGCGGTCGAGGCGGCCGGCGACGTGAACACCCTGCTGCTCGACAAGACCGGCACGATCACCCTGGGAAACCGGCAGGCGGCTGAGTTCGTACCCGTCAATGGGGTCTCGGAGCGCGAGTTGGCCGACGCCGCGCAACTCTCCAGCCTGGCCGATGAGACGCCCGAAGGGCGGTCGATCGTCGTTCTCGCCAAGAACGAGTTCGGACTGCGCGAGCGGGAGCCCGGCCTGATGAGCGACGCGACGTTCGTGCCGTTCACCGCGCAGACCCGGATGAGCGGCGTGGACATCGGCGGGCGGCAGATCCGCAAGGGTGCGGCGGCGGCCGTGCTGAAGTGGGCGCGGTCCGGCTCGGACGAGGTGGCCGAGATCGTCGACCGGATCAGCGCGTCCGGCGGCACTCCGCTCGTGGTGGCCGAGAACGACCGGGTGCTCGGCGTCATCCACCTCAAGGACGTCGTCAAGGAGGGCATGCGGGCCCGCTTCGACGAGATGCGCAGGATGGGCATCCGGACCGTGATGATCACCGGCGACAACCCGCGCACCGCGAAGGCGATCGCCGACGAGGCCGGGGTCGACGACTTCCTGGCCGAGGCCACCCCGGAGGACAAGCTCGCCTACATCCGCAAGGAACAGGAGGGCGGCCGGCTGGTCGCGATGACCGGGGACGGCACCAACGACGCCCCGGCGCTGGCCCAGGCCGACGTCGGCGTGGCGATGAACACCGGCACGTCGGCCGCGAAGGAGGCCGGCAACATGGTCGACCTCGATTCCGACCCGACCAAGCTGATCGAGATCGTGGAGATCGGCAAGCAGCTGCTGATCACCCGGGGTGCGCTGACCACGTTCTCGATCACCAACGACATCGCCAAGTACTTCGCCATCATCCCGGCGATGTTCGCCGGGGTGTACCCGGGCCTGGACACGCTGAACGTGATGCGGCTGCACTCGCCGGGCTCGGCGATCCTGTCCGCCGTCATCTTCAACGCCCTCGTGATCGTGGCGCTCATCCCGCTCGCCCTGCGCGGCGTGCGATACACCCCCGCCGGCGCGAGCGCGCTCCTGCGCCGCAACCTGTGGATCTACGGCCTGGGCGGCGTCATCGCGCCGTTCCTCGGCATCAAGCTCATCGACCTTCTCGTCCAGTTCATCCCGGGGATCTGATCACCGTGCGACTTCCCAGTTGGCTCTCCCAGCACCTCGCCGCCCTGCGCGCGCTGCTCGTCCTCACCGTCCTGCTCGGACTCGCGTACCCCCTCGCCTTTGTCGCCCTGGGCCGCCTGCCCGGTCTGTCCGGCAAGGCGGACGGCTCGCTCGTGGCCAACGGCAGCACCCTGATCGGCCAGGCCTTCACCGACGCCGACGGCAACCCGGTCACCAGGTACTTCCAGAGCCGGCCGTCCGCGGCCGGCGACGGCTACGACCCCACCTCGACCTCGGCCAGCAACCTCGGCCCGAACAGCGTGGTCGACACGGCCGACTCGCCCAGCCTGCTGACCCAGGTCTGTGCCCGCAGCCTCGCCGTCGGCAAGCTCGAAGGCGTCGACGGCCGGCGGCCGTTCTGCACCACCGACGGCGTCGGCGCGGTTCTCGCGGTCTTCCACCGCGACGGCTTCACCGGCCCGGTCACGCGGGTGGTCAGCGTCAACCAGACCGGCACCCCGTTCATCGCCACCTACGACGGCGTCACCGTCGGGCCGGCCCGGAACGGGGAGGACTATCAGGCCCTCGGCGGCGTGATCACCCCTGTTCGCGGCGACGCGCCGGTCGACCCGGTCGTCCCGGCCGACGCGGTCACCGCCAGTGCCAGCGGACTCGACCCGGACATCAGCCCCGCCTACGCCGCGTTGCAGGTGCCGCGGATCGCCCGGGAGCGCGGTCTCTCCGAGGACGCCGTGCGCGCCCTGGTCAAGGAGAACACCGACGACCGCGCCCTCGGTTTCCTGGGCGAACCCGGTGTCAACGTGCTGACCCTCAACATCGCGCTCGACCGGCAGAAATGAGAAGGAGGGGCGGCGCCATGGCACGCGGAGAACTGCGGATCTTTCTGGGCGCCGCCCCCGGCGTCGGCAAGACGTACACCATGCTCGAAGAGGCGCACCGGCGCGCCGAGCGCGGCACCGACGTGGTCGTCGCCTTCGTCGAGACCCACGGCCGCAAACACACCCAGGCCATGCTGGCCGACCTGGAGACCGTGCCCCGCCGCGAGGTGCGGTACCGGGGCGCGCGGTTCACCGAGATGGACCTCGACGCCGTCCTGGCCCGGCACCCCGAGATCGCGGTGGTCGACGAGCTCGCCCACACCAACGTGCCGGGCTCCCGGCACGAGAAGCGCTGGCAGGACGTGCACGACCTGCTCGACGCCGGGATCGACGTGCTGACCACGGTCAACATCCAGCACCTGGAGTCGCTCAACGACGTGGTCGCCCGGATCACCGGCGTCGAGCAGCGCGAAACCGTGCCGGACTCCGTGGTCCGCGCGGCCGAGCAGGTCGAGCTGGTCGACATGACCCCGGAGGCGCTGCGCCGCCGGATGGCACACGGCAACATCTACCGGCCCGAGAAGATCGACGCCGCGCTCGGCAACTACTTCCGCACCGGCAATCTGGGCGCGCTGCGTGAGCTGGCCCTGCTCTGGCTGGCCGACAAGGTCGAGGACCAGCTCGAGAAGTACCGCGCGGACCACCGGATCAGCGCGACCTGGGAGACCCGGGAACGGGTCGTCGTCGCCCTGACCGGGGGCCCCGAAGGAGACACGCTGATCCGGCGGGCCGCGCGGATCGCCGCCCGGGACAAAGGCGCTGACCTGATGGCCGTACACGTCACCCGGAACGACGGCCTGGCCGGCGCCGACCCGGCCATCCTGGCCCGGCACCGCCTGCTGGTGGAGAGCCTCGGCGGCACCTACCACCAGGTCGTCGGGGCGGACGTGCCGCGGGCCCTGCTCGATTTCGCGGGCGCCGTCAACGCCACCCAGATCGTGCTGGGCGCGTCCAGCCGCGGCCGGCTGGCCCAGCTGCTGTCGGCCGGCGTCGGCGTGACCACCACCGCCCGGTCCGGCTCGATCGACGTACACCTGGTCACCCACGAACGCGCGGCCCAGGGCCGCCGGGGCAGCCGCCTGCCGGCCGCCCTGTCCCGTGGCCGGCGGATCGCCGGCTTCGTCGCGACCCTGATCGGGCTGCCCGCCCTGACCGGCCTGCTGCACGCCGGGCCGTCGCTGTCGCTCACCAACGACATCCTGCTGTTCCTGGCGGCCGTCGTCGGGGTGTCGCTGATCGGCGGACTGTGGCCGGCGCTGCTCGCCGCCATCTTCGGGTCGCTGCTGCTCAACTACTTCTTCACCCCGCCGCTCGGCCGGTTCACCATCGCCGAGGGCGACAACCTGCTGGCCCTGGCGATCTTCGTGGTCGTCGCTCTCGCGGTCAGCTGGGTCGTCGACACCGCCGCCCGGAAAACCCGCCAGGCCGCCCAGGCCGGTGCCGACGCGCAGATCCTGGCCACCGTCGCGGGCGGGGTGCTGCGCGGCGAACGGCCGCTGATCGCACTGCTGGACCGCCTGCGCGAGACGTTCACCCTCGAATCGGTGACCCTGCTGGACGCGGGCGTCGTCGTCGCCGGGGTGGGCGAGGAGTGCACGACCGCCCGGGACGCCGACGTCGAGGTCAAGGTCGACGACACCATGACCATGCTGCTGTGCGGCCACCCCCTGGAAGCCTCCGACCGGCGCATCGTCGAGGCGTTCGCCGCCCAGGCCACCCTGGCGCTGCGCCAGGAACGCCTCGCCGCCGAGGCGGCCGCGGCCCGGCCGCTGGCCGAGGCCGACCGGATGCGCACCGCCCTGCTCGCCGCGGTCAGCCACGATCTGCGTACGCCGCTCGCCTCGGCCAAGGCTGCGGTGGCCGGCCTGCGCAGCGACGAGGTGGACTTCGGCGAGGAGGACCGCCGGGAACTGCTCGCCACCGCCGACGAATCCCTCGATCGGCTCGCCCGGCTGGTCACCAACCTGCTCGACATGAGCCGGCTGCAGGCCGGGGCGCTCGGCGTCGACGCCGTCGACCTCGGCGCCGAGGACATCGTCCCGCTGGCCCTCGACCACCTCGGGCCGGACGGCCGCCCGGTCGCCGTGCACATCCCGGACGACCTGCCGCCGGTGCACGCCGACCCGGGCCTGCTCGAACGAATCCTGGTCAACCTGGTGGCCAACGCGCTGCGCCACAGCCCGCCGGATCGACCGCCGGTGGTGACCGCCAGCACCCTCGGCGACACCATCGAACTGCGGGTCATCGACCACGGCGCCGGCATCCCCGAGGACCGCTGGGACCACGTGTTCCTGCCGTTCCAGCGCCTCGGCGACCGGGACAACGGCACCGGCGTCGGCCTCGGCCTGGCTCTGTCCCGCGGCCTCACCGAAGCCATGGGTGGCACCCTGATCCCCGACCACACCCCGGGCGGAGGCCTCACCATGATCCTCACCCTGCCCGCCGGGAAGAGCGGATGACCAGCATCCTCGGTCAGGCGAGCGGGCCGCGGACGAAGAACGAGCTCTGGGCGCGGAAGTCCGCGCTGCCGTCGGACTGGTCGAGCCACAGCTCGTCGCGGACGTGGCGCACGAAGAAGCCCGGGTAGTTCTTCGACTCCAGGGTGATCGAGCCGCCGGCCGACCCGGCGCCGGGGCAGAACGTCGCGTCCCGGCGGAACAGGACGGTGCCCTCCTCCGGCCCCAGTCGCAGCCGGAACGAGGCATGCCGCAGGTAGCGGCCGTCCTGGGCGCGGAACGAGAAGCACGCCGGGTCGGCGATCCCCGGAACCGCGAGCAGCGTGGCCCGCTGCCGGGCGGCCGCACCGCTCGACTCGCCGATCCGGGCTAGCAGCCCGCTGTCACCGGCGACCGCGACATACCTTCCGCCGGTGTCGGACGACTCGAGCGACACCTTGCCGGCGGTCAGGAGCCCGGCCGACCGGCTCGGCGCCGGCGAGACGGTCAGCCGGTGCGGCCCGGCCGTCGTCCACCCGGCCGTCGGCACGGCCACCCCGACGGCGAGGACGACAGCGCCGGCGGCGGCCACCACCGGATGCGCCCCGATCGCCTGTGCGGCGGCGCCGAGCCAGGTCGCCGCGCCCACCGTCGCACCGTGCGCGGTGCTGCCGACGGCAAGGGCCTTGGCGAGTACGGCGCCGGCCAGTGCCGCCGGGACGGTGACCATGGCCAGCCCGGCGAGCAGCCGCTCGACCGGGACCAGGTCGTCGGCCGCCCGCGCGCAGACGGGGCAGGAGCGTACGTGCCGGCCGATCCGTTTGCGCCAGAACGCACCGGGGATGCTGTCCCAGCCGGCGATGACGCCCTCCAGCTCGGCGCAGCCGGGTGACGCCTCCAGCGCGGCGACGATCCGGCGGCTCAGGTCCAGCTGCTCGCGCATGCGCTGGATCCGCACGCCGGTGCCGGCCGCACTCTCGTTCAGGGCGCGAGCGGTGTCCGCGCGGGTCAGCTCGCCGACCGTCTCCAGCGACCACAGTGAGTAGACGGCTCGTTCCCGTGCGCCCATCCACCGGGTCGCGTGCCCGATCTGCCGGCGTTGGGTGGCCAGGTCCGCCCGTAGCAGCGCCGGGCCTTCCACCTCGGCGGCCACGTCGGGCAGGCCGGCGGCCTCGTCGAGGGGCGCGGCCCGGCCCGCATTCCGGTTGCCCCGGGCCCGATGCGTAGCGATCTGCCGGAAGGCGGTGGCGGCCAGCCAGGGCCGGAAGCTCTTTGGGTCGCGCAGGCCGGGCAGCTCCCGGAAGGCGCGCAGCATGATGTCCTGCACGACGTCGTCGACATCCGGATCGCCGGGCAGGGCCTGCCACACGAGGCGGTAGACGAACGGCAGGTGGAGCCGGGCCAGCTCGCTCCGCGCGCCGCTGTCTCCGGCGCGCGCCGCAATGACGACGGCGGTGACGTCCTCGGTGCGGGATAGCGGGATCACAGACGTCCTGCCTCGATGGCTCGTACCCGGGATCCGCATGCTACGAGCGATTCCCGTACTTGACTGTCGGAAGTTCTCTACTGAAAAACTGTTACGGCGACGGGGAGCCGCCGGAGCGACTCCCCGTCGTTCTCAGCGTTGCCGGGTCAGCAGGCCCGGACGGTACGGCAGGAGGCCGTAGTCGCCGCCGGAGCTGGGGGAGCGGCCCTGGTAGAGCAGTTGCAGGTTGCAGGGGTCGACGGTGAAGGTCTGGTCGGCGCTGGTGCGGACCAGTTCGCCGTGGCTGATGTCGTTGGTCCAGGTGGCGCCGCTGTTGGCCTTGCCGGCGAACGGGTTGCTCTCGGTCGCGGCCTGCGGCGTCCAGGAACCGCCGAGGCTGGTGGCGGTGAACGAGCGGAAGTAGCGGCCGTTGGCGCCGATCGCCTCGACGATCATCAGGTACTGGTTCTGGCCCGCGACCTTGTAGACCTGCGGTGCCTCGAACAGGTTGTTGGTG
>NZ_BOQN01000154.1 GCF_018332695.1 Paractinoplanes toevensis
CTCTCGGGTCAGTACACCTAGAGCAGGGCGACCACCCGGGTCCCGGCCGGGAAAAGGCGCCCGGTAAAAATCCCGAACATCATCTTGCCCTCGTAGACCGGGTCCAGCGCGATCCCGTGCCGGGCTTCGAAGTCCTCGACAAAAGCGGTGAGAGTCGCGTCCCGCTTCGCGAACCCGCCGAAGTGGAAGCGGTTGTCGATCGACCAGTTGGCGGTGAGCCTTCCCGCCTGCAGCCGGGCGACGTCACCCGCGAGGAAATCGCCCTTCAGGGCCGAGAAACCGACCGCCCGCTGGTGGGCTTTCAAGGCCGTGGCGACCCCGGCCAGGGTGGCGCCCGTTCCACTGGAGCAACAGAGGACGTCGAAGTCCCGGTCGATCTCGGGGACAATTTCCGAGCAACCCCGCAGGGCGTACGCATTGGCGCCGCCCTCCGGGATCAGAAAGAAATCGCCGTACGCCTCCCGCAGGCCCGTCTCCGCCTTCTCGCGATAGCTCGCCCGATCGAGGTAGGCGAGAGTCATGCCGAGAGCGGTGGCCCGCGCCAGCACCGGATTGAGCGGCAAGTGCTCCTCGCCCCGGACGATACCGACCGTCGCGAACCCGAAATGGTGCCCGGCCGCGGCGGTCGCCAGCAGGTGATTGGAAAAGGCACCGCCGAACGTCAACAGGGTCGTGTGGTTCTGCTCGCCCGCCGCCCGCAGGTTGTACTTGAGCTTCCGCCACTTGTTCCCCGGAAAATCCGGATGGATCAGGTCGTCCCGCTTGAGGAAAAGCTCGACGCCACCCAGCCGCTCATCATCCAGCCGCTCCAACGGCGACGGCAGCCGCAATTCCACTAGCTCACGCTAGTCGACCGGTCCGCGATCAGCTCCGAGACGGTGACGAACTCGAACCCGCGCGCCTTCAGCCCCGCGACCAGGTCGTGCAGCGCCCGCAACGCCACCAGCCGCCGCTTGTCGCCCACGTCATGGGCCAGAACGATCGACCCCGGCCGCACCGTCTCCACCAGGTCGCGGGCCTGCGCGGCCGGGTCGTCGGCGAACCGCCGCTCCCGCATCTGCCGATCCCAGAGCACCAGGTCATAGCCCAGCGAATCGGCCGCCAGCACGGTGGAACCACCGAGATGCCCGAACGGCGGCCGCATCAACACCGGCGTACGCCCGAGCTTTTCCTGAATGACCGTGTGCGTACGCCGCAGATCGTCCTGAATTCCCGGCAGGTCCATGGTGGCCAGATCCCGATGCGCCCACGAATGGTTACCCACCTCGTGCCGGCCCAGCCGATCCTGCACCAGATCAGCATGGTCGCGGACATTACGCCCGACCATGAAGAAGGTGGCCGGAATCCCGGCATCCTCGAGAACATCGAGAAACAGCGGCGTGTACCGCGGCGCCGGCCCGTCATCGAACGTCAACGCCACCAGCGGCCGAGTGGTCTCCACGAAATACCGAACATTGACCGACGACGACCCGACCGCCGCCTGATTGTCGGCGGCCGCGGCATACCCGCCGGAGAGCGGCGGATGATCCCAGCCACACCACCGCGGAATCTCCGAAACACCGACCGCGCCGAGCGCCGCCCCCGAAACCGCAAGCCCAGCCCCGCGAAACAACGCCCGCCGACTAACCCGCCCCGCACGATCCCCCATGATCGACCACAATCGTTGATCAGTACCCCGGCCAGCATCCCGCCCGGGACGGAGACCGACCGCCGCCCCTCGGCCGAAAGGCCGAACCGCTCCGGTCCCGCGCCCGCCCTACCACCGCACCCCGCGGGTCGGCCCGGCTTGCTCGGCGACCGGACCATGAGGGTCCCAGCCGGTGATGGAGGCCGACATGTCGAATCTCGCACCCGTGATCGCCGCGACCGCCGCATCAGTCGCGGCGGCCCTTACCGGAGTCAGCCTGTTCGTGACGGGACGACGGGAACACGCCCGCTGGGCGCGGGAGGCTCTCGTGGACGCGTTCACCGACTACATGAAGGCGAGCTTCACGTGCAGCCGATCGTGCCGGCAAGGGGCGACGTTGCGGTCTTCACAAGGGGATTCGCCCGAGGTCGAGAAAGCGCAGGCCCAAGCCCGAGAAGCACACGACGCGCAGATGGAAATTCTGACCCGGCTTCGGATCTTGGGCACTCGGTCGATCGTCCGGGCCGCTATCGCCCTGCACGAGGCCGGTCATGAAATGAGCGATCTCGTCTTCGAGAGCCCCGAGCCGCTGACTGAGGAAGACTGGACGCGGGCCGATTCCGCCCTGTGGCGGGCCCGAGATCGCTTCGTCGACACCGCCCGGTCGTCAATGAAGCTGGGCGGCTCGACCACCGCCGAAGACATGGGCCACCGCGGTGGCGGACTAGAGATCCTTTCGGGTCGCGGTCCCGCCAATTCCAGAAGCACGGGACCCCGGCCCACGCTTCCTTGAAACGGAGGGCGGGACGCTTCCGCGCGGAAGATCATCCCTTTCCGTACGCGCCGGCTCACTCCCGTGGCACGCGGTCCCGGCAGGTGCAACTCACCCTCCCCGCGCCCGCGGCGGGCGAGCCCGGCCCCAAGCCACCCGGCGGTCAGAAGAAACGACATACCGCCTATGTCCGATCCCGGCAGCTCGGCCACACGCGAGCTTGGACTTGTCGTGCGGACAGAGCGGCAAGTCCGCAAGATCTATGATGCCGAGCGCCGCGGCAGGGCATCGGCCGCGTTACCGCGGGCCGGATACTCACCGAATCCCTCCGGGCAGAGCGGCGGGCAGGGGGTACGCGGGCAAGGCGTGGGGCTGTGTGGTTGCGCGAGAGTCGCCGCGCGTGCCGGTGTTGCAGGCTGGTCGCGGTGTGGCGGCGGTCGGGGGTGGTTGCGGTTGTTGACGGTGTGCCCGTACCGGAGAAGGGTCTGATTCTCGCGACCCTGACCTCAAAGGTGCCTAGGCATCGCCGGAGTGAAGGACGGACGAGTCGGCCTGTACGCCGGATTCTGTCCTGGCGATAAATCGCCTGGGGCGGTCATCCATCTCGGCCCACCGTTGCCGGTGGGCTCTTGCGGCCTACCCGCAGGCTCGGGCGAGCAGCCCTCGAATGCCTGCGCCGGTCGCCTTGCGGCGGCCTTACTTGGCCTTGCTCCGGGTGGGGTTTACCGAGCCACCCCGGTCACCCGGGGTGCTGGTGAGCTCTTACCTCACCGTTTCACCCTTACCGGCCCGAAGGCCGGCGGTCTGTTCTCTGTGGCACTTTCCCGCGGGTCGCCCCGGGTTGCCGTTAACAACCACCCTGCTCTGCGGAGTCCGGACGTTCCTCGGTGACGCCACTGGGGCGCCGACGCGACCGCCCGGCCGACTCGTCCGTCGCCGCAATCCTACGGGCGGCGGTGGAGCGGCCTTCGGCGGGCACGTAGATTCGGGATCGTCATGGACTTCACGCATGTTCTTCTGCTGATCGTCGCGGGTGTCGCGGCGGGCGGGGTCAATGCGATCGCGGGTGGCGGGTCGCTGATCACCTTTCCGAGCCTGATCGCTACGGGGCTGCCCAGCGTCGATGCGAACGTCACCAACTCGGTCTCGGTCTTTCCGGGTTATGTGTCGAGTGTTGCCGGGAGCCGGGCTGATCTTGCGGGGCAGGGGCGGCGGCTGCGCGCGATTCTGCCGGCGAGCGTGGTCGGGGCGGTGCTGGGTTGTGCGTTGCTGCTGCTCACGCCGGCCCGGGCGTTCGAGCTCATCGTGCCGTTCCTGGTGTTGGGGGCGGCGGCGACGCTGGCCTTTCAGGAGCGGCTGCGCGGCCTCGTCGGGCATCCGCGGCAAATGTCCCATAAAAGATTGACGCTGCAGGTCGTGGTATTCGTGGGGGCGATCTACGGCGGTTACTTCGGTGCGGCTCTCGGTGTCATGTATGTGGCGGCGCTGGCGCTGATCCTGGATGAGCCGCTGAACCGGATCAACGCGCTGAAGAACGTGCTCTCCGCGACGGTGGGTCTGGTCACCGTCGTCGTCTTCGGGATCTTCGGACCGGTGCACTGGGGTGCGGTGCTCACGCTGGCGCCGGCGACCATCGTAGGCGGGTACGTGGGGGCGAGAGTCGCTCGCCGGCTGCCCGCGCGCGTCCTCAAGGCGATCATCGTGACGTTCG
This sequence comes from Paractinoplanes toevensis, assembly GCF_018332695.1. GTDB lineage: Bacteria > Actinomycetota > Actinomycetes > Mycobacteriales > Micromonosporaceae > Actinoplanes > Actinoplanes toevensis. The sequence goes on from NZ_BOQN01000154.1 coordinate 4,111, forward strand.
GCACGGTGATCGGGTTGGTGTTGCTATACAAGGCCGTCCGTTAGCGAGGTGTTGGCGCCGCAGAGCAGCACGACGACCCGCTCGTCCGGCCCGGGGAGATAGGCGCCCGACGTGATGGCCGCGTGCGCCGCCGCGGTGCCGTGCTCGACGGCCAGGCGGTAGTCGTCCCACAACCGCCGCCGGGCGTCGACGATCGCCTTGTCGTCCACCAGGATCGACGAGATGCCGGCGTCGGCGGCCAGTTCGTAGGCGATCCGGCCGGCCCGGCGGGCGCCCAGCGAGTCGGCGGCCACCCCGGAGACCGGCACGTCCACCGGGCCGCCGGCGCGCAGCGCCTCGTGCAGGGCGGCGGACGTGGTCGGCTCGACCGCGATCACCCGGGCCGAGGAGCGGACGGCGGCGATCATCCCGGCGATCAGGCCGCCACCGCCGACCGCCACCAGCACGGTGTCGAAGCCGTCCGGCAGCTGCTCGAGCAACTCCAGGCCGAGGGTGCCGTTGCCGGCGACCATGTCGGGGTCGTCGTAGGCGTGGCACAACAGCGCCCCGGTCTCCGCCGAACGCGCCACCGAGGCGGCGGCCGCCTCGGCGTACTCCCGGCCGACCTGGACCACCCGGGCGCCGTATTTGCGCAGCTTGGCGACCTTGACGGCGGGCGCGCTCTCCGGCACGTAGACCTCGGCGGGCACGCCCACCTCGCGTGCCGCGTATGCGGCGGCGAGACCGGCGTTGCCGCCGGACGCCGTCACGATGCCGGAATCCGGGAGCGGGCCGGCGGCGAGGATCTGGTTGAACATGCCGCGGGTCTTGAAGCTTCCGGCGTGCTGCGTCAGTTCCAGCTTGAACCAGAGTTGCCGGTCGGCCCGCATGACCGGGGTACGCCGTACCCGATCGCCGATTCGTTCCGCCGCCGCCGTTACCTCAACCTGAGAAATCATCAAACCGACTCTAGGCGATGCTCCAGGTCACTCGGCGGGACGTGACGGGTGAGCGTTCACCTACCAGCCTCACCAGGTCGAGCAGACGGTTGGAGAAACCCCACTCGTTGTCGAACCAGCCGCGCACCTTCACACCGCCGTCCGCGGTGGTCTGCGTGCCGGACGGGTCGAACAGGCAGGACGCCGGGTTGTTCTTGACGTCGACGGAGACGGTCGGGTCGGGGTCGTACGCCAGGATGCCGCGCAGCGGACCGCCGGCCGCCTCGGCCATCGCCCGGTTGACCTCCTCGACGCTGACCGGTCGGTCGGTCTGCCCGGCGAGCTCGGCGAGCGAGCCGATCGGGGTGGGCACGCAGTAGTAGCTGAAGCGCATCTCGCCGATCTCCGGCAGCGCCACCCGCACCAGGTCACCGACCACGTAGTTGTGCGGGATGATGCTCTCGCCGCCGGCCCGGCCGAGCCGCGGGTCGTCGCGGGAGGTGCCGATCACCGAGTCCTGCGCCCGCTGCCAGCCCTGGGTGGCCAGCACCACCGACGTGTTCACCGATCGCAGGCCGAATCGATCCAGCAGGACCTTGGCCATGATGGTCAGCGCGTTGACGCCGCACGATCCGGGGGAGACCACGTCGTGCAGGCTCGGGTCGTAGATGTGGTGGTTGGCGCCGTAGACCAGGAACGCGTCCGGGTCGTCGGCCGACGCACTGATCACCACCTTGCGCGCACCGCCGTGGGTGATGTGCGTCCGGGCCGTGGTGCCGGCCCGGAACCGGCCGGTGGCCTCGATGACGACGTCGACACCGGCGTCCGCCCACGGAATGCGTTCCGGCTGGGCGTGGTGGAAGGCGCGGATAGCTTGGTCATTGACGACCAGGTGATCGGTGCGCGCCGTGACGGTGCCGGGAAATGCGCCGCGAATACTGTCGCGACGCAGTCCGTATGCCATTTTCTCGATCGACGCAAGGTCGTTCACGGCCCCAATGGATATTCCGGATTCCCTCGCTCCCGCCACTATCCTGGTGACGCTTCGGCCGATCCGTCCTAAACCGTTGATGCCGATCGTGACTGTCATCGAAGGCTCCTACGCCGCTCGTGATCCCCGTTGCCGCGTGCCGTCGAACAGGCCTCGGTTGCCCCAGGTTCCACCCGCCGTCACGCCCTCGACACTATGAGTCGTGCAACTTGCACGTCAACGCGGAGCGCGTCACAGGGTTACCTTGATCCACATAAGAGCAGGTCGAACGGGTGAACGACCACTATCGGGCATTGCTGGCGCTTGATGGGACATCGCTGGAAACGGTGATTCTGGTCTTGGTCGATGGCCGCGTGTTCCGGATCAGTCGCGCGTTTTCCGGCCAGGCGTGCCATTTTTCTCCGAGAATTCCAAGCCGGACGGTGCTGATCGGTATTCCGCCGCCGACCAGCGCCGTGGTGGTAATCACCAAATCGTTTCAAGAACGGCGGGAACGATCGAGAACCGCGATACCGGCGAGCAGGGCCAGCAGGAATCCGGTGAACCAGAGCATCGCCGTGGTGGTCGCGACATAGCGGGTCGCGATGCCCAGGCCGAGCACCGGGCCGACCAGTCCGAGGTAGGCGATCAGGAACAGTCCGGCCAGGGTTTCGCCGCGCTCGTGGGCCGCGGCCGCCGCAGCGACCACCCCGACGCCCGACTTGAAGAGGATCCCGGCGCCCGCACCGGCGATCGCGCCGCCGACCAGGAACAGCCAGAGCGAGGTGACCTGGGTCGCGGCCGCGACGATCAGCAGCCCGGCGGCCTGGGCGAGCAGGCCGGTCAGGAAACGTTGCCGCGGGGTCAGCCGGCCGGACGCCGACTGGGTGGCGGCGCCCGCCGCGAACACCAGGAACGAGGTGGTGCCGGCCAGCAGGCGGCCCGGGTGGTGCAGCGAGCCGGCGACGAAGCCCGGCGCGAGCGAGGTGAACAGGCCGAACACGGCGAACGCGGTGAACGCCCCGGCCGCGGCCACCAGGTAGGCGATCCGGTCGCCGCCGGCCACCCGGATGCGTTGCGGCCGGTAGACCGGCCTTTCCGGCGGCGCGCTCACCGTCTCGGGCGCGGCCGCGACGGCGGCCACGCCGAGTGCCAGCAGGACCAGGAAGACGACGTACGGCGTACGCAGTGGAGCCGGCGCGAACTGGGCCAGTGCTCCCGCGACCAGGGTGCCGGCGCCCAGCCCACCCAGGTTGGCGGCGGCCGAGACGATCTCGAAGCGCGTGCGGGCGGCGGCGGGGCGGTGCGCGGTGTGCAGTTCGAGCAGGTATGCCGTGGCGGTCGCGGTGATCAGGCCGACCCCGAGGCCGGTCAGGAACCGGGCCAGGATCAGGCCGGGCAGGGCCGGCCAGGTGAGGAAGAGCACGGCCGCGACGATCTCCAGGCCGAGCGCGGGGAGCAGGATCCGGCGCCGGCCGGCCCAGTCCGAGACGTGCCCGGCGAGCAGCAGGCTGACGATGACACCGACCGCGTACACCGCGAAGACGATCGTCACGGTGAACGACGAGAAGCCGTCCTGCCGCTGGTAGAGGGGGTAGAGCGGGGCGGGCACGGTGGAGAACGCCAGCGAGACCACGAACACCGCCGCGATCAGCCAGAAGGCGACGCCGTGCCGGGCCGAGCCGGTCTGTTCCCTCTTCGGCCGAGGGCGGGTCAGGACTGTCATGAGCCCAGATTGCGCCGACACAAGCATCTCGTCCAACGATGATTACTGCTGACAAGCATCTGTGGATGAGATGATCGGCGACGTGGAACTACGGCACTTCGAGTACTTCGTGGCGGTGGCCGAGGAGCGCAGCTTCACCCGCGCCGCGGCCCGGCTGCACGTCGTCCAGTCCGGGGTCTCCTCGGTGATCAAAGCACTGGAGCGCGATCTCGGTGCGGACCTGCTCGAACGCAACTCCAAGCGGGTGACGCTGACCGACGCGGGGGAGGCGCTGCTGCCCCGGGCGCGGGCCGCGCTGGACGCCGCGCAGGCGGCCCGGGACGCGGTCGCCGAGGTGCACGGCGGGCTGCGCGGCACGCTGCGGATCGGCACCCTCACCTCGGTCGGGTTGATCGACGTGCCGACCCTGATCGGCTCCTTCCACCGCACCCACCCCGGGGTGAAACTGCAGCTCACCGTCTCGCCGCGGGGTTCGGTGGGCCTGCTCGACGCGCTCACCGACGGCTCGCTCGACCTGGCGCTGGTGTCGGTGCCGGGGCGGCCGCCGGCCGGCATCACCGTGCGGCAGGTGGCCTGGCGGCGACTCGACCTGGTGCTTCCGGAGGGCCACCGGCTCGCCGGGACCGACGAGGTGACCATCGCCGACCTGGCCGACGAGCCGTTCGTGGACTTTCCCGAGGGCTACGGCAACCGGGTGGTGGTGGACCGGGCGTTCGCGGCGGCCGGGGTGCAGCGGCGGGTCGGCATCGAGGTGATCGACATCGGGAGCGGGGCCAGCTTCGTACGCGAAGGGCTCGGTATCGCCGTTCTGCCGCCGTTCGCCGTACCGGATCGGCGGGGTTTGATCCTGAAAAGCGTGACCGGTGCGGACCTGGACTGGCCCCTCGGGGTGGCCGTGTCGGCGCTGCGGGCGCCGAGCGCGGCGGCGCGGGCTCTTCTCGCCCTGATCGGCGAAACGGCCGCATGATGCGGTTTAGTCCGTAATGCTCGGGGAGTGACGCAAGAGAACCAGCCGGTGGAGTCGGTGTCGCAGTTCCGGCGTTTCGCGATGGCGGTCTGCCTGATCGGGGTGCTCGTGCAGCTCGGGCTGACCGCGTACTACCTGGGCATGGGCCACAAAGCGCAGCCGCACCACCTGCCGGTCGGCCTGGTGTCGCCGGCCGCGAAGCGGACCGCGGTGATGACGCTGCTCACCCAGAACGAATACTTCAAGGTCACCGATTACGCCACCGCCGACGACCTGATCATCGCGATCAAGCGCCGCGACGTGTACGGCGGTGTCGACATCACCGCCAGCAAGCCGCACCTCTACGTGGCCGGGGCGGCCGGCACCGCGGCCGCGACCCTGCTGAAGTCGACCTACACCGGCGTCGTGCAGCAGCAGACCGCGGCCGCCCTGGACGAGGCGGCCGACGCGGGTGACACCATGACGGTCAGTGCGGCCAAGGACCTGAACACGCCACCCACCGTCACCGACGTGGTGCCGCTGCCCAGCGATGACGTCAACGGCGTCTCGCTCGGCTTCCTCACCCAGGCTCTCGCCCTCGGCGGCACGATCGCGTCGATCGGTCTCGGCCGGCTGATCCCGCGGACCCGCCGCTCCTGGCGGCGCGGCATCGCGCACGTCTCCATCCTGATCATCTACGCGGTGGCCTCGGCCGCCGTGATCCTCTGGTCGATGACCTGGTTCGGGGTGGGGGAGACCGCCGACCGGGGCGAGATGCTCGGCATCTTCTCGCTGATCTCGCTGGCCATCACCGCCTCCACGGCCGGCGCGGTCGCCCTGTTCGGGCCGGCCGGCGCCCTGATCGGCGCGATGTACTTCACGCTCGGCACGGTCATCTCCGGCGCCAGCATCCTGCCGGAGTTCCTGCCGTCCTTCGGCAAGCACCTCGGCGAGAACCTGCCGACCGGCGCCGGCGTGCAGGCGGTCCGCGACGATCTCTACTTCCCGGCCGCCCCGATCCACCAGCACCTGCTGGTCCTCGGCCTGTACGCGGGCATCGGCGCGCTGGTCGTGCTGATCACCAACATGCTGCCGAACCGGAAGAACCGGAAGTCCGAGGTCGAGCTGGAGTTCGTGGAGCGGATCGAGGGCAGCGAGCGCCGGGAGCCGGTGAACCTCTAAGGCCGGGGGCCCGGGCGACCGATCGTGGCGGGCATGTCCGCCGCCATCCGCACCAGCGTCACCGTCCCGCTGCGCTTTCCCGACGGTTTCGAGGCCGTCGCGAGGGTGACCACGTTCACCGGGCTCGCCGACGGCAAGGAGCACCTGGCGCTGGCGTTCGGGCCGGCGGCCGAGACCCCGCTGGTGCGGCTGCACTCCGAGTGCCTGACCGGGGACGTCTTCGGGTCGCAGCGGTGCGACTGCGGCCCGCAGCTGCGCGAGGCGGTCGAGCGGATCTCGGTCGCCGGTGGCTACCTGCTCTACCTGCGCCAGGAGGGCCGGGGGATCGGGCTGTACGCGAAGCTCGACGCGTACGCGTTGCAGGACACCGGGCTGGACACCTATGCGGCAAACCGGGCACTCGGACATCTCGACGACGAGCGGGACTATTCCGCGGCGGCGCAGATGCTGACCGTGCTCGGCGCCACGTCGATCGACCTCCTCACCAACAACCCCGATAAACCCGCCCAGATCGGGCGGCTTGGGATCTCGGTGCGGGAGGTGCTTCCGACCGGGGTGTACGCCTCCGCGGCCAACGTCCGATATCTGCAGGCCAAGGTCGAGCACACCGGGCACACGATCACGCTGCCGCTGGCCGGCTGACTTCCGGATTCCGGCTCAGATGTCCCCGGGCCCGCGCCGAACGGAACTGCGTGGGAATCGAGGGAGTGAACTCGCGAATCGCGGACATCCAGAGCCGGATCATCGCGCTGCAGACACAGAAGACGGCCACCACCACGACGCCGGGCCAGCAGGGCACGCCGACCGCCGGCGCCGGCGACGACTTCGCCAGCTACCTGCAACAGGCGGTTCAGCAGGCGCCGACGTCCGGGCGCACCTATTCGCTCAATGCCAAGGGCATTCCGACCGAACTGACCGCGTACGGCAACGGGAAGATCCCGTCCAACGCGCTGCAGCAGGTCGGCGAGACCCGGCACAAGCTGTGGGCACCGGCCGCCGAGAAGCTGACCCAGATGATCGCGGACGCCAAGAAGGACGGCGTGACCATCGGCATCACCGACTCGTACCGCCCGTACGCCGAGCAGGTCGACCTGGCCAAGCGGAAAGGTCTCTACTCCCAGGGCGGGCTGGCGGCCAAGCCCGGCACCAGCGAACACGGCTGGGGCATGGCCACCGACCTCGACCTGAACAGCAAGGCACTGGCCTGGGTGCGGCAGAACGCCGACAAGTACGGCTTCTACAACACGGCGTCGCGGGAGAGCTGGCACTGGGGCTTCAAGCCGGAGAAGGTCCCCGGCCTGGTCACTTCGTAGCCCTCTACTTGGTGGCTACCAACTCTCCGTGCAGCAGGGACAGCCAGCCGTCCTGGTCGGCGGACCACGCGCGCCAGCCATCCGAGATCCGCTGCAGGTCGTCCTGGGTCGCGGCACCGGTGCGCAGCGCGGTCGCCGCCATGTCCGACTTCAGCACCCGGTCGGCCCACATGCCGCCCCACCAGTCCCGGTCCTCCTGGTTGGCGAAGCACCACGTGCTCGACGTCGCGGTGATGTCGGTGAATCCGGCCGCGCGACCCCAGGCCAGCAGCCGGCGACCCGCGTCGGGTTCGCCGCCGTTGCCGCGGGCCACCCGCTGGTAGAGATCGAGCCACTCACTCAGCTCGGGCAGCTCCGGAAACCAGGTGAACGCCGCGTAGTCGCTGTCGCGCACCGCCACCACGCCGCCCGGCTTGACGACCCGGCGCATCTCGCGCAGCGCGGCCACCGGATCGGTCACGTGCTGCACCACCTGATGGGCGTGCACCACGTCGAACGTGTCGTCGGCGAAGTCGAGGGCGTGCACGTCGCCCACCGCGAAGTCGACGTTGGTCAGGCCGCGCCGGTCGATCTCGGCGCGGGCCAGGTCGAGCGCGGCCGCGGTGACCTCCAGGGCGGTGACCCGGCCCGGTGTGACGATCCTCGCCAGGTCGGCCGTGATGGTGCCGGGACCGCAACCGACGTCGAGCACCGAAACTCCGGAATTCAGCCGCGGCAACAGGTAGCCCGCCGAATTCTCTGCGGTGCGCCAGCGGTGTGAGCGCAAGACCGACTCGTGATGTCCGTGCGTGTAGGTCGCCATGCCTTCGAAGCTAGCCCCGTCGTCTTGCTATTTGGAACAAAAATCCCATCATTCGGTACGCGGTGGATTATGCGATTTCTCCGCGGGCACGTCAGGCCGTACTTTTGTCGGCATGAGGATCGGCATCGTCGGCGCGACGGGACAGGTCGGTGGCGTCATGCGCCGCATCCTGGCCGAGCGCGAATTTCCCGTAGACCAGCTTCGGCTCTTCGCTTCCGCCCGCAGCGCCGGCCGCACCCTTGGATGGGGTGACGGCGAGGTGACCGTCGAGGACGCGTCCACCGCGGATTACACCGGGCTCGACATCGTGCTCTTCTCGGCCGGCAAGGGCAGCTCCAAGGAGCTCGCGCCGCGCGTCGCCGAGGCCGGTGCCGTGGTCATCGACAACTCCTCCGCCTGGCGGATGGACCCGCAGGTGCCACTCGTCGTCTCCGAGGTCAACCCCCTGGCGGCGCGCAACCGGCCACTCGGCATCATCGCCAACCCGAACTGCACCACCATGGCCGCGATGCCGGTGCTGCGCCCGCTGCACGACGAGGCCGGCCTGACCGCGCTCGTCGCCACCACCTACCAGGCCGTCTCCGGCGCCGGGCTGGCCGGCGTGAGCGAGCTCGACGAGCAGATCAAGAAGGTCGCCGACCGGGCCACCGAGCTCACCCACAACGGTGCGGCCGTCGAGTTCCCGGCACCCCGCTCGTTCAGCAAGACCATCGCCTTCAACGTGCTGCCGCTGGCCGGCTCGATCGTCGACGACGGCCGCGACGAGACCGACGAGGAGCAGAAGCTCCGCAACGAGAGCCGCAAGATTCTCGACCTCCCCGGTCTGCTCGTCTCCGGCACCTGCGTGCGGGTCCCGGTGTTCACCGGCCACTCGCTGCAGCTCAATGCCCGGTTCGCCCGGCCGATCAGCCCCGCGCGCGCCCGCGAGCTGCTCGCGACCGCGCCCGGTGTGGAGCTGTCCGACGTGCCGACCCCGCTCGAGGCGGCCGGTCGCGACCCGTCCTACGTCGGCCGGATCCGTGCCGACGAGACGGTGGAGAACGGGCTCGCGCTCTTCGTCTCCAACGACAACCTGCGCAAGGGAGCGGCGCTCAACGCCGTACAGGTAGCCGAGCTGGTGGCCGCCGAACTGCGCTGAATCTTTCGGATGAACCGCCCCGGTCGTGCCTCGGCCGGGGCGGTTTTTGCTGCCCCAAACGTGAAGTCCAAAGTGGAAATCTAGGACTTTTTGCCCGAATCGGTGGCGGATGGTCGGTTTGAGGTGCACAGTGATTGCATGAACGACAGTGGGCCCGGCGGAGGCGGCTACTTCTGGTGCCTTCGCGACAGCCGTGTCGAGACTGGCGATGACGTGTGTCCCGCTCAGTACCGGCTCGGCCCCTACGCCACGGCTGACGAAGCGACGCGGGCACTCGAAACCGTCGAGAAGCGCAATGCCGAGTGGGATGCCGAGGATGCCCGCTGGACCGGGGAGGAAAGCTAACACCGGCTTAGCGACCCCCTGTGTCCAAGCCGGAATTCGTAGTCTCCAGGCGGAGACGAGCCCGCAGTCATTCGCAAGGAGGAACACCCAGATGGCCGCTGCCAAAAAGGCTTCGACCAGAGCGTCAGCTTCCGGCAAGCCCACGCGCGCCGGCGTCTCCGGGACAAAGGTCGCGGCCGCGACCTCCCGGACCGCCAAGACGACGACGGTACGCACGACGACCACGACCCGCCCCGCGGTGCCCAAGCCCAGCACCCCGAACCGCGCCACGGCGACGAAGCCGGCTCCGGCCAAGCCCGCCGCAGTTCGCTCCGCGACGACGAAGCCGGCGCCCACCAAGCCCGCCGCGGCCCGTTCCGCGCCGACGAAGCCGGCCGGCACCCGATCCGCAGCGAAGACCTCCGCGACCGCGAAATCCGCTGCTCCGGCCCGGTCCGAAATTTCACGAAAAAACGGTATGGCAATGGCCGTGAAGGCCGGCCTCGCCGGCAAGACCACCGGCCGCACGGTCACCGGACAGACCGCTGCCGGCCGCGCCGCGGCCGGGCCGGCCACCGCCGGTCGGGCGACTGCCGGGCGTGCGATTGCCGGGCGTGCGGTTGCCGGTCAGATCACTGCCGGGCGTGCGGTAGCCGGGCGTGCGGTTGCCCGTCAGACCACTGCCGGTCGGGCGGCTGCCGGGCGTGCGGTTGCCGGTCAGATCACCGCCGGTCAGACCACTGCCGGTCGGGCGGCCACCGGGCGTGCGGTTGCGGGCCAGGCTACGGCCGGTCGAGTGACTGCCGGTCAGGCTACGGCCGGGCGGACGGCTGCCGGCAAGGCGACCGTCTCGCGGGCCGGGGCGGCCAAGCCGGCCCCGAAGCCGGTGCGTCCCGCCAAACCCACCACCCCCAAGCCGGCCACCTCTAAGCCGGCCGCGACCGCCACGTCCCGGACCGGTGCGGCGCCGACCCGCGGTGCCGGGATGAAGGTTGGCTCGGCCCGGACGGCGGGCGTCAAGACGGCTGCCGCCGGGCGGTCCGTCGCCGGCAAGAGCCGGCCGGTCACACCGCGGCGCACCGCGGCCGCACTCAGCCCGATGCCGGGGATGACCACGGCGACGATTCCGCCGGAGCCCACCCCGGCCGCAGACATGGATGACGACATGCCGTTGGCACCCGAACCCGTGATGTCCGAGCCGACCGAGTCCGGCATCGCGCCGGCCAAGAAGTCGGCGCCCCGACGCAGCCGGCAGACCGACATGCCGGCCGTCATCGGCTCGATCTCCGGCATGCCGGTGATCACGCCGGACCCGGCCAAGCAGACGGCCGCCAAGTCCGCGGCGAAGACCGCCAGGTCCGCAGTGAAGACCGCCGCCAAGTCGGCCGCCCAGGCCACCACGGCCACCCGCCAGGCCGCCACCGCGGCGAAGAGCACCGGGCCGCGCACGGCGGCCGCCCGGAAGACCGCCGCCAAGGCCGCCACGGCCACGAAGGCAGCCGCCTCTCGGACGGCTGCAGCGGGCCGCTCCACGACGGCGGTCGCGAAGGCCACCGCGACCAAGAGCACGGCCGCGAAGAAGACCGCCGCGACGAAGACCACCGCTACCAAGGCCGCGGCGGCCCGGGCCGGTGCGGCGAAGGCCACCGGCACCAGGGCTATCGGCACGAAAGCGGCCGCGACGAAGGCGACGGCGGCCCGCGCCAACGGCACGAAGCCGACCGCCGCTGCCAAGGCCATCGGAACGGCTGCCGCGACGAAGGCCACCGCGGCGAAGAGCGCGACGAAGGCC
>NZ_BOQN01000155.1 GCF_018332695.1 Paractinoplanes toevensis
CGACGGTGCGGGCGGCCGCGCCGAGAGCAGTGCCGGCTGGGCCGAGAACTCCGCCGGCCGATCCGAGAGCGGTGCCGGCTGGGCCGACAACAGCCCTGGGCGGGCCGAGAGCGGTGCCGGCTGGGCCGACAGCAGCTCCGGCCGATCCGAGAGCGGAGTGGGCTGGGCCGATAGTGAGCTCGGCCGGGACGAGAGCGAAACCGTGCCGGTGCCGCGCAACATCGTCGCGCAGCACATTCCCGGCACGACGGGGCTGCAGCCCGCCGTCGATCCGTGGCCCGATGCCGACCACGGGCACTGGGTCCCCGACCCGCAGGCCACGGTCGCGACCCCAAGATTCGAGGGGCTTCCGCCCGTACACCCGCCGTCGCCGGACCGGACGCCGAGCGGAAGCCGGCCGATGTCGCCGGCCATGCCACCCGCCCGGCCCGTTTCGTCGCCGCCGAAGGCGGTGCCGCGCACCCGGTCCCAGCCGGTGACCCCGATGCCGCCGCCGGCCCGGGTGGCCAAGACCAAGCCGGCCCGGGTCGCCAAGCCGCCGAAGCAGCGACGGCCACGCCGGCGCGGCGGATTCCTGCGCTTCCTGAAGCTGATGTTCAGCTTCGTCTTCATGATCGCGGTGCCGGTGATCGCGGCGGTGCTGGCCTACGGATACGGAAACGGGGAGTCGATCGAGGAGAGCGCGCGCAACCTGGTGCGCGACATCCTCGACATCACCGGTATGCGAGAGTGATTCGCGTCGGTCTGGCTCGGCGACGGAGGCGGGTATGGCAGAGGTGATCGAGGGGCACGGCGGCGATCTGGCGCTGGCCGCCCTGCGGGCGTTCGGGGTGACCGAGATGTTCACCCTCTCCGGCGGGCACGTGTTCCCGCTCTACGACGCCGCGCACAAGTCCGGATTCCCGATCTACGACGTCCGGCACGAACAGTCCGCGGTCTTCGCGGCCGAGGCGATCGCCAAGCTGCAGCGCCGGCCCGGCCTCGCGGTGCTCACCGCCGGCCCCGGCGTGACCAACGGCATCTCCGGCCTGACCAGCGCGTTCTTCAACGCCTCGCCGGTGCTCGTGCTCGGCGGGCGGGCACCGCAGTTCCGCTGGGGCGCCGGCAGCCTGCAGGAGTTCGACCACGTGCCGTTGGTCGCCCCGGTCACCAAGTACGCCACCACGGTCACCGACACCGACAGCATCCCCGGCGAGATCACCGCGGCCCTGACCGCGGCCCTGACCGCCCACCGCGGCCCCGCGTTCCTCGACCTGCCGCTCGAGGTGGTCTTCTCCAGCGGCGAGGCGGCCGCGCCCGGCGAACCGGCCGTGCCGATCCTCGAACCGGACCCGGATCTCGTCGCGAAAGCGGCCGGACTGCTGGCCGGCGCCGAACGGCCGATCATCATCGCCGGCTCCGACGTGTGGGGCGGCAACGCGATCGACGAGCTGCGGGCCGCCGCCGAGGCGCTGGACGTGCCGGTCTTCACCAACGGGATGGGCCGCGGCGCGCTGCCCCCGTCGCACCGGCTGGCCTTCGCCAAGGCCCGCCGCCCCGCGCTGAACGAGGCCGACGTGGTCTGCGTGATCGGCACACCGCTGGACTTCCGGCTCGGCTTCGGCGAGTTTGGCGAGGCCCAGGTCGTGCACATTGTGGACGCGCCGACCCAGCGCGCCTCGCACGTCACCCCGGCCGTCTCGCCCGCCGGTGACCTGCGCCTGATCCTCATCGCCCTGGCGGGCCACTCGGGGCGGCACACCGACTGGATCGAAGGGCTGCGCTCGGCCGAGGACGCCGGCCAACTCCGGGACGCCGAGGCGATGGGGGCCGAGACCGACCCGATCAAGCCGGCCCGCATCTACGGCGAGCTCCGCAAGGTGCTGGCCGCCGACGCGGTGACCATCGGTGACGGTGGCGACTTCGTCTCCTACGCCGGGCGTTACCTCGAGCCGTCCCAGCCCGGCACCTGGCTCGACCCGGGCCCGTACGGCTGCCTCGGCACCGGCATGGGCTACGCGATGGGCGCCCGGGTCACCTACCCCGACCGGCAGATCTGCGTGCTGCTCGGGGACGGCGCGGCCGGCTTCTCCCTGATGGACGCCGAGTCGCTGGTCCGGCAGAAACTGCCGGTGGTGATGGTGGTCGGCAACAACGGCATCTGGGGTCTCGAGAAGCACCCGATGAACGCCATGTACGGCTACGACGTGGCCGCCGACCTGCAGCCCGGCCTGCGTTACGACGACGTGGTGCGCGCGCTCGGCGGGGCCGGCGAGACGGTCGAGAAGTCGGCCGACCTGGGACCGGCCCTGGCCCGCGCCTTCGACGCCGGAGTTCCGTACCTGGTCAACGTGCTGACCGACCCGGCCGATGCCTACCCCCGCAGCTCGAACCTCGCCTGAGCCCTACTCCTCCTCCTGCTTCTTCCGGAATTCCCTCTCCCATTGGGAGAGGGTTTCTCGGTCCAGGCGGGACTGCTCGGTGTTCATCCGGCGCAGGAAGTCGGGGTCGTCGTCCGGTGAGGATGGGCGCGCGCCGCTGCGGCGGGGCGGTGCGCCCTCGGTCGGCACGGCGAGCGGGCGGCCCCACAGGAAGTAGGCGAGCGCGCCCAGCAGCGGGACCAGGATGATCAGGAGCACCCAGAGGGCGCGCGGCGCATTGCGAACGCGATCGGCGGACAGCGCGCTGATCAGCGCCAGCACAAAAAGGACCAGCTGCACTGCAGCCAGGAAGATGAACACCCGCACCATGAAGCAATGATGACTCGCCCGTGGCCATCCGGCGACGCTTGAGCATGACAAGGCGGCGTCAGAGCAGGACGACCAGCCCGCCGAGGGCCGCCAGGGCCGCCGTGATCAGGGCATAGGCGGGCACGGCCCGGCGGGCGGGCACCGGCGGCACGCGGCGCAGGGCCCAGGACCGGCGGTAGGCGAGTGCGATCATGATCACCCAGGTGGCCATCGCCAGGGCCGCGACCAGCCAGGCCAGCACGCCGGCCTCGGGTCGGAAGGCGGGGCGGGCGGCGAGCAGGGCGGCCGCGGTGGCGGAGAGGCCGGTGCGCCGCCAGGCCAGCCGGGTGCGCTCGGCCGAGGCGCCCGGATCGGGGCTCACCGGGCGGCCTTGATGACCGCAGCGGGGCTCACCGGACTGCCTTGATCGCCACGGCGGGGCTCACCGGACTGCCTTGATCGCCACGGCCACGATCAGGAGCAGCGCTCCGGCCGCCACCACGAGGGCCAGGATCGCCGGGAACTTCGACCCCGGCAGCTCGGTGCCGAGCCGCATGGCCCGCTCGGTGCGCGCCCAGTGGTCGACCGCGCGCAGCGCCACCACCCCACCGAGCAGCAGCATCGCGATCGCGATCACCTCGCGCAGGTGCTCGACCGGCAGCGGCGGCAGGAACTGGGCGCAGGCCAGGCCGCCGGCGATCAGTGCCAGGCCGGTGCGGACCCAGGCCAGGAAAGTGCGCTCGTTGGCGAGCGAGAATCGGTAGTCCGGGGTCCGGCCGACGGTCGGTTGTTTCTCGGGATCGAACCACTGCCGCAGGTCACCGAACACCGCTCGATTATCGACCTGATTGGTCAAGAAGGTGCATCCACAGGCTGCGGACTTCGTCACTGACACACGACTCTCGTGACCGTCCGCAACGGCACCATGGCGAGTCCGGGCCGGCCCGGCCATGGGACTCGGTCGCGGCCGCGTGTGAACGTGGTACAGAGTGGGGGACAGGCGGGCGAAACCCGTCTCGCAATGGAGCGATTTGGCCGGACATATCGTGACACCTCCTCAGCCCATCATGGTGAGGTGTGTCACTCTGGGTGGCTGTCACTCGTAAGCTACTGACGGGTAACCTTCCAGCAGGCGTCCGACCGCAACGGTGCGTTCATAACAGGAGGGTCGTAGGAGCGCGATGAACATCGTCGTTTTGGTGAAGCAGGTACCCGACTCCGGTGCCGAGCGCACCCTTAGCGCTAGCGACAACACCGTCGAGCGGGCCTCGGCGAGCAACGTCATCAACGAGATGGACGAGTACGCCATCGAAGAGGCGTTGAAGATCAAAGAGGCGCACGGCGGCGAGGTCACTGTGTTGACCATGGGTCCCGCCGGTGCCACCGAGTCCATCCGCAAGGCGCTCTCGATGGGCCCCGACAAGGCGGTACACGTTACCGACGACGCACTGCACGGTTCGTGCGCCGTCGCCACCTCCAAGGTCCTCGCGGCGGCCCTCGGCACGCTGAACGCCGACCTGATCATCGCCGGTGCGGAGTCCACCGACGGCCGTGTGCAGGTGCTCCCGCACATGCTCGCCGAGCGGCTCGGCATCGCGGCGCTCACCGGCGCCCGCAAGCTCACCGTGGACGGCTCGCAGCTGACCGTCGAGCGTCAGACCGACGAGGGCTACGAGGTGGTCACCGCCGCCACGCCGGCCGTGGTCAGCGTCTGGGACACCATCAACGAGCCGCGGTACCCGTCCTTCAAGGGCATCATGGCCGCGAAGAAGAAGCCGGTGCAGACCCTCACCCTGGCCGAGCTGGGCGTCGACGCGGGCGAGGTGGGCACGGCCGGTGCCACCAGCGCCGTGATCGAGTTCTCGAAGCGCCCGGCCCGCTCGGGCGGCACCAAGGTCACCGATGAGGGCGACGGCGGCACGCAGCTCGTGTCGTACCTCACCGCCGAGAAGTTCGTCTGAGAAGGAGGCTGTCGTGGCAGAAGTTCTGGTCGTTGTAGAGGCCTCCGCATCCGCCGGGGTCAAGAAGGTCACGCTCGAAATGCTGACCTTCGCCCGCACGCTGGGCACCCCCAGCGCCGTGGTGCTGGGCGAGGCCGGCGACATCACCGCCAAGCTTGCCGAGTTCGGAGCCGAGAAGATCTACGTCGCCGCCGGTGAGGACATCGACGGTTACCTGGTCTCGCCCAAGGCGACGGTGCTCGCCGCGCTGGTGCAGCAGGTTCAGCCGGCCGCGGTGCTGCTCGGCTCGACCCAGGAGGGCAAGGAGATCGCCGGCCGTCTGGCGGTCAAGCTGGACAACGGTCTGCTGACCGACGCGGTCGCGATCGACGCCGACGGCACCGCCACCCAGGCGATCTTCGCCGGTTCGGCCCTGGTCAAGTCCAAGGTCACGCGCGGTCTGCCGATCGTGACGATCCGCCCCAACTCCACCACCCCGTCGCCCGCCCCGGCGGCCGGCACGGTCGAGCAGCTCACTGTGAGCGTGTCGGACGCCGACAAGCTCACCAAGGTGGTCGAGCGGGTGGCCGAGAAGAAGGGCTCCCGCCCCGAGCTGACCGAGGCGTCGATCGTCGTCTCCGGTGGCCGCGGCGTGGCCAGCGCCGACAACTTCAAGCTGGTCGAGGAGCTGGCCGACCTGCTCGGCGGCGCGGTCGGCGCGTCCCGGGCGGCGGTCGACTCCGGCTTCTACCCGCACCAGTTCCAGGTGGGGCAGACCGGTAAGACGGTGTCCCCGCAGCTCTACCTGGCCCTGGGCATCTCCGGCGCGATCCAGCACCGGGCCGGCATGCAGACCAGCAAGACGATCGTCGCGGTCAACAAGGACCCCGAGGCCCCGATCTTCGAACTGGCCGACTACGGCGTCGTGGGCGACCTGTTCAAGGTCGTACCCCAGGCGGCCGACGAAATCCGCAAGCGCAAGTAGTCCGGCGGCGGGGAGGGTGCGCTTGCGCACCCTCCCCGCTCTGCTCCGGGTACTGCCGCTTCCAAGGCATAAGCTTGGCGACTGATGGCCTATCTGGATCACGCGGCAACCACCCCGATGCTCGAGGAAGCGATTGAGGCGTACGCCTCCGCTGCCCGCTCGGTCGGTAACCCGTCTTCGCTGCACGCCGCCGGCCGCTGCGCCCGCCGGTTGGTCGAGGAGTCCCGCGAGCGGATCGCCGCGGCCCTCTCCGCCCGCCCCTCCGAGGTGATCTTTACCAGCGGCGGTACGGAAAGCGACAACCTCGCGACCAAGGGCATCTTCTGGTCCCGGCGGGCCGCCTCGCTCAACCGCACCCGGGTGGTCGCCTCGGCGGTCGAGCACCACGCCGTCCTGGACGCCGTCGACTGGCTGAACACCCACGAGGGCGCCGCGATCAACCTCCTGCCGGTCGACGACCAGGGCCGGGTCGGCGTCGACGATCTCGAGGAACTGATCACCCACTACCAGGACGAGATCGCCGTGATCAGCGTCCAGTGGGCGAACAACGAGATCGGCACCATCCAGCCGATCCGTGACCTGGCCCACCTGG
The DNA here is from genome assembly GCF_018332695.1 of Paractinoplanes toevensis. Taxonomy (GTDB): domain Bacteria; phylum Actinomycetota; class Actinomycetes; order Mycobacteriales; family Micromonosporaceae; genus Actinoplanes; species Actinoplanes toevensis. The sequence continues at coordinate 6,226 of NZ_BOQN01000155.1, forward strand.
CCGCCGAGCACGGCATCCCGTTCCACACCGACGCCGTCCAGGCGGTTGGCCAGATCCCGGTCGACTTCGCGGCCAGCGGCGCCGCCGCGCTGACCGTGACCGGCCACAAGCTGGGCGGCCCGGTCGGCGTCGGGGCCCTCCTGCTGGGCCGCGACGTCGCCTGCACCCCGCTGCTGCACGGCGGCGGCCAGGAGCGGGACGTCCGGTCCGGCACGCTCGACACGGCCGGGGTGGCCGCCTTCGCGGTCGCCGTCGAATACGCGGTCAAATCCCAGCAGGAATACGCGGCCCGCGTCGCCGACCTCCGCGACGAGCTCGTGACCAGGGTGAAGACGGCGATCCCGGACGCGATCCTGAACGGCGCCCAGGCCGACCGCCTCCCCGGCAACGCCCACTTCAGCTTCCCCGGCTGCGAGGGCGACGCCCTCCTGCTGCTCCTCGACGCCCAGGGCATCGCCTGCTCGACCGGCTCGGCCTGCTCGGCCGGCGTGGCACAGCCGAGCCACGTGCTGATCGCGATGGGCGCCGACGACGACCGGGCTCGATCGTCGCTGCGCTTCACGCTGGGTCACACCAGCACCGTCGACGACGTGGACGCGCTTCTGGCCGCCCTCCCGGGCGCGGTCGAGCGGGCCCGCCGCGCCACCGCCTGGAAGACCCCGCGCTAGTAGTCTTGCGGGCATGCGAGTTCTTGCGGCAATGTCCGGCGGTGTCGATTCCGCCGTCGCCGCCGCGCGCGCCCACGACGCCGGCCACGACGTCACCGGGGTGCATCTTGCGCTGGCGCGAAACCCCCAGACCTATCGGACGGGCGCGCGGGGCTGCTGCACGCTGGAAGACTCCCGGGACGCCCGCCGGGCCGCCGATGTGATCGGCATCCCGTTCTACGTGTGGGACATGGCCGACCAGTTCCACGAGAACGTGGTGGACGACTTCGTGGCGGAGTATGCGGCGGGCCGCACCCCCAACCCCTGCCTCCGCTGCAACGAGAAGATCAAGTTCGCCGCGGTGCTCGACCGGGCGGTGGCCCTCGGCTTCGACGCCGTCGTCACCGGTCATCACGCCCGCCTGGGCGCCGACGGCCTGCTGCGGCGCAGCGTCGACCTGCCGAAGGACCAGTCCTACGTGCTGGCCGTGCTGACCCGGGCCCAGCTCGACCGGGCGGTCTTCCCGCTCGGCGACTCGACCAAGGCCCAGGTCCGGGCCGAGGCGGCCGAGCGCGGCCTGGCGGTGGCCGACAAGCCCGATTCGCACGACATCTGCTTCATCGCCGATGGCGATACGAAGGGCTTTTTGGAACGCCGGTTGGGCTCGGCGCCGGGTGACATCGTCGATTCGCGTACGGGTGAGAAGCTCGGCACCCACAACGGTGCGTACTCGTACACGATCGGCCAGCGCAAGGGCCTCGACCTGCGGGTTCCCGCCCCCGACGGCCGCCCTCGTTACGTGCTCTCGATCACGCCGAAGACCAACACGGTGACGGTCGGCTCGCGCGAGGAGCTGTCGGTCGACACGGTCACCGCGAGCCGGGTCATCTGGCACGACTCGGCCACGCCGGTCGAGTGCGAGGTGCAGCTGCGGGCGCACGGCGAGGTCGTACCGGCCTCGGTGGTCGTCGACGGCGAGGGGCTGACCGCCCGCCTGCACGAGCCGGCCCGGGGTGTGGCCGCCGGCCAGGCGATCGTCGCCTACCGGCGTGACCCCGACGGCGACATCGTCCTCGGCTCCGCCACCATCACGGCCGGCATCGCCTCGGCCGAGCTGCAGACGGCGGGCGGTGCGGCGCATGCCTGACTTCCCGTGGGCGCGCGGAGCCGCCACCGGGATCGGGTCACTGCCCGGCACCGACATCGTCGAGGCGCAGCACATCGTCTTCGGTGAGCTGCCCGACCTGCCGCACCTGCCCGAGCTGCCGGCCCGCGGGCCCGGGGCCGACATGATCGGCCGCACCGCCGGGTTCCTGGTCGATCTTCCGGTGCAGGTCTACGCCGGCCGCTGGCAGATGGCGCCGCGGCCCGGCAAAGACCTGCGGCACACCGCCGACCTGCTGGAACGCGATCTCGACCAGGCGACCGAGCAGGGCGATGGCTTCGCCGGCACGTTCAAGCTCCAGGCGGCCGGCCCGTGGACCCTGGCCGCGAGTCTCGACCAGCAGATCGGCGGCCGGATGCTGCGCGACCTCGGCGCGGTGCGGGACCTGACCGACTCGCTGGCCGAGGGTCTGCGCCGGCACGTCGACGAGGTGCGCAAGCGGCTGCCCCGGGCGACCGTGCTGCTGCAGATCGACGAGCCGTCCCTGCCGACGGTGCTGGCCGGTCACGTGCCGACCGAGAGCGGCCTGGGCTCCTACCGAGCGGTCACCGCTCCGGACGCGGCCACCGGGCTGCGGACGATCGTCGAGCAGGTGGGCGTACCCGTCGTGGTGCATTGCTGTGCTCCGGACGTACCCATGCAGGTCTTGCGGGATTCGCGGGCCGCGGCCTTCGCGCTCGACCTTTCGTTGCTGAAAGATCTTGATCCGTTGGGCGAGGCCATCGAGGCCGGCATCGGCCTCTTCGCCGGCGTCGTGCCGACCAGCGGGCCGGCGCCCGACGGCAAACAGGCGGCCGAGCGGGTGAGCAAGCTGTGGTCCCGGCTGGGTTTCCCGGCCGCGAAACTGCCGGAACAGGTGGTGATCACTCCGGCCTGCGGTCTGGCGGCGGCCTCTCCGGCGTACGCGCGGGCCGCGCTGACCGCCTGCCGGGAAGCCGGACGGCGGCTCGCCGAGGCCTGAGGAGCCCCGAAAATGTCGTAGGTGACGACTACCGTTCCTCCTAGCTCACGCGAGACGGAGGTTGCGGTGGCCGAGAAGCAGGACGACGTCGAGGTGGTTCCGCCTACCCCGGAACAGGTGGCCGCGGCCGGCCAAGACCCGACGCCCGAGGCCAGCGGCCGCCACGCGGAGCTGGCCGAGGAGCTGCGCGGCCACCAGTATCGCTATTACGTCCTCGATTCGCCGACCATCTCCGACGCCGACTTCGACCGGCTGCTGCGCGAGCTGTCGGCGCTGGAGGAGGAGTTCCCGGCGCTGCGCACCCCCGACTCCCCGACGCAGAATGTCGGCGGCACGTTCTCCACGCTGTTCACCCCGGTGGAGCACGCCGAGCGCATGCTCTCGCTCGACAACGTCTTCGACGACGACGAGCTGGCCGCCTGGTCCGAGCGCACGCTGCGCGACGCGGGCGGCCCGACCCAGTTCATCTGCGAGCTCAAGGTCGACGGCCTGGCCATCAACCTGACCTACGAAAAGGGCAAGCTGGTCCGCGGCGCGACCCGGGGCGACGGCCGCACCGGTGAGGACGTCACGTCCAACGTGCGCACGATCCGCGAGATCCCCGAGCGCCTGGCCGGCGACAACCCGCCCGACCTGCTCGAGGTGCGCGGCGAGATCTACTTCCCGGTGTCCGCGTTCGCCGACCTCAACGCGTCGCTGGTCGAACAGGGCAAGGCGCCGTTCGCCAACCCGCGCAACGCGGCGGCCGGCAGCCTCCGCCAGAAAGACCCACGCATCACGGCATCGCGCGGCCTGCGCATGGTCGTGCACGGCATCGGCGCCCGGGTCGGCTTCACCCCGACGTCGCAGTCGCACGCCTACGAAGCCCTGAAGGCGTGGGGCCTGCCCACCAGCGACCGCTGGAAACTGGTCGACGACCTGTCCGGCGTGCGCGACTACATCGCCTACTACGGCGAGCACCGGCACGACGTCGAGCACGAGATCGACGGCGTCGTGGTCAAGGTCGACTCGGTCTCCATCCAGGGCCGCCTCGGCTCCACCTCACGGGCGCCGCGCTGGGCGATCGCCTACAAATACCCGCCCGAGGAGGTCACCACCAAGCTGCTCGACATCGCGGTCAACGTGGGGCGCACCGGCCGGGTCACCCCGTTCGCGATCCTCGAGCCGGTCAAGGTGGCCGGCTCCACGGTCGCCCAGGCCACCCTGCACAACGCCCGGGAGGTCGAGCGCAAGGGCGTGCTGATCGGCGACACGATCGTGCTGCGCAAGGCCGGCGACGTGATCCCCGAGGTGCTCGGCCCCGTGATCGACCTGCGCCCCGCCGACGCCCGCGCCTTCGTGATGCCGACGCACTGCCCCTCCTGCGGCACGAAACTGGCGCCGGCCAAGGAAAGCGACATCGACATCCGCTGCCCCAACACCAGGTCCTGCCCGTCCCAGCTGCGCGAGCGGGTGTTCCATCTGGCCGGCCGGGGCGCGTTCGACATCGAGGTGCTGGGCTACAAGGCCGGCCAGGCCCTGCTCGACTCCGGCGTGATCACCGACGAGGGCGACCTGTTCGCGCTCACCGAGGAGCAGCTGCGCCAGTCACCGTTCTTCGTCAACCAGGACGGCACGCTGGGCACCAACGCGGTGCGCCTCCTGGAAAACCTGGAAAAGGCCAAGCAACAGCCACTGTGGCGCGTGCTGGTGGCGCTTTCCATCCGGCACGTGGGCCCGACCGCGGCCCAGGCTTTGGCCCGCGAGTTCGGCTCAATGGACGCAATCGAGCAAATCGTAAAGACCGTCCCCCCGACCGAAGACCCATCCGCCGACTCGCCGGCGGCCGACTCGCCCGCCGCCGGCCTATCCGCGGAGTCGCCTGCCGCTGGCCTGCC
>NZ_BOQN01000156.1 GCF_018332695.1 Paractinoplanes toevensis
CCACACCCGGTCTTGGTGCTGGCGACCAGCGGCCAGCATCGCCTTATAGCCGTCCCGGTCAGTGCCGAAGCGACCCTGCCCGACGGTCTGCTCCCGCCAGCGGGACGCACGCCAAATCTGAGCCACACCAAACTACGGTGGGCAGCCGATGTGAGAGCGACCCCGTTGGTCACCTCGACCAAGCCTGGCCGGGCTGCGGTCGTGCTGCCAGTAAACAAGTAGCCGATGTGAGTGGGCCGAGAAAGTGTGTCCGGAAAGGCTGGTGGTTGCTATTGCAGGAATGGCTGCCATTGCCGAATCCGTGCGACCGTGACGCCCGGAGTAGTGAAATAGGGGTCTGCGGCGATCAGCGCGTCGACCGTCTCCCGGTCGGGCGCATCAACGATGATCATTGCTCCGCTGTCGTCAGCGAATGGGCCTGCCATACGAATGGTGCCATCGCGGTGAAGGGCGGCGAGCCGATGGCGATGGGCGGCCCGTGCGGCCAGGCGTTCGGGTTCACTGGTGAAGGTCAACTCTACGGTCCACATGGCGGCACGCTATGCCGCCGTCACCGTACGGCGCAGTATCACTTGATACATGACTTCGGTGGGTTTCATCCCGGCGCTACGAGCCCTGCCCTCAGCGAAGCTGGAGGCGGTTGACCGCGACAGTCACCCGGCGCGGTTCCGTGCCGGTGCGGTGATACGGCCTGCGGGTGAACGGGCGAGCGCCGTCGTCCTACTGCTATCCGGCACCGTGGTGGCCACGCATACCCAGCCCTGCGGCGGTGAGGTGTGGCCCGATCGGTGGACGGGCCCCGCGATCGTGGACAAGGCGGCCGTGCTGGATGGCGAAACACCGTCAACCGGGTTGGCGGCGATTACTGCGGTCACCGCACGACTGCTGCCTCGCATCCGATTCATGCGCTTGCTCGACGAGGAACAGTCGGTGCGTGAGCATGTGCTCGGACAGCTCGCGAAGGACGTCATGGCCAGTCGGCAGCGGCTCTCCCAAGCCGTCACGCTACCGGCGGTCGCTCAACTGGCCGCGTGGCTGGTAGCGCAGAATCCAACGGATCGAGTCGCCTGGCGAGGATCGCAAGAGCAGTTGGCGCGCATGCTCGGGCGGAGTCGGGTAACCATCAACCGGGCCCTGGCGCGCCTTACCGATACTGGCGCCGTCCGAGTGACCGACCAGGGAATTGTCGTCGTTGATCGTAGCCGTCTCGACGTGTTCTCCAACGATTGCTGACCAGCCGCCCAGAGGGCAACGCGGCCGGCCACAGTGCCTCGACGGGACAAGCGGCCGCAATGTCACGCCCGCGGACTGCACTTGATCACCTGTCCGCACATGCCGCCGACCGAGCGCGCTGGTCACCCCGTTGGTCAGTCGACGTCACGCGTCCCGAGGTCTTCCGGGCTGCTCGGTATGGATTGCACTGGACAATGGCGTCACGACCAACGAGGCGAAACGCGCTGTGGTGGAGGGATTGATACGGCTTGCGAACTCTGCTGGCTACCGTGACCGGCCCGACGACAGTCTCTGGTCGTGCGCACCTGTCTTCGGGGTGCCGTGCCTTGCGGTCGTGGCCGGCGGCCGGACAGCGACTTTCCCGCAGCCGGTGCCGTTCACCGAGTCGGCCAGGAGAAGTCCCAGACCAGGTCGCCGGGATCGTCGCCAATGTCGGTTGCTGGGGTGTCGACGAGGTACGGTGCGACCTCCTGCTGCCAGCGCTGATTCACCGGATCCTTGTCCAGGACTTCGTCCATGTGCTGACGGTCGAGCGCGACCACCTGATGGGTGAGGATCAAGTCGTTGCGGTAGATCCGCCAGGCTATGACACCGGCGGCGCGCATCACCGCGTCCAGGTCGGCCGGGATCGCCCGGTGGAAGTCGTCGTACGCCGGGCCCCGGCCTGGCGCCAGAAAGGTGTGAAACTCAAACGGCTCGCCGGGCCCTGCACTGCTCACTTCAGCTCCGTCCAAGGTCGAGCCGTGCTGGACTTGGCCGTGACGGGAGCCTCGGCTTCGACAGCTGTACGACGGCCCAGCGCCGGTTCCGGGCCGGGCTGGCCCTGCATCTATTCAACGGCGAGACCGGTTCGTTCTCCAGTGCCTCCGCGTTCTTGACCTACACCCTGGCCATGTCGCCACGACATGATCTGCTCGCCGTGATCAGGCGCGGCGCGATACCCAATCTCGCCGGCCGGCTGCTGCCGCACCACGATCGCACCGGTCGTGTGTCCGGTCTGCGAGTTGCCGGGCTTGAGCCGTTCCGCCTCTACCATCTGGTTCACGTCCCGACGGGTGCCCGGATGGTGATCGCCGACCGGGAGCACTTCCCGCGCACGGCGCACGGCGATATCCCGGAAGAGGCGTTCGGTCCCCGAGGCCCTGGTCTCGATGTACCCGTGAGTGCGTCGGAGCAGCATGTGACCGACATTGTGGATGAGCTGTCCGATCCGATGCTGCGGTTGTTGGCCGGCCTGGTGGTGCGGGTCTGCACCGTTGGTCCTGGTGAACGATGGTCGTTGGGGGTACTGGTCCGGAGGGTCGGAGCTCTCTGGGGCGGCAGACCGGTGGGAGGTGCGGTGGCAGCGTGAGCCTGATCCTCGTCATATCGCGTACGCGCTCACCGATCCGGTGGCCGGCATCCCTGGTGCGCAGTCGGTGGCCGAACCCGGCGGCAGCTACATCGATGTGACTCTGGATGGCGCGTCGTTGCGTCTGCGGCGGGCGGATGGCCGTGGACAGTGACGCGCCGCCGGGAGGTGATCTCACGTGCCGACTGGGAGCGGTTGAGCCCAGTGGATCAGTACCTGGTGTGGCGGGCGGTCGACCGGAGAGAGGCCAGACGGGCTATGCGGGCGCTGCGGTCTTCGGCACGGTCGTCACGCTGGCGTCTGTGTTCGTCACCGGTCGGATGATCCGGGGAGGCGCTGATCGTTCGATGCCTGGAGTGTCAACGGCGAACTCAGCTCGTTTCGCCCACGTGGGCATGTCGTGGGCCGCTCTTGTGAGCACTTCCTGCTCCGGCTGTGCCACAAAACCTCCAGCCGATACGGATCGTCAGGAAGCATCGACGGGTCGAGTTCGAGGTTGAGGCTTTTGAGGATCGCTCGCACGCCGCCAATCCTGCCGTACGAAACGTCCGCTCATAGCCGCCGAGCGAGCGGCGTGGCCTGGGTGAGCTGTTACGCGGCGTGACGCACGTGGGGCAACCCGCGGGCAACCCGACGCACACTCGTAGCCGATGACAGTGAATTTGATCATGGACGACGCACTTTACGAATGGCGTGTTGAATGGCCAAAAACTGTTATATCAATCGATGATGGTTGGTCGCTTGCCAATCCTCATTGAGGGTTCGGCAGCACTCTCGTAACATGCAAGCAACGGTAGTTAACGTTAACAATGAGGGTCCCTCGACCTTGAGCGCTGCCGCCCCTAACTCAGGAGAGAATCTGTGAACAAATCCAGACGAATGAATGTCGCCATGGCTTCGGCCGGCGCCGTGCTGCTGGGATCGGCTGCGCTCACGGTGGCGCTGCCGGCCAGCGCCGCCGCAGCGGGCTGTTCGGTCAACTACACCATCGCCTCGCAGTGGCAGGGCGGATTCGGCGCCAATGTATCCATCAAGAACCTCGGCGACGCGTTGAGCAGCTGGTCTCTGACCTGGACATACACCGCCGGGCAGACCGTGACCCAGTCGTGGAACACCTCGCTGACCCAGAGCGGTTCCGCCGTCACAGCCAAGAACGTCGGCTACAACGGCTCGATCGGCACGAACGGCGAGGTGTCGTTCGGCTTCAACGGTTCGTCGAACGGCAGCAACCCGGTCCCGTCCGACTTCGCCCTCAACGGCGTGGCATGCACCGGGCAGCCGACCACCACCACCCCGCCGGTCACCCCCTCCTCGGAGCCGCCGGTCACCCCGACCTCGCAGCCGCCGTCGAGCCCGCCGGCCTCCTGCGCGCTGCCGACGTCCTACCGCTGGACGTCGACCGGCCCGCTGGCGCAGCCGAAGTCCGGCTGGGCGTCGCTCAAGGACTTCACGATCGCCCCCTACCAGGGTAAGCAGCTGGTGTACGCCACCACCCACAGCAGCAGCGCCACCGGTGGCTGGGGCTCGATGAACTTCGGTCTGGTCGACAACCTCAACCAGCTCGGCTCGGCCACCCAGACCACCATGAACCAGAGCACCGTCGCGCCGTCGCTGTTCTACTTCGCGCCGAAGAACATCTGGGTCCTCGCCCACCAGTGGGGTGGCCCCGCGTTCTCCTACCGGACCTCCACCAATCCGGCCAACGCCAACGGCTGGTCCGCCCCGCAGACCTTGTCGACCGCCAGCATCACCGGCTCCGGCACCGGCGTGATCGACCAGACGATCATCGGTGACAGCCAGAACATGTATCTGTTCTTCGCCGGTGACAACGGCAAGATCTACCGGCAGATCATGCCGATCGGGAACTTCCCGGGCAGCTTCGGCTCGAACTACACGACGATCATGAGCGATACCTCGGAAAACCTGTTCGAGGCGCCGCAGGTCTACAAGGTGCAGGGCCGCGAGCAGTACCTGATGATCGTCGAGGCCCGGACCAGCTCCTGGGAGCGCTACTTCCGCTCGTTCACGGCGACCAGTCTGAGCGGCACCTGGACGCCTAACGCGGTGACCTATAACAACCCGTTCGCGGGCAAGGCCAACAGCGGTGCCACCTGGACCAACGACATCAGCCATGGCGAGCTGCTGCGTACCAGCGCGGATCAGACGAACACGATCGACCCGTGCAACTTGCAGCTGCTGTACCAGGGCCGCGCCACGAACTCGAGCGGTGACTACGGCCTCCTGCCGTACCGGCCGGGTCTGCTAACCCTGCGCCGCTGATCAACGAACAGGTACGCAGAAGGCGGGCCCGGTTTCCACCAGGCCCGCCCGGTTCTGAGCGTGAGTAGCGATTCTGTCCCGTGAAGAGTGATCGATGGCTATCGTGCTCGATCGTTGGGCCGTGAAGCAGGACCGCGTGCTCAGCCCTCGAGCAGGTCTCGCAACGCCGCTGCGGCCAGCGTGTCGCCGCCTCCGCGGCTTGATGGAAATGTCGTTCGGCACCGGCCAGGTCACCGTGGCTTTGGAGCAGGTTCGCGAGGTTGTGATGTGCGTGCGTATCGCCGAGCTCGGCGCCGGCGCGGTAGGCAGCTTCCGCGGGCTTCTCTCTGCTTGTGACCGCATTTGGGGCGATGGCGTGCACCACCTACATGCGTCGGTAGCGGCCCGACCCACGGTGCCGTGGGCCGGAGGCGTCCAAGTTTCCGTGCCACGTGTGGTAGCAGAGCAACGTGGAGAACTCTCGGGCGAAGCCGTCGAGGTCTGAAAAGTTCGCCCCGTCGATAGTCAGGACGGGCAACTCTTCGCCGCTGGTGACCATGACTGGAATATGACGGAGCCGTGCAGGCGTCGGCATCCGGATTTGCGGCGATCCGTGTCTCATCCGGTAGCACAGCATGAGCGCCGGACGTTGGGCGCCTACCACCTATCCTCGGGTTGCGACAAACGATCGGAGCCGACGATCTTGCGTGGTGAAATGGCCGCATGATCCGTGATCGTCCGGCCGCTGGGCGGGGTCTTCTCGCGCACAGAATCGACGTAGCCTGACGGGCATGCCCACCTACACCCCCGGACAGGTCGTCGAGAAGACCGGGTTCAGCCTGGACACGCTGCGCTACTACGAGAAGATCGGCCTGCTCGAGGACGTGCCGCGCACGTCCGGCGGCCGGCGGCAGTACCGGGACGACGACGTGGGGTGGCTGGAGATGTTGCGCTGCCTGCGCGACACCGGCATGCCGATCGCCCGGATGCTCGAGTTCGCCGAGCTGAGCCGCGAGGAAGAGTCGATCCCCGATCGGATCGCGCTGCTCGAGGAGCATGACCGGGACGTCGAGGAGCGCATCGACATCCTGCTGCGCCAGCGTGACCACATCCGCGGCAAGATCGCCTATTACAAGTCGGTGACCGGCCCGCGGTAGGCCGCGGGCCGGTCCGGTGACTCAGGCGCCGCGCAGCGTCGCCCCGAAGCGGGACGCGGCCGCGGCCACCGCGGCGTCCCGGGCCGCGAGGGCTTCCTCCGAGGTGAGCGTGCGGTCCGGGGCACGGAAGGTCAGCTTGTAGGCGAGGGACCGCTTGCCCTCGCCGAGCTGGTCCGACTCGTACACGTCGAACAGCGCCACCGATTCCAGCAGCTCCCCCGCGCCGGCGACCAGCGCCGCCTCGACCTCGGCGGCCGGCACCGAGCGGTCGAGCACCAGCGCCACGTCGATCAGCGCCGGCGGGAACGTCGAGATGCGGATGCCCTGCACGACCGGGGCTGCCGGGATCGCGTTCAGGTCCAACTCCATGGCGACGGTCCGCTTGGGCAGTTCGAGCGCCGACACGACGGCCGGGTGCAGCTCGCCGGCGTGCCCGACGACCGTGCCGTCGACCGAGACGGCCGCGCACCGGCCCGGGTGCCAGGGTGCGAGCTCGGCCGCGGCGACGGTGACCCGCGCGTCCGCGATGCCGGCGGCGGACAGTGCTATCCGGGCCGCCTCGATCGCGTCGGCCCAGGTCGCCGTGCGGCCCGCGCCCCACCAGCCGGAGGGGGCGATCTCGCCGGTCAGCACGGCCGCGAGGTGCCACGGCTGGTTGGGCACGAACATGTTCGCGGCCGCCCAGTCGGCGTCGTTGGGACGCCGGTCGACACCCATCACGGGCGGCGGCGTGCTGGACCGGCCGGGCAGGAAGACCGTGCCGATCTCGTAGAGTGCCAGGTCACGCAGCCCGCGGCCGAGGTTGCGCTTGAGGGTGCCGAGCAGCGGCGCCAGCAGCGACGTGCGCAGCAGCGGCTCCTCCTCGGACAGCGGGTTGGTCAGTCGCACCGCGCTGCGCCGCGGGTCGTCGATCGGGTAGCCGAGGGCGTCGGCGAGGCCGGGCGCGAGGAAGGGGTAGGTCCACACCTCGACGAAACCGTTCTCGGCCATCGCCCGCCCGATCGTGCGCCGGCGGCGCTGTGCGGCGGTGATGCCGGCACCCCCGCGGGCCGGCGGCAGGATGCTCGGGATGTTGTTGTAGCCGCCGAGCCGGGCCACCTCTTCCACCAGGTCGATCCCGGCGACCAGGTCGGGACGCCAGGTCGGCGGGGTGACCTCGAGCGGGTTGACGCCGGTGACCGTGCAGCCGATCCGGCTCAGAAAATCAACAACCTCAGAAGCCGGATAGGGTACGCCGATCCGCTGCGCCGGCAGGGCCGGGTCGAGCAGGATCGGGCCGGGCAGCTGCCGATGGTCGAGATCGAGGACGCGCTCGTCGACGGTGCCGCCGGCGTGCGCGGTGAGGATCTGCACGGCCCGTTCGAGCGCGACCAGGGTGAGGTTCGGGTCGACGCCGCGCTCCCAGCGCTTGGCGGCCTCGCTGAACAGCTTGTGCCGGCGCGCGGTGCGACCCACCATGATCGGGTCCCAGTGGGCGGCCTCGAGCAGCACGTCGACGGTGTCGGGCTGCCACTCGCTGGTCTCGCCGCCCATCACCGCGGCGAGCGAGATCGGACCGGTGTCGTCGCAGATCACCATGTCCTCGGCGTCGAGCACCCGGGCCACCCCGTCCAGGGTGGTCAGTTTCTCCCCCGGCCGGCTGCGGCGGACCACGAGCGGCCCGGAGATCCGGTTGGCGTCGAACACGTGCATCGGCTGGCCGAGTTCGAGCATCAGGTAGTTGGTGATGTCGACGGGCAGCGAGATGGTGCGGATGCCGGCCGCGACGAGCCGGCGCTGCATCCAGGCCGGTGACGGCGCGTTCGGGTCGATGCCGCGCACCACCCGGGCCGAGAAACGGTCACAGCCGACGGTGTCCTCGACGGACACCGGGAACGGCACGTCGGTGGTTCCGCCGGGTGCGTCGAGATGCGCCGGATCGGTGTACGCGGCGTCGAAGGCGTACGACAACTCGCGGGCCAGGCCGCGCAGGCTCATCTGGTAGCCCCGGTCCGGCGTGATCTCCACCTCGACCACGACGTCGTCGAGTCCGACGATCGGCCGGGCATCCTCACCGGGAGTCCCGGCGGGCAGCACGATGATGCCCGAATGGTCGCCGCTCAGACCCAGCTCGGCGGCCGAGCAGATCATGCCGTTGGAGTTCCGCCCGTACGTCTTCCGGGCGCCGATCTTGAAGCCACCCGGCAGCTCGCCGCCGGGCAGGATCACCACGACGAGGTCGCCCTCGGCGAAGTTCCGGGCGCCGCAGACGATCTCCTGCGGAGCATCCTTGCCGACGTCGACCGTGCAGAACCGGATCGGCTTCTTGAAGCCGGTCAGCTCCTCGATGGTCAGCACCCGGCCGACGACCAGGTCACCCTTCACGGTGGCGGCCTGGTCGACGATCGACTCGACCTCCATCCCGAGGTTGGTCAGCGCGTCGTCCAGCTGCTCGGTGGACAGGTCCGCGGGCAGTTCGACGTAGTCCCGCAGCCAGGACAGCGAAGTCTTCATCGCCTCAGACCTCCATGCCGAAGTTCACGGTGAAGCGCGCGTCGCCCTCGACCAGGTCGCGCATGTCGCCGACGCCGTTGCGGAACATCAGGGTGCGGTCCACGCCCATGCCGAACGCGAAGCCCGAATAGCGGTCCGGGTCGATGCCGCAGGCCACCAGGACCCGCGGGTTGACCATGCCGCAGCCACCCCACTCGACCCAGCGCGGCCCGTCCCGGTGCTGCGCGAACCACACGTCGAACTCGGCCGACGGCTCGGTGAACGGGAAGTAGTGCGGCCGCCAGCGGGTGCGCGCGTCCGGCCCGAACATCGCCTTGGCGAAGTGGTCGAGGGTGCCGCGCAGGTGCGCCATGGTGATGCCCTCGTCGACGACCAGGCCCTCGATCTGGTGGAAGACCGGGCTGTGGGTGGCGTCCAGCTCGTCGGAGCGGTAGACCCGGCCCGGGCAGACCACGTAGATCGGCGGCTGCCGGGTGAGCATGGTGCGCACCTGGCCGGGCGAGGTGTGCGTGCGCATCACCAGGCCGGGCAGGTCCACGTAGAACGTGTCCATCGAGCCGCGCACCGGGTTGTCCGGGCCGATGTTGAGCGCGTCGAAGTTGGCCCACTCGAGCTCCAGCTCGGGCCCCTCGACCACGTCGTAGCCCATGCCGGCGAACAGGTCACCCATGTGCTCCATGAGCGTGGTGATCGGGTGCCGGGCCCCGCGCGGCCGCCGGTCCCACGGAAGGGTGACGTCGACTCGCTCCTCGACCAGAACCCGGGCGGCCTGCTCGACCTCCAGGGCCGCGAAGCGGGCGTCGAACGCGCCCTGGATCGCCTGGCGGGCCTCGTTGACCCGCTTGCCGGCGTCGGACTTGGCAGCCGGCGGCAAGGAGCCGATCTCCCGCCGGGCCAGCGACACCGGGGAGCGGTCACCCAGGTGGGCGGGCTTGAGCGCGCCGAGGGCGTCCAGGTCGGACGCGGCGCCGAACGCCGCTTGGGCGGCCGTGACGGCCTCGGTCAGCGACTCGGGCGACAGCAGGACGGCCTGCTTCGGATCGTACGGATCATTGCGGTAGGACATGCTTCCCCTCACACCGGAATTGCCATCGGGCAGTGTACGGAGAGCGGCTCAGCCGCAGCCCGCCGGTCAGGGAGTGAACGCGCGAAAGTCAGATCCGGCGCCCGCGACCAGCGGGCCGGATAAACAGCTTCATCGGACCTGACACGCCGTCAGCATACCGCCACCACGATCCCACCCGCGCGCGCCACCGGGTCGTCCATCGCCATCAGAGCCTCGCCGGCCTCGGCCAGCGGGACGGTCTCCCGCACCAGCCGTCGCGGGTTGAGCCGTCCCGAGACGACGAGCTCGATCATGGCGGGGTAGTCGACGGCGGCCATCCCGTGCGAGCCGACGATCTCCAGCTCGTGCGCGACGACCAGGTCCCACGGCAGCGGCGCCCGGGCGTCCCCGCCCAGCATCAGCCCGACCTGCACGTGCCGCCCGCCCCGGCGCAGGCTGCGCACCGAGGCCATCGCGGTCTCGGCCGAGCCGTACGCGTCGATCGCCACGTCCGCCTCGCCGAGGATCTCGGTCTTCAGCACCGCGCCGAGGTCGGCCGCCGTCGCCCGGGCCTCCGGCGACGGGTCCACCGCGAGCACCCGCGCGCCCAGCGCAACCGCGATCATGATGGCGGACAGGCCGACTCCCCCACAGCCGTACACGGCGACCGTCGCATCCGTCCGCAGTGGTGCCGCCGACCCCGCGGTCGCGAGCGCCGGCGGGGTCAGCCCGCGCAGCGCCCGGAACGCCGTGGCGAACCGGCAGCCGAGCGCCGCCGCCCCCACGAAGTCGATCTCCTCGGGCAGCCGGACCAGGTTGGTCTCGGCCGCGCGCACCACGACCCGCTCGGCGAACGAACCCGGATGGGTGAACCCGGGCTGGGTCTGGTCGGGGCACACCTGGGCGTTGCCGGACTTGCAGTAGTCGCACCGCCCGCACCCGTTGACGAACGGCGCGGTCACCCGGTCACCCACGGCGAACCCGGCCACTTCCCGCCCCACCGCCGAGACGACGCCGGCGAACTCGTGGCCCGGCACGTGCGGCAGCGGCACCGGGTCGTGCCCGCGCCAGGCGTGCCAGTCCGACCGGCACACGCCGGTGGCCCGCACCTCGATGATCGCCCCGTCCGGCGGCAGCGCGGGCTCGGGGATCTGGCGCAGCGAGATCGGCGCGCCGACCGCGTCGTAGACCTGGGCGCGCATCAGCGGTGCGCCCGGGCCGAGGCGTACAGGCAGACGGCGGCGGCCGCGGCCAGGTTGAGGCTCTCCGCGCCGCCGTAGATCGGCACCCGCACCCGCCGGTCGGCCGAGTCGAGCAGGTCCTGCGGCAGCCCGTGCGCCTCCGATCCGAAGATCCACGCGGTGGGCGCGGTCAGCGCGCCCTCATCGAGCAGGGAGTCCAGGTCGTCGGAGCCGTATCCGCTGGTCGCGAGGGTCTGCAGGCCGAAGTTCCGCAGCTCGTCGACGATGTCCAAACCGGTGCGCACCACATCTACATGAAACAGCGAGCCGGCCGACGCGCGTACGCATTTGCCGTTGTAGGGGTCGACCGCGTCGCCCGCGAAGATCACCGCGTCGGCCCCGGCGGCGTCGGCCGTCCGCAGGACGGTCCCGGCGTTGCCCGGGTCGCGGATCTCCGCCACCACCGCCACCAGCCGTGGCCCCTTCGCCAGGGCCGCACTGAGCGTGACGTCGACCTGCTCGCAGACCGCGACGATGCCCTGCGGCTGCACGGTCTCGGTGAGCGCGGCCAGCGCCTCGTCGTCGATCTCGGAAGCGGACGGCGCGAGCAGCGCGAGATCACCGTGCCGGGTCAGCGCGTCGCCGGTGCCGAACAGCTCCAGCACCACTCCCGCGGCGAGCGCTTCGCGCACCGCCTGCGGTCCTTCGGCCAGAAATCGCCCGGTCTGATCGCGATCCCGGCGGCGCTGCAGACGCCGGGCCGCGACAACCCGAGGGGTACGGGTAGTGAAAGTCATCTGAGAACCCTTCCGGCAGCACGGCAAGGCGCCCCCCGAACAGTTCGGAGGGCGCCTGGCGATGATGCGAGTTATCAGGCAGCCTGCGCGGCGGCGCCGCCGGTGCCCTCGGCCGCGACGGCAGCGCGCGCGACCTCGACGATGGCCGCGAACGCGGCGGCGTCGTTGACGGCCAGGTCGGCCATGATCTTGCGGTCCACCTCGATGCCGGCCAGCTTGAGGCCCTGGATGAGGCGGTTGTAGGTCATGCCGTTCGCGCGGGCGGCCGCGTTGATACGCGTGATCCACAGCTGGCGGAAGTCGCCCTTGCGGTCACGGCGGTCGCGGTACGCGTACTGCATCGAGTGCAGCACCTGCTCCTTGGCCTTGCGGTACAGCCGCGAGCGCTGCCCGCGGTAGCCGCTCGCGCTTTCGAGCAGGGTGCGACGCTTCTTCTGGGCGTTGACAGAACGCTTGACGCGTGCCATTTCGGTGCTCCTAACAGGGGACTTAGTGTGGCGCGCGCGTCAGCGGCCCAGCAGCTTCTTAACTCGCTTGGTGTCGGCCTTGGCCACCGTGACCGTGCCGGTCATCCGACGAGTGACCTTGGAGGACTTACCCTCCAGCAGGTGGCGCTTGCCGGCCTGCTCGGTGAGCAGCTTGCCCTTGCCGGTGACCTTCACCCGCTTGCCGGTACCGGTGTGGGGCTTGAACTTCGGCACTTAAAGCCTCTTTCTGGTCTTTCCGCCCGGCCCGGGGCCGGACGGAAAAGCTGAATTACTCTGCGGTGGCTTCGGAGACCTCGGGGACGTCGGCCTCCGCTGCCGCGGCGACGTCGCCTTCACGCGGCTCCCGCGGCGGTCGCGCGTTGGCCGCGATCGTCGCAGCAGCTGCTGCCTTCGTGGCCCGGTGGGGGGCCAGCACCATGATCATGTTTCGGCCGTCCTGCTTCGGACTGGCCTCCACGAAGCCCAGCTCCGAGATCTCCTCGCTGAGCCGGCGCAGGAGCCGGAAACCCAGCTCGGGACGACTCTGCTCGCGACCGCGGAACATGATCGTCACCTTGACCTTGTCGCCCGCCTTGAGGAAGCGGACCACGTGACCCTTCTTGGTCTCGTAGTCGTGCGGGTCGATCTTCGGCCGAAGCTTCATTTCCTTGATGACGGTCTGCTGCTGGTTGCGCCGCGCTTCGCGTGCCTTCAGTGCGCTCTCGTACTTGAACTTGCCGAAGTCCATGAGCTTGCACACCGGCGGCCGCGCCATGGGAGCAACCTCGACCAGGTCCAGGTCTACGTCCGCAGCCAGCTGCAGGGCGCGCTCGAGCGGGACGATGCCCACCTGCTCACCCTCGGGGCCGACCAAACGGACCTCACGAGCCCGGATCTGTTCGTTAACGCGTGGTTCGACGCTGATGGGGCCTCCTCAGAACGGTTTACTTTTCCACGCCTCCGCAGTCCCACCCGCGGAAACGTTGCCAATGTCGGTCGGCCCCAGCGCAACCCCTGGTGCGGGGCGCAGGGAAAGCAGAAGGCCCCGGCACGCATGCCAGGGCCCGCTCGACCGGTCATCGGCGCCCATGAGGACGCACCCCGGGCCTGAGATATTCCCTGCGGAACATCCGGACCGGGTGACCGGACCCGGCGTCTAGTTGACGGCGGGTGGGAACCAGCGGGCTCCTCTTTCGCGACTTCTGGTTTCCGAGAGACTCAGTTACCTGAAAACCCAGTTACCTGAAGACGTGGTCGACTGCGGGCAAGTCTATCAGGCGCTCACGGACGCTTGATGGAGGGCCCGAAGTGCGCGGACACCCTCGACCGCGTAGTCCTTGTCGGCGGCCTGCAGGGCGTGGATCGACACCTGCTCGTCGTCGTGCAGTTCGAGCTGCGCCCACGGCGAGTTGCGGTCGAAGCGCACGGCCCGCACCACCGACCAGGGCAGGTCGTAGCCGCCGACGACGTTGCGGATGTGGATGGACTCGGCGTCGGCGATCACCCGGGGCCGGCAGAACGCGAGGATGCCGAGCGCGATCAGGATGCCCAGGCCGATCATGGCGGTCTGGTCGCCGCGCTCGAACTGGCCCGAGTTCTCGAAGCCCGTCGAGCCGCTCAGCCCGAAGCTGATCGCGGTGAACAGCACGACCACGCCGGCGGCCAGGCCACCGGCGACCCAGCGGATCTTCTGCGGGCGATATGTCACCGTCTCCACGGTCACCAATGTACTCATAGTCGGCAGTTCGCGATGTCGGTGACCAGGATGGCGCGGGCGCCCAGCTCGTAGAGCTCGTCCATGATCTGGTGCACGTTCGCGCGCTGGACCATCGCCTGCACGGCGACCCAGCCCTCCCGGTGCAGCGGGGAGACCGTCGGCGACTCGATGCCGGGGGTCAGCGCGGTCGCGTTCTCCAGCAGGTCGGCGCGCACGTCGTAGGCGAGCATCACGTAGCTGCGGGCCACCAGGACGCCCTGCAGGCGGCGGATCAGCTGGGACACCCCGGCCGGGGCGTGGCCGGGGCGGCCGATCATGATCGCCGACGAGCGCAGCAGCGGCTCGCCCAGCGTGACCAGGCCGGCCTGGCGCAGCGTGGCGCCGGTCTCCACCACATCGGCGATCAGGTCGGCCACGCCGAGGCGCACCGCGTTCTCCACCGCGCCGTCCAGCCGCACGACGTCGGCCTTGAGGTCGTGCTCGGTGAGGTAGCGCTCGACCACCCCGGGGTAGGCGGTGGCGATCCGCCGGCCGCCGACCTCGGCGGCCGAGGTGATGGTCCCGGGCGGGGCGGCCCAGCGGAAGGTGGCGCCACCGAAGGCCAGGTCGAGCACCTCCTCGGCGGCGACCCCGGAGTCGACCAGCAGGTCCCGGCCGGTGATGCCGAGGTCGAGGTCGCCGGTGCCGACGTAGGTGGCGATGTCCCGGGGCCGCAGGTAGAAGAACTCGACGTTGTTCGGCTCGTCGCGGCAGATCAGGTCTTTGGGATCGGTGCGCTGGCGGTAGCCGGCGTCCCGCAGCATCTGCGAGGCGGGCTGGGACAGGGTGCCTTTGTTGGGAATAGCGATGCGCAGCATCGAACGTGCTCCTTCGTCTCGTGAACGGACCGGGGGCGCACGTCACAGATGTCGATACACGTCCTCGAGGTCGAGACCAGTCGCGATCATCAGGACCTGAGCCTGGTAGAGCAGCTGGGAAATCTCCTCCGCGGCCCGCTCGGGGCCCTCGTGCTCGGCCGCCATCCAGGACTCGGCCGCCTCTTCGACGACCTTTTTCCCGATGAAGTGGACTCCGCGCTCCAGGGCCACGACGGTGGACGACCCCTCGGGGCGCGTCGCCGCCTTTTCCTGAAGCTCGGCGAACAGCTCTTCGAACGTCTTCACGGGCGCCATTGTGACAAGTCATCACGGGATCGATACGAACGGCCCCAGCAGGTGAGACGTGCCCTAGGCTCGCCGTCATGGTCAGCCGAAACACCCTCATCACCACGGGCGGTGCCGCCCTCGTCCTTGCTGCCCTCGCGGCGTGCGCCCCCGCCGACGAGACCACCGCCTCGACGCCCTCTGCCAGCGCTTCCACGAACGCGTGCGCGCCGGAAACACTGCAGACGAAGACGGCCGGCAAGCTCACGATCGGCACCGACAACCCGGCCTACGAGCCGTGGTTCAGCGATAACAAGCCGAGTAACGGCAAGGGCTTCGAGTCCGCCGTGGCGTACGCGGTGGCCCAGCGCCTCGGCTACTCGACCGAGAACGTGACCTGGATCTCTGTGACGTTCAACAACGCGATCGCGCCGGGCCCGAAGGCGTACGACTTCGATATCAACGAATTCTCCATCACCGACGAGCGCCGGCAGGCCGTCGATTTCTCCTCCCCCTACTACCTGGTCAAGCAGACCGTGATCACGGTCAAGGGTTCGAAGATCGCCGGCGCCAAGTCGCTGGCCGACCTGAAGAACGCCAAGCTCGGCGCGCAGGTGGGCACGACCAGCTACCAGGCCATCACCGACGTGATCAAGCCGGCGACCGACCCGCAGGTCTTCAACAACAACGACGACGCCAAGGCCGCCCTGGTCAACAAGACCGTCGACGGCATCGTGGTGGACCTGCCGACCGCGTTCTACATGACGGGCGCCGAGCTCGACAACGGCATCATCGTCGGCCAGCTCGCCTCGGTCGGCACGCCCGAGCAGTTCGGCCTGGTGCTCGACAAGGGTTCGTCGCTCACCACCTGCGTCAGCACCGCGGTCGACCAGCTGCGCCAGGACGGCACCCTCGCGGTGCTGGAGAAGCAGTGGCTGGCCGGCACGGGCGGGGCGCCCGAACTCTCGTGAGCTCCGAGTTACACCGACCGAGTGACAAGCAGCTAGCGAGGATCGCCTTCCGGCGTCGGAAGGCGATCCGCTCGGTGCTGCTGGCGGCCCTGTCCACCGCGGTGCTCGGCACGCTTTTCGCGGTGCTGATCACCGGCGCGCCGGGCTGGGACCGGGTCAAGCAGTCGTTCTTCCGCGGCGACATCGCCCGGGATTCGCTGCCCGCCATCCTGGACGGGCTATGGCTCAACATCCGGTTGTTCGTCGTCTGCGCGGCCTGCGCGCTGGCCCTCGGCCTGCTGGTCGGGGTGCTGCGCACGCTGCGCGGACCGGTGTTCTTCCCGGTGCGGGCGCTGGCGACGGTCTACACGTACTCGTTGCGTGGCCTGCCGCTGATCATCACGATCTACCTCTTCGCGTACGGGATCCCGGGTCTTCGCCTGCAGGGGACGCCGAGCGTGACCGTTCTCGGCGGCGCGGCCATCGTCATCACCTACGGTGCCTACATCGCCGAGGTGCTGCGGTCCGGCATCGAGTCGGTGCACCCCAGCCAGGTCGCGGCGGCCCGTTCGCTCGGGCTGAGCTACCGCCGGACGATGCGCTTCGTGGTGCTGCCGCAGGCGGTGCGCCGGGCCGCCCCGCCGCTGCTCAACGACGTCGTGTCGATGCAGAAGGACGTGGGCCTGATCTCGCTGGCCGGGCCGGTGGACGCGATTCGGGCGGCCCAGATCAGCCAGGCCGGCAGCTACAACTTCACGCCGTACATCGTGGCGGGTGTGCTCTTTGTTCTGCTGGCCCTTCCGCTCATCGGGATCACCGACTGGGTGACGCTGCGTGCCGCCCGACGCCAGAACGCGGGGACCTGATGCTTCTCACCTGCACGGAAGTCCGCAAGACGTTCGGCGACGCGGTGGTGCTCGACGGGCTCGACCTGACCGTGGACGAGCACGAGGTGATCGCGCTGATCGGCGCGTCCGGCTCGGGCAAGTCGACGCTGTTGCGCTGCGTGAACCTGCTGACCGAGATCGACGACGGCACGATCATGCTGGACGGCGAGGACATCACCGATCCGCGGGTGAACCCGGACGTCGTACGCCGGAAGATCGGTCTGGTCTTTCAGAGTTACAACCTGTTCCCGCACATGACCGTGCTCGACAACATCACCCTGGCCCCGACGAAGGTGCGCCAACGGCCCGCCGCCGAGGCGAAGGCGCAGGCGATGGAGTGGCTGGACCGGGTCGGCCTGGCCGACAAGGCCGGCAGTTACCCCGACCGGCTCAGCGGCGGCCAGCAGCAGCGGGTGGCCATCGTCCGGGCCCTGGTCAACAGCCCGCGGCTGCTGCTGCTCGACGAGGTGACCTCGGCGCTCGACCCGGAGCTGGTCGGCGAGGTGCTCACCATGATCCGCGACCTCAAGGGCGACGGCATGACGATGGTCCTGGCCACCCACGAGATGGGTTTCGCCCGTCAGGTGGCCGACCGGGTGGCGTTCCTGGACAAGGGCCGGGTCCTGGAGCAGGGGCCGCCCGCACAGGTGCTCGGCGACCCGGTCGAGGCCCGCACCCGGCAGTTCCTGGCGCGCATCATCGAGGCGGGCCGGCTGTAATCCGACCAGGTCGGATCACGGACGGTAACCCCTTCGTGGGCCCGCCGGGATGCCATGGTGCATCCGCGGGCACGGGGACTCTCCCGTGCTTACGGGGAGGCAACTCATGCGCCTGTACACCGCCATGGCCGCTGCCGTGCTGATGATCGTCGCCGGCCCGGCACCGGCCGGCGCGTCCGGCCGGTACGGCTTACGCCTGCGGTCCGCGACGGTGCTTCCGGGCGGAGCCGCCGTCGATGTGCATTACGTGGCGACCTGCCCGCCGGGCGCGCTGGCCGATATCGGCGTGTCGATCGCTCAGCGGACCGGTTCGCACGTCGCCGTCGGCAGCGGCAACACCGGGGTCGTCTGCAACGGGCTGCCACGCCCGGTGCTGCTGCGGGTCCCGGCCACCGGCGGCGGGGTGTGGTTCCGGCCGGGCCGGGCCCGCGCCACCGCCGGCCTGCGGGCCGTGACCGGGCTCGGCATCGTGGCCGACGACGACCGGGCCCGGTTGACGGTGATGCGCCGCTGACGAACTACGGCTTGGTCAGGTCGCGCAGCACGAGGGCCGCGTCCAGCGCCGCCACCGTGCTCTGCCAGCCCTTGTCCTCGATCGAGTCCTCCAGGCCGGCGCGGTCGCGGGCCTGGCCGAGGCTGTGCACGGTCAGCACGCCGTGCGCCACCGGGGTCTGCTCGTCGAGGGCGATCCGGGTGAGCCCGGCGGTGACCGAGTCACAGACGTAGTCGAAGTGCGGGGTCTCGCCCTTGATCACGACGCCGATCGCGACCACCGCGTCGCACTGCTTGGCCAGCGCCTGCGCGACGACCGGCAGTTCGACGGCGCCGCCCACCCGGTGGATGACCACGTCCGTCACACCGCACGCCTCGGCGGCGGCCTTCGCCCGCTCGATCATGTGATCGATCAGTTCGGCGTGCCAGCGCGCGCCGACGATGCCGAGCCGCAGCCCGGCCGCGTCGACGGTCTGCATGTGCGGGTCACCGAAGCCGGCCATGTGTTGCCCCCTTTTTCCCCATTGTCATTGTTTCCCGCACGCTGGTCAGCCCAACGCTTCGAACAGGTGCCCCATCCGGTCCCGCTTCGTGCGCAGGTAGTGCACGTTCTCCGGGAACAACCGCACCGGCAGCGCCTCCCGGCCGAGCACGGTCAGGCCGTACCCCTCCAGGCCGGCCCGCTTCGCCGGGTTGTTGGTCAGCAGTGTCATCGAGCGCACGCCCAGCTCGTACAGGATCTGCGCGCCGGTCCCGTAGTCCCGGGCGTCGGCCGGCAGGCCCAGCTCGAGGTTCGCGTCGACCGTGTCGAAACCGCGGTCCTGCAGCTGGTAGGCCTGCAGCTTGTGCAGCAGGCCGATGCCGCGGCCCTCGTGGCCGCGCATGTAGAGCACGACACCGCGGCCGGCCGCGGCGACCCGCTCCAGGGCCGCGTCCAGCTGCGGTCCGCAGTCGCAGCGCTTCGAACCGAAGACGTCCCCGGTCAGGCACTCCGAGTGCACCCGGACCAGGACGTCCTCGCCGTCGCCGATCTCGCCGAAGACCAGCGCCACGTGCTCGCCGCCGTCCGCCTTGGCGCGGTAGCCGACCGCGGTGAAGTCACCGTGCTCGGTCGGCAGCCGGGTCTCCACCACCCGCTCCACGCTCTGCTCCAGCGAACGCCGGTAGGCCACCAGGTCGGCGATGGTGATCAGCGCGAGGTCGTGCTCGATCGCGAACTTCTCCAGGTCGGGGCGGCGCTGCATGGTGCCGTCGTCGTTGACCATCTCGCAGAGCACACCGGCCGGGCGCAGGCCGGCCAGCACGGACAGGTCGATCGCGGCCTCGGTGTGGCCGGGGCGGCGCAGCACGCCGCCGGCCTTCGCCCGCAGCGGCACGACGTGGCCGGGCCGGGTGAGATCGGTCGGGCTGGTCTCCGGGGAGGAGAGCAACCGGAGCGTACGGGCCCGGTCGGCCGCCGAGATGCCGGTCGCGACACCCTCGGCCGCGTCCACCGTGACCGCGTAGGCGGTGCCCCGGCGGTCCTGGTTGGTGTGGAACATCGGCGGCAGGTCGAGGCGGTCGGCCTCCTCCTCGGTGATCGGCGCGCAGATGTACCCCGACGTGTAGCGGACCATGAACGCGACCAGCTCGGGCGTCGCCTTCTCGGCCGCGAAGATCAGGTCACCCTCGTTCTCGCGGTCCTCGTCGTCCACGACAATGACCGCGCGACCGGCCGCGATGTCCTTGATGGCCCGCTCGATGTCCTCAAACATGACGTTCTCCCAGCATCTTTTCCACGTACTTCGCGATCACGTCGACTTCGAGGTTCACCGGGTCGCCCACGGCCTTGGATCCCAGCACGGTCAGCTTCAGCGTCGTCGGGATCAGGCCGACACCGAAGGATTCGTCGTCCACCGCCATGACGGTCAGCGACACCCCGTCGACGGTGATCGAGCCCTTCTCCACCACGTACTTCGCGATGTTCGCCGGCAGCGCGAAGCGCAGGACCTCCCACTGGTCGGCCGGCTCGCGGCTGAGCAGCCGGGAGACCCCGTCCACGTGGCCCTGGACCAGATGGCCGCCGAGGCGGCTGCCCAGCGCGGCGGCCCGCTCGAGGTTGACCTGGCTGCCGACGCGCAGCGCGCCGAGCGAGGACCGGCGCAGCGTCTCGCCCATCACATCGGCGGTGAACACGCCCTCCTCGTTGTCGATCACAGTGAGACAGACGCCGTTGACCGCGATCGAGTCGCCGTGCCGGGCGTCCGTGGTGACGACGGGTCCGCGTACGGCGATGACCGCCGAATCGCCGCCCGCGTCGGTGAGGCGCACGACCTCTCCCAGTTCCTCGACGATGCCGGTGAACATCAGGACTCCTTCTGTCGGAGCGATGCGATGAAACGCAGGTCAGGGCCGATCTGCGCGATGTCGGTGAGTTCGAGTTCGATGGCGTCGCCGATGGTGGTGACGCCCGCGTCGAGCAGGGCGGTCTTACCGGCCCCGAGCAGCTTCGGTGCCACGTAACCGATCACCTGGTCGACCAGCCCGGCGGCCAGGAACGAGCCGGCCAGGGTGGGCCCGCCCTCCAGCAGCACCGAGCGGATGCCCCGGCCGAACAGGGCCTGGAGCAGGGCATGAAGATCGACGCGGCCGTCCGGGCCGGCGCCGACCTCCCGGGTGGTGACGATCCAGGTCGGTGCGGCGACGTCGCGCACTCGCGCTTTTTCCGGCGTACGGCCGGTTGAGTCCACGACCACCCGCAGCGGCTGCTTGATGGCGAGCGTGCCGTCCTTGAGGTCGCGCACGGTGAGCTGCGGGTCGTCGGTGACGACCGTGCCGGACCCGACCATGATCGCGTCCATCGTGCTGCGCAGCGTGTGCACGTCGGTGCGGGCCGGCGACGAGGTGATCCACTGGCTGGTGCCGTCGGCGGCGGCCGAGCGCCCGTCCAGGGTGGCCGCGAACTTCCAGGTCACGAACGGCCGGCCGCGGCGCACGGCGGTGAGCCAGGCGACGTTGCCCTGCTCGGCCTCGGCCCGGCGTACGCCCGTCTCGACCTGGACCCCGGCGGCGCGCAGGGTGACCGCCCCGCCCGACGCCACCGGCGTCGGGTCGTCGACCGCGATGATCACTCGCTTGACCCCGGCGTTGATCAGCGCCTCGCTGCAGGGGCCGGTGCGGCCGGTGTGGTTGCAGGGCTCCAGGGTGACCACCGCGATGCCGCCGCGGGCCCGCTCACCGGCCTGGGCGAGGGCGACGATCTCGGCGTGCGGCCCACCGGCGTACGCGTGGAAGCCCTCGCCGACGATCTCGCCGTCGGTGTCGAGGAGCAGGCAACCGACCACCGGGTTGGGGCTGGTCGTGCCGAGGCCCCGGCCGGCCAGCGCGATCGCGCGGCGCATTGCCTCGTCCTCGGTCACCATCCGCTTTCGTCCTCTCAGCGCGGCACGGTCACGCGCTGGAGATTACTGGAGGAAACGCAGGAAATCGGACATCAGGGTACGCTACGCGCACCCCGGACGTGGCCCGGCCACGATCCGATTCCGCGCGCTGTCTCCCATCCGGACTGTCTGACCGGGGCGGCTTGCACCGTCCGATCAACCGTCGGCCCCGGATTTTCACCAGGTCCACCGTCCGTCGTTGGAACGACGTCCGGGTCGCGGGCTTACCGATGAAGCATCGGATCACCGCCGGTTCGGAATTTCACCGAGTCCCGCCAGCGCGTGGTGGGTTAACCCCGAGTTTTACACGAACGATCGACTTTGCAAGAGGCAGGCGAGGCATATCACATCTCCTCAAGAGGAAATGTCATACCTATTCGGCGTCGCTCTCGCCCCGCCGGCGGTCGATCGCCACATATGACCCAGGCTGGGACTTCGCCACCTTCTTCATCTCGGACGCGACGGCGATCACCACCCGCGGATCGGCGTACTTCCGGCCGTCGGCGGTCGCCTGGGCGACCCCGATCGAGAGGGTGACCAGGGCGGCCCGGCTCTTGCCGCCGCGGCGGTCGGGCACCTCGATGTAGCCGCGCTCGGCGTCGCTCGCGTCGTAGAGCCGGTCGGCGGCCTGCTCGAAATCGGTCACCGTGCGCTTGGTCAGCGGCAGCACCTGGTCGGGCGCGCAGATGAAGACGAAGTCGTCGCCGCCGATGTGGCCGAGGAAGACCGACGGCTTGCCGATCGACGCGACCGCCTTGTGCAGGCTGCGGGTCAGGGCGGTGATGAACTCGTCGCCACGGTCGAACCCGTACACGTCGTTGACGCTCTTGAACCGGTCGATGTCGATGTAACCGACCGAGTATTCGCCACCGGCCTTCATCCGGTCGGCGATCTCGCGCCGCACCCGGGCGTTGCCGGGCAGGCCGGTCAGCGGCGACGTCTCGCGGAACTCCTTGTTGCGCCGCAGTGTCGACGACACCCGGGCGATCAACTCGGCCGTGTCGAACGGCTTGACCAGGTAATCGTCGACGCCGGCGGTCAGCCCGACCACCTTGTCGACGCTCATGCCCTTGGCGGTCAGCATGATCACCGGGAGCGCCGAGGTGAGCGGTTCGGCCCGCAGCCGGCGGGTCAGCTCGACGCCGTCCATGCGCGGCATCATCCAGTCGACCACGGCGAGGTCGGGACGCTTGGTCTCCATCACCTCGAGGGCGTCCTCGCCGTCGCGGGCCCGGATCACGTCATAGCCGTGCACCTTGAGGTTGAACTCGACGAAACCCGCGATGTCCTGATCGTCGTCGACCACCAGGATCAGGTCGGGCCGGTCGTCCGCGTCGGAACCGAGGTCCTCCGCGCTGTGCCGCACCACGCCGGTGCTCATCCGCTCTCCCCGCTTGTTGCCCGCAACGTCCCGCTCAATGATGGGACGACTGGGCCTCCACGGCCAGTGCCCGAAGTTGGTGAATCGCGTCGGCCGGGTCCTCGGCGCCGTAGACGGCGGTGCCGGCCACGAACGCGTCGGCGCCCGCCTCGGCCGCCCGGGCAATGGTGTCGGCGGCGATGCCGCCATCGACCTCGAGGCGTACGGAGAGATCCTTCGCGCTGATCCGGCGGCGCACGTCGCGCACCTTGTCCAGCATTTCGGGCATGAACTTCTGCCCGCCGAAACCGGCCTTGATCGTCATGATCAGCAGGGTGTCGAGGTAGGGCAGCATCTCCAGGTAAGGCTCGACGGGGGTGTCCCGGTCGATCGCCAGCCCCGCCTTAGACCCGGCCGCGCGCAACGTCTTGGCCAGGGCGACCGGATTCTCGCACGCCTCGGCGTGGAAGGTCACGTTGTAGGCGCCGGCCTCGGCGTAACCCGGCGCCCAGCGCTCCGGGTCGGTGATCATCAGATGCACGTCGAACGGGATCGTGGTGGCCTTACGCAGGCTCTGCACCACCGGCAGGCCGATCGTCAGGTTGGGCACGAAGTGGTTGTCCATGACGTCGACGTGCACCCAGTCGGCCGCCCCCTCGATGGCACCCACCTCGTCGGCGAGACGGGAGAAATCGGCGGCCAGGATGCTCGGGGCGATGATCGGCTTTGCGCTCACGGTCGAAGTCTAGGGCGTTCGCATTCGTGGTATCGCGAACCGGATAGAGTGGCGCGTCCGACAAGGGGGGCGATCGATGCGACGGTGGGCGGTGGCCGTGCTGGCGTGCGCCCTCATCTCCGGCTGCGGCAGCCTCCCGGCGGGCGTCGACGGTGACCTGGTCAACGACTGGAAACCGATGCCGGCCGCGACCGCGTTCCGCCCGGCCGCCGGCACCTGCCACGGCGAGTTGGCCCAGACCGGCACGATCGACGACTACGCCCCGGTGGCCTGCGGCGGCCCGCACCTGGCCGAGACGGTCGCGGTCGCCGACCTCGGCCAGGCCACCACGTTGGAGGCCGGCCTTCCGCAGGCGTTCACCGCCTGCTCCAAACGGGTCACCGCGTTCCTGGGGGCCGACTGGCGCACCGGGTGGGTGCTGCTGCAGCCGGTGCTGCCCGGCAAGCAGGCGTGGGCCGGCGGCGCGCGCTGGTTCCGCTGCGACGTGGCCGAGACGTCCCCGGTCGACGGTGCGCTGGTGCGCCGCTCGGGCAGCATGAAGGGCGCCGTCAAGGGGTCCGGCAAGCTGCGGATGACCTGCGCCAACCCCACCATCAAGGGCGAGTCGGTCACCGAGATGCACCCGGTGGCCTGCGCGAGCACCCACACCGCCGAGTTTGCCGGCCTCTTCGAGACCACCGCGAAGCGGTCCAGCGACGTGAGCGGCGACGCCCTGGCCGACGGCTGCGACCGGGCGATCGCGAAGTTCGCCGGGTTGTCCGACGACGGCTCGCTGGAGAGCCGGATCGGCTGGCTGGGCTTCCCGCCGGACGACACCGCCTGGCAGATGGGCGACCGGGCGATCCGCTGCTTCCTGTGGCTCAACGGCGAGAAGATGACCGGCTCCTACCGCAACGCCGGCCCGTCGAAGCTAAAGATCCACTACTCCGACTGAGCTTCTCGTCAGAGCCTCGATCAGCCCGGGGAACCGAGCGTCCAGCTCGTCGCGGCGCAGCTCGATGGTGTGCGTGCGGCCGGTCACGGTGGTGCGCGTCAGACCCGCCTCGCGCAGGATGCGGAAGTGGTGGGTCATGGTCGATTTGTGCACGCCGAAATCCCAGTGGGTGCCGCATTTGCCGTGCGGCCGGCCGTCGGCGAGCGTCTGCACGATGCGCAGCCGGATGGGGTCGGCGACGGCACGCAGCACGTCGACCAGAGCCGCATCCTCCTCCGCCATGGCCGTAAGCGTACCGGTGGTCTAGCGTGATGGTATGACGGATATCCAACAATCGGGTTCGGTCCGCTGGGTCTGGGACGCCGACGGGGTCGTGACGGTGACTCTCGACGACCCCGGCCGCACCGCCAACATGCTCAACCGGCGCCACCACGACGGCCTCGACGCCTGCCTCGACGACCTGACCGGCCACCTCGACCGGCTGCGCGGTGTCGTGCTCACCTCGGCGAAGCGGTCGTTCATCGCCGGTCCGGAATTCGTCGCGAGCGAGATCACCCCGGAGGAGGCGGCCGAGACGTACGGGCTGCTGGTTCCGCTGCGCGACCAGGCCCGCCGGCTGGAGACGCTGGGCCGGCCGGTGGCCGCGGCGCTCAACGGCTCGGCCCTGGGTGGCGGCTTCGAGCTCGCGCTGGCCTGCCACTACCGGGTCGGGCCGGACGACCCGTCGGTGATCTGGGCGCTGGCCGAGACCGGGATGGGCATCATCCCCGGCGGTGGCGGTGTGGTGCGGGTGACCCGGATGGCCGGCATCGCCGCGACCGTCCTCGACATCGTCGGCCCCGGCACCGTGTTCCACCCGGCGTCCGCGCTGGCCGCGGGCATGATCGACGAGGTCGCCGCCGATGTGGTCGCCGCCGCCCGCGCCTGGGTGCTGGCGCAGCCGGAAGGCGTGTTCGTGCAGCGCTGGGAGCGGCCCGGCTACCGGATTCCGGGCGGCACCGCCGAGCCCGTCGGCGTCGCCGAAGAGGTGCGCCGCCGGTCGGCGGGCTCACCGGTCCGGGCCCTCGCCGCCGTCCTCGACGTGGCGGTCCGCAGCGCGGCGGTCCCGCCGGCCGAGGCTTTCGAGATCGAGACGGCCGCTTTCCACCCCCTGCTGGCCGCCCCGGAGTTCCCCAGCCTGAGCTACCTGTTCTTCGCCCTGCGCACAGTCGCCGGAGACGTGGGCACCGCGGACCTGAGGGCCGGGGACGCGGGCGCCGGGGACGCGGGCGCCGGGGACGCGGGCGCCGGGGACGCGGGCGCCGGGGACGCGGGCGCCGAACCGCCGGCCGGTGAAACTGCGGTCGCCGAAACCAAGATCGCCGGAACCGCGACCGTGCCGCCGCTGCGGGGCCTCGCCGCCGGCACGGCCGAATTCCCGCAGGTCGTCCAGAACCCGCTGGCGGCGGTGTTCTTCGCCCCGGACGCGCCGATCGTCGAGATCACCGGCGACGACGCCGAGGCAACCGCCGCCGAGGTCCGCGCGAAAGGCGGCATCCCGGTGGTGATCCGCGCGGGCACGACATCCTTCGTCCGGACACTGCTCGATGCTGGCCCCGACCAGGACGCCATGACCGCCGCCGCCCGCCGCGCACTCGACGACGGCCTGGTCATCGACCCGGTCGCCGCCGATGTCGCCTCGGTCCTGGCCGCCGGCTTCCCACCCTGGACCGGCGGCGTCCTGCACCACCTGGCAACCGCCGACCAGGCCGCGCAGCCCGCGACCGACGACTGAGCGACCCGACCGCAGAGCCGCGCGGCACCACCGCTGAGCGATACAGCCGCGCGGCGAGAGGTCAGGCCGTGCGGCGCAGGACCGCCAGGAACATCGCGTCGGTGCCGTGCCGGTGGGGCCACAGTTGCACGGTCGGGCCCGGGCCCAGCTTCGGCATGCCCGGTGGCAGCAGGGTGCGGGCGTCCACGTAGTCGGCCTCGACCCCGCTGCGCCGCGAACCCTCGGTGAGCGTCACCTGCGTCTCGACCATGTGGGGGGAACACGTCACGTACGCCACGAGGCCGCCCGGCCGGACCGCCCGCAGCGCCGCCACCAGCAGCTCGCGCTGCAGTTTGGTCAGCGCCGGCAGGTCGGACGGCTGGCGCCGCCAGCGGGATTCCGGCCGGCGCCGCAGCGAACCCAGACCGGTGCAGGGCGCGTCGACCAGCACCCGGTCGAACCCCTCCTCCGGCAGGTCGGGGTCCTTGCCGACGGACCGGCCGTCCATCGGCAGCACGGTGACCGGCATGCCCTCGGTGGCCTGCTCGACCAGGCGGGCCCGATGCTCGGCCACCTCGACCGCGGTCACCTCGGCACCGCGCGACGCGGCGATCGAGCCGAGCAGGCCGGCCTTGCCGCCGGGGCCGGCGCACAGGTCGAGCCAGCGGGTGTCCCGCCCCTCGATCGGCGCGGCCAGCAGCGCGGCCGCGACCAGCTGGGATCCTTCGTCCTGGACGTGCGCGCGCCCGTCGTGGATGGCGGCGAGCTCACGCGGCGAGCCGCCGTTGAGGTAGACCGCGTACGGCGAAAACGCCCCCGGCTGCCCGTCGACCTCGTCGGCCAGCTCGACCGCGTCGGCCCGGCCCGGCCGGGCGCACAGGTGCACGGTCGGCGCCTGGTTGTCCTCGATCAGCAGCCGGGCGGTGTCGTCGAGGTCGCCGCCGAGCGCCTCGGCGAACGCCCGGATGATCCACTGTGGGTGGTTGTGCAGCACCGCGAGGTTGGCGACCGGGTCCTTCTCGTAGTCCGGGGCGAGTTTGCGCAGCCAGTCGTCGAGCGAGGTCTCGGAAATGGTGCGCATCACCGCGTTGGCGAAGCCGGCCGCGCCGGGCGCCACCGACCGCACCAGGTCGACGGTCTGGTTGACCGCGGCGTGCGACGGCACCCGGGTGTGCAGCAGCTGGTAGGCGCCGAGCCGCAGGGCGTCCCGGGCCGGCGGGTCGATGCGGGCGACGTCCCGGCCGGCCGCGTCCGCGATGATCAGGTCGAGTGTGCCGAGCGCGCGCAGGGTGCCATAGGTGAGCTCGGTGGCGAACGCGGCGTCCCGCCCGCTCAACCTCATGTCGCGCAGGATGTCGGAGAGCACGAGGTTCGCGTACGCATCATCGCGATGGACGGCCGCGATCGCCTCGTACGCCGCCTGTCGTGCCGGATCGGACGGTGGGCGACCGCCTCGCGGAGCCCGGCCCGAACGGTCGTCGCGGCTGTAGCCCGGTCCCGCGGTCCCGCGGGGTCGTCCCGAGCCGTGCGGCCGGTCTGCCTGATGAGGTGTCACGCGAGCTTCTCTCCCGGTTGGATCCGCAGGCCGCGGGCCCAGTCGGTGGCCGCCATCGCCTTCTTGCCGGCCGCGCGCACCTCACCGAGTGCGACGGGCGTGGTGGCGGTGCCCACGAGCACCTGATTGCGCTCGACGAGCAGGTCGCCGGGGGCGAGGGACGGGCCGTTGGCGACCGGCTTCACCGGCCCCAGCTTGACCCGGTCGTCACGGAACGTGGTCCATGCGCCCGGCGCGGGCGTGCAGGCCCGGACCCGCCGGTCGACCGCGAACGACGGGTCCGACCAGCGGATGTGCGCGTCGTCGACGGTCAGCTTGGGCGCGAAGGTGACGCCGTCGCCCGGCTGCGGGTGGGCCACCGCGGTGCCGGCCTCGATCGCGTCGAGCACCGCCACGAGCAGTCCCGCACCCGAGACGGCGAGCCGTTCGAGCAGGTCACCGGAGGTGTCGGCGGGCCGGATGTCCTCGGTGAGGGTGCCGTAGACCGGGCCGGTGTCGAGGCCCGCCTCCAGTTCGAAGACGCTGGCCCCGGTCACCTCGTCGCCGTGCAGCACCGCGTGCTGCACGGGGGCGGCACCGCGCCAGGCGGGCAGCAGCGAGAAGTGCAGGTTGACCCAGCCGTGCTTGGGGATCTCCAGGGCGCTCGGCGGCACCAGCGCACCGTAGGCGACGACCGGCGCACAGTCGGGGGCGAGCTGCTTCAATCGCTCCTGAAATGAAGGGTCGCGCGGCTTGTCCGGGGTCAGCACCTCGATGCCGTGCTCGTCGGCCCACGCACCGGCGGGCGACCGCACCAACCGGCGGCCCCGGCCGGCCGGGGCGTCCGGCCGGGTGACGACGGCGAGCAGCTCGTGCGACGACGCGGCAATGGCGTCGAGGGCGGGCAGGGTGACGGCCGGTGTGCCGGCGAAGATCAGGCGCACCCGGTCACCGCCCGAGCCCGAAGATGCCCCGGGTGTGCGGGCTCTCCTTGATCGTCGGCGGCTTGGCCGCGTCGTACCACTCCGCGGCGCGGATCTGCTTCATCGCGTCCTTGCGGGCGGCCGAGTCGAGCCGGTCCAGGAAGAGCACACCGTCGAGGTGGTCGGTCTCGTGCTGCACGCACCGCGCCATCAGGCCGGTGCCGACCAGCTGAATCGGGTCGCCGTGCTCGTTGAAGCCGCTCGCCACGACATTTTGCCGGCGCTTGGTATCGATGTAGATGCCCGGGATCGACAGGCAGCCCTCGGGACCGTCCTGCTCCTCCTCGTCGGGGAACGACAGCACCGGGTTGACGATGTGCCCCACCACATCGTCGACGTCGAACGTGAAGACCCGCAGCCCGACACCGAGCTGAGGCGCGGCCAGGCCGGCCCCGCCCTCGTCCTGCATGGTCTCGACCAGGTCCCGGACGAGGTTGCGCAACTCCTTGTCGAAGTCGACGACGAGATCCGCCGGCGTCCGCAGGACCGGATCACCGAAGAGACGGATGGGCTGAACGGTCACGCGGCAGTACTCCTGACATTCCGGGGCGGCAGCCTCCTATCCTACGGAGTCGCTTCCCCGATCACCGTGTCAGCGTGACGGGGAGCTCCCGCCAGCCGCGCAGGTTCATCCGAGCGCGCCTTTTCGGTCTCCCGGCGAGGGCGAGATCCGGGAACCGGCGCACCAGCGCGGGCAGCGCGACCTGCGCTTCCATCCGGGCCAGGGGCGCGCCCAGGCAGTAGTGCACGCCGGCACCGAACGACAACGGCGACACCCCCTGCCGGTCCGGGTCGAAGACGTCGGGCTTGTCGAACCGGGCCGGGTCCCGGTTGGCCGCGCCGAGCAGCAACACGAGCTCCGCGCCGGCCGGCACGGCTACGCCGCCGACCTCCGCCGGCCGGGCGACCCGCCGGGTGGTGAGCTGCACCGGCGAGTCGATGCGCAAGACCTCTTCGACGTACGCCGGTGCCAGCTCGGCGTCATCGCGCAGCTTCTCCGCGTACGCCGGATGGTCCAGCAGCAGCACCACCGCGTTGCCGATCAGGTTGGTCGTCGTCTCGAAGCCCGCCACCAGCAGCAGCGCAAGATTGGCCAGCAGCTCGTCGGCGGTGAGCCGTTCCCCGTCCGCGTCGTGCGCGGCGGCGAGCGCGGTGACCAGATCGTCGGCCGGCTCCTCCCGCCGCACCTCGACGAGATGCCCGAAGTAATCGATCAGCTCGTCGGCCGCCGCATCCGCCCGCACCCGGTCGGCCTCGGTCCAGTGCATCTCCAGCACTCCGGTGAGGGCTTCGGCGAGCCGCCGGAACTTCCCCCGGTCTGCGACCGGAACACCCAGCAGGGCGGTGATCACCGCAATCGGCAACGGGTACGCCAGGCGGCCGACAAGATCGACCCCATTGCCGTACGCCGTGAGCTCGTCCAGAAGCTCGTCGACCTGCTCGGCGATAACCGTCCGCAGCGCCGAGACCCGCCGGGCGGTGAAGACTCCCGCGGCGAGCCGCCGCTGCCGAGTGTGGTGCGGCGGGTTGGACCGCAGCATGGAGTCGGCGAAGAGCGCAACCGCCCGGTACTCCCGCCACCCCGGCCACGCGGCCTCCAGGTGCGCCGCGTCGAACGTCTCCATGGCCGGGTCCCGCAGCGCCCGGTCAACGGCCGCATAGCCGGCGACCAGATAGAGCGGCTCGGACACCTGCAGAACCGGGCCGTGCGCGTGCAGCGCCGCGTAGGCCGCGTCGGGTTCCTGCTCGGTGGGCGGCGCAAGAAGGACCCCGGCGGCTTCGGCAGCGTTCATCACCCCATGGTGCCCGTCGATGTCCACCTCGTCACCGCCGCCGAAGGCCCTCCCGCAGAAGCTCGAGCGCCTCGCCGAACTCGGTCTCCTGCTCCTTCGCCCACTCCCGGATGCGCGCGGCCAGCCGATTCCGGACCTCTTCGGCGAGCAACGGTGCCACCACCCGGTATCCGGCGTGGACGCGCCGCGGCTCGATCCCGCCCGTCAGCCGCGAGCCGAGCTCGACGACCAGCTGGTGGATCCGGACCGGATCACCGGCACCGGGCCATCCGGCGAAGGCGGCTCGCAACTCCGCGACGCCGACCTCCGCGCGCGCCGCCCCCTCGATCATGTCGGTCAGCTCGGTCAGCGGCACGTCGGCCCGCGCCGCGTGCCCCACGTCACGCGCCGCAACAACCCGCCGGACGTGCTCGTCTCTCGCGGCAGCCAACTCGATCACCGTGGCGGCACCAGGACGATCGAGCAGTTCAGGCCGTGCCGTGATCACCTGGACGGCAGTCGTGATGATCTCGGGATTCCGCGCTTCCGATCCCTCCCACATTCGATCGAGGAAGAGAAGCGCGTCCTCGGTCGCCGCCGGGGCCATCAGGGCTCGCGGAAGCGCACGCCGAAGGTTCCGCTCGAACCGGTGGTCACCGAGGGAAAGGCCGGTCAGCCGGCGCGCGTAGTCACGGTCGCCCGCGTACGGCGACCCGGCCGCCAGACCGGGCGGCGGAAGATGGCCGGCGACCAGGAGCATGAGGTCCAGAGTGGCCCGGTCCGCCGCCGGCAGCCTCGCCCCGGCGGCATCCGGCGCCGCCAGGGAACGGAGCCAGGACGGCGCTTGCGGATCGTCCGCGAGCCACCGGACCAGCGGGTCGGGTCCCCGCCCGGTTGCGGCCGCGATCAGGTCCGCCTCCCGATCCGGCGAGAGCAGCCATTGTCTGATCCGATCCGCCGGGATGCCCTGCTCCACGATGCGGGCCAGCAGATCCGGCACCGGAAACACCGTGCCCATCCGCCGCAGCAGCGGGAGGAGCACATCGTCCGCGCCCGCGCTGCGGACCAGGCCGGCGGCGCTCTCCAGCCACGACTCGTCGATCCCGCCGCGCGCGGCCCGGCGCTCGAACACCTCGACGAACACGTCCGCGAGCTGAGGCAGCCAGTTCGCGGCCACTGCCCGCAGGTCCGTCGCTTCGCCCTCCACCAGGAGGAACCGCAGGATCGCCTCGTGCTCGCGAACCGGCACGCGCTCGGCGAGACGACTCCCGGCAACGACGGCGCGAACCTCACCGATGTCCACCGCCCGGTCCAGCACGAGATCCCGGCCGACGCCCGCCATCCCGCTCACGGAGTCCAGGACGGCGAGCGCCGCGGTCGTCGCCTCCCGGCCGAGCCGGTCCGGCATCTCGGTGGCCTCGTCGAGGTGCCGGACGACCACACCGATCGAATACCGCTCCAGCAGCCGGCGGAGCCGCCACCGATAGGACCGGGACTCCGGCCAGTCGCTGAGATCCGGGTCGACCCCGGGCCGGACCGTCACCGCATTGCCGGCCCGGACCGGCCGAGGCCGTTTCAGTGCAGGGTCGAGCCCATCGTCAGGTCGGGGGCGCACCGGGCCCGACACGATCGCGAACGGCCCGTTCGTATCGTCGAGCGTGCCCGTGCTCAGTTGCAGCAGAACGGTGATCCCGCGCGGCAACAGGGCCGCGACCGCATCGAACAACCGGGCCGTCTGCTCCGGCTCGGGCGAGTCCGAATCCGGAAGCACGCGGACCGGTGTGCTCAACGTGAGAGCGGCCACGCTTGCCGCCCACGACGCCAAGGCGTCGCCGGCTAGCACCTCCGCGGCCCGTGCTTTGCCGAGCTGCCCCGGCGCCGGATCGGGGACGGTCGCGTCGTCGAGGTACCGCTGCCACGCCAGACGTGCGTACCCAGCCAGCGCCTCGTAGCTCAACGGCCGATCGGCGGCCAGGCATAGGCACAACGCTCCGGCGATGGGCCGGCCCGTGGCGTCGTAGTCACCGGTCCAGTCCCACCACCACACCCGGTGGAGCAGGCCCGAGTCGCCGGTGGTGGCGGCGAACGTGGCCCAGGGGAAGCCACCGAATCCGCCGACGGCCGGCAACGTGCCCGGCTGAAACGACTCGGTCTCCCGCCGGATCTCTCCGATTTCGTCCGGCGCGGCGTTCGAGGCGAGGATCGAGTAGTCGCCGTAGGTGCCGGCGGGCTTGGACCACCAGGCCCACCCATCCAGCCGGACGCCGCCGGTATCCACCCGCGGAGCGCGGGACGAATTCGCCGCCCCGTCGCCGACTTGTGCCGAGGTGCCGTCGGCCCCCACGAAGGACGTGAGGACGGCGACACCACCGGCATGCACCCGGATGCTCGCCACGAACGAGTTGTCCGGCAGTCGCCCGTCGGTCACGTCGTGGTGCTGCACGTTGTTGACCGCGAGCAGGCCCCGCCCGGACAGCAACAGCGGCATGATCGGCTTGCCGAGACGGTCGGCCAGGATGACCTCGCGGTCCACCCATTTCGAGGACCGCGCCGCCTCGGACATGACCACGACGAAGACCGCACAGTCCTCGATCTGCCGTTCGATGGTGGTGGTCCACCGGTCGCCGGCGTTGATCGAGTGGTCGAACCACACGGGCACGCCGGAGTCACCGAGGTGACCGGCGAGCTTGCGCACATAGGCCACGTCGTCATGCGCGTAGCTGATGAACACGTGCTCGCCCACGCTGCCACCCTAGTGCCGTCGCTCCACAGCGGACGTGGTCAGAACATCATCGCCGGGTCCACCTCGATCCGCACCGGCAGCGCCGCCCGCTTGGCACTGCGCACCGCCGCCGCCTCGTGCAACGCGTGCGCCATCGCGCCGGCCTGCGACCGCGACGTGCGCACCAGCATCCGTTCCTGCCCCTCGTCGGCCGGCACCGGACCGAGGATCTCGGCCGAGTCGGGCAGTTTCGCGGCGTCGAGCAGCTCGGCGACCGCCTCCGCCACCCCGGTGAGGCTGGCCATCCGGGCGGCGGGCGGAAAGCCCAGCTCCCGCCGCTCGGCCAGTTCCCGCGCCGCGAACCACCCCGGATCCCACCGGATCAGCGCCTGCACCGTGGCGAGCGACCCGTCCGCCACGACAACCACCCTGCCGCCCGCCTTCGCGGGCCGGGCCAGCGCCGACGCGGTGAGCCACCGCCGCATGGTCTCCTCGGCGGCGCGCAGGTCGGAGCGGGTAAGCAGCGCCCACGTGTCGAGCAGCAGCACCGCCCCGTAGCCGCCCTCGGCGACCGGCTCGGCCCCCGGCGTCGCGACCACGACCGACGCGGTCCCCGGCACACCGTCGAGAATCTCGTCCCGCCCCGAGGTCCGCACCGGAATGTCCGGGAACGCCCGCCCGAGCTCCTCGGCCGTCCGCCGGGCGCCGGTGATCGAGGCGCGCAGCCGCCGCCCACCGCAGGCCGGGCACGAGTAGTCGGCCGCGGCCCGCCCGCACCACCGGCAGGTGGGCACGTCCCGCGCCCCCGCCAGCGACAACGGCCCCGAACAGTGCGGACACCGGGCCGGCGTGCGGCACTCCGCGCAGGCGACGGACGGCAGATAGCCCCGCCGCGGCACCTGGACGAGCACCGGCGCCCCTGCCTTGAGCGCCTGCCTGGCCGCCTCCCAGGCCAGACTGGGCAGCCGGGCGGTAGCCGCTCCCGGATCCCGGGCGAGCTGCGGATCGTCCCCGGTCGGTGCGATGGCCGGCACGCGCTTCCGCAGCACGTCCCGCGAGGCCGAGATCTCCTTGGCCCACCCGGTCTCCAACAACAACTGCCCTTCACCGGTACGGGCGTGGCCCCCGACCAGCACGGCACAGTCGGCGAGGCGGGCCCGGGTCAGCAGCACCTCGCGGGCGTGCGGATAGGGCGACCGCGGTTCGGCGTGCAGGTCGTCCCCGTCGTCCCAGATGACGAGGAGCCCGAGCTTGGCGACCGGCGCCCACATGGCAGCCCGGGTCCCGACGACAACCGGAACCTGATGCCGGCTGGCCGCGAGAAACCGCCGATAGCGCTCGGCCGGCCCGAGCGCGGCATTGAGCGCGACATGCAGCCCATCCCCGAGCACCGAGCCGAGCGCCCGATCAACCCGCTCAAGATCCCGAGCATCCGCCACGACGATGACCACACCCAGCCCGGCCCGCACAGTCGCCGCCGCAGCCTCGGCGATCCGAACAGCCCAGTCCTCCCCCGGCAGCACCCCCCAAACGGCCCGGGGCGACCGCCCGTCCTCGAGCGCCCGCAGAAACGCGGCCCCCGCAACATACGAATCCCACCCACCGGCAGCAGGCAGCCCCTTACCCGGCGGCAGCACAGCCACCACCCCACCGTCACCCGGCTCCCCGCCCGCCCGGCGAGCCGTGCCCTCGCCAGCCGCCGGACCGCCCACCGCCGGACCAGCCGTGACCGCGCCTGCCTGGAGACCGCCCACAGCCAGACCACCAGCCGCGACCTCACTCGCCACCGCGCCAGCCGCGACCTCACCGGCTGCCAGGCCAGCCATCCCGCCAGCCGCGACCTGACTCGCCGCCAGGACGGTCGCCGCGCCGGCTCTGATCTCACCAGCCGCAGAACTGGTCGCAGCCGGGCCGACGGCGGTCAAGCCAACGGCCGGGCCGGTCGTTGGCCCGCTCCCCGCCCAGCCGGCCGCCGGGCCAATCGCCGTGGCCTCGCCCCCCGCCACACCAGCGGCCGCCGGGGCCGCTGCCGAATCAGCCGTGGCCACTCTCGCCGTCGCCTGATCAGCGGCGGTGGCGCCAGTATGTGGACCGTCAGCGATGGGCGCGGCGCCGACGCCTTGCTCCCCGGCCGGGACCTCCATGCCGGATAAGTCGGGCTTATCGCTCTTCTTGGCTTGGGCCTCGACTCGGGCGTGGCGGGGCGGGACCGCCAGCCGCAGCACGTCGCAGAGGTTTCCGGCGTAGCGGTCGGCAACCGCTCGCGCCAGCCGCGCCACCTCGGGGTCGAGCACCCGCTCCGGCGAGACGATCTTGTCGAGATAGGCCAGCTTGCCGCCGTGCGGTGAGGACTCGGCCCGCTCCAGCAGGAACCCGGTCACCAGTTGGCCGGCGAACCGGACCTTGACCCGCACCCCGGGCTGCGCCGCCTCGTCGTCGGCCGCGGCCACCAGGTAGTCGAAGGGCCGATCGAGGTGCGGCAGGGGCACGTCGACGCACACCCGGGCCACCGGCGACCGCTCGGCCGGGACCCGTTCGCTGCGTGCACTCTTGCTGGTCATCGCCGAACATTCTGCCGAAGGGGTGTGACAAAAGCTCAACCGCGCGCGACGCCCGACAGCACTGCCGCCACCATCCGCTCCAGGACATCCGGCCCCGGCGGCCGGGCTCCGCGGTCGGCGTACAGCAGGTGGGCGGAGCCGATCAGCATCGGGGCCAGCGTGTCGACGTCGGCGCCGGGGGCCAGCCGGCCCAGGTCGCGCTCGGCCGACAGGTACTCCCGGATGATCGCGCCGGCCTCGGTCAGCAGCGGAATGCCCCAGGCGCCCCGGGCCGACCGCACCCGGGCCCGCAGATCGTCCCGGAAGGTGATCAGGCTGACGATGGCGACGGCCACCGAGTTGAAGATCTCTTCCAAGAACGCGGTGAGATTCTCGGCGACCGTGGCGGTGCCGACGGCGGAGAGCAGCATCGGCTCGGACAACAGGAGCCGCTGGATCCGGTCCAGCACCAACTCGGTCAGAAACTGGTCGAAATCGGCGAAGTGCCGGTGCAGCACGCCCTTGGCCACGCCGGCCTCGTCGGTGACCGCACGGCTGGTCAGGGCCTGCGGCCCATCCCTGAGCAGCACCCGCTCCGCGGCCGCGAACAACTGCTCCCGTACGTCTCGAAGCGCCACACCGGTCGGCAACGAACCCCCAAGGGATAGCGAATGGGCGCTCGCCCACTTAAGGTGGGCGCGTGCCCACTATACGGCCCCGAGGAGCGTGAACCCATGACCGAGTCACACCACCAGCGACAGGCCGCCGAGTCGTTCGGTGCGGAGGCCGAGCGCTACGACCGCGCGCGGCCCAGCTACCCGCAGCAGCTGATCCACCGGATCGTCGAGAACAGCACCGGCCCGCACGTCCTCGACGTCGGCACCGGCACCGGCATCGCGGCCCGGCAGCTCGAAATCGAGGAACAGCACGTGCTCGGTCTCGACGTGGACCCGCTGATGGCCGAGCAGGCCCGCCGCCAGGGCCTCGAGGTCGAGGTGTCGAAGTTCGAGGACTGGGACCCGCGGGGACGGCAGTTCGACACCGTCGTCGCCGCGCAGGCCTGGCACTGGGTCGACCCGATCGCCGGCGCGACGAAGGCGGCCGGGATCCTGACGCCCGCCGGTCGCATCGCGCTGATCTGGAACGTGATGGAGCCCGAGCCCGCGGCCAGGAAGGCCTTCGCCGAGGTGAACGCGTCCGTCCTGCCCGACTTTCCCAACCTGTGGTCGGGTGACCGCCCGATCCTCGAGTTGTACGGCCGAATGTTTGAGACCGCCGAGCACGGCCTGGAGAAATCCGGAGATTTCACCCACCCGGAACGGTGGCGCGTCGACTGGGACCGCGCCTACGGCAAGCAGGAGTGGCTGGACCAGCTTCCGACCTTCGGCGGGATGAGCCGGCTGCCGAAGGGCCAGGTGGACGAACTGCTGGCGATGACCGCCACGGCGATCGGCGACAGCTTCGTCATGCACTACACAACCGTCGCGGTGACGGCCACCCGGAAATGAACGGACCGGCGCCCCGGAAGGGGCGCCGGTCCGGAAAACTCAGGCAGCGGCGTTCTTGAGGTCCTGTGCCCGGTCGGTGTTCTCCCACAGCAGGTCCGGCAGGTCACGGCCGAAGTGACCGTACGCGGCGGTCTGCTGGTAGATCGGGCGCAGCAGGTTCAGGTCACGGATGATCGCGGCCGGACGCAGGTCGAAGACCTGGTTGATCGCCGCCTCGATCCGCTCGACCGGCACATTCTCGGTGCCGAACGTCTCGACGAACAGCGACACCGGGTGCGCCTTACCGATCGCGTAGGCGACCTGCGCCTCACACCGCTCGGCCAGACCCGCGGCAACCACGTTCTTGGCGACCCAGCGCATCGCGTACGCCGCGGAACGGTCCACCTTGGACGGGTCCTTGCCGGAGAAGGCACCGCCGCCGTGGCGCGCGTAACCGCCGTACGTGTCAACGATGATCTTGCGGCCGGTCAGGCCGGCGTCGCCCATCGGGCCTCCGATCTCGAACCGGCCGGTCGGGTTGACCAGCAGCCGGTAGCCCTCGGTGTCGATGCCGAGGCCCTCGAGCTCGGGCGCGATGACATGCTCGCGAACGTCGGGGGTCAGCAGCGACTCCAGCGAGATGTCGGCCGCGTGCTGCGACGAGACGACCACCGTGTCGAGACGGACCGGCTTCAACCCGTCGTACTCGATCGTCACCTGGGTCTTACCGTCCGGGCGCAGGTACGGGATCGTGCCGTCCTTACGCGCGGCCGACAGGCGGCGGGCCAGACGGTGCGCGAGCGCGATCGGCAGCGGCATCAGCTCAGGAGTCTCCGAGCAGGCGAAGCCGAACATCATGCCCTGGTCGCCGGCACCCTGGGAGTCCAGGACGTGCTCCGAGTCGCCCTCACGCAACTCCAGCGCGCTGTCCACGCCCTGGGCGATGTCGGGCGACTGGGCACCGATGGACACACTCACGCCGCAGGACGCGCCGTCGAAGCCCTTCTTGGACGAGTCGTAACCGATCCGCAGGATCGTGTCGCGCACGATGCTCGGGATATCGGCGTAGGCCTGCGTGGTGACCTCGCCCGCCACGTGCACCTGGCCGGTGGTGATCAGAGTCTCCACCGCCACCCGGCTGCGGGGGTCCTGCGCCAGCAGGGCGTCGAGAATGCCGTCGCTGATCTGGTCAGCGATCTTGTCCGGGTGGCCTTCCGTGACCGACTCGGAGGTGAACAGGCGGCGTGCCACGGTGCTCCTCAGCTTGTCGAAGTTCAACGTATCGCGAGAGTGTAATCACCACGAACGACAGGAGACGCTTGGGTGCTATGCCGTCTCACCGGCATCGACCTGGCGTTCCAGCAACGCGATGGCGTGGTCGTAAATCCTATCGGCCACATCTTCTTTGCGGAGTTCGCCGAGGGCCGTCGTGCTTCCGTCGGCCCCGAGCAGCGTGACGTCATTGTTGTCGGAGCCGAAGACCCGATCGACACCGACCTCGTTGACGACGATCAGGTCAGCTCGTTTCCTGACCAACTTAGCGCGCGCGTGCTCAAGAGCGTCGTGCGTCTCGGCCGCGAACGCAACCAGCAATTGACCAGGGCGTTTGTTCGCACCGAGTTCGGCCGCGATGTCCGGGTTGGTCACCAGGACGATCGGGTCCGGCGTACCCCCCTCGGTCTTTTTGATCTTTTGGTCGGCCATCGTGGCCGGCCGGAAATCGGCGGGCGCGGCCGCCATGACCACGATGTCGGCATCGGCGAAGGCCTTCACCGTCGCGGCGCGCAACTCCTCGGTGGTGCCGACCCGGATGATCTCGGTGCCGACCGGGTCGGGCAGCGCAACGTTCGCGGTGACGAGCGTTACTCGCGCGCCGCGGGCGACGGCCGCCCGGGCGAGGGCGTAACCCTGTTTGCCGGATGACCGATTTCCGATAAAACGCACGGGATCGAGGGGTTCCCGCGTGCCGCCGGCGGTCACCACGACGTGCCGACCAGCCAGATCCAAATCAAGACCCCGCTTGAGTACGGCCTGAGCACGCTCGAAGATCTCCGCCGGATCAGGCAGCCGCCCCTTGCCGGTATCTGCCCCGGTCAGTCGCCCGACCGCCGGTTCGATCACGATTGCGCCACGTTCGCGCAGGAGTGCGACGTTCGCGCGCGTCGCCGGGTTCTCCCACATCTCGGTGTGCATGGCCGGTGCGTACACAATCGGGCAGGTCGCCGTCAGCAAGGTGTTGGTGAGCAGATCGTCGGCGATCCCGTGCGCCGCCTTGGCCAGCATGTCGGCGGTGGCCGGCGCGACCACGACCAGGTCGGCGTGCCGCCCGATGCGCACATGCGGCACCTCGTGCGCGTCGTCCCAGACCTCGGTCGCGACCGGCTTGCCGGACAGCGCCGCCCAGGTGGGCGCCCCCACGAACTTGAGCGCCGAGGCGGTCGGCACCACCCGCACGCTGTGCCCGGACTCGGTGAACAGACGCAACAGCTCACAGGC
This sequence comes from Paractinoplanes toevensis, assembly GCF_018332695.1. Lineage (GTDB taxonomy): Bacteria > Actinomycetota > Actinomycetes > Mycobacteriales > Micromonosporaceae > Actinoplanes > Actinoplanes toevensis. The sequence goes on from NZ_BOQN01000156.1 coordinate 39,627, forward strand.
CTTGTAGGCGGCGATCCCGCCACAAACCCCCAGGACGACTTCAGTCATGAGACAAATGATCCCGCGTCCGTCGGGCGGACGCGGGATCAGTTTTGAACCTGTGGATAACCCGGATGCTTACGGGTTGTCCGTGGCTTCGGCGGTCAGCAGACCGGCGTTGATCTCACGCATGGCGATGGAGAGCGGCTTCTCCTGCGGGGTGGTCTCGACCAGCGGCCCGACGTATTCCAGCAGGCCCTCGCCGAGCTGGCTGTAGTAGGCGTTCACCTGGCGGGCGCGCTTGGCCGCGAAGATCACCAGCGAGTACTTCGACGAGGTCTTGTCCAGCAGCTCGTCGATGGGCGGGTTGGTGATGCCTTCGGGGTTCGCGATGGTTCCCACAGTTAGAAAATCCTTAGTGTTCTGGAGCTTGCGCGGGCGTCAGAAACGATGAACCGAGCAATCCTACCAGCTCGTCTGCGGCCCGCTCGACGAAGTCGTTGACCACCGTACGGTCGAATTCTTTTTCGTGCGACAGCTCCTCGTCGGCATGGGCCAGCCGGCGACGGATGGTTTCTTCGTCCTCGGTGCCCCGGCCGATCAGTCGGCGCTTGAGCTCCTCGACGCTCGGTGGCGCGAGGAACACCAGTTGCGCGTGCGGCATGGTGGCGCGCACCTGGCGCGCTCCCTGCAGATCGATCTTCAGCAGGACCGGGCGGCCCTGACTCAACCAGCCCTCGACCTGGGCCCGCGGGGTCCCGTAGAGGTTCCCGGCGAACTCGGCCCACTCGAGCAGCTGACCGCCGTCGATCAGCCGTTGAAACTCCGAACGGTTCACGAAGTGGTAATGCTCGCCGTCGGTCTCGTAGTCGCGCTTCTTCCGTGTCGTCACCGACACGGAGAGCTTGATCCAAGGCGAGCGCGCCCGGATCAGCTCGATCACGCTGTCCTTGCCGACCCCGGAGGGACCGGAAAGGACGGTGAGGCGGGCTGCCGGGCGCGCGTCGTCATCCATGCTCACAAGGCTCATTCAACACGAGCCCATGAGTCAGTTCGCAGCGAACTCCCCCAGGAGGGCCTTGCGCTGCTGGTCGCCGAGGCCACGCAGGCGGCGGCTGTCGGCAATCTTGAGCTTCTCCATGATCTGGGTCGCTCGGATCTTGCCGATGCCCGGCAGCGCCTGAAGCACGGCCGAGACCTTCAGCTTGCCGACGACCTCGTCCTCCTCCGCGCGGTCCAGAACCGCGGCCAGAGTGGTCTTGCCGGACTTGAGCTGTTCCTTCAGCTCAGCCCGGGCCTTGCGAACTTCCGCGGCCTTTTCCAGCGCTGCAGCGCGCTGCTCGGGGCTCAGTGACGGGAGCGGCACCAGTTCTCCTCAGGTCCCTATCGCGGCGGTAGTTCAATACCGGCGCTTCTGTGAAACGTGGTGTGCCAGGGAACCAAAGGGGCATGTGGTTCCCGGCGCCGGGAAAACTAGCGGTCAATGGCGGTTTCGGCAACGTGGGGGTACCCCCTTACCCGCTGGACGCGTGCCTGGTAAGCAGGCGCGTTTCACCCGAGAGCGGCCCTGCAATCATCCACGGCGGCCTCTGCGGCGGCTCGCAGCGCGGACACGGAAGGTCCCGCATTGAGAACTTCCCGTGAGTACGAAGGCAGCACGTTGCGCAGGCTTTCGCCGAAGACGGAGCGCAGGTCGGAGGGGGTCGCACCCTGCGCTCCGAGGCCCGGCGCGAGTAACGGACCGTTCACTTCGGACAGGTCGTGACCGGTCCGACCGATCGTCGCGCCGACCACGAGACCAAGGTTGCCGAGCGGCTGGGCACCCCTGTTGACCTGGGAAATCTCGTCAATCACGGTCTGCGCGACGGTGCGGCCGTCGCTTCCGACGGCGTGCTGGACCGACGGTCCTTCCGGGTTCGACGTGAGCGCGAGAACGAAAACGCCGGCGCCGTTCGCGGCCGCCAGGTCGAATGCCGGCTGCAACGAGCCGACTCCGAGGTAGGGACTCACAGTAATCGCGTCGACACTCAGCGGGCTCGCCGAATCAAGATAAGCGGAGGCGTACGCGGCCATCGTCGAGCCGATGTCGCCCCTCTTCACGTCCAAAAGGACAAGGGATCCTGCATCGCGCAACTGTCGGATAGTTGACTCAAGAACGCCGATGCCACGTGACCCAAATCTCTCAAAAAACGCGGACTGCGGCTTCACCACAGCCACCCGATCGGCCAGTGCGTCGACCACCGTACGGGCGAAGCGTTCCAGGCCGGCGACGTCATCGGTGAGCCCCCAGCGAGTCAGCAGGGCGGCGTGCGGGTCGATGCCGACACACAGCGGCCCCCGCTTCTCGATGGCGTCCGTGAGCCGTTTCCCGAAGGTCTCCATGCGGCCTCAAAACCCCTTCCGTGTCAGCTTGCCGTCACCGCGGCGGCGATCCCGGCGGCGATGCGGGCAACGTCTTCTTCGTCCGCCACGTACGGCGGCATCGTGTAGATCAGATCCCGGAACGGCCGCAGCCAGACTCCGGCGTCGGCGGCCGCGGCGGTCGCCCTGGCCATCTCGACCGGATGATCGAGCTGAACCACCCCGATCGCGCCCAGGACCCGGACGTCGGCCACCCCCGGCGCCGCCCGCAGCGGTTCCAGGCCCTGTGCCAGTCCGTTTTCGATCACCCGAACGCGTGACCTCCAGTCGTGCTCCCGCAGCAACCCGAGCGAGGCGTTGGCGACCGCACAGGCGAGCGGGTTACCCATGAAGGTCGGCCCGTGCGCCAGCCCGCCCGCGTCCCCCGCCGAGATCGCCGCCGCGACCGCCGAGGTGCAGAGCGCCGCCGCCAGGGTGAGATAGCCACCCGTCAGCGCCTTCCCCACACACATGATGTCCGGAGCGACCCCGGCGTGATCGGCCGCGAAGAACTCCCCCGTCCGCCCGAACCCGGTGGCAATTTCATCAAAGATCAGGAAGATGCCGTACGCCTCCGTGGCCCGCCGCAGGACCCGCAGGTACTCCGGATGATGGAACCGCATCCCCCCGGCCCCCTGCACGACCGGCTCGACGATCACCGCCGCCACGTCGTCGGCATGCCGGGCGATCAGGTCCTCGAGCGCCGCCGCATAGCCGGGGTCGAACTCGGCCGGCGGCACGTCCGCGAAAACCTGCACCGGCAGCACCCCGGTCCAGAGCGAGTGCATCCCGCCCTCGGGATCGCACACGGTCATCGGGTGGAACGTGTCCCCGTGATACCCACCGCGCCACGTGAGCAGCCGCCGCCGGCCCGGGTGGCCGAGGGCGAGCTGAGCCTGCAGCGCCATCTTGATCGCGACCTCGACCGACACCGAGCCGGAGTCACAGAGAAAGACGTGCTCCAGCCCGTCCGGCGCGAGATCAACCAGCGTCGTGGCTAGGTCGATGGCCGGCTGATGGGTGAGCCCACCGAACATGACGTGACTCATCCGCCCCGCCTGCTCGGCGAGGGCCGCGTCGAGCACCGGGTGCCGATACCCGTGGATGGCCGCCCACCAGGACGACATCCCGTCGACGAGCTCCCGCCCGTCACCCAGCGTCAGCCGCACACCCTGAGCGCTCTCGACCAGGTAGGGATCGCTCCGGCCGGGCATCGGCCCATAGGGATGCCAGACATGCGCCCGATCAAGCGCAAGAAGCTCCCGCTCACTACGACTCAAGCCCCCACCCCAAACCACCACTCAATCCCAACCCAACGCCCGCAGCCCAGCGCCCGAGGCTCGCGCCCCAGGCCTCGCCGCCCAACCGCCCCGAAGTCCCGCAGCGCCGCAGCCGTGCATTGCCCGCGATCTTGTCGACTTCCGGCGAGCTCCGAACAGCAGCTCCACAAGATCGCGCGACGGGCGGACGCCGTCGAACCGGCGTGTGGCCGGGCGGGCGACGGGTCGAGCCGCGCCGGAAGCCGACTTCCCGGACCGCGAATCATGGAACGCCGCCCCGGACCGCAGACCATCGGCCGACGTCTGCGGCGGGTGGCCTCGGGGCTGCGGGCGTCTTCCCGCGTGTGACTGAGAGGCCTCGCTTGTAAGGCGAGTGCTCTCCCGGTGAAACGCGATGACCGGCCCGGCGGGCGATTGGTTGCTCGCCGGGCCGGTGTTCATCGGGTCTCTGCCTCCGCCCGCGCCCGGTGCGACGCGGCCGCTCGTGCCGCTCCCCGCACCAGCGCGGGCCCGTGGTAGATGAAACCGCTGTAGAGCTGCACCAGCGACGCCCCCGCGTCGAGCATCCGGGAAGCGTCGTCGGGGCTCATCACGCCGCCGACCCCGATGATCGGCAGCCGGCCGTCGGTCTCGGTGTGCACGAAGTGCACGACCTTGCGGGCTTTCTCGGTGAGCGGGCGCCCGGAGAGCCCGCCCGCCTCGGCCGCCCTGGGCTGGTCGGCCGGTGCCAGCCCTTCGCGGGCGAGGGTCGTGTTGGTGGCGATCACTCCGGCCGCGCCGTGGCTCAGGCACACCTCGAGGAGTTCGGCGATGGCCGGCTCGGTCAGGTCGGGGGCGATCTTCACGAGCACCGGGGTGTCTCCGGCCAGGGCGGTCAGCAGGTCGGCGACGGCCGATTTGTCCTGCAGGGTGCGCAGGCCGGGGGTGTTCGGCGAGGAGACGTTGACCGCGATGTAGTCGGCGTGGGGGTGCAGCAGCCGGTAGGACGTCAGGTAGTCCTCGACCGCCTCCTCCAGAGGGGTGACCTTGGACTTGCCCAACGAGATGCCGAGCGGGACACCGATCGGACCCAGCGCGGCGAGGCGCGCGGCGAGTGCCGCGGCCCCGGCGTTGTTGAAGCCCATCCGGTTGATGATCGCCTCGCTGTCGCGGAGCCGGAACAGCCGTGGCTTGTCGTTTCCCGGCTGCGCCTTCGCGGTCACCGTGCCGACCTCGACGAACCCGAACCCGAGCGCTGGCCAGGCCGGCAGCGCGTGCCCGTTCTTGTCGACCCCGGCCGCGAGCCCGACGGCGTTCGGGAAGCGCACCCCGAACACCTCGACCGGCGCGTCGGTGGCGTAGCGAGCGCGCAGCAGCGACCGGCTCCGCTCACCGAGCCGCCCCAGCCGATCGAGGGTGAACTCGTGCGCCTTCTCCGCGTCACCCCCGCCGATCCGGAAGAGAACCGGCCGAACCGCCCGCTCGAATGCGGTCATGCCTTGTCGCCCCGGAGGGCGGCGTGCAGCTCCTGCAGCGGGCGGACCGTCATGTCGCCGCGCATCAGGGCCTCGATGCCCATCACCGCGGCGGCGGCGCCCTGCGTGGTGGTGATGCTCGGGATGTCGGCGGTCACCGCGGCGCTGCGGATCTCGTAGCCGTCCGAGCGGGCACTCGCGCCCGAACCCTGCGGCGTGTTGATGATCATTGCGATCTCGCCGGCCAGGATGAGGGCCACGGCGTTCTGGCCGGGGCTCTCGAAGTGCTTCGGGACGATCTCGCAGGCGATGCCGTGGCGGCGCAGGACCTCGCCGGTGCCGGCCGTGGTGACGATGGTGAAGCCCAGGTCGGCGAGGCGCTTGATCGGGAAGATCATGGTGCGCTTGTCGCGGTTGGCCACCGAGACGAAGATCTTGCCGCTGGTCGGGAGTGACCCGTACGCGGCGGCCTGGGACTTGGCGAACGCCTGGCCGAAGCCGGCGTCGATGCCCATCACCTCGCCGGTCGACTTCATCTCGGGGCCGAGCAGGCTGTCCACGCCCTTGCCGTCGGGGCGGCGGAACCGCTTGAACGGCAGCACCGCTTCCTTGATGGCGATCGGCGCGTTCTCCGGCACGGTGCCGCCGTCGCCCTCGGGCAGCAGCAGGCCTTCCTCGCGGAGCTCGGCGATCGTCGCGCCGAGCATGATGCGGGCCGCGGCCTTCGCGAGCGGGACCGCGGTCGCCTTGGAGACGAACGGGACCGTGCGGGAGGCGCGCGGGTTGGCCTCCAGGACGTAGAGCGTGTCGTCCTTCAGGGCGTACTGGACGTTGAGCAGGCCACGCACGCCGACGCCGCGGGCGATCGCCTCGGTGTAGCGGCGCACCTCGGCCAGGTGCGAACCGGCCAGGGTGACCGGCGGCAGCGAGCAGGACGAGTCGCCGGAGTGGATGCCGGCCTCCTCGATGTGCTCCATCACGCCGCCCAGGTAGACCTCGCCGGTGTCGTCGCAGAGCGCGTCCACGTCGATCTCGATGGCGTCGTCGAGGAAGCTGTCGACCAGCACCGGGTGGTCGGGCGAGATCTGGGTGGCCCGCTCGATGTAGCCGGCCAGAGTCGGCTCGTCGTAGACGATCTCCATGCCGCGGCCGCCGAGCACGTAGGACGGGCGGACCAGCACCGGGTAACCGATCGTGTCGGCGATCGCCTTGGCCTCGTCGAAGCTGGTGGCGGTGCCGTGGTCGGGCGAGCGCAGGCCGGCCTTGGCCAGCACCGCGCCGAACAACCCGCGGTCCTCGGCCAGGTCGATCGACTCCGGCGAGGTGCCGACGATGGGTACGCCGGCCGCCTTGAGCCGGTTGGCCAGGCCGAGCGGGGTCTGACCGCCGAGTTGCACGATCACGCCGACGACGCCGGGACCACCGGCCGCCTTGCCGCTGGAGTCCTCGGAGTGGAAGACCTCGAGGACGTCCTCGAAGGTGAGCGGCTCGAAGTAGAGCCGGTCGGCGGTGTCGTAGTCGGTCGACACGGTCTCCGGGTTGCAGTTGACCATGACGGTCTCGTAGTTGACGCTGCGCAGCGCCATGACCGCGTGCACGCAGGAGTAGTCGAACTCGATGCCCTGCCCGATCCGGTTCGGCCCGGAGCCGAGGATGAGGACCTTGGGCCGGTCGCTCGGCGCGACCTCGTTCTCCTCGTCGTACGTCGAGTAGTGGTACGGGGTGTCGGCCTCGAACTCGGCCGCGCAGGTGTCCACGGTCTTGTAGACCGGGCGGACCCCGAGCCGGTGCCGCAGGATGCGCACCCCGTCCTCGCCGGCCAGCTCGGGCCGCAGCGCGGCGAGCTGCCGGTCGGAGAGCCCGGACCGCTTGGCCCGGCGCAGCAGTTCCTCGTCGAGCACCGCGGCGTCGGAAATGTCGCGTCGCAGCTCCACCAGCGCCTGGATCTCCTCCAGGAACCAGGGGTCGATCCCCCCGCTGGCCTCGAAGACCTGGTCGATGGTCGCGCCGAGCCGCAGGGCATGCTCCACCGTGTAGAGACGACCGTCGTGCGGAATGCGCAAAGCGGCCAGGACATCGTCCAAAGAGTCCGAATTATCAGGCCCAGTCCAGAAACCCGACAAAGAGGTCTCCATCGACCGCATCGCCTTGTTCAGCGCCTCGGCGAAGTTGCGCCCGAGGGACATCGCCTCGCCGACCGACTTCATCGTGGTGGTCAGCTCGGGGTCGGCGCCGGGGAACTTCTCGAACGCGAACCGCGGGATCTTCACGACCACGTAGTCGAGGGCCGGCTCGAACGCGGCCGGCGTCTTGAGGGTGATGTCGTTCGGGATCTCGTCGAGGGTGTAGCCGATGGCCAGCTTGGCCGCGATCTTCGCGATCGGGAAGCCGGTGGCCTTCGAGGCGAGGGCCGATGATCGGGACACCCGCGGGTTCATCTCGATCACGACGAGACGGCCGTCGGCCGGGTTGACCGCGAACTGGATGTTGCAACCACCGGTGTCGACGCCGACCTCACGCAGCACCGCGATGCCGAGGTCGCGCAGGTCTTGGTACTCCCGGTCGGTGAGGGTCATGGCCGGGGCCACGGTCACCGAGTCGCCGGTGTGCACGCCCATCGGGTCGATGTTCTCGATCGAGCAGACGACCACGACGTTGTCGTTCTTGTCGCGCATCAGCTCGAGCTCGTACTCCTTCCAGCCGAGCACGCTCTCCTCGATGAGCACCTCGGTCACGGGCGAGGCGGCCAGGCCGGCCCCGGCAATCCGCTCGAGATCCTCGCGGGTGTGCGCCATGCCCGAGCCGAGGCCGCCCATGGTGAAGGACGGCCGGATGACCACCGGAAGGCCAAGATCCTCGACGGTCGAGAAAACTTCCTCGAGTGAGTGACACACCCGCGAGCGCGGAGTGTCGCCCCCGGCCTTCGCCACGATGTCCTTGAAGAGCTGGCGGTCCTCGCCGCGGCGGATGGCGTCGATGTTGGCGCCGATCAGCTCGACGCCGTACTTCTCCAGCACGCCGCTCTCGTGCAGGGCGACGGCCGTGTTCAGCGCGGTCTGCCCACCCAGCGTGGGCAGGATCGCGTCCGGCCGTTCCTTGGCGATGACCAGCTCGACGAACTCGGGGGTGATCGGCTCGACGTAGGTGGCGTCGGCGAACTCCGGGTCGGTCATGATCGTGGCCGGGTTGGAGTTGACCAGCGAGACGCGCAGGCCCTCGGCGCGCAGCACCCGGCACGCCTGGGTGCCGGAGTAGTCGAACTCGCAGGCCTGCCCGATGACGATCGGCCCGGAGCCGATCACCATCACATGCTTCAAATCGGAGCGCTTAGGCATGAGTGGTCAGCCCTTCTTTTCCACGAGCTCGACGAACCGGTCGAAGAGGTAGTCGGCGTCGTGCGGCCCGGCGGCGGCCTCGGGGTGGTACTGGACGGTGAAGGCGGGGACGTCGATCCCCCGCAGGCCTTCGACCACGTTGTCGTTGAGGCAGACGTGCGAGACCTCGACCCCGCCGAAGTCGGTGTCGATCACGCTGTTGAGCGGTGCGTCGACCGCGAAGCCATGGTTGTGCGAGGTCACCTCGACCTTGCCGGTGGTCTTGTCGAGCACCGGCTGGTTGATGCCGCGGTGGCCGTAGCCGAGCTTGTAGGTGCCGAAGCCCAGCGCCCGCCCCAAGATCTGGCTGCCGAAGCAAATTCCGAAGAGAGGCGTACACTGCCGCATCACCTCACGGGCCAGCGCGACCGGCCCGTCCGCGGTCGCCGGGTCACCGGGCCCGGGCGAGAAGAACACGGCGTCGGGGCTGACCGCGAGCAGTTCCTCGATCGAGGACGAGGCCGGGAAGATGTGCGTGGTGACGCCGCGAGCCGCGAGCCGGCGGGCGACGTTGCGCTTGATACCGAGGTCGAGCGCCGCGACCGTGTACCGGTGCTCGCCGACCGCGTCGACGGTGTAGAGCGAGGGCGTCGAGACCTCGGCCGACAGGTCCGCGCCGATCATCTGCGGCGCGCCGACAACCCGCGAAAGCAGCGAGGCCGGGTCGAGATCCACGCTGGACACCCCGACCCGCATGGCCCCGCGTGAGCGGAGATGACGAGTCAGCGCTCGGGTATCGATCCCGCTGATCCCGACGACACCCTCGGCGGCAAGGCGATCTTCCAGAGAACCGGTCGAGCGCCAGTTCGACGGCCGCCGTGCGGGATCCCGCACGACATATCCGGCAACCCAGATTTTGCCCGATTCGTCATCCTCGGAGTTGACGCCGGTGTTGCCGATCATCGGCGCCGTCTGCACAACAACCTGCCGGTGATACGACGGATCGGTCAAAGTCTCCTGATAACCGGTCATCCCGGTGGTGAACACGGCTTCGCCGAAGGTCTCCCCCACGGCCCCATAAGCCGAACCATGGAAAACACGACCGTCCTCGAGTACGAGGATCGCTTTCGTCATTACTTCACAGCCTTCCCGTCGAGGACCGTCGGCTCTCCCCGGAGGAAGGTCGCCACGATGCGACCCGGCAGGGTGGTGCCCGAGTACGGCGTATTGCGGCTGCGGCTCGCCAGCTCGGCCGGGTCGACGACCCGCCGGGCGGACGGGTCCACCAGCGTGAGGTTGGCCGGCGAGCCGACCGCGAGGTCGGTGCCGTGCCCGTCGAGGCCCGCGATCCGGGCCGGGGTGCGCGACATCCGGTCGGCGATCAGATCCCACCGCTCACCGAGGACGCTCAGCACGATCGAGAGCGCGGTCTCCAGCCCGAGCATGCCGGGCCGGGCGTACGCCCACTCGCATTCCTTGTCCTCCACGGCGTGCGGCGCGTGGTCGGTGGCGACGACGTCGATGACCCCGTCGACCAGGGCCTGGCGCAGCGCGGCGACGTCGGACGCCGTACGCAATGGGGGGTTGACCTTGTAGACCGGGTCGTAGGAGGCGGCCAACTCGTCGGTCAGCAGCAGGTGGTGCGGCGTGACCTCGGCGGTCACCCGTACCCCCCGGGCCTTGGCCTGTCGCAGCACCTCGACCGACCCGGCGGTGGAGACGTGGCAGACGTGCAGGCGGCTGCCGACGTGCTCGGCCAGGAGCACGTCGCGGGCGATGATCGCCTCTTCGGCCACCGCGGGCCAGCCGGTGAGGCCGAGCCGCGTGCTGACCTCGCCCTCGTGCATCTGCGCGCCCTCGGTGAGCCGGGGCTCCTCGGCGTGCTGCGCGATGATGCCGTCGAACGCCTTCACATATTCCAGGGCGCGCCGCATCAGGCGCGGGTCGGCGACGCAGAAGCCGTCGTCGGAGAAGATGCGCACGCCGGCCGCCGAGGTGGCCATCGCGCCGAGCTCGGCGAGCTGCTTGCCGGCCAGCCCGACGGTGACCGCCCCGATCGGCTGCACGTCGACCAGGCCGGCCTCCCGGCCGAGCCGCCAGACCTGCTCGACCACGCCGGCGGTGTCGGCGACCGGCGAGGTGTTGGCCATCGCGAAGACCGCCGTGTAGCCGCCCAGCGCGGCGGCCCGGGAGCCGGTCTCGACGGTCTCGGCGTCTTCCCGGCCGGGCTCGCGCAGGTGGGTGTGCAGGTCGACGAGCCCGGGCAGGGCAACGAGGCCGGAGCCGTCGACGACATCCTCGGTGCCATCCGCAGCCGCGACGACAAACCCGTCACGAATTACCAAATCGGACGCAGAGGCTCCGAGAACGGAGACGCCCTGGATCAAAAACCCGGTCACGCTTTGCCCCCAAGCAGCAGATAGAGAACCGCCATCCGGGCGGAAACCCCGTTGGCGACCTGTTCGACGATCGTGGAGCGGGACGAGTCGGCCACCTCGGGCGTGATCTCCATCCCGCGGTTCATCGGCCCCGGGTGCATGACGATCGCGTGCTCGGGCAGCTTGCGCATGCGCGCGAGGTCGAGACCGTAGCGCCGGCTGTACTCCCGGGCGGAGGGGAAGTACGAGTCCTGCATGCGCTCGGTCTGCACTCGCAGCATCATCACGACGTCCATGTCGGGCAGAACGCTATCGAGGTCGTACGACACTTTTGTGGCCGGCGAGAGCGCCGCCGCGATGTCCCGCGGCACCAGCGTCGGCGGCCCGACCAGGGTGACGTGCGCGCCCAGCGTGGTCAGCAGCAGCACATTGGAGCGGGCGACCCGGCTGTGCAGGACATCGCCGACGATCGCCACCCGGAGGCCGGCGAGCCGGCCGAGCCGCGAGCGCATCGTAAAGGCGTCCAGCAGCGCCTGGGTCGGGTGCTCGTGCGTGCCGTCACCCGCGTTGATCACCGAGCCGTCGACCCACGAGGCGAGCCGGTGCGGCGCCCCCGAGGCCGAGTGCCGGATGACGACCGCGTCGGCGCCCATTGCCTGCAATGTGAGAGCGGTGTCCTTCAGGCTCTCACCCTTCGAGACGCTGGAGCCTTTGGCCGAAAAATTGATGACATCCGCGGAGAGACGCTTGGCGGCGGCTTCGAACGAGATCCGGGTACGGGTGGAGTCCTCGTAGAAAAGGTTGACCACCGTGCGGCCCCGGAGGGTCGGCAGCTTCTTGACCTCACGGCCGGCCAGCGCGGCCATCTCCCCCGCGGTGTCCAGGATCAGGGTGGCGGTGGCCAGGTCCAGATCGGCGGCCGACCGAAGATGCTTGATCATTTGTCGCTCCCGGTCAGCTTGACCTCGTCCAGCCCGTCGATCTCGAGCAGCGACACCCGCACGCTCTCGGAGACCGCGGTCGGAATGTTCTTGCCGACGTAGTCGGCCCGGATCGGCAACTGCCGGTGACCGCGGTCGACCAGAACGGCGAGCTGCACCGACGAGGGGCGGCCGACGTCGTTGAGCGCGTCGAGCGCGGCCCGCACCGTACGGCCGGAAAACAGCACGTCATCGACCAGAATGACCCGCCGTCCGTCGATGCCGCCGCCGGGCAGCTCGGTCTTGCCGAGCGCCCGCGTGGCGTGCAGCCGGAGGTCGTCGCGGTAGAGGGTGATGTCGAGCGACCCGACCGGAACGTCGATGTCCTCGAAGGCGTGGATGCGCGCCGCCAGGCGCTGGGCGAGCGGCACTCCGCGGGTCGGGATCCCGAGCAGCACGGTGCCGGTGGCGCCGGACGTCTTCTCGAGAATCTGATGGGCGATGCGGTCGACGACCCGATGCAGGTCGGACTCACCCAAAATGATCTTGCTGGTGGTGTCGGCACGCGGCGATGCCACGGCGGACCTCCTTCCCCGCCTCACGGGACGGGTCGTTAAAGGACGTCGACGGGAACCCCGAAAGAAGGCTTCCCGATGGCTGACGCTACGTTACCAGTGGACGCGGCGTTGACCATGGTGACGTGCCCGACCCCCGGTGCCACCCGGACGAATCCGGCAGATCCCCCGAGGGCCGCGCGACTCATCGGTAACCAACACTTGACCGGCGGTCGCACACTGCGTACCGTCACGCTGCGTAGCGATCGCGGAGGAAGAACCCTCCGGGCCAGCACAGTACTGGGAGTGTTCCGAATGCCGTCTGAGTACGCCAAGTCGTTGGGCGCCCGCCTGCGCTCCATCCGGCAGCAGCAGGGCCTGAGCCTGCAGGGTGTCGAAGAGAAGTCGAACGGCCGCTGGAAGGCCGTAGTGGTGGGCTCGTACGAGCGCGGCGACCGCGCGGTCACCGTGTCGCGCCTCGCCGAGCTGGCCGACTTCTACCGCGTGCCCGTCTCGGAACTGCTGCCCGACGGCAGCGGTGTCCGCCTCGAGGCCACCAACAAAATCGTGCTTGACCTGGAAAAACTGTACGACACCACGGGCGAGGACCTCGCCTACGTCGCACGGTACGCCCGGGCCATCCAGCAGCAGCGCGGCGACTACAACGGCCGCGTCCTCTCCATCCGCGCCGACGACCTGCGCGCGCTCGCCATCGTCTACGACATCTCCCCCTCGGGCTTGATCGAGCGCCTGACCGAGCAGGGTGTCCTGGTAGCCGACCCCCGCGCGTTCTTCGCCAGCTGACCCCACGGCTGAAGCACCACCCCCTTCCCATCCCCCAGCGCCGCCAGGCGCCCTGACATCGCCGAGGCCCGCGGTAATCCCGCGGGCCTTTCGCGTCGCCCGGAACCGGTCGCAGCGCGGCGGTGGAAGCATGCCGCACGATCGATGTCACCGACCGTGCGGACCGCCCCTGCACGTCCAACAGCAACGCCCGTTTTCGCACATCGAGTGAACGCGAAAACTCAATTCACGCCGCCCGGGTCGAGGCCGATTCCACCCTCAGTGATGGTGAAACGTGTTGTGTTCCCCGATGCCGACCGACGTGGCGTTCAGCGTCCCGATGGAGACTCCCGGCCCCGACTGCGGAGAGTTCCGCACGGTGCTGGTGTCCCGGGTGACGTCCTCGTCCGGCACGAAGATCCAGGCCCGGTGTTCGAAGCCGAGGCCCTCGTGGATCGCCACCCGCAGCCGGATCCGATGGTCGGCGCCGCGGTAGCGGTTCACGTCGGCGAGCAGCCGATCGAGCACCGGCGCCAGCTCCCCGACCACGAGCTGCTGCGCAATGCGGTACGCGGTGGATCGTGGCGGCTTCCGCGGATGGTCTTCCGCGCGGTCCCGCGGACCTGCACGGAAATCGGGCTCGCGGCGAGCCGACTCCGGAAGCGGCGGCTGGTGGAGCGCACCGTCCGGCGCGGGCGCCCGTTCGATTTCGGCGCCAACATCACCCTGCGCGAAGGCATATCGACCGTCGATGTCGAGGAACTCCACTACAACGCGGTCATAACCGGGCGGCCGGGATCGGCGTGATCCCGGCCGATCGCGCCTTAACGCGAGGCGAACTCGGCGATGCGGCCGAGGATGCCGTTGAGGAAGCGCGGGCTGTCGTCCGTCGACATCTGCTTGGCCAACTCGACCGCCTCGGTGATCGCGACCGGGTCGTCGATCTCCGGAACGTAGAGCAGCTCGTAGACCGCGATGCGGGCCAGGTTGCGGTCGACGACCGGCATGCGGTCGAGCGTCCAGCCCTCGGCGTAGCTGGCCAGCAGCTCGTCGATGCGGTCCAGGTTTTTCGCCACGCCCTCGACCAGCAGGACCGCGTAGTCCATGTGGTCGGGGCGGGGCTTCTCGATCCGCTCGAGGTAGGTGCGCAACACCTCGCTGGGGGGAAGGTCCCGCAGGTCGGCCTCGTAGAGCACGTCCAGAGCCCGCTTACGTGCCTTGCGGCGGGCGGGCATCTGGGTCTTGGGGGCCTCCGCCATATCAGGAACGACCGAGGTAACGGCCGTCGCGGGTGTCGACCTTGATCTTCTCGCCGGTGGTGATGAACAGCGGAACGTTCACGGTGGCACCGGTCTCCACGGTCGCCGGCTTGGTGCCGCCGGTGGAGCGGTCGCCCTGCAGGCCCGGCTCGGTGTAGGTGACCTCGAGGAAGACGCTGGTCGGCAGCTCGATGTAGAGCGGCACACCCTCGTGGGTGGCGACCGTCGCCTCCGCCTCGGGGAGCAGGTAGTTCGCGTTTTCGCCGACGGTGCCGGCGGGGACGGTGATCTGGTCGTAGGTGTCCAGATCCATGAAGACGAAGTCTTCGCCGTCGAGGTACAGGTATTGCATCGTGCGCTTGTCGACCGTCGCGGTGTCGACCTTGGTGCCGGCGTTGAAGGTCTTGTCGACGACCTTGCCGGACAGCACGTTCTTCAGCGTGGTGCGCACGAACGCCCCACCCTTACCGGGCTTGACGTGCTGGAACTCCACGACGGACCAGAGATCGCCGTCGAGGTTGAGAACCAGGCCGTTCTTAAGGTCGTTCGTGGAAGCCATGACCTGCCTAAATCCTGGGGAAACTTATCGGTGACCGTCCGAGTTTACCGACGACTACGCCTGGTCGCCCAATTGGGCCAGGTGCTCCAGCGCCAGTCGGTAACCGTCGACACCCAAGCCCATGATCACGCCGGTGGCAACGGATGAGATGACCGACTTGTGGCGAAACTCCTCGCGGCGGTGGATGTTGGAGATATGCACCTCGATGAGGCTTCCGCGCAGCATGGCGCAGGCGTCCCGGATCGCGATGTTGTAGTGCGTCCAGGCGGCCGGGTTGAGCACCACGTGCGCCCCCGCGTCGGCCGCCTCGTGCAGCCACTTGATCATCTCGAACTCGGCGTCGGTCTGCCGCACCTCGACGTCGACGTCGAGCCGCTTGCCGGTCGTCAGGCAGAGGTCGACCAGGTCGGTGTAGGTGGTGTGCCCATAGATCTCCGGCTCGCGAATGCCGAGCCGGCCGATGTTCGGACCGTTCAGCACGTAGATCATCGCGCCACCTCCGCATAGGCCTCGACCAGCAGCTCCTCGCTCGGCCCGGTGAGAATCCCCGGCTTCGCCAGGCCGTCCAACACCACGAACCGCAGGGTGGCTGCCCGCGTCTTCTTGTCGACGCGCATCGCGCTCAGCAGGTCGGTCCAGGCCTCCTGACCGTACGCCGTGGGCAGCCCCACCTGGTCGAGCACCGCCCGGTGGCGCGCCGCGGTCGCCGCGTCGAGCCGCCCGGACAGCCGGGACAGCGCCGCCGCGAAGATCAGCCCGACCGAGACGGCGTGACCGTGCTTCCAGGTGTATTTTTCGCGTTTCTCGATGGCGTGCCCGAGCGTGTGCCCGTAATTGAGGATCTCGCGCAGCCCCGACTCCTTGAGGTCGACGCTGACCACGTCGGCCTTGACCTGGATGGCCCGCTCGACCAGCTCGCGCAGCGTCCTGCCGGCCGGGTCAGCGGCGCCGGCCGGGTCACCCTCGACGAGCTCGAGAATGCGCGGGTCGGCGATGAACCCGCACTTGATCACCTCGGCCAGGCCGGCGGTGAGGTCGTCGGGCGGGAGAGTCGTCAGCGCGTCGAGGTCGCAGAGCACCCCGGCGGGCGGGTGGAACGCGCCGACCAGGTTTTTGCCGGCGTCGATGTTGACCCCGGTCTTGCCACCCACCGAAGCGTCGACCATGCCCAGCAGCGACGTCGACACCGGCACCCAGCGCACGCCGCGCAACCAGCTGGCGGCGACGAACCCGGCCAGGTCGGTGACCGCTCCCCCGCCAACCCCGACCACCACGTCGGTGCGGGTGAAGCCGGCCTTGCCGAGCTCGTCCCAGCACTGCGCGGCGACGGCGACGGTCTTGCCGCGCTCGGCGTCGGGCACCTCGATCGGTGTCACGCCGGGCAGCGCGGCGGCGATGCGCTCGGCCCGCTCCCGCAGCGGCGCCGAGTAGAGCACCGCGACCCGGGCCGCGCCGTCGATCAGCCCCGGCAGCTCGCCGTCGAGATCATTGCCGACCAGCACGTCATACGCCCGGTCACCACCCACGTGAATCCGCGTAACCACGGCCGCCACCCTATCGGCGGCCCCCGGCGAAACCCGCCGCACCCGGCTGGGGTTCCACCCCTCGGACGCTTTCGGCGTTGATGGGGTTATATCTTTATGCCCCCAGAGGGGTTACAAAAGTGTCATGCCAAAAATCAACGTGTACCTGCCCGATGACCTGGCCGACGCGGTCCGCGACTCCGGTGTTCCCGTCTCGGCGATCTGCCAGCGAGCCCTGGAGCAGGCCATCCGCCGCATGCAGGCGATCCGCGAGGTGAGCCTGAGCGACCTCGACCCGGCGTCGTTCTCGGAGCGGCTGCCGAGCTTCACCGGCCGCCTGGTGATGGCCCTGAGCCTGGCCGCCGACCGGGCCAAGGCGGCCAGCACCACGATCGTGACCACCGGCGATCTGCTCGGCGGTCTGCAGGCCGAGGGCAGCAACCTGGCCCTGCAGATCCTCACCGCGATGGACGTGGCCCCGGCGTCGCTGACCGCCCCGTCCACCCCGGAGCCGGCGGTCGCCGGCGAGGCCCTGCGGTTCAGCAACCCGGCCGCGGTCGCCCTGGAGCTGGCGGTCGGCGAGGCGGTCGGCTTCGGCCACAACTACGTCGGCTGCGAGCACCTGCTCGTCGCCCTGGCCGGCGAGCCCGACGGCACCGCCGGCGAACTGCTGCGCACCCGCGGAGTCGACGCCCGGTCCACCCGCCGCGCGGTGGCCGCGGCCCTGGCCGGCTACGTGCACCTGCGCGCCAGCGCCACCCAGGCCCCACCGGCATCGGCGCTGATGGCAGCCTTCCGCACCGAGCTGGCCCCCCTGATCGAGCGCATCGAACGCCTCGAGGCCCGAGCGAACTGAAAGCCGCCGCCCAGTCGACCGGCCGCTGAGGGCCGGCCGCCGAGGCCCGGGCCGACGGGGGCCGGGCCGACGGAGGCCGGGCCGACGGAGGCCGGGCCGACGGAGGCCGGGCCGACGCGGGCCGCCCGGGTGGCGCCGGTGGTCAGGCGGCGGGCCGGCGGCCGGCGTTCGCCGGGAGTTCGGTGGACAGGACGATCTTGCCGCGGGTGTGGCGGGCGGCCAGTTCGGTGTAGGCCTCCCGGACGGCGTCGAGCGGGTAGACCGCGGCTATCGGCAGGACGACGCGGCCCCAGGCGATCTCCTCGGCCATGAAGGCCAGGATCTCGGCGTCGCTGCCGGCCGAGCTGCCCTCGGTCTTGGCGCCGGCCTTCGCGGCGGCCGGGTAATCGATGATCGTGTTGATGCGGGACGGGTCGACGCCGAGGTCGACGGCCAGATCGACGTACCCGTTCCCGTACGTGTCGATGACGGCGTCGATGCCGGCGGGCAACCGTTTCGCCAGATCGTCGCCGTAGGCGACGGGGGTTGCGCCGACCGAGCGCAACCAGGTCGCGTTGGTCTCGCTCGCGATGCCGATCACGTCGGCACCGAGGTTGCGGGCCAGCTGGACCGCGAGCGAGCCGACGCCGCCGGCCGCGCCGCTGACCACGACCGTCTCGCCGGCCGTGGGCTGCACCGCGCGGACCGCGGCGTAGGCGGTCACGCCGGCCACGAAGAGACCGCCGGCCCGGATCCAGTCCAGGGCCAGGGGCTTGCGGGTGAGGTGGTCGGCCGGGACCACGACGTGGTCGGCGTGCGAGGAGCGCCAGTCGGACCAGCCGAGGACCTCGTCGCCGACCGCGAACTCGGTGACCGAACCGCCCACCTCGATCACGCGGCCGGCGAAGTCGCTGCCCTCGCCGGACGGGAAGGTGGCCGGCCAGCGGTCGTGCAGCAGGCCCGTGCGGATGGAGATCTCGCCGGGGTTGATGCCGGCCGCGACCACCTCGACGAGGACCTGGTCGGCGGCGGGCCGGGGTGGTTCGACGTCCTCGATGCGCAGGACGTCGACGTCGCCGTACTGATCGAAACGAACCGCTCGTGACATGCGACCAATACTTGCTCTACTTGAGCAGGGTGACGACCTCATCGGCGATGTCGGCTGGATCACGGCCGTCGGTGGCGACCGTGTGGGTCGCCACCGCGGAGTAGAGCGGGCGGCGCTGGTCCAGCAGGTATTTCAGGGTGGCACGCGGGTTCATCGCGAGCAGCGGACGACCGGCGCCGAGGCCGACCCGTCGCACCGCGTCGGACAGCTCGACCGACAGGTAGACGACGGTGTGCCGGCTGAGCAGCTCGCGGGTCTCCTCGCTGAGGATCGCGCCGCCGCCGAGGGCCAGGATGCCGGCGAAATCCGCCAGGGCGGTGGCGATGGCCGCGCGCTCCAGCGCACGGAAAGCGTCCTCGCCGTCGTCGATGAAGATCTCCGGGATCGGCTTGCCGGCCTCGGCCTCGATGATCGCGTCGGTGTCCACGAACGGGACGCCGAGCACGCCGGCGACCAGCCCGCCGATGGTGGTCTTGCCGGCGCCAGGCGCACCGACGATCACGGCGATCGGAGCCATCAGCGGATCACCAGGGCGTCCAGGTAGCTCGCCAGGTTGCGGCGGATCTCACCGACCGAGTCGCCGCCGAACTTCTCCACCGCGGCCTCGGCCAGCACCAGGGCCACCATCGCCTCGGCGACCACCCCGCCGGCCGGCACCGCGCAGACGTCGGACCGCTGGTTGATGGCGGTGGCCGGCTCGCCGGTGACGACGTCGATGGTCTGCAGGGCGCGGTTCAGCGACGAGATCGGCTTGAGCGCGGCGCGCACCCGCAGCGGTTCGCCGTTGGTGATGCCGCCCTCGAGGCCGCCGGCTCGGTCGGTGACCCGCTTGACGCCGTCGGGGGTCGGGATGATCTCGTCATGCGCCACCGAGCCGCGCGAGCGGGCCTGGGTGAAGCCGTCGCCGATCTCGACGCCCTTGACCGATTGAATGGACATCAGGGCGGCGGCCAGCCGGCCGTCCAACTTGCGGTCCCATTGGACATGGGATCCAAGACCGGGGGGTACGCCGTACGCCAGCACCTCGACGATGCCGCCCAGCGTGTCGGCGTCCTTCTTGGCCGCGTCGACCTCGGCGACCATCCGGGCGCTCGCCTCGGGGTCGAGGCAGCGCAGCGGGTCGGCGTCGATGCGCTCGGCGTCCTCCGGGGTGGGGATCAGGCCGGTCTTGGCGGCCACCGAGCCCAGCTCGATGACGTGCGACACGATCTCGATGCCGAGGGCCTGCTTGATCAGGGCTTTCGCCACCACCCCGACGGCGACCCGGGCCGCGGTCTCGCGGGCGCTGGCGCGCTCGAGGATCGGGCGGGCGTCGGTGTGCGCGTATTTCTGCATGCCGGCCAGGTCGGCGTGGCCGGGGCGCGGCCGGGTGAGCGGCTCGTTGCGGGCCTGGGCGGCCAGCTCGGCCGGGTCGACCGGGTCGGCGGCCATCACGGTCTGCCACTTGGGCCACTCGCTGTTGCCGATCCGGATGGCGACCGGGCTGCCCTGCGTCACGCCGTGCCGGATGCCGCCGATCAGCTCGAGCTCGTCCTGCTCGAACTTCATCCGGGCGCCGCGGCCGTAGCCGAGCCGGCGGCGCGCGAGATCGCGCCCGATTTCCGCACTCGTCACTTCCACCCCGGCGGGAACGCCTTCGAGGAGCGCGACGAGCGCCGGGCCATGGGATTCACCTGCGGTCAGCCAGCGCAACACGGGTCACAGTCTGGCACGCCGCCCCCGCTGCCGGTCGCGGCCCCGCCGCCGTCCCGCCCACCGGAATGCCGGGCTTCCTTCCAACGGAAAAGATCAGCTGACCGTGGCAAAGGTCAGAGGTATGGTCCGGCGCGTGACCCAGGCCGAGGTACGCCCGAAAGGCGCGCTGCTGATCGTCATGCTCGGCTTCGTCACGGCGATCGGGCCGTTGTCGATCGACATGTACCTGCCGGCGTTCCCGGCGATCGCCGACGATCTGGGCGTCTCGGCCGCGCAGGTGCAGTTGTCGCTCACCGCCTGCCTCGTCGGCACGGCGCTCGGCCAGCTGGTGTGCGGGCCGCTCAGCGACCGGTGGGGGCGGCGGCGTCCGGCGATCGCGGGGCTGGCGGCGTACGCAATCCTGTCGTTCTTGATCGCCTTTGCGCCCTCGGCGCCGATGTTGATCGGCCTGCGGGTGCTGCAGGGGCTGGCCGGCGGGACCGGGATCGTGGTGGCGCGGGCGATAGTGCGGGATCTCCACTCGGGGGTCGAGGCGGCGCGGTTCTACTCGCGGCTGACGCTGATCTACGGGCTGGCGCCGATCCTCGCGCCGAGCATCGGCAGCGCGGTGCTGCGGTTCACCTCGTGGCACGGGATCTTCGTGGCGCTCGGGGTGCTCGCCACCCTGCTCACGCTGCTGCTGGCGGTCCGGCTGCCGGAGACCCTGCCGGTTTCGTCGCGCACCGAGGGAGGGCTCGGGCGGACGCTGCGGCTGGCCGGGCCGCTGTTCCGGGATCGCTCGTTCGTGGGTTACACCGTGGCGCAGGGATTCGCGTTCGGGGCGCTGTTCAGCTATCTGTCGAATTCGTCGTTCGTGCTGCAGAACGGCTATGGGCTGTCGCCGACGGTGTTCGGTCTGCTGTTCGGGCTGAATGCGGTCGGGCTGACGGTGACGAGCCAACTCAATGCCCGATTGCTGAACCGGTTCGGCACCCGCGTGCTGCTGCTCGCGGCGCTGGCCGTGCAGATTCTCGCCGGGCTGGTGCTGGTCGTCTCGGCGCTCGCCGGGACGCTGATCGGGGTGGCGGCGGGCCTGTTCCTGCTGGTCTGCACGATCGGCATGGGCCAGCCGAACGCGACGGCGCTCGCCCTGGACGGGCACGCCGACCGGGCGGGCACGGCGGCCGCGGTGATGGGTTCCGTGCAGCCGGTCATGGCGGGCGCGCTGGCGTCGCTGGCCGGGTTGGGCGCGATCGGCACGGGCGTGCCGATGGCGGTGGTGATCCTCGGTTCGGCGCTGGCCGCCCTGACCACGGTCATGGTGCTGACCCGCGGCGCGCGCCCGTGAGCCGGGCTCAGCGGCGGCTGGCCGCCTCGAACAGGGCCTCGCGCATGGCCGCCTCGGGGGCCGGCGTGACGCCGGTGAACTGCTCGAACTGGCTCAGCGCCTGGCCCAGCAGCAGGTCCAGGCCGGACACGACAGAAATGCCGGATTTCTCGGCGGCGGCGGCCAGCGGGGTCGGCCACGGGTCGTAGATCGCGTCGAACAGGACCGTGCCGGGACGCCAGTCAACAGAGGCCGCAAGGTGGTCGGCGGCGCCCTTGGGGACCGTGGAGATCACCGCGTCGGCTTCGAAGAGCTTCGCGGCGTCAGCCCAGTCGGCGCCGGCCAGCTCCAGGCCGAGCGCGTCGGCAGCCGGCCGCAGCTCCTCCCGCACCGACGGGCGGCGGGTCACCACCGTCACCGACGTGGCGCCCAGCTCGGCGGCCGCGCCCAGGGCGGCTCGGCAGGTGCCGCCACCACCGAGCACGGTCACCGCCGGCGACGGGCACAGACCGGCGGCCCGGAGCACCCGGACCATGCCGTACACGTCGGTGTTGTCCGCGTGCCAGGAACCGTCGTCCCGGCGTACCAAAGTGTTGGCCGCACCGGTCGCCCGGGCGACCACCGTGGCGCTCGCCGCCAGGCGAAGCGCCTCCTCCTTCAGCGGCATGGTCAGCGAGAGCCCGGCCCACTCGGGGCCGAGCCCGCCGATCTGCGCGGCCAACTCCGCCTCGGCGCACTCGATCGCCACGTAGCTCCAGCCGTCCAGGCCCGCGGCGGCGTAACCGGCGTTGTGGATCACCGGGGAGAGCGAGTGGGCGATGGGTTTGCCGAGGACGGCGGCTTTCGACGTCAGCAGAGGGGAACCCCGTTCTTGCAGGCGGTCGTGATGTTCTTGTTGTGCTGGGCGAGGCTGTCGGTGAAGGCCGAGTTGCCGTCCTTGTCGATCGCCACGAAGTACAGCCAGTTGCCGGCGGCCGGCTGCATCGCACCCTGCAGGGCGGCCTGGCCGGGGTTGTCGATCGGGCCGATCGGCAGGCCGAGCTTGCTCTTGGTGTTGTACGGGTTCTTCGGGTCGTCGATCTCCTCGGGCGACAGCTGGCCGGAGTGCTTGGCCGCCTTGCCCTGGACCTGGAGCCAGTAGTTCGCGGTCACGTCGAACTGCAGCGGCATCTTCGCCTTGTAGGCCCGGTTGTAGGCCACCCGGGCGACCTTCGGCAGGTCCTTCGGCACGCCCGCCTCGGCCTGCGCCAGCGAACCCACGATCAGCGCCTCGTAGGGCGAGACCGACAGACTGTTCTGCACGTTGTCGACGAAGCCCATCTCCGTGGTGACGTCGACGAATCGCTTCACCATCACGGTGAGGATCTGCTTGGCGTCCAGCTTCGGGTCGAACTCGTACGTGTCCGGGAAGAGGAAGCCCTCGATGCTGGTCTTCGCGGCCGGCTTGCCGTCGCGGCGGTTGAACCAGAAGGGCGGCACCCCGAGGTCGACCGGGTTCTTGGCCGCCGTCTGGAAGTCCTTGAGCGGGATGTTCGTGGCCTTCGCGAGGGTGTCGAACACCTGCATGCTCGTGAAACCCTCTTTGATGGTCACGCCGGAGGTGATCCGCGCCTTCGGGTCGAGCAGCAGCGTCACCGCGTTGGCCGCGGACATCTGCTTCTTCATGTTGTACGTGCCCGACTGGATGTTCTTGCCGCGCGGGTTCTCGCCCGCGGCGTTCGTGAACGCCTTGGTGGATTTCACCACGTCGGAATCGACCAGGGTGTTGCCGATGTCGGTGAGCGTCGCATCTTTCTCGATGGTCACCTGAACCGGATCAGTGCCGGGACCGTCGTAATCGGCCGCGGTGAAGAATCCCTTCACCTTGTTGTAGCCGAAGAAGACACCGCCGCCCAACAGCGCTAACAGAACAAAAGCCATCAAAAAGGCGACGCCGGACTTACCCGAGCCCTTCTTGCCACCGCCGCGGGCACCCCGCCGATGGCGAGGTCGTCCGCGTTCGGCGTGCTCGTCGAACGCCAGGTCCAGCTCGTCGATCATCTCTGCCTCCGCTGCGCGTCCAGCCAGCTCTGCAGGATCTCCACCGCGGCCGCCTGATCGACGACCGCCCGCTGTCGCTTACCCCGAACACCTCGCTCGGCGAGCCGTCGCGTCGCGACCACGGTCGACATCCTTTCGTCCGCCAGCACGATCGGCACCTCGCCGACCGCTTCCGCCAGTCGCCCAGCGTACGCACGAATGTCGATGGCGGCAGGACCCTCGGCGCCGTTGAGGCGCACCGGAAGCCCCACCACGATCCCGACCGCCTCGTGTTCCCCCACGAGACGGACGAGCTCAGCTATGTCGCCGGGCACGGCATCGGCTGCCGCACCCATGTCACGGGGCACCGTGACCAGGGGGGTGGCCAGGATCCCGTCAGGGTCGCTGACGGCGACCCCGACGCGCACCTTACCGACATCGACGCCCAGCCGCCTACCCCGCGACAGTGCGCTCATGCCGTCACCCTCCGCGTTTTTCGTCAGACCGAAGCCTCACCGACGGCCGACTCGACCGCTGCGAGCAGGCTCGGAACCTGGTCAGCCGGCAGACCGCCACCCTGCGCGATGTCGGCGTTACCGCCGCCCCGCCCGGAGAACGCGCCCTTGACCAGGTCGGCCGCGGACAGCCCGCGGCTCTTGGCCACGCCGTTGATCGCCACGATCAGCGACGCCTTCCCGTTCGACCGGGACGCGACCGCCACCACCGCCGGGCGGCCGGCATCGATCTTGCCCCGAATCTCCTGGGCAAGGGTACGCACATCGTTGCCCGCCGCGCCCTCCGGCGCCTCGACCCCGACGTACGCGACGCCACGCACGTCCCGCGCCTGCTCGGCGAGCGCACCGGCACCACCGAGCACCATCTGCGCGCGCAGTTTCTCGAGCTCCTTCTCCGCGTCGCGCAGCGCCGTCACGGTCTGCTCGACCCGGTCGGCGACCTGGTCACCGGGCACCCGGAACAGGTCGGCCAGCCGGGTGACCAGCAGGTGTTCCTTGGCCAGGAAGCCGAACGCGTCGATGCCGACGAGCGCCTCGACCCGGCGCACGCCGGAGCCGATCGACGCCTCGTTGAGGATCTTCACGAGGCCGAGCTGACCCGAGCGGGCCACGTGCGTGCCGCCACACAGCTCACGCGCGTAGTCGCCGACTTCAACCACCCGGACCTCATCGCCGTACTTCTCTCCGAAGAGAGCCATCGCGCCCAGCCGGCGCGCTTCCGCCTGGGAGGTGATGAACGCGTGAACTTCGAGGTCACGCAGCAGCACCTCGTTCACCTGCTGCTCGACGTCGTGCAGCACCGCGGGCGAGACGGCCCCCGGCGTGTTGAAGTCGAAACGCAGCCGGCCCGGCGCGTTGAGCGAACCCGCCTGGGTCGCCGACTCGCCGAGGAAGTGCCGCATCGTCTGGTGGATCAGGTGGGTCGCGGTGTGCGAACGGGAGATCGCCTTGCGCCGGGTGATGTCGATCTCGGCTTCCGCCGACTCGCCCGCGCGCACCTCGCCCCGGATGACCCGCGCCTTGTGCACGATCAGGCCGGGGACCGGTTGCTGGACGTCGACGATCTCGAGCTGGCCGCCGCCGACCCGGATCACGCCGGTGTCGGCCTGCTGGCCACCACCCTCGGCGTAGAACGGGGTGGCGTCGAGGACCAGCTCGACGAAGTCACCCTCGCCGGCCACCTCGATCCGGCCACCGTCGCCGATCAGCGCCCGGACCCGCGACTCCCGGGAGATCTCCTGGTAGCCGGTGAACTCCACCGGGCCGCCCGCGTCCAGCGCACCCCGGTAGGCGCTCAGGTCGGCGTGGCCCGTCTTGCGCGCGGCGGCGTCCGCCTTCGCGCGGGACCGCTGGTCGGCCATCAGCCGCCGGAAACCGTCCTGGTCGACGTCGAGGCCCTGCTCGGCCGCGATCTCCAGGGTCAGGTCGATCGGGAAGCCGTACGTGTCGTGCAGCTGGAACGCCTTGTCACCGGGGAGCGCCTTTCCGCCCGACTTACGCGTCTCGTCGATCGCGACGTCCAGGATCGTCGTGCCCGCGCGCAGCGTGGACAGGAACGAGTCCTCCTCGGCGTACGCGTAGTCGGAGATCCGGCCGAAGTCCTCGGCCAGCTCCGGGTACGACGGCGCCATGCAGTCCCGCGCCACCGGCAGCAGCTCGGGCAGCGCCCGCTCCTGCCAGCCGAGCAGGCGGATCGACCGGATCGCGCGGCGCATGATGCGGCGCAGGACGTAACCGCGGCCCTCGTTGGCCGGGGTGACCCCGTCACCGATCAGCATCAGCGCGGTCCGCACGTGGTCGGCGATCACCCGCAGGCGTACGTCGTCGGGGTGGCTCTGGTTGGCCGCGTGGCCCGAATGCACGCCGTACTGCTTGCCGGTCATCTCGGCCGCCCGCGCCAGGATCGGGCGGACCTCGTCGATCTCGTACAGGTTGTCGACGCCCTGCAGGATCGACGCGATGCGCTCGAGGCCCATGCCGGTGTCGATGTTCTGCTTGGGCAGGTCACCGACGATCGTGAACTCTTCCTTGGACTTCACGTCGGTGATCTCGTGCTGCATGAAGACCAGGTTCCAGAACTCCAGGTAGCGGTCCTCGTCGACCTCGGGGCCACCCTCGGGCCCGTACGAAGGGCCACGGTCGTAGTACAGCTCCGAGCACGGGCCGGCCGGGCCCGGGATGCCCATCGACCAGAAGTTGTCCTTCTTGCCCCGGCGCACGATGCGCTCGGCGGGCATGCCGGTCTTCTTCCAGATCTCGATGGCCTCGTCGTCGTCGAGGTAGACCGTCGCCCAGATGCGCTCCGGGTCGAGGCCGAAGCCACCCTCCGAGACCGGCTTGGTGGACAGCTCCCAGGCCAGCGGGATCGCGCCCGCCTTGAAGTAGTCACCGAACGAGAAGTTGCCGTTCATCTGGAAGAACGTGCCGTGCCGCGAGGTCTTGCCGACCTCGTCGATGTCCGGCGTGCGGATGCACTTCTGCACGCTCGCCGCCCGCGAGTAGGGCGGGGTGCGCTGGCCCAGGAAGAACGGCACGAACTGCACCATGCCGGCGTTGATGAACAGCAGGTTGGGGTCATCGATGGCCGGCAGCGGGGCACTGGGCACGACCGTGTGCCCATTGGCCTCGAAATGCGCGAGAAAGCGCCGCTTCACTTCCGCCGTCTTCATCGGTTGCCCTCCTGAGCATCATGCTCATCGTCGTACAGCTCACCCTCGGCGAACGCCTGCTGGATCTGCTGTTCCCGCTCCGTCATGCCGTCGCGGACGTCATCCACGAAGTTACGCATCGACTCGACCAGGCCGCCAGCGGATTGCGACAGCGAGGTGGCGATACCGGACGGGGTGAACTCGTTCGCCTTGCGGGTGAGTTTGCGAACCACCAGGGCGCCGACGGCCAAGCCGACGCCCAGCCACAGCAGGCGCTTCATTGCGAATGCCTTTCGTTGAAATTCAGCGCGCCGACTTGCGGCGCTGCTTGATCGTGTCGCGGACCTCGCGGTCCTCGTCGGCGCGCCGCCGGTTGTTCACTGCCTTGCGCAGTCCGTAACCGAACGAGGCCACCTTCACCAACGGGTTGGCCGCCGCGGCGGCCACGACCGTGGACAGGTTGGCGACATTGGTGCTGACGTGTGCGGCGGCGTCGGTGATCGTGTCGACCTTGGCCAGCTGAACGTTGACTCCGTCCAAAGAGACCTGCACCTGACCGAGGGCGGTGTTCACATTCTCCACCGTCTCGTTCACGTTGCCGAGCAGCGGCCCGCTGCGGTCGTTCAGATCGTTGATCGCCCGGGTGGCGGCGTCGACCGTGCGGCCCAGCTTGAGAATCGGCACGGCGAGAACGATGACGAGCATCAGGAAGGCGCCCGCCGCGATCAGACCTGCAATTTCTCCGGCGTCCATGTGGCGCTTCTCCTCTACGGGTGGCGAGTCAACGTGCAGACCCTACCGTCCGTGACCTTCGCCCGCCTCACGACGCCGCGGGTGTCGGCACCAAGAGGGGGTCGTTGGAGATGACCGGGTCCGGTGTCTCGCCGATCAGCCCCGGACTCTCCTTCGGCTCCGGCTTGCCGCGGGTATCGGTGATCACGTTCTGCACGTGAATGCTGACCGTCGACCCCACACACTTCGCCGCCGGCGCCGTGGTCGGCGCCGCCGACGTGACCAACGACGGGTCCTGCGCCGCGACCTGGTCGATCGCGCAGTCCGGCAGCCGCACCGCGAGGTCCAGAGTGAACTCGTCCCGCTTCCAGCAGCTGTAGGTGCCCTGGTCGGCCGCGATCGGGACCTCCGGGCACTCGCCGACCTTCCACGGCTGCCAGCCGGCCTCCTCGAGCGCCGTCGTGTAGGCCGCGGTGGTCTCCTTGAACGGCTTGCTGGAATCCACGTCCCGCTCCCGGAACCGGCAGTCCAGGAAACACCACCGGCTGCCGCTCCCCTGGTCCTCGACGTGGGTGGCGGCCCACGAGGGCACGTCCAGCGAGTCCAGCGAGCTGAACACGGGGTCCTTGCTGGCCGACCGCAGCCCGAAGAACGCCGGCAGCACGACCAGCACCACGACGGCCAGCGAGAGCAGCGTCACCACCCGCAACCGGCGCTGCGTGCGCAGCTTGGCGCGAAGCTCGTTCCCGGCGCCGCGCAGGCCACCGGAGGTCTCCGGGTCCGCGCCCGGCGCGGCCGGCCTCGAACCCTTGGCCGCGGCCTTCGCCGCGCCGGCCCGGGCACCCACGGAGGGCGACAGGCTTTCACCCCTTGGGGGTACGGGCTGAGCACCCGCCCGCCCCTCGGCAGCAGCCCGGTCCCCGGCGTTCGGCGGCGCGGCGACCTTGACCGCGGCCGACGCCTTGCCCACCGGAGCGGCACCGACGGAAGCCGCACCCACGGATGCGGCACCCACCGACGCGGCACCCGTCGCCGCACCCACCGACGCGGCGCCCGTAGCCGGACCGACTGACGCAGCACCCGTAGCCGGACCGACTGACGCAGCACCCGTAGCCGGACCGACTGACGCAGCACCCGTGGCAGCGACCGAGGCCGCGCCCACCGAGGCCGCACCGGTAGCGGGGCCGGCCGAGGCCGCGCCCTTCGCCACCGCGGCACCCATCGCGCCGGCACCGACGGCGGCGGCGCCGAGCGCACCCGCCGGGCCGCCCTTGCGCCCAGCGGCCGGTCCGCGATCACCGGTGCCGCGCCCGTTCGCCGGGGCACCACCGCGCGGCGCACGACCGGCCTGGCCACCACCGGACGCCGGGGCCGGTTCGGGGCGTGCCCGCTTACCGGTCTGACCCGCGAACCGCTGGCTCCGCTCGCCCTGCTCCGGCCGCCCGTTCTGGGCCGGGAAAGCTTGACTGTTCTCGCTGGCAAGGCTCTCCGGCCGCCCGTGGCCGGGCGGGAAGCCCTGACTCTGCTCGGGCGAACCCGACTGGCCGGCGAAGCGAGGGCCACCCGGCTCGGGACGGCTGTTCTGCGCCGGGAAGCCAGAGCTGTCCGCACCGGAACCGGTGAACCGGGAACCCCGCTCACCCTGCTCCGGCTGGCCGGCGAACCGGGATCCGGAACCACGCTCACCCGGCTCCGGCTGACCCGCGAAGCGAGAGCCGGAACCACGCTCGCCCGGCTCCGGCGGCGACTGGCCCGCGAAGCGAGGGCCGGCCTCGGCCCGGCCGTGCTGGGCGGGAACACCCTGGCCGTGCGCCGGGGAAACCGGCCGGCTGCCGGGACGATCACTCAGATCCGGGCGGCTGTGCTGGCCCCCGCCACGCGCCGGCGACACCGGCTGGCTGCTGAACCCCGGACCTCGTTCACCCGCATCCGGCCGCGCGTGCTGCGCCGGGCCGGGCTGGCCGGGACCAGGCAGAGCCGGACCGGACTGGGCCGCACCGGGCTGGCCAGCGAGACTGTCCGGCCGACCACGCCGGCCGCCCTGCGCGGGCGAGACCGGTCGACTGCCGAGACCCGCCGCGAAGCCCTGGCTGTCCTCCGCGGAGACCGGCCGCCCACGCTGGGCCGCGAAGCCCTGACTGTCCTCCGCCGAAACGGGCCGCCCACGCTGGGCCGCGAAGCCCTGACTGTCCTCCGCGGAGACCGGCCGCCCACGCTGGGCCGCAAAGCCTTGACTGTCCTCCGCCGAGACGGCCTGCCCACGCTGGGCCGCGAAGCCCTGGCTCTGCTCCGGCGGGGCGCCGTAGGCCTGGCCGCGGTCATCCGGTTCCGGACGGCCGTGCTGGCCGGGGAATCTCTGGCCGTGCGCCGGCGAGACCGGCTGGTTGGCGGGGCGGCTGTGCTGGCCCGGGAAACCCTGGCTGTGTGCCGGCGAGACCGGCTGACTCGCGAGGCTGTCCGGACGACCGTGCTGGCCGGCAAAACCCTGACCGTGGGCAGGCGAGACCGGCTGGCTCGGGAGGCTGTCGGGACGGCCGTGCTGGCCCCCGAGATCCTGGCTGTGCTGGCCGGATACCGGCTGCGGACCGCCGGGCACCGGCGGTCGGCCGGGCGAGACCGGACCGGTCGCGCCCGGTGGCAGCATGCCGCCGGCGGCTGCCATCGCCCCGGCGGGACCCGTGCGCCGCCCGGGCTGCGGTCCTCGGCCGCGCCGATTGCCCTGGTCATCGCCGGGCGGCCGACCCCCACGCGGGTCAACCGGACCGGAACCGTCTCCGGGCCGGACACCACGCGAAATCGGACCGGAAGCGTCGTCCGACGGCCGGGCGCCACCACGCGGCATCGCACCGGAAGCATCATCAGGCCGGACGCCACCACGCGGCATCGGACCGGAAGCGTCGTCCGACGGCCGGAGGCCGCCGGGTGGAATCGGGCCGGAAACGTCACCCGGCTGTCGCGGACCGCCACGCGGAACCAGGCCCGAGACGTCGCCGGGCGGCCGGGGGCCGCCGCGCGGAATCGGGCCGGAAAGGTCACCGGGCTGGCGTGCGGCGGTGTTGCCGGTGAGTTCGGCCATGGCGCCGGCGCGGCCGGGAACGGCCGGTGCCCGAGCGCCCTGCTTGCCGGGAACGACCGGCGGCACGACCTTGGCCGCGGCCCGTGCGGGCCGAGGCGGCCCGACCGGACCGGCACCTGGCATGCCCGCACCCGGACCAGCACCGGGTCCACCGGGCCCAGCGGCACCGGGGTCGGCTACGCCGGGACCCTCCGGGCCACCTGCGCCTCGGCGACCGGCGACCGGCCCGGTGCGATAACCCGGCTCGCTCTGCGCCGCCGCCCCTCGGCCGCCACGCCCACGCGAGCCGTTACCCGGCCCACCGGCGAAGTCCGGCTGGCCATCTCGGCCGCGCTGGCCGCTGATCGGTCCAGGGGCGGGCTGGCCGTGTCGGCCGGTGCCCCGTCCGTCGTCGGGGGTGCCGTGCCGCCCGGTGCCCTCGCCGGGATAGCCGGGTCCGGCGGGCGGCGGGTTCGTGCCGTAGCGGCCACCGGCCGGTGGCCCGCTCGCGGGTGCGGCCGGCATCGGCGCTCCGGGAACGGCGCCCATGCCGGTCGGCGGCCCGTCGGTCCGGAAGCGGTCGCGAGGACCGGCCGAGGAGACGGGGCGGGACGCCGGCGACACCGGCCGCGAGGCCGGGGAGACCGGCCGGGACATCGGCACGTCGGGCGCGTTGCCGGAGAGCGGCACGACCGGCCCGGAGGTGGTCGGGTCGCCATGCCGGCCGGGCATCGGCGGAGCGCCGCGTCGCGGCCCGCCCGGGGCGGGTGAGACCGACGCCGGTCCCATCGCGCCGGACGGAGTCTGTCGGGGCCCCGGGGCGCGCCCGCCCGGCGCGTCGTCCGGCCGTCCGGATGTCTGATAGGCGCCGCTGCCCGCCTGCCAGGAGGGTCCGGCCGCGGGATCCGAGCCGCTGACGCCCTGCCACGGGGGTGCGGCGGAATGCGCGCCACCGGGCTGCCCGGGCACGGCCCGACCGGGAACACCACTGGGCTGACCGGGCACGGCGCGGCCGGGCGGCTGACCCCCGGCAGGGCCGGAAGGCTGGCCGGGCACGGCACGACCGGGACCAGCGCCCGGCTGACCGGGCGCGGCACGACCAGGAACGCCACTGGGCTGACCGGGCACAGCACGGCCGGGCACACCGCCAGGCGGCTGACCCACGGCCGGCCCGGACGGCGCCCCGCCAGGCTGACCAGGCACGGCACGGCCGGGACCAGCGCCCGGCTGGCCGGGCACCGCACG
>NZ_BOQN01000157.1 GCF_018332695.1 Paractinoplanes toevensis
ACCCGCTGCCGGAATATCCGCGGCCGCAGCTGACCCGCACCGACTGGCAGAGCCTCAACGGCATCTGGCAGTTCGCCGGCGCCTCGAACATCAGCACTCCGCCCACCGGGCAGACCCTCGGTGAGGAGATCCTGGTGCCGTACCCGATCGAGAGCGCGCTCTCCGGGATCATGCGACGCCAGGACTACTCGTACTACCGCCGCACCTTCACCGTCCCGGCCGGCTGGACCGGCAAGAACGTCCAGCTCAACTTCGGTGCCGTGATGTGGCAGTCGAAGGTCTGGGTCAACGGCACGCTGCTCGGCACGCACGAGGGCGGCTACGACAAGTTCTCGTACGACATTTCGGGCGTTTTACAGAGTGGCGCCAACGAGATCATCGTCGGGGTCTGGAACCCGGTCGAGACCCAGGACATCCCGGTCGGCAAGCAGCGGATCAGCCGCGGCGGCATCTTCTACACGCCATCGAGCGGCATCTGGCAGACGGTGTGGCTCGAGCCGACCAACTCGGCGCGGATCACCCGCCTCGACACCACGCCCAACGTCGCGGCCGGCGGGCTCGACCTGATCGTGCAGGCGGCGAACGCGAGCGGCCAATCCGTCACCGCGCAGGTGGTCTCCGGCGGCACCGTGGTCGGCACGGCCACCGGCACGGTTGGCACGTCGTTCCGGGTAACTGTGCCGAATGCCCGTCTCTGGTCGCCGGACGACCCGTACCTCTACGACCTGCGGGTCACGCTGGGCAGCGGCGACACGGTCGGCGGCTACTTCGGCATGCGCTCGCTCGGCAAGGCGATGCTCGGCGGGGTGCTGCGCCCGACCCTCAACGGCAAGTTCGTCTACCAGCTCGGCACCCTCGACCAGGGTTACTGGCCGGACGGCGTCTACACCGCGCCGACCGACACCGCCCTGCGCTTCGACCTCGAACAGCAGAAGGCCATGGGCTTCAACATGGTCCGCAAGCACATCAAGGTAGAGAACGACCGCTGGTTCTACTGGGCCGACCGACTCGGCCTGATGGTCTGGCAGGACATGCCCGCCCTGGCCAGCGGACGGGAGCCGTCGACGGCCGGCCGCACCCGGTTCGAGAAGGAACTCAAGGAGATGGTCGATGAGCACAAGGGCATCACGTCGATCGTCCAGTGGGTCCCGTTCAACGAGGGCTGGGGCGAGTACGACGCCGGCCGGATCACCGATCTGGTGAAGAGCTGGGACCCGATCCGGATGGTCAACCACGACTCCGGCTCGAACTGCTGCGACTCCGACCCGGACCCGGGCAACGGCGACGTGATCGACGACCATGTGTACGTCGGTCCCGGCATCGGCCGCGCGCCGACCGCGACCCGGTTCGTGGTCAACGGCGAGTACGGCGGGCTCGGCCTGCGAACCACTCACGAGTGGCCGACCAGCGGCAAGTTCGCCTACGAGTGGCTCGCCGACTCGAACGCGCTGACCAGCCGATACGTCCAGATCACCGGCCGGCTGATCGACCTGATCAACGGCAGCGGGCTGTCCGGCTCGGTCTACACCGAGCCGACGGACGTGGAGGAAGAGCTCAACGGCTTCTACACGTACGACCGTCAGGTCGCGAAGATGGACCTGGCCCGGGTGCGTGAGGTCAACCTCCGGGTGCTCGGCGCGGCGACCGGTGCCACCCTCTCCACCGGCAAGCTGGTCTCGCTGAAGGTGACCACGCCCGGCTACACCAACCGCTACCTGCGGCACTCGGCCGGCGCGGCCCGCACCGACGTGATCAGCACCTCCAGTTCGACCGCCGACCGCCAGGACGCCACATACCGGGTCCGGCCCGGCCTGTCGAACAGCGCCTGCTACTCGTTCGAGTCGCGCAACTTCCCCGGTCAGTACCTGCGGCACCGCGGCTACCGGGTCTACCGCGAGGCGAACACCGGCGGCACGTTCGCGGCCGACGCCACCTTCTGCGCCCGGCCCGGGCTCTCCGGCGGCGGCACCTCGCTGGAAGCGTCCAACCTGGCCGGCTACTTCATGCGGCACCGCAGCGACGAGGTCTGGATGGACGCCAACACCGGCGGTTCGTTCACCGACGACGCGACCTGGCAGGTGACCACCCCGCTGTGGCGCAGCGGCGCCGACCTCACGGTCGGGGCGAACCGCTCGTTCCGGGTCACCACCGCCGGTTACGACACCCGCTACCTGCGGCACCGGGACAGCCTGGCCCGCACCGACGTGATCACCACGGGCAGCTCGCTCACCGACCGGCAGGACGCCACCTTCACGGTCCGCACCGGCCTGGCCGACAACAGTTGCTACACATTCGAGTCGGTCAACTACCCGGGGCGGTACCTGCGGCACGCGGCCTACCGGCTGCAGACGGCGACCAACGACGGGACGACGACGTTCCAGCAGGACGCCACCTTCTGCGCGCAGCCCGGTCTGAGCGGCGCCAACCTCTCGCTCGAATCCCTCAACTACCCGGGCTACTACTGGCGGCACTACGCCGAAGCGGTCTACATCGCCACCAATGGCGGCGGCAACACCTGGGACTCGCCGGGCAGCTACAGCGCCGACGCGACCTGGAACAACGCGAATCCACTGGGGTAAAGATGCTGGAAGTCCTCGACGTCTCCAAGATATTTCCGGGCGTGCGTGCCCTCGACCAGGTCTCGTTCCGGCTGCAGGCCGGCGAGGTGCACGCCCTGGTCGGCGAGAACGGTGCCGGCAAGTCCACTTTGATCAAGGTGCTCACCGGCGTCTACCAACCGGACTCCGGCGAGCTCCGCTACGACGGTCGAACCGCCCAATTCGGTACACCGATGGACGCCCAGCACGCCGGAATCTCCACGATCTATCAGGAAGTCAACCTCATCCCGCTGATGAGCGTGGCCCACAACCTGTTCCTCGGTCGCGAGCCGAGGAACAGGCTGGGCCTGCTCGACGAGAACCGGATGCACCGCGATGCGCGGGAGATCCTGGCCGGGTACGGCGTGACCGCCGACGTCCGCCGCCGGCTCGGCACCCTCGCGCTCGGCGAACAGCAGATGGTCGCCCTGGCCCGGGCCGTGATGATCGACGCCAAGGTCGTCATCATGGACGAGCCCACCTCGTCGCTCGAACCGCGCGAGGTGGAGACCCTCTTCGGGGTCATCCGCGAACTGCACGGCCGGGGCATCGGCATCATCTACGTCAGCCACCGGCTCGACGAGCTCTACCAGATCTGCGACGCCGTCACGATCCTGCGCGACGGCAAGGTCGTGCACACCGGCAAGCTCGCCGACCTGGAACGCATTCGCCTGGTGTCGCTGATGCTCGGGCGGGAGATGTCCGAGGTGCGGCGCGAAGGAGCGACAGCCTTCTCCGGCGCGGCGACCGGCGACACCGGCGCCGCGCCGGTCCTCCGCGCAAGCGGCCTGACCAGCCGGCGGAAACTGCACGACATCAGCTTCGAGGTGCGACCGGGCGAGGTGGTCGGCCTCGGTGGCCTGCTCGGCGCCGGGCGCAGCGAAACGATCAAGGCGATCGGCGGCGCGTATCCGCTGGACAGCGGCGACGTGCAGGTCAATGGCGTCGATCTGAAGAAGCCGACGACCGTGCGAGCCGTCCGGGCCGGCATCGCCGTACAACCCGAGGACCGCAAGGCCGAGGGGATCATCGCGGGCCTTTCGGTACGGGAGAACATCGCGCTCGCCGTACTCCCCCAGCTCTCCCGCCTCGGCCTGGTCTCCGAATCCAAGATCGACGCGATCGTCGAGAAGTACATGACCCGCCTGCGGATCAAGGCGTCCAGTCCCCACCAGCTCGTCGGCGACCTCTCCGGCGGCAACCAGCAGAAGGTGCTGCTGGCCCGCCTGCTCGCCACCGGGCCCAAGGTGCTGCTGCTCGACGAGCCCACCCGCGGCATCGACGTCGGCGCCAAGGCCGAGGTGCAGTCGCTGATCGACGAGCTCGCCGCCGAGGGGCTCGGCGTCGTGCTGGTCTCCTCGGACGCCGAGGAGCTGATCGAGGGCGCCGACCGCGTGGTGGTGCTGCGCGACGGCGTCGTCGTCGGCGTCCTCACCGGCGCCCAGGTGACCACCGAGGACCTGATGTCCGCGATCGCGGCGGGAGGAAACGAGTGACGACACAGGTCGCGGCCCGGCCGGCCCTCAACCTCAAGGGGCTCCCCCAATACGGCGTCTACCTGGCCATCCTGCTGCTGGTTCTCTACAACATCTTCTTCACCCCGTACTTCCTGACCTGGAGCAACGTACGCATCCAGCTCATCCAGGTGGCGCCGATCGTGATCGTGGCGCTCGGCATGGCGCTGGTGATCGGCACCGAGGGCATCGATCTGTCGGTCGGCTCGGTGATGGCCCTGGCCGCCGCGCTCATCCCGCTCTACCTGGGGTACGGCGTGGTCGCCGCGATCCTGGCGTCACTGGTCGCGGGGGTGGCGGTCGGGTTCATCAACGGCGTACTCGTCGCCCGAGTGGGTTTGCAGCCGATCGTCGCCACCCTGGCCCTCTTCGTCGGCGGCCGCGGCCTGGCCGTGGTGATCAGCGAAGGCAAACTCAAAGACGTCCGCAACCCCGACCTCATCTATCTCGGCTCGGGTGACCTGTTCGGCATCCCGGTGCTGGTCTGGATCGCCGCCGCCTTGGTGCTGGTCGTCGCGTTCCTGGTGCGGCGCACCGTTTTCGGCCGCCGGCTGCTCGCCGTCGGCGGCAACCGTCCGGCCACCGAGCTGGCCGGCCTGCCGGTCAAGCGGGTGCTGATCACCGTGTACGTGCTCTGCGCGGTGCTCGCCTCGATCGCCGGCCTGCTCAGCGTGGCCCGCATCCAGTCCAGCGACGCCTCC
Organism: Paractinoplanes toevensis; assembly: GCF_018332695.1. Lineage (GTDB taxonomy): Bacteria > Actinomycetota > Actinomycetes > Mycobacteriales > Micromonosporaceae > Actinoplanes > Actinoplanes toevensis. The sequence continues at coordinate 4,813 of NZ_BOQN01000157.1, forward strand.
GCGGTCGGCCTGCTCATCGAGCTCTCCGCGATCACCGCGGTGGTGGTCGGCGGCACCCCGCTCACCGGCGGCAAGGTGCGCGTCCTCGGCACCGTGGCCGGCGCCCTGCTGATGCAACTGGTGATCGCCACCATGATCAAACACAACCTGCAGCCGTCCACGACCGAGATGGTGCAGGCCGTCATCATCCTGATCGCGGTCTACGTGGCACGAGAGAGGAAGACCCGGTGACGGTCTCTGTCGCGCGAGAGAGGAAGACCCGGTGACCATGGGAATCGCCGAACCCCGAGTGGCGGCCGCCGCGGACACCCGCCGCGAGGAGCGCACCGACCGGATCGTCGGCATCGTGCAGCGCCAGGGTGCGCCGGCCGTCCTGATCCTGGTCGTGCTGATCTCGCTGGCCGCCTTCCCGAACTTCCGCAGTTTCGACAACACCGCGACGATCCTGGTCGCGGCGGCACCACCGATGCTGATCGCGCTCGGCATGACCTTCGTGATCCTGACCGGCGGCATCGATCTGTCGGTGGGTTCGCTCTACGTGCTCGGCGGCGTCCTTGCGGCCTGGGCCTCGCAGTACGGCTTCGTCGCGGCGTTCGCGGCACCCCTGCTGGTATGCGGGGCGATCGGTGTCGCGAATGGACTGCTCATCGCGTACACCCGAATGGCTCCTTTTATTGTGACTTTGGCGGCGCTGCTCGGCGCGCGCGGTCTCATGCGAGCGATCAGTTCCGAGGGTTCCGAGACCTTTCTGGTGAAGAGCGACGCGTTCCGGCGGCTCGGCAACGGCTCGTTCCTCGACATCGGCTACCAGGTGTGGCTGGTCGCCGGGCTGGTGGTGCTCGGCATGGTGCTGCTGGCCCGCACCGGATTCGGGCGCGCGGTCTACGCGGTGGGCGGCAGCGAGGACGCGGCCGCGCTGATGGGCGTCGCGGTACGCCGTACCAAAGTCTGGGTCTATGTGATGTCGGGTTTGCTGGCCGGCGTGGCCGGCGCGATCAACGCGGCCAAGCTCGGTTCCGGGGTGACCGTCCTCGGCACCGGCATGGAGCTGGACGCGATCGCCGCCGTGGTGATCGGCGGGACGCTGCTGACCGGCGGTGCCGGCTCGATCGCCGGAACCGTGGCGGGCGTGCTGCTGCTCGGCGTCATCCAGAACCTGATCAACCAGGTCGGCAACCTGAACAGCAACTGGCAGCAGGTGATCAGCGGAACGTTCCTGGCCCTGGTCGTGGTCGCGCAGACCTACCTGGTGAAACTCCGCAGGATCAACTAATCGAGTTTCGCGGTGCCGAGCACGTGGCCGTCGGTGTCGGCGACGCTCACCGAGCTGACGTTGCGCAGCTGGAACGAGCTGGCCCCGATCACCTTCGCACTGCCGCTCACCGTCGGCCCCCACACCGCCGCCTGCTCGACCTTGCCCTCGACGTTGTGCACCTCGCACAGGAACGGGCCCTCGCCGCGCAGTTTCGTCACGTCCAGCGCCACCGACACGCCCCACATCTTCGGGGTGAGCACGGCCTGGCCGGTCAGGCCGCTGCCCTCGGCGGGCTCGAACCGCGCGGTCACCAGCTCGGCACTGGGCAGCACCGAGGACGGCTGGTTGGCGGTCCGGTTGTTGCGGATCACGCCCGCGCCGACCACCATCGCGATCAGCACCGCGGCGGCCGCGGCCAGCCAGCGCACCCGGGCCGCCCGCTTCTCCCGGCCGCGTTCCGACCGCATGCGGCGCAGCAGGCCCTCGATGTTCTCCGCCGACGGGCGGGCGGACAGGCTGACCGGCGGTCCGGCCACGACCCCGGCCGTCCGCTGGGCGTCCGGCAGGCGTTGCAAGAGTTCCGGTACGGGCGCCAGGCGCTCCAACTCGTCGCGACACTCGTCGCAGTCCCGCAGGTGCGCATCGAGCCGATCGGTGTCGGTCTCGTCGAGGCCGCCGAGAAGATAGCCACCGAGCAGCCGCCGAAGTTCGTCGTGTTCCGCGTTCACCGGAGAACCCCCATCTCCTCGAACGCCGTCCGCAACGCCCGGACCGCGTAATAGGCCCGGGATTTGACGGTTCCCTCGGGTACGGACAGTTGGCGGGCCGCCTCGGCCACACTCCGCCCCTCGTAATACATCGCCTTGACCACGGCCTGGTGATCGTCGGACAGCCGCTCCAGCGCCTCGGCCACCAGCCAGCCCTCCACCATCTGGTCGACGTTGTCCTCGACCGGCATGGCGTTGACCGCGGTCTCGTCGCCCACCAGATGCGGGCGGCGCTGCTCGGCCCGCCAGGCGTTGGTGACCACGTTGCGCGCGATGGTGAGCAGGTAGGAGCGGGTGCGGCCCTGATCGGTGTCGAGATGGTCGATGTGTTTCCAGGCGCGCAGCAGGGTTTCCTGCACCATGTCCTCGGCGCGATGCCGGTCGTGCACATATCGCAGGACGAAGCTGAGCAGGACCGCGTAGTGCTCGGTATAGAGCGCGGTCATCAGCTCCTCGTCGGGGCTCACCCGTCGCCTCATCCCCGTGCCTCTCGCCTCCGGCTACGTCCCGTCGCCAACAACTTGTACACCGTCGAGCTGAAGACGGTTCGACGAAAACGTGCCGGATACGGGACGATGCCCGGTCCCCCTCGCCGGGACCGGGCATCGCGTCACGTGGAACTTCAGCAGGTGCCGCCGCCGCCGTACCGGAAGGAGCGCGGGGGCGCCGGCTTGATCCCGTAATAGGACAGCTGCTCGGCCGACTTACCCGTTTCCTTGTCCAGGGCGGGGTAGGTGAACTCCATCGACACCTGGGGGTTGATGTACGCCGTAGTGGTGAAGTAGGCGGACGTGGCCGCCACCTTGGGATCCGGGTCCAGCGGGTTCACCGCGTTGCCCATGTCGGTGCAGGTCTTCTCCGCGTTGGAGACGGCCACCTCACCGAAGAGCTGGACGAGACCCGTCTCCTCGAACTCCACACCCTCGTCGTTCCAGAGCTGCTCGGGGAAGTAACCGATCCACTCCGAGTCGTACGCGATCCACCAGCCGCCGTTCGTGTACTCGATGCCGAACCGCTTGGTGCCGAGCGGGAGGGTGTCACCGGGCTTGACGTTCTTGCTGTACTGCACCCAGCCGCAGCCGTTGTAGCAGCTTTCCTCTTTGTTGACCCAGTGGTAGACGAACAGGTGCGGATCCTCGCTGCCCTTGTTGGTCAGGCGGTCGACGGTCCAGCCGACCTCGACGATCTGCTTGCTGTCGCCCGACTGCACGGCGAGCTCGGCGAGGGTGTGGTAATCGTTGTCGGCCAGCCACGGCTTGGCGATCGTGATCGTGGAGTAGACGCCCTTCGACACGACGTCCTGCCGGGCGGTGCTGTAGATGTAGTCGACGTCGTAGTCGTCGTCGGCCTTGGCGGCCGGCGGCAGCGGCGGCGGAACGTCGGTCTTCTCGGTGAGCAGCGACGAGGACGTCGTCCGGCCGGTGCGGCCCTTCGGCCCGTAGCGGCCACGCGGCTGAATCGAACCGCTCGCGTCGGCGGCGGCCGCGTCGGCGCCCTCGGCGCGCAGCGTCTTGCTGTCGGCGCCGGCCCGGCCCTTGCGGATGCTCGTCGGGCGCTCGCCCCACGGCAGAAGGGCCGGCGGGGTCGCCGTGGTGCTGATGCCACCGGTCGGGGAGTCGGCGACGGGAGTCGTCAGTTGGGGGGCGCCCGTGATCTGCTCCGCACCCGCGTTCAGCGTGGAGACGACGCCGATGGCGCCGACTACGGCTACGGCAAGGCCGGCGGCGAGTAGACCGCGGCGTGACTTCAACACGTGTCCGTCCTCGTTGATCGGGGGGTCAGAGGCGGTGGGCGAGGCGACCTCCGGCACCGGTTCTCGGCGGCGACCGTCACCATATAGCTTCCTCGATTCCAGAAGCTCTCGCCGACGGGATTTCCGCCTTAACGGCTGAGGCAGCCAGCCGATCCGGTGATGCGAGTTTCAATTTCCACGACTCAGCGTGTTCAGACGATCGCACAGTGCGGCATTTTGCCTATTCTTAAGAAAGAGGCAAAGCGCTACGAGCTTCTTTCAGGTCCAGTGCCGGAGTCATGGCCGGGATCCGGGCGCTCGCACGCACCGCCGATGGCGCGGCGACACACACCGTAACCGAGGTGGGAGCGCTCCTGGAAGTGCCCGGAGCACTGGTCTGGGTGGACATTCCGGAATGCACGGATGAGGCAATCGCGCTGCTCACCGACGTTCTCGGGTGTCACCCGCTGACGGTCCGCGACTGTATGCAACGAAACCGCGTGCCCCGTGTCCGGATTTATCCGTATCAGCAGCTCTTGATCCGGCACGGACCGGAGCGGGGCCCGTCGGGTCATGTCCACTATCTCGAACTCGACCAGATAATCGGCGAAAAGTATGTCGTCACCGTGCACGGCCCGATCAATCCGGCCCTTTCCCTGGAAGTCGCACTCCGGGAGACCGAGGGAGTGCGGCGCCGGCTGGAGAACGGTCGGTTCCGGCCCGATTCGCCGTACGAGCTGGCCTATGCGATCACCTCCTCCTTGATCCATCGCCTCGAGGTCTTCATCGAGGAGGTGACCACCGACGTCTGGCACCTGGAGCAGCGGGTCACCGTGATCGCCGGCGCTGCTGCTGACGTGGGCCAAGCGTCGCGGCCGGTGGTAGAGAAAGTTTCTCCCATATGCCGGAACCGGGTTGACCGGTGATCTCCGACCGGGCCACGATGATCCTCATGCAGCGGACGGGTATCCCTCTCGTCGCCGACCTGGCGACCGATCTGGCGCACTGCGCCAGCGCATGCTGTCCCAGCTGAGCAGCGTATTCCGCTTTTCCACCCTGCTTCGCTGATTTTTTCGCCCACAAGACCGCGCTTACCGCTATCCTTGGCCGCAGTCGGGCGTTAAACCTATAGGACTGATAGGCAATGTATGCTAAACGAGGAGCTCCCGTGACCGCCGTCGACACACGCCTCGACCACCTCGCCGTCGCCGCCCGCTACGCGGCCACCTCCGACGAATGGCCGGTGGCACCCCGGTTCAACCCGGCCAACCGGTGGTACGAGCGGCTTGCCGTGGCCGACGACCACGAGGTCTGGCTGCTGACCTGGCTGCCCGGCCAGTGCACCGAGCTGCACGACCACGGTGGCTCGGCCGGCGCGTTCCACGTCTTCGCCGGCACCCTCACCGAGGACACCGTGTCGCTGCCGGCCGGCGGGCCGGCCCGGATCACCGGCCGCGAGCTGGGCGAAGGCGCCGGCCGCCGGTTCGGCACCCGGCACATCCACCGGATCACCAACCGGTCCTCACGCCCGGCGGTCAGCATCCACGTCTACGGCCCGGCGCTCACCACCATGACCAAGTACCGGATCGGTGCGGGCGGCGGCCTCGAGGTGCTCACCGTCGAGAAGGCCGGTGCACAGTGGTGACCGCGCCCCCGATGAGCATCGACGAGATCCTGGCGAAGGCCCGCACCCGGCTGACCCGGCTCGGCCCGTTCGAGACGGCCGCGGCCCTGGGTCGCGGTGCCGTGCTGGTCGACATCCGGCCGGCCGCGCAGCGGGCCGAGTTCGGCGAGATCCCGGGCGCCGTGATCATCGAGCGCAACGTCCTGGAGTGGCGGCTCGACCCGCGCAGCGACGCCCGGCTGCCGTTCGCCGGCTCGTACGACCTGGAGGTCATCGTGACCTGCCAGGAGGGTTACACCAGCAGCCTGGCCGCGGCCTCGCTGCAGGACCTGGGCCTGGCGAAGGCGACCGACCTGGCCGGCGGCTTCGCCGCGTGGCGGGCCGCCGGCCTGCCGACCGTCTAGTGCGCCACCTCGTCCTCGGGCCTGGCCTCCTTCGGAAGCAGGAAGGCCAGCCCGAAGGCGAGCATCAGCAGCAGCACGGTCACCCCGGTGGTCCGGATCGTGGTGGCCTGGAACCCGGCGCGCACCTGCTCCTGGGCGTACGCCGCGATCTCCGGGTTTGATCCGGAGCCCTGGCAGCTGGCCGGCACCACGTCGGGGTCGTCCGCGGCGGCGCGGTCACGCAGACAGTCCCGGATCCCGCTGATCACCGCGGGCTGGGTGTCGGACGGAACCCCGGCCGTGGTCAGCACCGAACGCAGCTCGGCCGACGAGTCGTCCACGTGCGACGCCACCTGGCTGGGCAGCAGCGCGAAGAAGATCGTGCCGAGCACCGCGATGCCGAACGCACCGCCGAGTTGCTGCACCGAGGTGAGCGCGCCGGAGGCCGAGCCGGTCTCCTCGTTGTCGACCCCGGCCAGCACGATGTTGAAGAACGGCGCCATGGCCAGGCCCATCCCGGCGCCGACCAGCAGCATCGAGGGAATCATGTGCCACGGCGTGATGTCCGGCCCGGCCAGCTGCACGGTCAGCGCGAACGCGGCCACGCCGACGGTCATCACCACCGTGCCGAGCAGCAACAGCTTGCGGCCGAGTCGCTCGGTGAGCCCGGCGCCGGCCGCGATGAAGCCGACCACCGTGCCGAGTGCCTGCGGCAGCGTGGTGAGACCGGCCTTGAGCGGCGAATAGCCGAGACCGATCTGCAGGTAGAACGTCATCACCAGGCCGGTGCCGATGAGCGCGCCGAAGAAGACCAGACCGAGCGCGAGCCCGCCGGAGAACGCCCGCTTGCGGAACAGGCTGGGCGTGACCAGCGGATCGAGGTGGTTGCGTTCGCGCCGGGCCTCGAACATCGCGAACAGGCCGAAGATCACCACGCCGGCCGCCAGCATCACGAAGCACCAGACCGGCCAGTCCAGCTCGCGGCCCTGCACCAGCGGGTAGAGCAGCAGGAACGCGCCGACCGCGGCCAGCACCACGCCGAGGCCGTCGAGGCGCGGCGCCTTCTCGCTCTTGAACTCGGGCAGGAACCTGATCGCCCCGAGCACCGCGAACAGGCCGAGCGGCAGGTTGATGAAGAAGATCATGCGCCAGCCGGAACCGAAGTAGTCGGCGTCGACCAGCCAGCCGGCCAGGATCGGGCCGCCGACCGAGGAGAGGCCCATCACCGGCCCGAACGCGCCGAACGCCTTGGCCTGCTCGGCCGGGGTGAACAGCTGCTTGATCATGCCGAGGCCCTGCGGCAGCATCACGGCACCGAACAGGCCCTGCACCGCCCGGCCGACGATCAGCTGGGTGGGCGTCTGGGCGAGGCCGCAGGCGAGCGAGGCGAGGGTGAAGCCGATCGCCCCGATCAGGAACATCCGCCGGCGGCCGTAGATGTCGCCGAGCCGCCCGCCGGTGAGCAGCCCGATCGCCATGGCCAGGGTGTACGCCGCGCCGAGCCACTGGATCAGGCTGTAGGACCCGCCCAGCTCGGTGCGGATGGACGGGCCGGCGATGTTGGTGACCAGGGAGTCGAGGAGATCCATCACCTCGACGGCGAGGATCACGAAGAGCGCGACCCACCGATGTCGGTAGGTGCCGGGTGCGTTTGGAGCCGTCTTTTGAACAGTGTTCGTCGTCACGAACACCGTTCTACTGGCGAACACCGTTCGCGTCAAGTAAATTAGCCGACGATGAGAGAATCTCCGTGGCGTCGGCCGGCGAAGCCCGAGCGCCCCACCAAGGTCCCCTTGAGTCAGGCGCAGATCGTCGAGGCCGCCCTGCGCATCGTCAAGACCGAGGGCGTCGACGGGGTGAGCATGCGGCGCATCGCCGCCGAGTTCGACACCGGCCCGTCCAGTCTGTACGCCCACGTGACCAGCAAGGACGAGCTGCTCCAGCTGATGTTCGAAGAGGTGTGCGGCCTGGTCGAGGTCCCGCCGTTCGACGCGGCCCGGTGGCAGGAGCAGGTGCGCGAGATCGCCCGCAACGGCCACCGGGCGCTGGCCGACCACTACGACCTGGCCCGCACCGCGCTGGGCACCGTCCCCAGCGGACCGAACGCGATGCGCATCTCCGAGGCGATGCTCACCCTCATGCTGGCCGGCGGCGTGCCATCGCGGGTCGCCGCCTGGGCGATGGACCGGATCTTCCTCTACATCACCGCCGACGCCTACGAGATGTCGATCTGGCGCGGCGAGGCCACCACGCCCACCGACATCCTGGAGCTCGGCGAGGACCTGGTGGCGTACTTCGAACAGCTCCCCGAGGACACCTATCCCAACCTTCGCAGGCACGCGCGCGACATGATCGGCGGCGGCACGGACGAGCGCTTCGAGCTGGGTCTCGACCTGCTCGTCGGCGGCCTCGACAAGTTTGTCAGGAAATAACCGATCAACGAGGTCTTCAATATCGACAAACTGATGCTGTTGATCCCAGCGGTTTTGTTGATACTGATCGCATGGAAGGTGACCCCCGGCTACCGGTGCCGGTGACGGCGTTCGGTCCGCTACACCTTCTGGCGATCCGGGTGCACCGGCTGGTCAACACCGGCCGGTGCCGCGAGGGCATCGAGGCCGCCGACGCCTACCTCGCCATCGCCCGGCAATGCGGCGATCATCGCACCGAGCATTTCCTGCTCCAGGGCAAGATGTACGCCAACCTCTACATGGGCCGGTACCGCGAAGGCGCCGAGCTGGCCGACCGGTTGTTGCGCGCGCACCGGGCCGCCGGCTCGGCGCTCGGTGAGGCCAAGACCCTCTGCGACCTGGCCCAGTTCGACGTGCTGCGCTCCCGCTACGTCGACGGCATGCGCAACCTGGCCCGCGCCGCCGTCCTGCTCGACGTCGCCCATCCCGGCCGCGACCGGCGGATCTCCGCCCTCTGCTCGTTCGCCGAGGCCGCCACGGCCGCCGAGATGTACGAGATCGCGTCCGCCACCTACGAGCACCTCAGCGAGGCCACCAACGCGTTCGACCTGGTGCACGCGACGACGCTGCTCTACTGGGGACTCCGGCTGAACCACATCGGACGCCACGACGAGGGCGCCACCCGCCTGCGCCGCTGCGTCGCGATCACCCGCCCGCACGTCGAGGAACGCCCCGACGACGTGCGCGCCGCCGCCATGCTGGCCCTGGCTCTGGCCAAGCTGGGCGACCTGATCCCGGCCGAGAAACTCGCCCGCGAGGCGATCATGCCGCTGCGCACGGCCGAGAACTACCAGCCGGCCCGGATGGCCCACCTAGCGCTGGGCCTGGTGCTGCGCGCGCAGGGCGCGCTGGTCGAGGCCCGCCGCGAGCTCGTCGCGGCCCGCGAGCTGTGCGCGTTCGGCGGTCGCCCCGACGAGAAACCCATCATCCGGTACGAATTGGCCCGCACCGCCCGGGAGACCGAGGACAGCCAATCGGCCCGCGACCTGTTCGAGGCGGTCGAGGGCCAGACCCGGGAGCTGTGGCGGGTCCGCCTGCAACGCCTGGCCATGCTCCGGCAGGCCCGCCAGCAGGAGGAGGCCGAGGCGGCCCGGGCCCACGCCGAACGCGAGGTGCTCCGCGACCCGCTGACCGGCCTGGGCAACCGCCGCCGCTTCGACCTGCTCCTGGACCGCATCGACACCGGCCACCTGGCCGCCCCGCTGGTGCTGCTGCTGGTCGACGTCGACCACTTCAAGGCGGTCAACGACGCCTACTCCCACTCGGTCGGCGACCGAGCGCTGCGCGAGGTGGCCCACATCCTGCGGGCCCACTGCCGGACCGAGGACGTCCCGGTCCGCTACGCCGGCGACGAGTTCACCGTCTTCCTCCGCGGCGACCTGACGGTAGGCCGCGAGGTGGCCGAACGAATCCGGGCCGCGGTGGCCGGATCGAACATCATCCCCGGCGTAAACCTGACGGTGAGCGTCGGCCTGGCCGCCCTGACCGACGGCCTGACCGGCGAGACCCTGTTCCGCCAGGCCGACGAGCGCCTCTACGCCGCCAAATTCAGCGGCCGCAACACCACCGCCTTCTAGAGCGGCTTGACGACGTTGGACTTGCCGCTGTAGAGGCTTCGGGTGCCGTCCACATCTCTCGGGGTGTCAGGGGCGTCCAGCCAGATGATGTAGGGAGCGCCCGAGGTCAGGCCGGTCAGGGTGGCGGAGACCGTGCAGTTGTCGCCGGCCTGCACCGTCTGCCACGACGGCTCGGGCTGGGGGCCCAGAACCAGGCCCTGCGGCACCGCGGTGATCCGGTAGTACGAGCCGTACTTCGATGGCCACTGGACCGTGAAACCACCGGAGATCGGGGTGATCACCATCGGGATCAGGACCAGGCCGACAGTGTCCGGCCAGGCCACCGCACACGCCGAGCTGGTCGGCAGGAACGACACCGGTGGCAGGCCGCTCTTCGGGGAGAAGGTGCTGTTGGTGCCGGGGGTGGTGGTCGGGCTGCCGGAGTCGAGGCGCAGCCAGGGGCCGCTGGTCGGGGTGGGCGACGCCGAGGCGGTGGGCGTGGCGCTGCCACCACAACCGCTCAGCGCGAGCGGCAACACCGCCAGCGTGAGGACGATCCGCCGCATACGTACCCCTTAATCACTTCCTCTCACCTTCCGATCGGCGTGTGGGCCGCCGCACTTAGCGGCGCGGCAAAGATCCAACCCCGCGCGAGCAGGTCGTCGGTCGCCGCCACCGCGGCGCTCAGGCGCCGCCGATAGCTTCCGGTCAACACCAGGTGGGGTACGGGCTGGGCGTCGAGTTCGGCGCGGAAGCGGCCGGTCATCCAGGTCCGCAGGTGTTCGCCGTCGCGCAGCCCGTCGTCGTGGAAGGGGACGTCCCGGTCGTCGGTGAGCAGGTAGAGATCGGGACGGCGGACCCGGGCCCGCACCTCGGCCGACGTGCTGCCCAGGTAGCGCTCCTCCCAGATGGTGGTGGCGAAGGCGTCGGTGTCGCCGAACAGCACCGGCGAACCCTTCCGGGCGGCCCGGTCCTCGGCCCGATTCTGCTCCTCGGCGACCGTCACGAAGTCGTCCCGGTCCCAGGTGACGTCGAAGACCGTGGCCGCTGGCCGGTCGAGCTGAAGCTGGGCGAGCTTGCGTTCGGTGAGCTCGCGGCCGAACTCGGGCACCCAGCGGGTGTCCCGCCACGGGCCGCCACGCAGCCGGTAGTGCCGGGCCAGCGCGCGGGCCATCGTGGTGGTCCCGGTCGACTCGGCCCCTACGACCACGACCCGCTTCGCCAGCCAGCCGCGCACGCCGGGGCCGAGCAGGTGCCAGTGCGCGGGCGGGTCGGCCCGGACGGCGGTTCCGGACACCGGCACGGCGAGACGGTCGAGGTCGACGGTCACCGCCTCGGCCCCGAAGCGTTCGGCCAGCTCCGACCCGTACGCCTCGGAGGAGAAGACCGCATCCACCCGGTCGTCGCCGACGGCCGTCCGGAAGACGGCCATGTGCAGTTCCCAGACGTCCCGGTCGGCGTAGTCGACCGGATGGTCGTCGTGCACGCCGACGAATCGGACCCGCGGGCCGTGCGCCTCGCGCAGCCAGGCCAGGCGGGCCTCGAGCGGCACCGATTCCCGGGTCGACGGCGCGACCACCACGGTGACCCGTTCGCAGGCCGCCTCGGCCGCGGCGATCAGCGCGTGGTGGCCGGCGTGCGGTGGATAGAACTTGCCGACGATCAGACCGTGCCGGTACGTCACCTGGTGATCATCTCGCGCCGGGCCGTCTGCCAGGAGCGCAGGCCGAGGATGCACAGGGCGAGGAACGCCACGTAGAGGATCGCGGTGAGCCAGAGGTCCTTGTAGCCGTAGAGCGGGATGTAGATCAGGTCGGCGGCGATCCACAGCCACCAGTTCTCGATCAGCTTGCGGGTCTGGCCGTACGTCGCGAGCAGCGACAACGCGGTGGTGACCGCGTCGGCGAGCGGGACCGTCGACTCGGTGAGCCGATCGAGGAAGAGCCAGAGGCCGGCGGTCAGCAGCACCCCGGCGCCGGCCAGGCCGAGCCACTCGGGCCGGCTGGTGCGGCGGACCACGAGCCGGCTGCGCCGGGCGCCGCCGTAGAGCCAGGCCCACCAGCCGTAGATGCCGAGGACCACGTAGACGATCTGCAGGGTGGCGTCGGCGTACAGGCCGGCCGACCAGAAGACCACCATGAGCAGCAGGACGTTGAGGATGCCGAGCGGCCAGTTGAGGATGTGCTGCCGCACGAGCAGGGCCACGTTCACCAGGCCGGTGCCGAAGCCGAGCAGCTCGGCCCAGGTGGTCGGCGCCCCGAACGCGGTGAACGCGGCGCTCGTCAACCAATTGATCATGGTGCGAGCATGCCGTGCCTCAGCGCGGTGGGCCAGTCGTACCGCGGATGACCATGCGGGGCGCGATGACCGTCTCGCGGTGGGCGACGTGGGCGCCGGCGACGCGTTCGACCGCGCGGGAGACGGCGAGCGTGGCCATGGTGTCGATGTCCTGGGCGACGGTGGTGAGGTCGATGTGCGCGAGCCGGCTGAAGCTGCTGTCGTCGTACCCGACCACGCTGATGTCGCCGGGCACGTCGAGGTCGTGCCGGCGCAGCACGTCCAGCAGGCCGGTGGCGGCCAGGTCGTTGAACACGGCGACCGCGGTGGGCGGGTCGTCCAGCAGGAGGCGGGCGGCGCGGGCGCCGTCCTCCTCGCCGGAGCCGCCCGGGATGACTCGGACGAACTCGTCGAGGCCGTGCCGGCGCATCGCGTCCCGGTAGCCCTGGCGGCGGTCGGCGGAGGCCACCCAGCGGGCGCCGTCGACGTGCGCGATCCGGCGGTGGCCCAGCTCCACCAGGTGATCGACGGCCAGTTGGAGGCCGCGGGAGTCGTCGGTGCGCACCACGTCGACGGCGCGGTGCCGGACGGCCCGGGTCATCACCACCACCGGCAGTCGGTCGGCGAGGGTGGCCAGTTCGGCGGTGGGCGCCAGCGGGCCGAGCAGGATCAGCGCCGCGCAGCGGTCCTGGAGCAGTCCGGCGATGGCGGTGCGCTCGTCGCGGCGCGGGGTGACGGCGCTGAGCGTCAGCTCGTAGCCCTGCTTGTCGGCCGCGTCGTAGAGCCCGGTGAGAAGGTCGTCGTGGAACGGGTGCCGGACGCCGAAGACCACCCCGAGCAGCCGGCTCTCGCCGCTGCGCAGCAGGCGGGCCCGGCTGTCGGGCTGATAGTCGAGGCGGCGGGCGACCTCGAGGACGCGCTGCCGGGTCGCGGCACTGGCGCCGGGCGCTGCCCGCATGACGATCGACACGAGCGCGACGCTCACGCCGGCCTCGGCGGCCACGTCGGCCAGGGTGGTGCGTCGCTCACCGGTTCGCATGCACCAAGAATTTACGTGTGATCGCTAGAACGTTCTACTACGCCACGATCTAGAACGTTCTAGAGTCGTTGACGTGGACAAACTCACCGCCGGTCGCCGTTGGGCGGCTCTTCTCGCGCTCGCTCTGGGCGGCTTCGGCCTCGGCCTCACCGAGTTCGCGGCCATGGGCCTGCTGCCCGAGGTCGCCCAGGATCTGCTGCCCGAGGCGTACGCCCGTTCCTCGTCGGGCGCGGTGGCCACGGCCGGCTGGATCATCACGGTCTACGCGCTGGGCGTGGTGGCGGGCGCACCGACGATCGCCGCCCTGACCGCCCGGGTCCCCCGCCGGCGACTGGTGCTCGGCCTGCTCGCGATGTTCACGATCGGCACGGTGGCCTCGGCGCTGGCCCCCACGTTCGGTCTGATCCTGGCCGGCCGGTTCGTGGCCGGCCTGGCCCACGGGGCCTACTTCGGGGCGGCCGGCCTGCTCGCCGCGTCCATGCTCGGGGCGGGCAACCAGGGCAAGGGGTTCGCGGTCGTGCTGAGCGGGCTGACCGCGGCGAACGTCTTCGGCGTACCGCTGATCACCGGGCTCGGGCAGGCGGTCGGCTGGCGCATCGCGTACCTCGCGGTGGCCTCGGTCTTCGCTCTCACCTTGCTGGCCGTGCTCGCGGTCGTGCCCGAGGTGGCGGCCGCCCCGGGCGGCTCGCCCCGGGCCGAACTGGCCGCGTTCCGCTCCCCGCAGGTCTGGCTGGTGGCCCTGGTGGCGGCGGTCGGCTTCGGCGGCTTCTTCGCGGTGAACAGTTACATCGCGCCGATCACCACGCATGTGACCGGATTGTCGGAATCAGCGGTGCCCTGGGTGCTGGCCGTGATGGGGCTCGGCATGACCGTCGGCAACGCGATCGGCGGCATCGCGTCGGACCGCAACCTGCGGCGCAGCGTGCTCCTCGGGTTCACCGGCATGATCGCCACGACGGCACTTTTCGGGCTGATCGCCGGCAACCCGATCGGCTTGTTCGCGGGCGCGTTCCTGATCGGCGCGGCCAGCCTCTTCATGGGCCCGGCCCTGCAATCGCTGCTGATCTCGGTGGCGCCGGGCGCCCAGCTGATGGGCGCCGCGGTCAACCAGTCGGCCACCAACCTGGCGAACAGCCTCGGGGCGGCGCTGGGTGGCCTGGTCATCGCGGCCGGCTGGGGTTACCTCTCGTCGGCCTGGCTCGGCGTCGGCCTGGCCGTCGCGGGCCTGCTGCTGGCGGTAATGAGCAACCGGCTGGACACCCGGCAGACCGCCGCCCGGGAGCTGGTTCTGGTCTAGCGGACCGGGCCTAGGCGGTGGCCGGCCATCTCCAGCTCGCCCTCGCGCAGGGTGACCGGGGTGTTCAGGCCGGAGTCGTCGCTCAGGGTCATCAGCGAGCCGTCGATGTGGTAGGTGCCGTGCGCGCGACGCTTGCGGCCGGCCACCTGCCCGTCGTACGTACCGTCGGTCTTGATGTCGAGCCGGACCGTGCCGTCCTCGCTGAACCAGAGTCCCACCGGCGCCGAAGGCGTGATCCGCGCGGGCTTCGGCCCGCGCTCCTCGGCCTGCCCGCTCATCATCAGGGTGAACAGGGCGGTGGCGTCGAGGTCGAGATGCTGGCGCATAGCGGCTCCTGGCGTCGGGGGTGGCCCCTAACATCGGCCTCGGCGTCGCCACCGAAAACGCATCCAGGTTGCAGTTCGGTTGTTCAGTTGGCGGCCTTCAGCGCCGCGGTCACCGCCACGATCATCTTGTCCAGGTAGTCGTCCGGCAGCGGGGTGCGGGCCACCGCGAGCCGCCAGTAGAGCGGGCCGAGGAGCAGGTCGACGGCCAGGTCAGGGTCGGTGCCGGCGGGCAGCTCGCCGCGGGCCACCGCCTGGCCGATCAGCTTGTCGCCGACCGCCTGCTGGTGGGTGCGCAGCGCTTTCTGGAGGGTTTCGGCGATCTGCGGGTTGCGGGACGCCTCGGCCATCAGGTCGGGAATGATCTGCGAGGCGATCCGATGCTGGAGTGCCTTGCCTACGATCATCAGCAGCAGTTGGAGGTCACCGGCGAAACTGCCGGTGTCGGGCAGCGGGACACTGCGTCCGGCCACGTCCGAAACGATCTCGAGGACCATCTCGAGCTTGTTGCTCCAGCGCCGGTAGATCGCGGTCTTGCCCACCCCCGCCCGGCGGGCCACGGCCTCGATCGAGAGCCGGCCATAACCGACCTCGGCAAGCTCGGTCATGACCGCGTCGCGGATCGCCTTGGTGATGTCGCCTCGGAGCACTGCCGCCCCGGCGGGTGCACGCTTCCCTGTCGCCACACGGTCACTATACGCCAGGACGTAACGGTTGCGTTCCGCCGTTCGGTCGGATAATCTTCCGGCACGTCGATACGACAGCGTTCCATCGACAGCGGCACAGGCATGCTTGCTAGTTGTGTTCTCGCGGAAAGTACCTGGACCCGACTCTCCCCTCGGGCCGACGAGATCGGAGCACCACCCCATGGCTCAGACGACCGTCGTCGAGTCCTACACCGGGCCTACTCCCCAGGAGCTGGCCCGGAAGTACGGGCTGGGCACCGCCGGGCGCCTGCCCAGCCTGCCGGAATACACCCGGCAGCTCTGGGCCTACCGGCACTTCATCTGGGAATTCGCCAGCGCCAAGGTCTCCGCCGCACTGGGTAACACCCGGCTGGGGATGATTTGGCAGGTCCTGACCCCGCTGATCAACGCGGGCGTCTACTACGTGATCTTCGGCGTGCTGCTGAACACCAAGCGCGACACCGACAACTTCATCGCGTACCTGTGTGCCGGCGTCTTCATCTTCGGCTACACGCAGTCCGTGGTGCAGACCGGCGTCCAAGCGGTCAGCGGCAACCTGGGGTTGATCCGGGCCCTGCACTTCCCGAGAGCCAGCCTGCCCATCTCGATCGCCCTGGTCGAGGCGCGCAACATGATCGCCTCGATGGCCGTGCTGATCGCGATCGTGCTGTTCACCGGTGAGCCGATCAACTGGCAATGGTTGCTGATCATCCCGGCCCTGCTGCTCCAGACGATCTTCAACGCCGGCGCCGCCATGCTCGTCTCCCGGCTCGGTTCGAAGCTGCACGACCTGCGCCAGCTGATCCCGTTCATCATGCGGGTCTGGCTGTACGGCTCGGCCGTGCTCTACCCGGTCACCAAGTACACCGAGCACCTGCACGGCTGGAAGCTGGCCGTGATCGAGGCGAACCCGGTCCTCGTCTTCATCGAGTTGATCCGGCACGCACTGATGGAAAATGTCACGCTGGCCGGCTCGCCGATGCTGCTCTGGACCGAGGCGGCTGTGTGGGCGCTGGTCGTCGGCATCGGCGGATATGCGTACTTCTGGCGTGGAGAGAAGGGCTACGGCCGTGGCTGACACCGAGCGGGTCCCCACGATCATCGCGGACAACGCGCACATCATCTACCGCATCCACGGCTCGATCGGGCCGCACCAGTCGTCCCCGCTGAGCAGCTTCAAGCGGCTGGTCACCCGGCAGAAGAGCACGGCGATCCGCGAGGTGCACGCGGTCAAGGGCGCCAGCTTCGTCGCCTACCGGGGCGAGGCCATCGGGCTGATCGGCACCAACGGTTCGGGCAAGTCGACCCTGCTGCGGGCGATCGCCGGCCTGCTGCCGGTCGAGCGCGGCGGCGCGATCTACGCGTCCGGCCAGCCCTCGCTGCTCGGCGTGAACGCGGCCCTGATGAACGATCTTTCCGGCGAGCGCAACGTGACGCTCGGCTGCCTGGCCATGGGCATGACTCCGGCCCAGGTCAAGGAGAAGGTCGACGACATCATCGAGTTCTCCGGCATCAACGAGCGCGGTGACTTCAGCTCGCTGCCGATGCGCACCTACTCGTCCGGCATGTCGGCCCGGCTGCGCTTCGCGATCGCCGCGGCCAAGAAGCACGACGTGCTGCTCATCGACGAGGCCCTGGCCACCGGCGACGCGAAGTTCCGCAAGCGCAGCGAGCAGCGGGTCCGCGACCTGCGGGCCGAGGCGGGCACGGTGTTCCTGGTCAGCCACAGCGAGCAGTCGATCCGGGACACCTGCGAGCGCAGCATCTGGCTCGAGGGCGGCGTGATCAAGGCGGACGGCCCGACCGAGGACGTGATGAAGGAGTACGAGACCTTCGTGAAGAAGTAGGTCTCGTACCCCCTCCCACCTGTCTTATTTGACCGACAGGTGCACGTGGTTGGTGTGATCGCTGGACGGATCGCCGTTGCCACCGCTGTACGACTTCCAGCCGCTGCTGGGTAGCCAGATGCGTCGGAACCAGATGACGTAGAGCACGCCCAGCTGGCTGGAGTTGTTGATGAAGTAGTTCGCCAGGTTGGTGCCGTACGTCTTGCTGCTGCCGGTCGCCACCCCGCCGAAGCCGCCCTTGTCGGCCGCGAAGTCGCAGGCCCGGCCCCTGGGATGCTCGCCGCTGTTCTGCTCGCGGAAGCAGTGCACATAGTGCGTGAAGCCGTCCGCCTGGGCCTGCTGCATGGCGTGCAGCATGCGCTGGGTGATGCGGCCACCACTGGTGGGGTCATCGACCATGCCGCTGCCGCCCTGGAACGAGGAGGCCGAGTCGCTCTTACCCCCGTCGGTCGACTGCGGGTCGTCCTTGCCCTGGTTGGCCGCCTTCAGCGCATTTTCCGCCTGAGCCTTGCGCTTGGCCATCACGTTGACCTGCTTCTGCTGGTCCCGGATGGTCGCGTCGATCGCCAGCTTCGCCTGCTGCTGCTGGTCGCGGGTCTGCTTCAGGTCCTTGATCACAGCCTGCTGCTTGACCGCGACGGTCTCCAGCGTCTGGGCCCGGTCCAGGAAACCGCTCGACGACTCGGCGGTGAGCAGCGCGCTCATCGGGCCGAGCCGGCCGGTCCGGTAGGCCTGCGCAGCGATCAGGTCGACCGCCGCCTGCTGCGGGCCCAGCCGGGTGTCGAGCTCCTTGACCTTGGCGGTCAGCTCGGTCTGCCGGGTCTTGGACTTGGCCAGCGCCTCCTTGGCCTCCACATAGCCCTTGGAGGCGGCCTCGACCTGCTCGATCAGCGACTTCGAGCCGCCCTCGCCGTCGTCACCGGTGTCGCCCGGCGCCGCGCTCGCCGGCGCGGCGACCAGCACCGCGCTCGCCGCGAAAAGGGCAACCAGTGCCACTAATCGACGGCGGACAGTTTTCTGCCGCACAAACATTTCCTTCCGTCGGCCGCCGACCGAGTTAGCTGACGGGTTCGGGATGGAAGTGATCCCTACCGCTCTCGCGGATTCACCCCAAGGAACATTGGTTCCCCGGCTCGCCCTGAGGCGATTAAGCGGCGATCCCGGGTGGGGATCGCGACCGACGATACCCATGACATCGACTGATCGATAGGTCTCGCACTCTGCGCAATAGACCGACGACCTTGCGTGACGAGTTCACGGAAAGTGCCGGCAACATCACCGCATTCGCGTTTTTCTGAGCACTGTCGGACAGCGGAGGCTCGGGTAAACTGGCGCCGGTTCTGCCGCCGAAGGCACCGCCCCCGAGGTGCCGGCAGACCACCGCCTAATCGTCCGCAAGGACGTGCCGGGGAACCAGGTCAGTGGGGTGAATCCGCGCGAGCGGTAGGGATCGCTTCCATCCCGAACCCGTCAGCTAACTCGGTCGGCGGTCAACTGGAAGGAACGTGAATGTCCGTACGTGCCCGCCGGTGGCTGACACTTGCCCTGGCGCCGCTCGTTGCCGTCTCTTTCCTGGCGGCACCCGCAACGCCGGCGAGCGCTGACCCTGACGATTCGCCGTCCACGTCGGCCGAGCCCGACGAAAAGGGCGACGACAAGGGCGACGCCACCCTCGACGAGGTGCTGGAGTCGTCCAACCGCAAGTACGTCCAGGCCAAGAACCTGGTCGCCAAGTCGACCACGACCCAGAAAGCTCTGGGCGTGAAGATCACCATCGCCGAGGCCAAGCGCGATGTGCTGATTCCCGAGGTCAACGCCATCGCGGCCCAGCAGTACCGCACCGGGCACCTGGGCACCGCGAGCTTCCTGCTCGGCAGCAGCGGCTCGGACGACTTCCTGAAGAAGGCGGTCTCCCTCGAGGAGATCAACACGCTGCATGACCGGAAGCTGCGCGAGCTGAACGCCGCGATCGACGAGGTCGAGGCGACCAAGGCCGCGCTCGATTCCGAGGTGAAGGCACAGAAGACCAACCTCACCGCGATGCAGAAGCAGAAGGACGCGGCCGACAAGGCACTCAAGCTGATCGGCGGCGAGGGCCTGACCGCCGGTTTCGTGGACGCCACGTCGAAGGTCGCGGCACCCGCGCCGCGCAATTCCGACGGCGGCTTCTCGGCCCAGAAATGCACCGTGAAAGATCCGACGACCAGCGGCTGCATCACCGCGCGTACATTGCACATGTACCAAGAGGTGAAAAAGGCCGGCTTCGACAACTTCGTGGGTTGCCACCGCGACGGCGGGCCATTCGAGCATCCGAAGGGCCGGGCCTGCGACTGGTCGTTGCAGAAGAGCGGCTTCTCGGAGGCGCACAACGCCACCATGAAGAAGTACGGCAACGACCTGATGGCGTTCCTCGTGCGCAACGCCGACCGGCTGGGCATCTACTACGTCATCTGGTACGCGCAGATCTGGTTCCCGGCGACCGGCTGGCATGCCTACCACGGTGTCAGTAATCACAAGGACCACGTACACGTATCAATGCTTTAACGCTCTGTGAAAAAGCCCCCGCCGGGATCGGCGGGGGCTTTTTTCAGTCCTGTGGAGCGCGGCGCACCGGGGCGCGCCCGGCCGGCTGGGTCGGCGGTGGGCCGACCGGTCCGGCCGGCGGGATCGGCACGGTCACCGGCTTCACCTGGGTGACCTCGACGTCCTTGCCGTGGTGGTGGATCACCAGGCGAGCCGCACCGCCGCCGTTCCGCAGCGAGTAGGTCACCTCGTCGGCGGTCACGCTCACCCGCAACCGCAGCCCCCGCCAGAGCAGCGAGAACTCCAGGTTGTTGATCCGGCTGGGCAGCCGCGGCGCGAACGTCAGCTGACCGTTGAAGTCCCGCATGCCGCCCAGACCGGCGACCAGCGAGATCCAGGTGCCGGCCAGCGACGCCACGTGCACGCCGTCCCGCGAGTTCTGGTGCAGGTCGTGCAGGTCCATCAGGGCGGCCTCGCCCAGATAGTCGTGGGCCAGTTCGAGGTGCCCGGTCTCGGCCGCCACCACCGCCTGGATGCACGCCGAGAGCGACGAGTCCCGGACGGTACGCGCGTCGTAGTAGGCGAAGTTGCGCTGCTTCTCCTCCGGTGTGAACGCGTCACCCCGGAGGTACATCGCCATCACCAGGTCGGCCTGCTTGACCACCTGCTTGCGGTACAGGTCGAAGTACGGGTAGTTCAGCAGCAGCGGGTACGCCTCCGGCGGAGTGTTCTCGAAGTCCCACTCCTGCAGCCGGGTGAAGCCCTCCGACTGCTGATGCACCTGGAGCTCCCGGTCGTACGGGATGTGCATGGCCGCCGCGGCGTCGCGCCAGGAAGCCATCTCCTCGTCGTCCACGCTCAGCTGGCGGGCCAGGTCGGGGTGCCGCTTGGCCGCCTCCACCGCGCTGAACATGTTCTGCTGGGCCATCAGGTTGGTGTAGATGTTGTCGTCCACCACGGCCGTGTATTCGTCCGGGCCGGTGACGCCGTCGATGTGGAAGCGGCCGTGCCGGTCGTGGTGGCCCAGCGAACGCCACAGCCGGGCGGTCTCCACCAGCAGCTCGAGGCCGACCTCGCGCTCGAAGTCGTAGTCACCGGTGGCCTGCACGTAACGGCGCACCGCGTCGGCGATGTCGGCGCCGATGTGGAAGCCCGCGGTGCCGGCCGGCCAGTACGCCGAGCACTCCTGCCCGCGGATGGTGCGCCACGGGAAGGCCGCGCCCTGCAGGCCCAGCGTCTGCGCGCGCTCCCGGGCGAGGTCCAGCGTCGAGTGCCGCCAGCGCAGCACGTCGGCCGCCGCGGCGGGCTGGGTGTAGGTGAGGGCCGGCAGCACGAACGTCTCGGCGTCCCAGAACGTGTGGCCGTCGTAGCCGGGGCCGGACAGGCCCTTGGAGCCGATCGGCCGCTTCTCGGCGCGGGCACCGGCCTGCAGCGTGTGGAACAGCCCGAAGCGGACCGCCTGCTGCACCTCCTGGTCACCCTCGACCTTGACGTCGGAGTGGTCCCAGAACGCGTCCAGGTATTCCCGCTGGGCCTCCAGCAGGCCCTCCCAGCCGTCCAGCCGGGCGCTGGCCAGGGCCGCGCCGACCTGGTCACGCAGGGCGGGCAGCGACCGGCTGCCGGACCAGCCGTACGCGGCGAGCTTGACCACGCGCAGCTTCTGGCCCGGGCCGACCTTGGCGGCGACCGTGGTGCGCAGCCAGTCGGGGTGGCCCTCGGTGGTCACCTCGTGCTTGCCCGGTGCCTCGACGAAGTGCTCCATGGCCGCGGCCATCCGCAGGTCGCTGGCCTTGGTGCGGTGCACCATCAGGCCGCCGGCGCGCTGCTCGAGGATCTCCTCGGACTGGAGCGGGTGGTCGAGCACGGCGGCGACGCGCGGGTCCTTGCTCATCGGCGGCAGCTGCTCGTTCGCCACCAGCTCGGACTGCAGGATCAGCCGGCAGGAGGCGTCGAGCGGCTCGACCTCGTACAGGAACGCGACGACGGCACGCTGGGTGAAGGACACCAGGCGGACGGTGCGGACCCGAATGGCCTGGCCGGACGGGGAGACCCACTCGACGGTGCGCTCGAGCGTGCCGGCTCGCAGGTCGAGGATCCGCTCGTGGGAGCGGAGCTCGCCGTACCGTACGTCGAACGGCTCGTCGTCGACCAGCAGCCGCATCAGCTTGGCGTTGGTCACGTTGATCATCGTCTGACCGGACTCGGGGAAGCCGTAGCCGGCCTCCGCGTACGGCAGCGGGCGCAGCTCGTAGAACGAGTTCAGGTAGGTGCCCGGCAGTCCGTGGGGCTCGCCCTCGTCCAGGTTTCCGCGTATCCCGATGTGCCCGTTGCCCAACGCGAACACCGACTCCGACTGGGCCAGCAGGTCCAGGTCGAGCCGGGTCTCCCGGATGTGCCAGGGGTCCACGGGATACGCCCGTTCACGGATCACGGTGGTGCCTCTCGTGAATGAGTAAAGAGAAAAAGTCGTGAAGATATAAGCGCTGATACGGGCTCAGCGCGTCAGGAGTTCGGACAGGTCTGTGACAACGATGTCGGCCCCGTGCTCCAACAAAGCGTCTGCCTGCCCGACGCGGTCCACACCGACCACGATCCCGAACTTGCCCGCCCGGCCCGCCGCTACACCGGCCTGAGCGTCCTCGAACACGGCGCAGCTCTCCGGGGGCAACCCGAGCAGTTTCGCGCCGTAGAGGAACGTGTCCGGTGCCGGCTTGCCCGGCAGTCCCAGCTCGCGGGCGGTGACACCGTCCACGCGGTCCTCCAGGAGGTCCGCGATCCCGGCTGCCTCCAGCACGTCCTTGCAGTTGGCGCTCGCCGAGACGACCACCCGGCGGAGTCCCGCCTCGCGGGCGGCCTTGAGGTACTCCACAGAGCCCTCGTAGACCTGGACGGCGCCCTCTTTGATCTTCTGCAGGACGAGGAGGTTCTTCTTGTTTCCGATGCCGTTCACGGTCGGCTGGTCGGGACCGTCATCCGGCGTCCCCTCGGGCAGGGTGATCCCGCGAGAGGCCAGGAAAGTGCGGACACCATCGGCGCGCTGCCGGCCGTCGACATATTCGTGGTAGTCGGCGCCGGAGTCGAACGGCACGAATGCTTGTCCGTGCTGTGTCGCCCACGTCTCGAGGAACGTGTCGAACGTCTGTTTCCACGCAGCATTGTGCACAAGGGCGGTCTGCGTGAGCACGCCGTCAAGATCAAAAAGGCATGCCGTCACATGCGGAGGTAGTCCGAGCACGCGCCCAATGTAGTCGCATCGCGCGCGTGGTGAGTCCCGAAGGGCGGCTTCACATTTTCCGCAGGCGTTACGACCTGTTCAAACTATCGTTTCAAGCGGGTGAAGTACGGCGTGGCAGTGCTATCCGCAGCCCGATCGTGGTACCGATCGGTCCGGTCGCCATGGTCACCTCGTCGCAGAGCTGGTGAGCCAGCCAGATGCCCCGGCCGCCCACCTCGAACGCCTCAGGAACCTCGGGCGATCGCAGGAAACTCGCCGGAATCCCCGGTCCCGAATCGGTCACCGTGCACCAGACCGAGCTGCCGGCCAGCCAGAGCACGACCCGGCCATGGCCGCCGGCATGCAGCACGACGTTGGTGATCACCTCGTTGACCGCGAGCACGAAGCCCTGCTGCCGGTCGCCGGTCAGTCCGATCCCGGTCAGCCGGCTGGTCACCTCGTGCCGCAGCACGGCGATCTCGTCGCTGCCGAAGGAACGGTCGAGCAGATGGGGTGCATCGACGGAAGGTGGAGAGGCCGCGCCACCGTTCGGCCCCGACTTGGGAGCCGAACGCACACTTTGGCTCAATCTCTCCTCCACCGTGGTGCAGCCTACGCGTTATGTCCCGATGAAGACACGACGCACCTGCGTTCACTTTCGGAGGAGATGCTCTCAGCGCCAGCCGACGTCGATGCGTGCGCCGCTCTCGGCGAAGAAGTGCAGCATGTCCATCCGCACCGCGACGGCGAGCGGGTGACCCGGCGAGACCGCCGGATAGGGCGCCAGGCGCACGGCCAGCTCGGCCGGGCGGCGGTGATGCCGGCCCGGGTCGAGGACGCTGCGCTCCTCGCGCGGCTGCACCGCGGTGGCGCCGTTCAGACCGTTGCGGCCGGCCAGTTTCTGCAGGGTGCTGCCGAACCGCCGGAGCGCCCCGCCCTGCTCCACCTCGGGCTTGCCGGTGCCCATCTCGTCCACCACGATCGCGGTCGCGCCGATGTCCAGGAAGGCCAGCGACTCATGCCCGTGGTGCTCGAGGAACCGGATCCGGCCCCGCAGCACGTCACCCTGCACCTCGGGGGCCACCGGGGTGAGCGCCTCGGCCCGCATACCGACCACGATGCGCTCACCGTGGTAGTGCGCCACCGCGCGGGCTCGAATGTCGGTCCACGGCAGGTAGAGCGCCTGCTCGCCGAAGTTCAGCGCGACGTACTGATCGAGGTGCACGTAGACGGACGCCTCGAGCAGGTTCATCCGGGGTGAGCCGAGGAACGCGGCGACGTAGAGGGTGGCCGGTCGCCCGTACACCTCGGTGGGAGTGCCGACGTCCTGCAGGACCCCCTTCCGCATGATCGCCACGCGGTCGGCCATGGTGAGCGCCTCGGCCTGGTCGTGCGTGACGTACATGGTGGTGACGCCCAGCTCGCTGGTGAGGCCGGTGATCTCGGCGCGCAGTTCGGCGCGCAGGCCGCTGTCGAGGTTGGACAGCGGCTCGTCCATCAGAAAGAGGCCCGGACGGCGGACTATCGCGCGGCCCATCGCGACCCGCTGGCGCTGGCCACCGGAGAGCTGGCTGGGCTTACGGCCGAGCACGTCGCCGATGCCGAGCGCGCTGGCCACGTCGCCGACCCGCTCGAGCCGGTTGCCCGGCTCCATCCCGGACAGACGCAGCGGGAAGCCGATATTGTCACTTACCGTCATGTGCGGATAAAGGGCGAAGTCTTGGAAAACCATGGCGATACTGCGATCCCGGGGCGCCAACTCCAGCACCGGGTCGCCATTCAGCAGAATGTCCCCTTCGGACGGATCCTCCAGGCCGGCGATCATCCGCAGGATGGTCGATTTCCCGCAGCCGGACGGGCCGAGCAGCACGAGGAACTCGCCGTCCTTGACGTCGAGACTCACGTGATCGACGGCAACCGTGCCATCAGGCCAAACCTTCGTGACGTCCTTGAGCAAGACGGTGGACACCGTCTCTACCTTTCGCCGGGGATGAATGCGGGCGATCGCCGTCGGGGGAATCCAGCGATCTAGCTCACTCTGACGAGGAGTATCGATATGGCGCCATCGGGTGAACGTGCCATTTGCACACGGTAGTGAACCGATTACAACTTTTCTCTCACCGTTCAGGAGAGATCCGGCGCACCACTCGCTCCGCCGCACCCCCGTCATCGAGGTAGCAGAAGCGCGATCGGAACGCCGCGCGAGACTCATCGGCGAAGTCACCGTCCCGGAAGATCGCCGCTAGCTGCGAAAACTCGGTGGCCACCGGTCCCGGCGGCGCGGCCGGCAGATCGAAGTAGACGCCGCGGACCTATCGGTAGAGGCCTGCCAGTCAGGCGCGAAAATTACCAAAGGCCGATCAAGGACTGCGTAATCGAACATCGCGGACGAATAGTCCGTGACCATACATCGGCCGCGAGGTAGAGGTCCTCGACGACCGGTGGCCCGAGACGTCGAGGATGCGACGGCCGCCCGTCGCGGGTCGTCCCTGCCGCCCGCCGGTACCGGAGCCCCTCGAAGCCGCCCGGCGCCGGGAAGCCGGCCGGGGGCCGGTGATCGCGCCCGTGCGCCGCTGCCGGTAGTGCACGCAGGTGCGCGGCAGGACGCTGATCCGCGGGGCGGCCAGCAGCAGCGGAAAGGTGAACGAGACGTCTTCCTACCAGCCCGCCGCGAAGCCGATGCCGAGCACGTCCAGCAGCTCCCGCCGGATCACCCGGTTCCACGCCACGTGCAGCACGTTCAGCGCCTGCGGCCACTCCTCGACGGTGAACACCTTCGGCGCCCCGGACAGCAGGTTCCGGGCCGCGCCGGCCTCCACCGGGCCGTCCCAGCGCACCCGGTCCCATGTCCTCGAACGACTGGGTGAGCAGCGAGTCGAGGCACTGGCGCAGGTAGCCCTGCACCCGGTAGACCGGGAGGACGACGCTCAGCAGGGTCACGTCTTGCCGGACCTCCAGTCGACGACCGCGTTGATCAGGAACAGGCCGCCGACCACCGCGGCCAGCAACGCCTCCGCGAGGGTCGCCCAGCCGAGCAGGGCGAGCAGGGTGAGCACCACGACCCGGATGTCCCAGCCGAGCACCACGCCCGCGGTGTTACCGGCGGGCGCGCCCTTCTCCATCCTCGCAATCCGGTCGTAATGCCGCAGGGCCAATGCGAAGAGCAGCAGGAAAACCACCGGTGGGGGCACATCGTCGATCAGGCCGACCGCCGCGACCAGCAGGTATTCCCCGGCCCGCAGGAAGGCCGGCACCAGCCAGTCGAGTGGGCCCCGATGGCCGTTGCGGGCGGGCAGCCCGGCCGCCAGCACCAGAGCGGCGGTCACCGCCAGCTCCACCCGCGCGGGCGACGCGGTCCAGCCGGCCAGGAAGGACACGATCAGGGCCAGCGAGGCCACGGCACCGAGCGCCGCGAACGCCAGCGGCATCGGGCCGCCGAGCTTCTGCAGAACGCCGCGCACCAGCGGGCCGTCGTCGCGGTAGAGCGACCGGTCGCGCTTGTCGAGCACGCTCACCCGCATCGACAGCGAACGCAGCGAACGCAGGGCCAGGGTGTAGGCGAAGGCCAGCAGACCGAACCCGACGACCGCCGCCAATGCCGTACGGCCGTTGGTGACCATGGCGAGGATCGCGATGAGCGCCCACCGCTCGCCGATCGGGAAGACCACGATCCGCTTCAGCCAGTACGCCGCCGAGCCGGCCTCGCCCTGCACCCTGGTCGAGGCCGCGCTCAGCCGGGCACCCACGCCGCTCCCGGACGCGGCCTGGGGGCGGGCCGCGGCCTCGTCGTGCAGCTGGCCGTACCAGGCGTCGGTCATGTGCCGGACGGTCTGCAGCAGGATCGCGGTGATCGCCAGCGGCCAGGCGAACGGCAGTCCGATCCGCTCGGCCCCGGCGGCCAGACCGGCGTAGACGACGTACTCCTTGCCGCGGTCGGCCATCGTGTCCAGCCAGCCACCGAACGCGCCGAACGTGCGGGTGTAGCGGGCCAGCTGGCCGTCCACGCAGTCCAGCACGAAGCCCAGGTAGAGCAGGATGCCGCCGGCGATCATCGCGGGCCGGGACGCCTGCCAGAAGGCCAGCGCGGCCAGCACCGAGAGCAGCACGGACAGCCAGGTCACACCGGTCGGCGACAGTCCGAGGCGGGCGGCCGTCCGGGTCACGATCGGCGACCAGGAGCTCACCGCGTACGTCGTGAAGAAGTCGTCCTTCTCCTTGACCGCGAGCCGGAGCCGGGCCGCGTCCTCGTCGACCGCGGCCACCGCGGCCCGTGCGCCGGCCAGCTCCTGCTCGGTGTGCACCTGCTCGGCGTGCAGCAGCCGGACCGGGGTGGCGATCGGCACCACGCCCTCGTCGAGCAGCGCCGGCAGCAGGTCGGCCCGATCGGCGACCTTGTCGAGGGCGGGCAGGTCACCGGGCGCGACCCGCAGCGCCCCGACGAACCGGGCCGTGCCGTCGCCGGCCGGGGCCGCGATCACCTGGCCGCGGTCGGCGCGCAGGTCACCGGCCGGGTCGGTGACGATCAGCGCGGTGCTGCGGCCGGACGGCTCGGTAGCCAGCGTCCACAGCAGGCTGGGGTGGGCCACCAGGTTGTCGGCGCAGATCAGCAGCGGTTCGTTCGCGTCGTGCGCGCGCCGGGCGACCTCCCGCAGCCGGGCCGCCGGGGTGTCGCCGAGCCGCTCGACCTCGGTCGCGCCGGCCGCGTGCAGTGCGGACTCCAGATCGGCCGCGAGCCGGGTCGCATCCGCGGGGGTGAGGGCGTTGCCGCCGCCGGTGGTGAGGACGGCCAGCGTCACCGCTGCCTCCAAATCGCAGGGGGCCACCTGGCCCGAAATCGGCACTCAGGTTAACAGCGAGTGGCGCTCGGGTACGGGTGACCCTTACGGGAACCAGGCTGCCCTTCTCCCCCTCCGGACTGAGGGAAGGCGGTTGCGGCGCCCTTACCGTCGAGCCTGGTTGCGGGGATCGCCCGTGACCGCCAGTGAAGGAGTGAGTGTCAGTGACCCGCCGACTCGCCCGCCCCCGCGACGACCGTTGGATCGCCGGGGTCTGTTCCGGTCTTGGCCGACGCTTCGGACTCTCGTCCGGCGTGGTCCGCCTGATCTTCGTGATCTCCTGCCTGCTGCCCGGCCCGCAGTTCATCATCTATCTCATCCTCTGGGCCATGCTGCCCAACGAATGAGCCCAGCCGCCCGGCTCGCCCCCGCCAGGGCGAGCCGGGCCCGGCCGTCTACGGGTTGCTGTAGGTCACCGAGACCGAGGTGTAGCCCAGCCTCGTGAACAGGCTCTCCAGCATGCGCTGGGTGTTGTCCTTGGCGCGCTGGTCGAGGCCACTGGCCCGGGCCGCCTCGGTGATCTTCGTCTGAGCCATCGCGTAGACCCGCTGCTGCTTGTCGGTGTCGCTCTTGAAGGCGTCGCCGATCGCGGTGAGGGCGCCCCGCTGCTCCTCGACGATGTAGCTCTTCTGCATGTCGAGCGCGGCGTTGCCCTGCTCGGGCGCGGGCAGGGTGATTTTGATGGTCTTCTTCTCGTTGTCGACCTCGAGCGCGCTGGTCGACAGCTTGGAGAAGTCGACATATTCCTCGACGGTGCCCGAGCCGACGAACAGGATGCGCCGGTTGATCAGGAAGTCGGGGATGTTCTCCTTGCTCTCCTGCAGGTCGACGATCACCTGGAAGGTGCCGTCGGCCGCGACGTAGCGACTCAGGTCGCGCATCGACTCGAGCAGGACCGGCTGGCTGCGGTCGGTCGTGCGGCTCTCGAACGGGTTGTCGAAGCTGGGCAGCACGTTGAGCGCTCGCAGCCCGAAACAGGCCGCGACGATCACGGCGAAGACGACACCGAAGAAGATGAGGACGCGAGCGACGATGCTCCGCTGTGGGGGATCTTCGTGATCAGGGGCGACCGGCGGGGTGGGGGCCGGATATTCCCTCGTGGGTTCGTCGACATCCGGTGACTGGGCCATACCCTCACGGTACGAGGGGGGTACGACACTCGCACCCGCTCAGCCGGCGAAGGCGTTCAAACCGGTCAATTTTTGGCCGATCACCAGCTGGTGGATCTCCGAAGTTCCCTCGTACGTGAGCACGCTCTCGAGGTTGTTCGCGTGCCGCATGATCGGATATTCGCCGCTGATGCCGTTCCCGCCGAGGATCGTGCGGCACTGCCGAGCGATCTTGATGGCCTCGCGCACGTTGTTCAGCTTGCCGATGCTGACCTGCTCCGGCCGCAGCGCGCCGGCCGAGTCGCGCTGCCGGCCCAGGTGCAGTGCCAGCAGGAAGCCTTTCTGCAGCTCGACCGCCATGTCGGCGAGCTTGGCCTGGGTCAGCTGGAAGCCGCCGATCGGCCGGCCGAACTGTTCCCGGGTGGTGGCGTAGTCGATCGCGGTCACCAGGCAGTCCCGGGCCGCGCCGAGCGCACCCCAGATGATGCCGAATCGGGCCTCGGTCAGGCAGGACAGCGGCGCCTTGAGACCCCGGGCGTCCGGAAGCTGCGCGGACGGGGGCAGGCGCACGTCATCCAGCGTGATCTCGCCCGTGCTGGACGCCCGCAGCGACATCTTGTGCTTGATCTCCCGGGCCGAGAAACCCGGGGTGTCGGTCGGCACGGCGAAGCCGATCACGCCCTCGTCGGTGCGCGCCCAGATCACCGCCACATCGGCGAGCGGGGCGTTGGTGATCCACATCTTGCCGCCGTTGAGCACCCAGTCGTCGCCGTCGCGGCGGGCCCGGGTCGACATGTTGGCCGGATCGGAGCCGTGGTCAGGCTCGGTGAGCCCGAAGCAGCCGATCAGCTCGCCGGCCGCCATGCCCGGCAGCCACCGCTGCTTCTGCTCCTCGGAACCGTATTTCCAGATCGCGTACATCGCGAGCGAGCCCTGGACGCTGACCAGCGAGCGGACGCCCGAGTCGGCCGCCTCCAGCTCCATGCAGGTCAGACCGTAGGCGACCGCGGTCGAGCCGGCGCAGCCGTAGCCGGTCAGGTGCATGCCGAGCAGCCCGAGCTTGCCGAACTCCACGGCCAGATCACGGACCGGGGTGCTGCCGGTCTCATACCAGTCGGCGACGGACGGTCGGACCCGGTCGTCGGCGACCCGGCGGGCGAGATCGCGAACGTCCCGCTCCTCGTCGGTCAGCAGCGAGTCGAGGTCGAGCAGATCCCACGGAGCAACGGCGGCCATGTCTTTAAACTAACGGTGTTAGCCCGCCACTACCAGAACTCTGGCGTGAATCTGGTTGCGCTGCTGCAGGGCCGCCCGCAGCGCGCGGTGCAGCCCGTCCTCCAGGTAGAGCGCGCCCTGATATTCCACGACGTGCGGGAACAGATCGCCGTAGAACGTCGAGTCTTCGGCGAGCAGCTTGTCCAGCGCGAGCTCGCGCTTCGTGGTGATCAGATCGGCCAGCCGGATCGGCCGTGGCGGGATCTCCGACCAGGCCTTGAGCGTCGTGTTGTGATCGGGATACGGGGCCCCGTCCCGGACCGCTTTGAAGATCATTCCGGGTTGCCCCCTCTCCAAGAACCCGTGCCTGTCGGTGCCAGCCTAGCCGCGCCCGTCGTCACTCGGCGGTTGCGGCCCATCGGCCATGATGCACCACCTCGTCCACCGGGCGATGCCCCCGCTTCAGTGACGGTGACCTCTTGTCGGTGGCGCGGTATCCGATGGTGAGTGTCCCGATCGGGGTGAACTCGGCCGGCACCCCGAACGCGTCCTTGAAGTCCTGCTGGGTCTCCACCGGGATGCCGAAGAAGCATGAGCCCAGCCCCTCGTCGACCGCGGTGAGGTGCATGAGCAGCGCCGCGAACCCGGTGTCGATGTCCCAGTACGGCACCGGCCAGTGCTTCTCGTCCCGGTCCGACCAACCCTTGTCGGCCTGGGCGTACCGGTCCAGGTAGGCCGACTTGTTGGAGAGGCAGACGACGATCGCCGGGGCGTTGCGCATCCGGGCCAGCCAGTCGCCGTGCCAGTCCGAGGTGGCGTTCTCGGTCGTCGACGTCCAGTAAAGTTCGCGGTCCTCCGGCGTGGTGAGCACCAGGAAGCCCCAGCCCTGGGAGAAGCCGGCGCTCGGCGCCCGCAGCCCGTGCCGGACGATCTTGTCGAGAACCTCGGCCGGCAGCGGGCGGTCCGGGTCGTAGCTGCGCACCATCCGCCGGCGGCGGACCACTTCGTCGAACTCCATCAGCTGCGAATCCCCCAGGAGGTGGTCCAGCGCTCGCCCGGCGCGAGCACGATCAGGTCACGGCCGGTGCGGAACGAGTCGGGCGGGCAGGTCATCGGCTCGATCGCGACCGAGCGGCGGAAGCGCTCGCCGTGCAGGGTGTCGCCCGAGAACACCTGCCAGTACTTGAACTTGTCGTCGGCCCAGACCACGACCTTGTGGTCGGAGTTCGGGTCGGCGATGGTCACCTCGGTGATCCCGGACGCGTCGTGCTCGATCTCGCCGAACGTGGTGTCCAGCACCAGGTCGCCGATGGCGCGCGGCGCGGTGAAGTCGTACTCGGTGCCGGCCACCGAGTTCGAGCCGATCGGCAGCAGCCGGTTGTCGGCCACGATCCGGGTCTTGCCCGGCACGTGCAGCAGGATGTCGTCGACCGCGACACCGGGCAGCTGCAGGTAGGGGTGGACCGAGTAACCCCACGGCGCGTTCGACGAGCTGTTGTTGACGACCTCCTGCGTGCAGGTGAGGCCGCCGGCCGACACCTGCCAGCGCGTGCGCAGCGTCAGCCACCACGGGTAACCGATCTGGGCGGGCAGGTCGAACTCCAGCGTCACGGCGTCGGCGGACTGCTCGGCGAGCGTCCAGCGCGACCAGTTGGCCAGGCCGTGGATGGCGTTGTGCCGGGCCGGCTCGGTCAGCGAGAGCTGGTAGCTCTGCTCCTCGAACGTGTATTGACCGTCCCGGATCCGGTTCGGCCACGGGGCGAGGATCTGCCCGGCCGAGGCCGGCGAGAGCTCGTCGGCCTCGAAGCCGTCCAGCACCTGCACGTCGCCGACGGAGTAGTGGCGCAGGGAGCCACCGACCTCCACGACCACGGCCCGGTGACCGTCCGCCTCGATCGACCACTGGGTTCCGGACTTGGCCGGCACGACGCTAGTCATGCTTGGACACTATCGGAGGTCGGTAGCGGGCCAGCGCCGGGAACGCCAAGCCCAGGACCAGAGCCAGGCCGGCCGCCGCGAAGCCGCCGCCGGCCCACGATCCGGTGGTTCCGGTCAGATCGGCGGTCGCACCGGCGCGCAGGTCGCCGAGGCGCGGGCCGCCGCCCACCACCACGATGAAGACGCCCTGGAGCCGGCCGCGCAGCCGGTCCGGCGCGAAGGTCTGCAGCATCGACTGCCGGTAGACCGCGCTGACCAGGTCGGCCGCACCGCCCACGGCCAGCAGCAGCACCATCAGCCACAGCGAGTGCGCGAGACCGGAGAAGCCGATCGCGATCCCCCATGCGACCACCGCCACGATCAGCGCGATTCCCTGCCGCTTGATCCGGCCGATCCAGCCCGAGGTGAGCCCGGCGATCACCGAGCCGATCGCGATCGCGGCGTACAGCCAGCCGACCGCCGAACCGCCGCCGAACCGGTCCGCCGCGACCTCGGGGAACAGTGCCCGGGGCATGGCGAACACCATGGCGATGATGTCCACCGCGAACGACAGCAACAGCACCGGCTGGGTGACCAGGAACTTCAGGCCGTCGGTGATGCCGCGCAGCCCGGCCGACGGCTTCTCCTCGTCCTCGGCGTGCACGATCGGCGGGATCGGCGGCAGCTTCCAGGTGGCCCAGAACGAGATCGTGAACAGGGCCGCGTCGACCAGGTAGGCGACGGTCACGCCGGTGCCGGTGGACGCGATCCCGAAGATCAGGCCGGCCGCCAGCGGTCCGAGCACCCCGCCGGCCGTCGTGGTCGTGTAGCTCAGCGTGTTCGCGGCCGGAACCAGGCCGGTCGGCACGATCCGCGGGATGATCGCCTGCCGGGTCGGCGAGCTCACCGCGAAACCGGCCGACTGCACCGCGGTCAGCACCAGCAGCAGCCAGCCGCTGTTCGCCCCGACCAGGGCCTGGGCCAGCAGACCGAGCGTGGACAGCCAGGCCAGCGCCGAACTGGCCAGCAGCAGCTTGCGCCGGTCGACCACGTCGGCGGCCGCACCACCCCACAGGCCGAAGATCAGCAGCGGGACGAGCCCGGCGATGCCGAGCAGACCGACCCAGGCCGAGGAGTGGGTCACCGCGTACATCTGCACGGGCACCGCCACCGAGGTGAACTGGAACCCGAAGAACGACAGCCCGTTGCCGATCCACATCCGGCGATAGGCCGGCGCCCGCAGCGGCCGGGTGTCGATCACCCAGGACTTGCGGTCCTTCTCCTCGACGATCTCCTCGACCGCCTCCACCGGCTCCTGGCTCACGGAGCCAGCCGTTCCAAAACCCAGGACCCCGCTTCGGTACGCCGATAGCGCAGTCGATCATGCAGGCGACTGGTGCGCCCCTGCCAGAACTCGACGGTCTCCGGCCGCACCCGGAAGCCACCCCAGTGCGGTGGCGGCGGAACCGGGCCGTCCCCGAAACGTGCGGTCGCCGCGGCCAGTCCGGCCTCGACCGCGGCCCGATCGGGCAGCACCCGCGACTGCGGGCTGGCCCAGGCACCGAGCTGGGAGCCGCGCGGCCGGGACGCGAAATACTCCTCGGTCTCGGCCCGGGTCACCCGCTCAACCCGGCCGGCCACGATCACCTGGCGCTGCATCGGAAACCAGGGAAAGACCAGGCTTGCGTACGGGTTGGCAGTCAACTCCGAGCCCTTGCGCGACTCGTAGTTGGTGAAGAACACGAAGCCGCGCTCGTCGCACTCCTTGAGCAGCACCGTCCGGGCCGAGGGCCGGCCTTCGGCGCTCGCCGTCGCCACCAGCATCGCGTTGGGTTCCGGCAGGCCGTAGGCCGCCGCGTCCGCGAACCAGGCGCCGAACTGGGTTTGCCAGTCGCCCGCGAGCTGTTCTTCGAGCAGCTCACCGCGCTCGGAGTAGTCGCGCCGCATCGTTGCGGGCGACGGAGGTTCCACGGTCACGAGCGCTCCCTATTACTTCGATCTCAACGACCGTAAGTCCGCCCGGCCCTTACGTCAGCTCGGTAAGGATGGGTGTCACGGAGAGCACATCGCGCCCACCGGGCCAACCGGGCAATATGAAAGACTCGTCGTAATTCTTCACAGGGGAGCCCTGTCCGAATTGAGTTCCGTGTCCGATTTCAAGCCGGGCCTCGAGGGCGTCGTCGCATTCGAGACCGAGATCGCCGAGCCCGAGAAGGACGGCGGCTCCCTGCGGTACCGCGG
Source organism: Paractinoplanes toevensis (assembly GCF_018332695.1). Lineage (GTDB taxonomy): Bacteria > Actinomycetota > Actinomycetes > Mycobacteriales > Micromonosporaceae > Actinoplanes > Actinoplanes toevensis. Next base: position 39,124 of record NZ_BOQN01000157.1, read on the forward strand.
CGTCGACATCGAGGACCTGATCGGGCACGTCTCCTTCGGCAACGTCTGGGGTCTGCTGGTCGACGGGAAGTTCGGGCCCGGGCTGCCGCCCGCCGAGCCCTTCCCGGTCCCGGTGCACTCCGGTGACATCCGCGTCGATGTCCAGTCCGCGGTCGCCATGCTCGCGCCGTACTGGGGGCTCGCCCAGTTGATCGACATCGACGACGAGCAGGTCCGCCGCGACCTGGCCCGGGTGTCGGTGACCGCGCTGTCCTTCGTCGCGCAGTCCGCCCGCGGGCTCGGCCTGCCGGCGGTGCCGCAGAAGGACATCGACAAGGCCGGGACGATCGTCGAGCGGTTCATGCGCCGCTGGCGGGGCGAACCCGACCCGCGGCACGTGCAGGCCGTCGACGCGTACTTCATCGCGGCCGCCGAGCACGGGCTCAACGCGTCCACCTTCACCACCCGGATCGCCGCCTCGGTCGGCGCCGACGTGGCCGCCTGCATCTCGGCCGGCATCGGCGTGCTCTCCGGCCCGCTGCACGGCGGCGCACCCACCCGGGTGCTGCACATGATCGAGGCGGTCGAGCGGCGCGGCGACGCCGAGGCGTACGTGAAGGACGTCCTCGACCGCGGCGAACGGCTGATGGGCTTCGGCCACCGGGTCTACCGGGTCGAGGACCCGCGGGCCCGGGTGCTCCGGCAGATCGCCCGCGACCTGAACGCTCCGCGCTTCGAGGTGGCCGAGGCGCTCGAGCGGGCCGCCCTGACCGGCCTGCGGGAACGCAAGCCCCATCGGGTGCTCGCCACCAACGTGGAGTTCTGGGCGGCCGTCGTCCTCGACTCGGCCGAGGTGCCGGCACACATGTTCACGCCGCTGTTCACCTGTGCCCGGATGGCCGGCTGGAGCGCGCACATCCTCGAGCAGAAACGGCTCGGCCGCATCCTCCGGCCCCAGCTCCGCTACGTGGGGCCGAGCGCCCGCAAGCCGAACGAGGTCGAGGGCTGGGCCACGCTCGCGCATAATGTGTGACCGTGACTGACATCCGGATCCCCGACGAGATCAAACCGGTCGACGGACGCTTCGGCTCGGGCCCCAGCAAGGTGCGACCGGAAGGCGTCGAGGCGCTCTCCGCGGTGTCACGTACGTTCATGGGCACCTCGCACCGGCAGAAGACGGTGAAGAACCAGGTGGCCCGGATGCGCCGCGGCCTGGCCGAGTTCTTCTCGCTGCCGGACGGTTACGAGGTGATCCTGTCCAACGGCGGCACCAGCGCGTTCTGGGACACCGCCGCGTTCGGCCTGGTCCGCGACCGGGCGCAGTTCGCCGAGTTCGGTGAGTTCGGCGCCAAGTTCGTCAAGGCGGTCGTCGACGCGCCCTTCCTGAGCTCGCCGACCGTTCACCAGGCCCCCGGCGGCCAGGCCGCGTTCCTGACCGCCGAGGCCGGCGTCGACGTCTACGCGTCCGTCCACAACGAGACCTCCACCGGGGTGGCCGTGCCGGTCCGCCGGGTGGCCGGGGCCGACGAGGGCGCGCTGCTGCTCACCGACGCCACCTCGGGCGGCGGCAGCCTCGACGTCGACCTGCGCGAGACCGACGTCTACTACCTGGCCCCGCAGAAGGCGCTCGGCTCGGACGGCGGCATCTGGCTCGCCCTCATGTCGCCGGCCGCCCTGGACCGGGCCTTCTCCATCAAGAGCTCGGGGCGGTACATTCCGCAGTTCCTCGACCTGGTCACCGCGATCGAGCAGTCCCGGCTCGAGCAGACCTACAACACGCCCGCGCTGGCCACCGTGTTCCTCGCGGCCGAGCAGCTGGACTGGATGAACGCGCAGGGCGGCCTGTCCTGGGCGGTCAAGCGGAGTGCGGAGAGTGCGGCCGCGATCTACGGCTGGGCCGACCGCTCGTCGTTCGCCACCCCGTTCGTCACCGACCCGGCGCTGCGCTCGGCCGCCGTGGCCACCATCGACTTCGAGGGTGTGGACGCGGCGGCCATCGCGGCGACGCTACGAGCCAACGACATCGTGGACACCGAGCCGTACCGGAAGCTCGGCCGCAACCAGCTGCGCATCGCGCTCTACCCCACCGTCGACCCGGCCGACGTGGCCGCCCTGACCACCTGCATCGACTACGTCGTCGAGCGGCTTGCATAGGCTCCGCACAGGAATACCGCCTAGCTTCCGAGCATGGACGATCCAGAGAACGCGGCCTATGTACGGCTGGTACACGACAGAGGCCTGCGGTTCGACCGGCGGCGACTGCTGAGCATGCTCGGCGGGGCCGGGGCGGTCGCCGTCCTCGCCGCGTGCACCGACTCCGCGACGCCCTCGCCGTCGACGCCCTCGTCGGCGGCGGGTGGCCTAGCCGAGGTCGCGTCGGAGACGGCCGGTCCGTACCCCGCCGACGGATCGAACGGGCCGGACGTGCGGACCCTCGACGGGGTCGTGCGCAAGGACATCACCACCTCGTTCGGCACCGCGTCCGGTAGGGCGGAGGGAGTGCCGCTGGAGTTCTCGCTGGTGGTGATGGACCGCGGCGGGAAACCGGTCAGCGGCGCGGCGGTCTACGCGTGGCACTGCGACCGGGCCGGGAACTACTCGCTGTACTCGACCGGGGTCACCGCGGAGAACTATCTGCGCGGCATCCAGGTCAGCGACGCCACCGGGACGGTGAGCTTCACCAGCATCTACCCGGCCTGCTACACCGGCCGGTGGCCGCACATCCACTTCGAGGTGTACTCGTCGGTGGCCGACGCGACCAGCGGCGACGGGCCGATCGTGAAGACGTCGCAGATCGCGCTGCCGGCAGACATCTCCGACACGGTGTACGCGTCCGACGGCTACAGCGCGAGCGTCACCAACATGAAGCAGGTCAGCCTGGCCACGGACAACGTGTTCGGCGACGACCAGGCGGTCACCGAACTGGCGACCGTGACCGGCAGCGTGTCGGCGGGCTACCGGGCGACCCTGACGATCTCGATCGACCCGTCCGGCGAGGAGCAGGGTGGCGGCATGGCCCCGCCCGGCGGCGGCGCTCCGCCGAGCGGGATGCCCGGCGGGCCGGGTGGCGCTCCCCCGAGCGGCATGCCCGGCGGGCCACCGAGCGGGGCGCCGGCCTGACCCGAACGACACGCGAGACGCGCGCTGCGGCCTGGGCCGCGGCGCGGTCGCGCTGAGCGCCCGGAGCGTTCCTAGTGCTTCTGGTCACTCCCGCGCGCGTACCATTTGCTGGGTTTATGGGTTTGAATGGGTTTGCCCATCGGGAGCACGAAGATCATCACCGCAGTTCAGAGCAACACCCCGGGTGTGTCTCCCCCCATTAGGTGACCAAGACGCGTACCGTGTTCCCAAACGCGCCCGGGTGGCTGACTCTCGGGATGTCCAGGCCAACGCGACGGGACGGAGGCAACGCATGCGGCCGGTTCGCTTCGTCGCCCTCTCCGAGGACGGTCAGGCCCTGGTGCTCGCCGATGAGGTCGGCCGGCTCCTGGCCCTTCCCATCGACGACCGGGTGAGCGGCGCCGTCACCCACGAGACGCACCCGACTTCGCCGGGCAGTTCCGTGGCAGTGATGCACCACGATCCCGTCACCGCATCGTTGTCGCCCCGCGACATCCAGTCCCGCATCCGCTCCGGCGAGTCCGCCGAGGACGTCGCGCGGGTCGCCGGCGTGCCGGTCGACCGCGTGCTGCGTTACGCCGGTCCGGTGCTGCAGGAGCGGGCCATGCTGGCCCAGCACGCGCGCCGCACCCGGCTCAAGACGTCCGACTCGGGCGCCGCGCTCTCCGAAGTGGTCGACAGCCGCCTCGCCCAGCACGGCATCGACGCGGAAAAGATCTCGTGGGACGCGTTCCGGCGCGACGACGGCACCTGGCGCATCGTCGCCACCTGGCCGTCCGGCAAGGCCACCGCCCAGGCCATCTGGGACCTCGACAAGGGCCGCCAGGTCGTCTCCCCGCACGACGACATGGCGCAATACCTGTGCGCCGAGCGGCCCACCCAGATCCTCGGGCAAGATCCGGTTCCCGAGCGCAACTTCCTCGCCGAGCGCGGCGGCCACGGCCTGCCCAGCTCGGCCCGGGGCAACGAGTCCACGCGCGGCGGCCACGGCCTGCCCGCCGCCGAGACCACCACACCGACCCGGCCGGCGCACACCCGCGACCCGATCCGAGCCGGCCGCGACGCCCTGCTCGCCTCGCTCGACCGTCCACTCAGCGGCGGCCGCGGCCTGGAGACAACCGGCCCCTCCGAAGCCCGCCGTCCGGTGGCCGGCGGCGCGGCCGCCCTGCTCGGTGGCGGCGCCGGCTCGGCCTTCGACGACGACGCCGACCTGCCCAAGGAGGTGCCCGCCGTGCCGTCGCTGGCGGTGCTGCGCCCCCGCCGCACGGTCGGCCAGCAGGGCCAGCAGGCGTCCGAGACCGACGAGTCGAAGCCCCGCAAGCGCCTCCCGAGCTGGGACGACGTCCTGTTCGGCGGTGGCCCGGCGGCCCGCGAGTCCTCCTGACCCGCCTGTTCGTCGCGCTCTACCCACCTCCGGCCGAGGTGTCGGCCCTGTCCCGCGCGTTGCCTCCCGACGCCCGCCTGACACGCGCCGCCAAGTGGCACGTCACGCTGGTGTTCCTCGGCCCCGCCCCGCCCGCACCGGTCGCACCGGTCGCACAGATCCTGAACGGCCTGACGGCACTGCCATCCCCGTTCTCGCTGCGACTAGCCGGCGCCGGACAATTCGGAAATGTGACGTGGGCCGGGGTCGGCGGCGACCTCGACGCCCTGGGCGAGCTGCGCAGTCAGATCCGCGAGGCACTGACGGCGGGCGGCTTCCCGTCGGACGACCGTCCCTACCAGCCACACGTGACGGTCTCCTATCGAGCCGACCACCGAGTCCGAGCAGCCTTGTCGAACTACAGCGGCGCAGACTGGCCGGTGAGGGAGTTCGCCCTGGTAAACAGCCACGACGGCGAATACGAAACGCTGCAAGCTTGGCCCCTTGCCACTTAGCGGCCACGCCCCGCTAGCCGCCAAGCACCGCCGGCCGCCCGCCAGCCGCCCCGCACCGCCAGCCGCGCCGCCCAGCCCCGCCGTTCCAGGGAGCGCCGATCTTGTGGAGTTCCCGCACGGAGCAAACCGGAACTCCGCAAGATCGCGGCGTGAAGCGGCGCGGGCGGCGACGCGGGCGGCGACGCGGAGCGAGCGGTGCTGGGGTTGCGAGCCGCGCAGGGGTGCGGGACGGCCGGGCGGTGCGAGGGTGTGGGTCAGCGCAGGGCCAGGCCGGCGGCCTGTAGCTCGTGCTCTACGCGCAGGCGCTCCAGGTCGCGGTCCATACCCTCCAGCGGGCGCAGGTGTTCGGGCAGGCCCAGGCAGCGGCAGGCCAGGCACAACCGCTCGTCGTAGGCACTCTGCACCGCGGCCAGCCATTTCTCCGACTGCTGGGTCGGGCCGGTGCGGCGCTGATGGTCGAGCCGGCGCAGGTCGTAGGCGATCTGCTCGATGGATGGGCCGTCGAGGACGGCCGGGGACAGCACCGGGTCGTCGACGCGTAGTACGCGGTCGAGTCGCCGTAGCGCTCGCATCTCCCGGCGGCCGGTCCGCGTCCGGAGGCGAGTTGCCCTCTCGTCGGCGCAAACCACGGCCGCCACAACGCACGGTAAACAGAGCAGCGTCATCAGCGCTGCCGTCAGCACAACAATGTGCGCGATGGCCACGAAGAAGACGCTAAGCCGCCGGACGCAAGCGCCGGAATACCCGTTCGGCCGACCCGGTCTGCCAACCCGTGCCGCCGGCCCTCGCGGTACCGTCGGTCGCCATGCGGCCCAACACAGTTCTTGGCGTCCTCGCGGAGCTGGCGCCCGCGGGCGGGGACCGCGTTCTCGACGTTACCCGGGGTGGCCAGCCGCTCGTCTGGCTGGAGGACTCCGAGCGGGCACCCCGCCGCGCCGAGATCGACCGGCTGGCGGCGCTGGACGCGTTGCACCGTGACGAGCGGCTGCTGCGCCGGGGCTGGGGTTTCCTCGCCGGTGGGACCACCGACGAGGACGAGAAGACGCGCAAGGTTCGGGTGCCGCTGCTGAGTCAGCCGGTCCGGCTGGAGCGCACGCTGACCGGCTACCGGGTGGTCCCGGCCGGCGACCTGGAGATCACGCCGCTGGTCACCGACCGTGATCTGGCGGCCGCGCTGGAGGCGGCACCGGGGCTGGCCGCGCCGGGTTGGCTGACCGCGACCGGCAGCCGGGCGTGGCTGTCCGCGGCCGCCGACGCGACCGGCATCCCGGTCTTCGCGGTCGCCGACGACCACCGGCGGCTGCCGAAGAATCGGGTGGTCTTGGTGCCGAGCGCCGGCCTCTTCGTGGTGCGGGACGTGTTCGGCGGCGGCCTCGCCGACAGCCTGCGCAGCTGGGCGGCGCGTGACTTGAGTGGAACGGCGCTGGCCGCGGTCTACGGCGAGCAGCGCACGGAGCGGCCCGACGACTCCCCCGTGCTGTCTCCCCTGCCGCTGACCGAGGCGCAGGCCGAAGTGGTCACCCGGGCCCGCACCGCGCCGGTCACGGTGGTCTCCGGCCCGCCCGGCAACGGCAAGAGCCACACCGTGGTGGCCGCGGCGCTGGAGGTGGTGCACCGGGGCGGTTCGGTGCTGGTGGCGACGCAGTCACCGCACGCCGCGGAGGTCCTGGCCGCGCTGCTGGCCCGCTATCCGGGTCCGACACCGGTGCTCTTCGGCGACGCCGGCCGCCGGGAGAGTCTGGCGGCGGAACTCACCGCGGGCGCGGCCGAGGGCGCCTCGGAGAAGCAGCTGAGAGCGGATGCCGCGGTGATCCGGCAGCGGCTCGAGGAGGTCAGCGCCGCGCGGGCCGTCGTCACCCAGGCACTGGACCGGGAGATCGCCGCGGCCACCCTGGACCGCTGGCAACCGCACCTGACCGCGCTGGCCGCCGACGTGCCCGGCGTGTTCGACGGCAGCCTCGACCGCCGGGGCGTGGCCGGGTGGTGGGCTCGGCGACGGCTCCGCCGCGTACCGGAACAACGGGTGACCGATGCTCTCGCCGCGGCCACCGCGCAGCGTGCCGCCGCCCACCTCGCCGCGACCGGCGGCACCGACCTGACCCCGCACTGGCCGGCCCTGCACGCCGCCGAGGCGGCCCTGGCCACCGCGGTCGGCGATGCCATGCGCCGGGCCGCCCGCAGCGAGCGCCGCTGGGGCCGCGACGCCCGCCGGGGTGCCGCGTCGCTGGCCGCCGCCCTGCGCGCCGGCCGCAACCGCCGCCGCGAACTGCTCGCCAAGCTCGACGCCGCGCCGCTGGTCCGCGCCCTGCCGCTGTGGATCGGCACGGTCGCCGACGTGGAGGACCTGCTGCCGTCGGCGCCGGGCATGTTCGACCTCGTGGTGATCGACGAGGCGTCGCACGTGGACCAGGTGCGCGCCGCACCGGTGCTGGCCCGGGCCCGGCGCGCGCTGGTGGTGGGCGATCCGCGGCAGCTGCGGTTCGTGTCGTTCGTCAGCGACGTGGACGTGGCCGAGGTGCTGTCCCGGCACGGCGCCGACGAGCGGCTGGATGTGCGCCGGGTGAGCACCTACGACCTGGCCGCGGGGGCCGCCCCGGCGACCTGGCTGGCCGAGCATCACCGCAGCACCCCGCACCTGATCGGGTTCTCGGCGCGGCGCTTCTACGGTGGCCGGATCGCGGTGATGACCCGCACCCCGGCCGCCGAGGCGACCGACGCGATCGACGTGGTGCACTCGCCCGGACCGGCCCTGGCCGACGAGGTGACGACCGTGCTGAAGGTGGTCGAGGACCTGGTCGCCGAGGGGCGTCGCGGCATCGGGGTGATCTCGCCGTTCCGGCCGCAGGCGGAGGCCCTCGAGGCGGCGCTGATGGCCGCCTATCCGGTGGAGCGGATCGAGGAGCTGGGCCTGCGGGTCGGGACGGTGCACGCGTTCCAGGGCAGCGAGGCGGACGCGGTCGTGGTGTCGCTCGGGCTGCTGCCGGGTGACTCGGCCGGGCGGCGCCGGTTCGTGGCCGATCCGCACCTGTTCAACGTGATGATCACCAGGGCGCGGCGGCGGCTCGTGGTGGTGAGTTCGCTGGCCGAGGCAGACGGCCTGCTCGGGGACTACCTGACCTATGCGGGGTCACCCCTGGCGCCGAAGCCTGACTCCGAGGCCACCGGCTGGGCGGCCGAGCTCGCCGCCGAGCTGGAGCACCTCGATATTCCGGTTAAATCGGCTTATCGGGTCGGGCCGTGGACGGTGGATCTCTGCGTCGGGGAGATCGGCGTCTTCTGCGGACCACATCCCGACGGGACGGACGCCCACCTGGAGCGCCAGCGAGCCCTGCATCGGGCCGGCTGGCGGCTGCTGGACGCGTTCCCCAGCCGGTGGAACGGCGACCCGCGCCGCGCCGCCCTCGAACTGGCGGCGGCCCAGCGAGCCGTCCCGGTCCCGAGTTGAGCGGCGGCGGCGCACTCCGTCCCGATCCTGAGCTGAGCGGGGCGCGTTCCGGTGCCGAACTGAGCGGGGCGGTCCGTCCCGGTGCCGAACTGAGCGGGGCGGCCCGGTCCGTCCTGCGCTGAACTGAACCGGGCGGCGCGGTCCGTCTCGATGCCGAACTGAGCGGCGGTGCAGCGCCCGGTCAGCGGGCCGAGCTGAGCTCGGCCTCCGCCACGCCGGTCGCCGGCCGAGCCGCCCGGATCGGCGCGCCGACCGGTGGCTCTTCGATGACCGCGACGCCGTCGGCCGGGACTACTCCGGAAGCCGGAACCACGTCGGAAGCCGGAACCTCTTCGGGGGCCGGAACCTCTTCGGGGGCCTTTCGGACCAGGGTGATCCGGCGCCCGCGCAGCGCGATCCGGTCACCGCTGACCCGCAACTGCCAGATCAGCGCCACCACACCCGCGACGAAACAGATCAGACCCGCGCACCAGATGCTGGCCGGCACCCCGAAGTGCTCGCCCCACCAACCGGTCACCGACGCCCCGATCGGCGTGGTGCCGAGGAAGACCAGCACGTAGAGCGCCATCACCCGGCCCCGATACTCGGCGTCGACACCCATCTGGACCCGGTGGTTGGCTGCCTGGGCCAGGTAGATCGAGAAGAACCCGGTCGGCAGCAGGATCAGCATGGCGACCAGGAAGTTCGGCGCGAACCCGACCGCGAACTCGAGCACCCCGAAGACGATCGCCGCACCGATCACCAGGTAGACGCCGGGACGGGCCCGGCGGGCGCTGCCGGCCAGGGCACCACCGAGGGCACCGACCGCGAGCGTGGTGGTGAGCAGGCCGAACGACGATGGCCCGGCGTGGAAATTGATCTTCGCGAGGGCGGCCAGGGTGACCGGGAAGTTGAAGCCGATCATGCCGACCACGGCCATCAGGGCGATCGGGAGCATCAGGTCGGGACGCTTCCGGACGTAGGTCAGGCCGTCCAGCACCCGGGCGCCCTTCTTGGCCGCCGGTGCGTTGCGGTACAGCTCGGCCGGCCGCATCCGCAGATAGCTGAAGACCGGCGCGATGGCCAGCACGGTGGCGATCAGGAAGACCGGCCCGGTGTCGAACACCGCGAGCGCGACCCCGGCCAGGGCCGGACCGCTGATCCGGGCGCAGTTGAAGGTCGCGGCCGAGAGCGCGAGCGCGTTCGGCAGCAGCGGCAGCTCGACCAGCTCGGAGACGAACGCCTGGCGGACCGGGGTCTCCACGGCGTTGGCGATGCCGAGCAGCCCGGCGAAGAGGTAGACGTGCCAGAGGACCACCGAACCGGAGGCGACCAGAAGGGCGAAGACGATCGCGGTGACGGCGAACACGGCGTTCGCGGCGACCAGCAGCTTCCGCTTGTCGTAACGGTCGGCGAGCCGGCCGCTGTAGAGGGTGAGCAACAGCACCGGCAGGAACTGCAGCGCGGCTACCGTGCCGAGCGCTCCCGGCGAGTTGCCGGAGAGATCGAGCACCAACCAGTCCTGGGCGGTGAACATCATCCACACACCGATGAGCTTCACCAACTGACCGATGGCGAAAATTCGGTAGTTACGAACTCCCAGGGACCGGAACACTGCCTGCACGAGGCTGCGCCTCCTTCTCGGCCGTACGCGTCATCCGTCACGTGATGAAGCACGGCGACCCAGAAGTCGGTCAGGCTCGGGCGACCTGCTGCATGATCTGCGCAGCCCGGAGGAGCACGTCGCGTTCGGAATCGCTGAGACCGGCCAGCTGTTCGGCCAGCCACTCGTTGCGCACCTTCTCGAACTGGGCGTACATCTCGCGCCCCTGCTCGGTGGGTGCCAGGATCACCTGCCGCCCGTCGGTCGGGTGCGGGGTGCGGACCACGAGCCCGCGCTCCTCCAGCTTTCCGACGATCTTGGTCATCGTCGGTGGCTGGACCCGTTCGACGTCGGCGAGCTCGCGCGGGGTCAGCGCGCCGGCCAGCTGAAGGCTGGTGAGGGCGGAGAGCTGGCTGAACGTGAGTTCACCGACCGCGCGGGTCTGCCGGACCCGGCGGTTGAGCCGCAGGATGGCGTCACGCAGCGTTCTGGCCAGCTCGTCCGCTGTCCCCTGCTCCGTAGCCACCGGCCACTCCATCACGATTCTTAGCTTAGCTAATAAGCTTGGCTAACGACCTATGACTGCCGTCACCAAGATGGTGACGGCAGTCTAGATAGCAGGTCAGAGGAGCCAGGACTCCAGGGGACCGCGCACGAAGTACAGGACGAAGAGCACGGCCACGCCGTACAGGATCGGGTGGATTTCTCGCGCTTTGCCGGTCGCGGCCTTGAGCACGACGTACGAGATGATCCCCGCACCGATGCCGTTGGAGATCGAGTACGTGAACGGCATCAGCGTGATCGCCAGGAACGCCGGCACCGCGATGGTGTAGTCGGTCCAGTCGATCTGCTTCACCGCGGTCATCATCAGGAAGCCGACCACGACCAGCGCGGTCGACGCCGCCTCGAACGGCACCACCTGCACCAGCGGCGACAGGAACATGGCCAGCAGGAACAGGACGCCGGTGACCAGGTTCGCGACGCCGGTCCGGGCACCCTCGCCGACACCGGCCGCACTCTCGATGTACGACGTGTTGCTGGACACGCTGGCCGCCCCACCGGCTGCCGCGGCAACCGAGTCGACCAGCAGGATCTCCCGGGTGCGCGGCGGCATCCCGGTCTCGTCGAGCAGATCGCCCTCCTGCCCGACCGCCACCATCGTGCCCATGGTGTCGAAGAAGTCGGTGATCAGCAGCGTGAAGACGAACATCACGCAGACCAGCCAGCCGGCCTTCGACCACGAGTCGAGCACGTTGAAGTGGCCGATCAGCGAGAGATCCGGGTTGCTGACCACGCTGTCCGGCCAGGTCGGGACGTTGAGCGACCAGCCGTCCGGGTGCGCGATCGCCTCCACGATGATCGCCAGCAGCGTGCTGCCCAGGATGCCGATCAGGATGGCGCCCTTCACCCGGCGCGCGAACAGCACCAGGGTGAACAGCAGGCCGATCACGAACACCAGCGCCGGCCAGGTCGACAGCTTGCCGCCGAGGCCCAGCTCGACCGGCACGGTGGTGTTCGCGGCGTCCGGCACCCGGTGCACGAAGCCCGCGTCGACCAGGCCGATGATCATCAAGAACAGGCCGATACCGACGCCGATGGCGGTCTTCAGCTGGGTGGGAACGGCCTTGAAGACGAGCGTACGCAACCCGGTGAGCACCAGGATCGCGATCAGCACGCCCTCGATGACGACCAGGCCCATCGCATCGGCCCAGGTCATCTCGGGCGCGATCTCGTACGCCACCAGGGCGTTCACGCCGAGGCCGGCGGCCAGCGCGAGCGGGAAGCGGGCGACCACCCCCATCAGGATGGTCATCACCCCGGCGACCAGCGCGGTGCCGGCGGCGAGGGCGGCGATCGGGAGTTTGCCGCCGTCGGAGTCGACGCCGGCGCCGAGGATCAGCGGGTTGAGAACGACGATGTAGGCCATCGTGAAGAAGGTGGCGAATCCACCTCGGATCTCCTGACCCAGGGACGATCCGCGCTCAGTTATCTGGAAATATCGGTCGAAAGCGTTACGTGCGCCCGCTTCGGTGGTAGCGGTGGACATGCAGGCCCCTCCTAAGAGCAGTGACCCGCGCATGCTTTCAAGCGACAGTGACCTGCGCAAAGCCCTGTTAGCCACCGCATACCCACGAAAGATCGTTCCGCACGTACCCTGTCGGTGTGACTCAGCCGAAGCCGAGGGTCGAACCGCTGGATCCGCCGATGGTTCCGTTCGCGGTGGCCGGCCTCGCCGCCTTCGCGATCGCGGCCGCGATCGTCTGGCTGGCCGACGGCCCGGACACCTGGCTCCAGACGTGCGTCGCCGGTTTCCTGGTCGGCATCCCCGGCCTGATCACGATGCTCATCCACGACCGCAACCGGAAGCGCCGCCGGTCGATCACCCACGCGGAGTTCCGCGAGAACTGACCTAGCTGTGGCCGTAGTCCTCGGCCGGCTCCTCGTTCTCCACCGAACCGTGGCCGCGGCTGACCGCCACCGCCTCGACCTCGCTGTCGTCGTAGACCGTCGGCAGCTCTTCGACGGGCGGCTCGGCCGTGCCCATCAGCGCCTCGGAATGTGCCCCGCAGCCGTGATCGGCGCTCACCGCGCGAGCGTCGTCAGGCGCGTAGAGGTTGCCGCAAACACCGAACATGGTGCGCAGCGAACCGGCCAGCGGCAGATAGAACCCGCAGGTGCCGCAGCGCGCGTTGCGCGGCGCGGCGGTCGAGATCGGCGCCTCGGGGCCGGCGTCGCCGTCATACCACCGCTGGGCGGTCTCGATGCGACCCTCGCGGGACATCACCCGGGACCGGCCGAGGCCCAGCTCCCAGCTGACCTCCTCGACCGCGGCGTCGTCGCTCAGCACATAACCCTGGGCGAGGCGGTCGTCGTCGGGCGCGGTCGACATGAGATCGCCCACACCGAGGTCGCCCGGCTGAAGCCGTTCGTTCCACGGCACCCAGCCCGGGGCGAGCAGAGCGTCGGGGCCGGGGAGCAGCACCGTCTCGCAGACCGTGACGTGCCGGCTGCGCGGCACCCGGGTCACCGTGACGGCCCACCGCCAGCCGCGGTAACCGGCGAGGTGGCTCTCGAAGAGATGGGTCACGACCCGGTCGCCCTCGGCGATCGCCTCGAGGTGATCACCGATGTCGGCCGGATCGACCTCGGTGATCGCACCACGAGCGACCCCGACGGCATCGGCACAAACCTGGTCGAGGCGGGCGGCGCGGGCGGCGGTCCTGGTCGTCACGTATCCATTGTCCCCTACCGAGACTGATGTGCCGCACCCACTCCCCCGAATTCGGCGGGCACGGGAGGCGACGCGGCTGGCTCGGATGGGTCAGGATGGTTTCCATGCCGCTGCTTCCCACACTCGGACGCACCGTCGGCGGCGGGATCAGGGCCGCCCGCATGCTGGCGCGCGGTTCCGTGCGCGGCGGAGCCTGGGCGACCCGGCGGGTCGGCTCGGCGCGAGCCAGGGGCGCCGCCAACGAGATCGGCATGATCCGACTTTTCGACCTGCACGCGATCTCCTGCGCCGGTGACACGCTCATCGCGATCGGGCTGGCCGGCACGATCTTCTTTAACGTGCCGCTGGGCGAGGCGCGCAGCAAGGTCGCCCTCTACCTGCTCATCACGATGGTGCCGTTCGCACTGCTGGCGCCGGTGGTCGGCCCGCTGCTCGATCATTTCCGGCACGGCCGGCGCTATGCGCTCGCGGTCACCATGCTGGGCCGGGCCTTCCTGGCCTATGTGATCTCCGATCACCTTTTCGGCTGGGGCCTCTATCCGGCGGCTTTCGGGGTGCTCGCCCTTTCCCGGGCGTACGGCGTGGCCCGCTCCGCCGCCGTCCCCCGCCTCTTGCCCGAGGGTGTCGGGTTGTCCCAGGTGGGCGCGCGGGCCAGCGTCTACGGCACGTTCGCCGGCGCGGTCGTCGCCCCGGTCGGCCTGCTCGCCTTCAAGTTCGGACCGCAGTGGCCGCTGCGGGTCGCCACCATCATCTTCGTGGTCGGCATGGTGATCTCGCTGCGCCTGCCGCCACGGGCCGACTCCGACCCCCCGGAAGAGGTCCCGCGCCCGTGGCGGGCCGCGCTCGGCCTGAGCCGCGGCGGCGACCGGCCGCTCTCCGGCAAGCTGGTGGTCGCCGCCCTGCTCGGCAGCGCGAGCCTGCGCCTGCTCTACGGCTTCATGCTGCTCTTCCTGGCCTTCGTCATCATGGCCAACCAGCTGGACACCGAGGTGCTGGGCCGGGACATCGGCCGCCAGGGCGCGGTCGGCCTGATCGGTGGCGCCCTGGCCGTCGGCACGTTCCTGTCCACCGCGGCCGGCACCCGGCTGCGCATCCGCCGCCCGCTCGCCCTCCAGTCGGCCGGCCTCACCATCACCGCGGGCGTGGCCGTGCTGTCGGCGATCTTCTACAGCCTGCCGATGCTCGCGTTGCTGGCCCTGATCACCGCCATCTTCAGCGGCATCTCGAAGCTGTCCATCGACGCCAGCATCCAGGAGCGGATCCCCGAGCGCCTGCGCGCCAGCGCGTTCGCCCACTCCGAGACGGTCCTGATGGTCGCCTGGGTGGCCGGCGGCGCGATCGGCATCATCCCGCTCTCCGGCCGCCTCGGCATCGCCCTGGCCGCCCTGCTGGCGGTGGCAATGGCGGTCCGCGCCGGCTGGGCCGCGACCCGCCTGCACAACGAACGTCTGAGCGGCCGAGCCGACGGCGAAACCCTCGTCAACCAGCCCGGAGCCGATGGAGTGGCTGGCAGCAGCGGCAGCGGCAGCG
>NZ_BOQN01000158.1 GCF_018332695.1 Paractinoplanes toevensis
ATGGCCCGGCCGACGTCCGCCTGGGTGAACTGGGCGTTGGCGGTGGACGTGATGATGTTCGAGCCGTTCGTGAGGGTCACGTCCGTGGCGAACGTCCGGGTCGGGTTGACCGACAGCACCGTCCCGCTGCTGACGGCGGCAGTTGGGGACTTGGCCAGGATGGCGCGGTTGGCGTCGATGACCGAGGCGATGTAGTTGCCCGTGCCCAGGCCGGCCGCGCCGGTGACGGCCATGCCGACGTCGCCCTGGGTGAAGGACCCGGACGTGATGGTGAGGGTCGTGCCGCTGGTCGAGCCGGTCACGCTGTGCAGCGAGGCCTGCGTGACGCCGTTGCCGGCCAGGTAGAGGCTGCAGACCAGTTCCGCGTCGGAGACCACGAGGACGTTCTGGCACTCGGTGACCTGACCGTTGGTCTTCAGGCTGGCCGCCGTCTTGGTCGGGTCGTAGATGCCCTTGACCAGGTAGACGTGCGCACCGCTGTCGTCCGGCAGCTGGCCGGTGGTGGTGCCGAAGGTCAGCCCCATGAACCTGGTGCCCGTCACCGAGATGTCGGTCGGGGTGGTCTTCGTGTTCGGCGCCGTGTTGGGCGTGACCCCGATGCTGTCGGCGTAGGTGTACGCGTTCTTCTTGACGGCACTGCCACCCGCGGCCAGCTGGACCGAGACCGCGTACGGCCCACTCGGGGCGCGTAGCGGCACCGTGCCCGTGAGGGACGTCGTGGTGGACGTGACATTGGTGAGCGGGTAGCCGCCGATGGCTGCGGTCATACCGCTGGCGGCGAAGTTCGTGCCGGTGATGGTGATCGTGTTACCGCCCTGGGACGGCCCGGCGGCGGGGGAGACACCGGTGATCGTCGGCACCGCTCCGATGCTGTAGTTGGTAGTGCCGGCGGCGGTCTTCGCGATCAGGCTGTTGGCGGTGCCGGTGTTGGTCGTGTTGTAGACGCACACGCTGTACGGCTCCGTGGCGTTGTTGTTACCCGCACCGAGGATCAGGGTGCTGGGTACCGCCACGGCCAGCTTGGTCGGCGAGATGATCCGGACGTCGCTCGCTGCGATAATGCCCGAGGCCGTCGCGTTGGCCGTGACCACGACGGCGGCTGGAGTCCCGTAGGCCGTGGTGCAGGCCTGGGTGCCGTCCGAGTCCCACTGGAACTCGACGAAGACACTGCCGGCGACGAACTGGTTGTTGACGCCGTCCGAGGTGAGCGTCAGGGTGTTGCCACCACCGGTCGGACCGACCGTCGCGCTCTGCGTGAGGTTGTCGGGCGTGGCGGCGTAGCTGGGCGTTGCGATGCCCAGACTGGTGAGGGTGGCCGCGCCGATTGCGGCTCCGAGCCGTAGGGCTGTTTTGCGGCGCGGGCGTACCTTCTGGTTTTCCATAGATGGGCCTCCTGCGGTCCGTGGACCGCTTTGGGTGTGATTTGTGGCCCGGAGCGGATCGGATGTCGTCGGGCCGTCTCGCCGGAAGCGTAACTAAACATGAAGGCCCGAATCCGCGGAACGATAAAGCCCGTGACCTCGGTCGGAGGCGTCCATTCCGCCATTTCCGCGAGAATTCGTGGACGGGGTGCTTCGATGAAATGTCAGTCCTTATCGAGAGCGTCGATGCGCCTTTTGCCGGGCCCGGGAAGCGGCGCGGGGCCGAAGCCCCGCACCACCGAGCGAGCCGTTGTGGCCGTCGGCCAGGGCTTCGTCGTTCCCGGCGAACTCTCAGGTGCCAGTCGCAAGTTTTGCCATGTTTTGTCCGGTGCGTTGCGACCATGAGGTTTCGGCGGTCCGCCCCTGGCGGACCCACAACCGAGACCAAGGGAAGTGACATGAGCATCGAAGACGACGGCGTCCAGCGGCCGAGAGTCAGCCGCCGGCGCAAGCAACTCGCGGGCGTGATCGGACTGGCCGCCGTGCTGGGCGGCGGCGCCTACGCGATCACTTCGGCGACACTCGGCGACAACTCGGCCAAGACCCAGAGCGTCGGCATGATCGACGCGGTGCCGACCGAGTCCTCCGCACCGGCGAAGCAGGCCCTTCCGAAGGCCTCGGCCAGCAGCTTCGCCGACGATCAGAAGCGGATCAAGGCGGCCCGGGAGGCCGCGGCCAAAGCCCGCAACCCGGTGCGGCATGCACGGACGGCGGCGTCCGTGGCCGCGCCGGAGCGGGGCAACGTCACCGTGACGAACACCGGGTCGCTCAAGGAGGGTGGCTCGATGCGGGTCGTGTCCGCGCCGTACGACCTGACCGGTCAGCGGGAGATGCTGTGGATCGCCGAGCCGGGCCGCCGCGTGGGTGACGCACGGTGCACCTCGACGATCCAACTTTCCAACGAGGGCGAGCCGGCGGAGCGGCCGACGCTGCTGCTGTGCTACCGCACCTCGGCGAAGAAGAGCGTGATCACCGTCGCGGTGGTGCCGACCGGCCGGCCGGACGCGGCGAAGAGCGTCGCGGCGCTCGATCAGCAGTGGGCAAAGATGAACTGAGCGCCTCGGGCGGATACGGGACAGCGGCCCGGAGCGAAAGCTCCGGGCCGCTGCTTTGGTGCTAAGTGCGGATCTTCTCGATCAGAACGAGGAGACCGTGAAGGTCGAGCCGCTCGAGATCATGCTCTGGATGTAGGTGGCATCCGAGCCGTTGGCACCGACTGCCGTGTTGCTGACGTAGGTCAGGTTGTAGGCACCCTCGGGCACCGGCAGGGTCAGCGACAGGACGTCCGCGGCCGCACCGGTGACCAGAGCACTGGCGTTGCTCGTGAGCTCGACGTGGGTCGAGTCGGTGTAGGTCGCGATGGTGTCCGCCGTCATGCCGGCGACCGCCAGGGTCTTACCCACGTCGGTCGCGGCGAAGGTGCCGGCGGTGGCCGTGACGACCTTGCTGCCGGTGCCGGTGCTGGTGACGGTCAGCGACCGAATCGACGGCGCCGAGAAGGTGGCCGTGATGGTCCCCGTACCAGTGGCGTTGTTCGACAGCAGGACGTTGTCCACGTCGATGTAACGGGCGACCGTCGTTCCCGCCGGAATATTGGTACCGGTCACGACCGTGCCGACCAGGGCGTTGGTGAACCCGTGGGCGGAGTCGGTGAGCACCCGGCTGCCCGCGGTGCTGCCGCTCGTGGCGATGGCCACCGGTGCCACCGACGCGGCGTAGTCGCTGCCGTCCGAGAGCAGACGCTTGGTCAGGTCGAGCGTGCAGATGGCCTCGGTGTCGGTGAGGACCAGGACGTTGCCGCACTCGGCGACCGGCGGGTTCGCCCGGTTGGCCGAGACCGCCGACGGGTCGTAGCTGCCGCGGGCCAGCACGAAGTGCGAGCCGGTCAGCAGGCCGGTCTGCCAGTTGGCGCTCTGGAAGCCGACGCCGTTCACGACGACGTCCACCGCCTTGGTGTTCGGGGCCGTGTTCGGGCTCACCCTGAGGGCCGCGGTGTACGAGTACGCGTTGGACAGGGTGAACGAGCCCGCGTCGGTGGTGAGAACCAGCGCGACGTTGTTGGCCGGGGCGTGCTGCGGCGTCTTCGCGGAGAACGCCGTGGCGTTGATCGGCGTGATGTCGGTCAGGGCCACGCCACCGAGGGTGGCGGTGATCTTGCCGGTCTCGATCGGAAGAGCGGTACCGGTCACGACGATCTTGCTGCCGCCCAGAGCCGGACCGGCCTTCGGGCTGACCCCAGTGGCCGACGGCACGGTGGTGAGGGTGTACATGCCGCTGGCGATCAGCGCCGAGCCGACGGTCTGGCCGTTGTAGACGCAGAGGTTCCACGTCTGGGAGGCGTCCGGCGCGTTGGTGAACAGCGGCGGCACGGTGACCGCCAGGCGGGAGTCCGTCAGCTTACGGGTCTTGTTCGCGGCGACCGCGACACCGCCGACGACGCTGCCACCGTTACCACCGGCGGCGATGCCGGCCGGGGTGGTGTAAGTGGCCTGGCACGCGATGGACTGGAAGTACACGCCCGGAGTGTCGACACCGGCCAGGAACTGGTTCGGCGACGTGATGTTCAGGCCGTTGTTACCGCCGTAGGGGCCGGTGTTCTGGCTCAGCTGGAGCTGGCCGGCGTTGAATGCCGCCTGCGAGATCAGCGTGCTGGACCCGGCCGCGCCGTTGTACAGACACACCTGGTACGGCGACATCAGGCCGGTCGTGGACGTGACGCCCGCGGGTGTCGTCACCGTGGCCGAACCGTCCGCGTTCTTGGTTACGGTCGCCGTCGTGTTGGCGGTCGGCGTTCCGTAGGCGGCCGGGCACTCGGTGCCGGAGGCGAAGATGGCGCCGACGGTGGTGACGCCGGTGAAGATCGGGTAGCTCGCCTGCGGCGTGATGGTGACCACGTCGCCGCCGCCGGTGATACCGGCGGCCGGGCTCAGCGTCGGCACGTAGCCGACCGACAGCGTCCAGTTGTTGGCGTTGGCGCCGCTCGTAACGGTGTTCTGAAGCGAGCTGGTGCCGACCGTGTTGCCCGCGTAGACGCAGACGAACCATTTCTTCAGCTGCCCGTTCGCACCGGCCGCCGCGGTGGGCACGACGAAAGCCACGACAGAGGTGGTCTGGGTGCCCGAGATCGTCGGGGCGAGAACGGACGCGCTCGTCGTCTGATACTTGGCGTTACACGCCGTGGATTGCAGCTCGACCACGCTCGTGGCTGCCGTGAACGGCGTGGCGGTGGTATCCGTCACGGTGACGACATCGGTGGGCGCCGCGATGGTCTTGCTGATGCTGACCGCAGCGAACGCTGCGTTCGGTGCGACCAGGAGGGCGGCCGCGACCGCTCCGGTCGACAGCCCGGCGGCTACGGCAAGCCGTGATCGGGCGAATGACTTGGACTTGCGCATGCGAGGTCCTCCTACGGGTCCGATGGACCGCGTCTATGGATGGGTGAGCCCGGACACTCGATGAGCAGTCGCGGGCTGTCTCGCCGGAAGCGTAACGATTCGTGGTTGCCTAGTAGCAAAGAGTCACGAATTTCTCTTGATGTCGGACAGGTCGGACATCGGCGCGGAGGCAGGCTGCATCCTGCCGCGCCGCCCCCCGGTTGCCGCCCCGGAGCGGAAATAAACTATTGCTTAGGCGTGCCTTACCTAAACAAATTTAACCGTGGTGTAGTTCGAATTCGATCGTGGAATGGATTACTGTCGTCGTGTAGCGGGATGCGAAAACAGGAGGCCTCGACATGACTCAGATGCTGGAAATGCCGCGGGTGCAGACGTGCTCGGTGACCCAGTGCGGTTACAACCACGATGGGTGTACCGCCTTCGCGATCACCATCGGCAGCCGTAACTCGGAGTGCGACACGTTCGTCGACAGCGCCGACAAGGGCGGCATGGGCAAGGCGTTGGCGCAGGTGGGAGCGTGCAAGCGGGCCGAGTGCGTGCACAACACCGACCTCGAGTGCCACGCGCCGGCCATCGTCGTCGGTGAGTCGGGCGACGCTGCCGACTGCCTGACCTACGAAGCCAAGTAAGCCTTTCCTAATTCGCGCCCGCCGCCTCCAGTCGGAGGCGGCGGGCGCGTTTTTATTTCATTTACGTAGGTTAGCCTTCCTTTTGCCGAGCGCCTGCCGGAGCGCCTGTCGGCGTACGCCGGAAAAGCGCTGCGGAGCGCGATTTTTTCGCCGGTTTTCGCAGCAGGGGTAAGGGGATTGCCCGCCGGACCCGACGCTCGTAGCTTGTAAGTAGGCACTTACTTACAAGGAGGGGTCATGCGGGTGGAGGAGCTGTCGAAGGAGAAGGCCGTGCTGCTGGAGACGCGTAAGCGGGACGGCAGCTGGGTCGGCACACCGGTGAGCATCGTGGTCGAGGACGGCCGGGCGTTCTTCAAGTCCTACGACGCGTCGGGCAAGGCCAAGCGACTGCGAAACTTCCCGGAGGTCCGGGTGGCGCCGTGCACGATGCGCGGGCGGGTCACCGGCGAGCAGGTGCCCGGGCGGGCTACCTTGCTCGGCGAGGAGAGTTCCGACGCCAAGCGGGCCGCATCGCTGCTGGCGCGTAAACATCCCCTGCTGCAGGGCCGGATCGTGCCGGCCATGCATCGTCGCAAGGGGTGGCGGACGCTGTTCTACGAGTTGACGCTGGAGCCGAGCTGAGCACGAAAGACGCGATCGTCGCCGCCGCGATGGAGATGTTCGGGCGGCAGGGCTACCACGCCACCACCATCGCCCAGATCGAGGCGGCGGCGGGGCTGTCGGCCGGGGCCGGTGGGCTCTATCGGCACTTCAAGAGCAAGCGGGCGCTCCTCGAGGAAGGCCTCGACCGGCAGGCCGACGCGGGGGAACCGCTGCTGAGCTACCTCGCCGGCCCGCTCCCGGCCGAGCCGCGGGAGCGCCTGCTCGCGGTGCTGCGGGCCGGTCTCGCCCGATTGGCGGAGGAGCGCGACGTCAACCGCCTGCTGGTGCGAGATCTCGCGTCGTTCCCCGACCTGCTTGATCGCGTACGGGTCCGGGAACTGCGCCGGGTGCACCTGGCGGTGAGCGACTACCTGCGATCGGAGTTGCCGGCCGACCCGGATCCGGAGGCCCTCGCCGCGGTGGTGATGGCCGCCGTCAGCCACTACTGGATCATGTCGGACGTGTTCGGCGGGCGGCACCCGCACGAGATCGATGCCGAGCGTTTCCTCGGCGCTGTTGCGCGCCTGGTCGTCCCCGGCTGAGGTCACCGGTCTGTCTTTTCCGGGCGTTCGACCAATGCGATTACTCTTCGGAAACGCTCGGATACGCAGCGTTACGCTCGGCCGGTGTCCGGCGGGCCTCATCCGCGGACCTCCGCTGTAGGAGAACCTCGCATGCCTTCAATCCGAACCCTGCGGGCCGGGCTGATCGCCGGTGTGACCGGCGCCGGCCTTCTCGTCTCGCCGCAGGTCGCGAGCGCCGCGCCCGTGCTCGGCCCGATCGTCGTGCCGGTCGGCGGCACCGCCACCATCACCGACCCCGCCGCCAACTACCCGAGCACGGTTGCCGTGCAACTGGGTGTCGCCGTCTGCCCGGCCAAGATCGCCCTGGCCACCGCGGCCGGGCCGTGGATCCCCATGGTCACCGCCAAGACCAGCACCTCGGTCAGCTTCACGGTGCCCACCGGGCCGGTCGCCGGCGCCAACGGGGCGGTCAAGGCGTACAACGCCTGCGTCTACGACACCGCGGCCGGCAACAGCGTCCTGCAGGGCAGCACCACCCTGTACGTGGGCTCGCCCGTCACGGCCGGCCCGGCGAGCGGACCGTCCGGTGGCGGCAACCAGATCGTCGTCACCGCCAAGCCCGAGGCGCCGGTGTTCTCGGGCGTGACCTCGGTGGCGGCGGCGTTCACCACCGGTGCCTGCGCAGCGACGTTCGGCACGCCCAGCGCGGCCAACCTGGTCCCGGCAAATGTCAGCAAGCAGTCGGGTACGGCGGTCGGCCTCACCGTGCCGGCCGGGGTCGTCGCGACCGCGGGCGGGGCGCCGACTCCGTACACCATCTGCCTCTACGACGGGGCCGGAGCGACCGGGGCGCTGCTCACCGCGGCGCCGTACGGCGCGAATGTGGCATCCGTCAATCCGGCCGCCGGGTCGTACCTGACCAGCAACGCCGTCTCGGTGACGGCTTCGATGCCCTTCCTGACCGGGGTCCCGTCGCCCGGGGCGCTGCTCGTCGCGGGTGCCTCCTGCCCGGCGACCTACGGCACCACCGGCAGCGGTCCGGCGCCGGTCGCGATCACCGGGTCCGCACTACGCCGGATCAGCGCCACCAAACTGTTGCTCAACATCCCGCCGCTGACGCTGACCAACAACCAGCCGACGCCGTATCAGGTATGCGTCTACGCCAATGCCGGGACCGGTGCCCTGATCGCGTCGAGCAGCTACACGGCGGCCCTGACCGCGACCCCGACGGCGGTGACGCCATCGGCCGGGCCCATGTCCGGGGGCAACATCATCACGGTTGTCGGTACCGATTTCCCGACCGAGCCGGGACGGATCACCGCCACGCTCGGCGGCGTGCCCCTGACCAACATCCAGCCGATCAACGACCGGGCGTTCACCGCGCTGGCACCGGCGCATCCCGTGGAGGACGACGTCACCCTGATCGTCACCACGCCGATGGGCACGCGCACCCTGATCGGCGCGTACTCGTACCTCAACATGATCCGGGTTTCGCCGAACACCGCCCCGAGCACGGCCGGGAACGTGGACGTCATGATCGCGGGCAGCCGATTCCTGTCGCTGCCGTTCGGCACCGGCGGTACGTCGGCCCGGATCTACCTGGTCAGCGGGGTCTACAACGGCGTGGATGCCGCGGACGGCAGCGGGGCGCGGGCCAACGGCCCGGTCGCGGAGTGCACCGACGTGCTGCCCCTCAACGACGAGGAGCTGGTCTGCACCCTGCAGCTGGGCCGGCGGCTCAACGCGGCGGGCACGGGGTACTTCGACCCGTCGACGTACACCAGCAACCTGGACAACGACGTCGTCGCCACGGCCGGAAGCCGGCTGGTGACGTCCAATGCGGGCCGGTTCAGCCGTAACGACGTGGGCCTGCCGGTCTGGTCGCCGATGAACATGATCCCGTCCGGCGTCACCGTCACGGCCGTGCTCAGCCCGACGCGAGCGCTGCTGTCCAAGCCGGCCACGATGAGCGGCGGCGGTCTCACCCTCAACATCGGCGGCCAGCCGCTACGTCAGTTCGGCAACGTCCTGGTGACCACCGCCGGCAGCACCACCGTGGGCCTCAGCTCCGGCTCGTTCACCAAGGCCGATGTCGGACGCGTCTTCGGCAACACGATCGGGATCCCGAACGGCACCTCGATCCTGTCGATCGGAGCGGGTGGCAGCACCGCCATCATCTCGGCGCCGGCCACGGCCGGCACCACCTTCACGATCAGCGGCGTCACCGCGACGGACGGGTCCGGCATGATCACCAGCGCCGCGTTCGTCGGCAACGAGATGCCGGCCACCATCGGTGCCAACACCCTGGGCATCCCGGCCGGCACGACGCTCAACTCGGTCAACCCGTCGGCCGGCACCGCGACGATGTCGGCGAACGCGGTCGGCGGCGGGCAGGGCAGTCTCACGCTCACCCGGCTGGTCAGCGGCATGCTCTACGCCGGAGCGCCGGTGCCGGACGGCTCCTATCACCTCACCATCGTGAGCAACGGAGCGAACGACGCTGTACTCACCGACCAGGACTACTTCCAGACCGACGTGACCAGCAACTCCACCTTCACGGTCGCGCCCTTCTGAGAAACCGCGGAACGAAGGCCCGGCGCGCTGGCGCCGAGCCTTCTTTCTGTACGCCGACCGATACTGAGCGTTCCCTGAGGGTCGTTTCGTGTCCTGTCGTACCCGAGGGGCAGGATGTACCCACTGATACGTAGGACGGCTGAGGGGGAGCCTCGTGCGCGCTGTTTATCGGATTCTCGCCATGTCGATCGCGATCGGTGTGGTGGTGCAGGCCTGCGCCATCGCCTACGCGCTCTTCGACATCCTGCACAAGACCGACGACGGGCAGGTCTTCACGAAAGACAGCGACAACGCCGGCATCGCCGTGCACGCGGTGGTCGGCGAGATGGTCGTGCCGGTGCTCGTGCTGCTCCTGCTGATCGTGTCGTTCTTCGCCGGCATCCCCGGCGGGGTGAAATGGGCGGCGATCACGTTCGGCGTGCTGGTGCTGCAGATCGTCCTGGCCTACGCGAGCTTCCCGGTGCCGATCCTCGGCGTGCTGCACGCGATCAACGCGTTCGCGCTGGCCGCGGTCGCCTCGCTCGCCATGCGGCAGGCACGCCTCGCCGGGTCGACCCAGGCGAGCACGCCCGTCCCGGCCTGACCGGTGCGCCGGTCGATCAAGATCGCCATCGCCGCGGGGGCGACGGTGGCGATCCTCGGACCGCTGGGCTACTTCTTCCAGCAGAGCCTGATCCCGGGCACCTACGACATGGCCACGATGGGCTACGCCGACTTCGGCGGCGGGCCGGCGGTGGGGCACGCGCACGGCACCGGCGGGCTCAGCGTCGACACGCTGACCGGGCCGTCGTCCGGGAAACCCGACGTCACCGTGGTGTTGACCGCCCGCCGGGGGAGCAACGGGCGCTACACGCTCAACGGCACCTCGCCCGGCCCCGAGATCCGCGCGGTGAAGGGCCAGCTCGTCCAGGTCACCCTGGTCAACGACAACGTGAGCGACGGCGTGACCCTGCACTGGCACGGCGTCGACGTGCCCAACGGGGAGGACGGTGTCGCCGGGGTCACCCAGGACGCGGTGCGGCCGGGCGCGAGCTTCGTCTACCGGTTCACGGTCCAGGACGCCGGCACCTACTGGTACCACTCGCACCAGGTCGGCCACGAACAGGTGCGGCAGGGGCTGTTCGGCGCCCTCGTGGTGACCGAGCCGGTGTTCGCCGAGGGGATCGACCAGGTCGTCCAGGTGCACACGTTCGACGGCCGCCGCACCGTCAACGGCCGCGCCGGCGAATCGGCCCTGGACGCGCACGCCGGCCAGACCGTCCGCGCCCGGGTGATCAACACTGATGCCGGGCCGTTGCGGGTCTGGGTGTCGGGCGCGCCGTACCGGATCGTCGCGATCGACGGCCGCATCGTGCACGAGCCGAGCGACATTACCGGCAAATCAATAATCGTCACGGCGGGCGGCCGGGTCGATCTGACGTTCGAGATGCCCGCCTCCGGCGCCGCCCGGGTCGACGTGGGGGCCGGCGCCGCGCTGGTCGCCGGCGGGGCGGCCGCCGCACCCGAGCCGACCGAGGTCGTCGACTTCCTGACCTACGGCACCCGGGCCGAGCTGGGCTTCGACCCGGCCAAGGCCACCCGGAACTTCGACTACCGGATCGGGCGGCGGGCCGGCTTCCTGGACGGCAAGCCCGGCCTGTGGTGGTCGATCAACGGCCACCTCTTCCCCGACGTGCCGATGTTCATGGTCGCGACCGGCGACATCGTCCGGATGACGATCGGCAACACCAGCGGCGAGGTCCACCCGATGCACCTGCACGGCCACCACGCGGTCGTGCTGAGCCGCAACGGCGTGGCCGCGACCGGCAGTCCCTGGTGGTTCGACTCCCTGGACGTCGGCGACGACGAGACCTACGAGATCGCCTTCGTCGCCGACAACCCGGGCATCTGGGTCGACCACTGCCACAACCTGCAGCACGCCGTCGACGGCCTGCTCGCCCACCTGGCCTACACCGACGTCACCACGCCCTTCCGGGTCGGCGGCGAGGCCGGCAACAGCCCGGAATGAGCCGCTACAGATACATGCCCGTGGTCGGCGCGGTCCTCGGGACCGTCACCGGCTGGGCGCCGGTTCGCAACGCGTACAGCTCGGCCAGGGTGGCACCGTCCGGGCCGACGCCGCGCGACGAGCCCAGCCACGCGGTCGCCTCGGCGTAGGGGAGCCGGCCCACCTCGATGCTGGCCAGGCAGCGCCCCGGCCGGACCACCGCGGGGTGCAGGGTGGCCAGGTCCTCGTTCGTGGTGATCGCGATGAGCGCGTTGCGGCCCTGCCCGAGCAGCCCGTCGGTGAGGTTGAGCAGCCGGGACAGCGACTGCCCCGCACTCGCCTTGGCCTCACCGCTGATCAGCTCGTCGCAGTCCTCCAGCATGAGCAGCCGCCAGCGCGGCTCGTCCTCGTCGCCGCTGCCCAGCGCCACGCTCATCAAATAGGCCGGGTCGCTGAACAGGCGCTCGGGGTCGAGCACACAGTCGACCTGGCACCAGGCCCGCCACTGCTGGGCGAGAGCCCGCAGCGCCGTGGTCTTGCCGGTGCCCGGCTCGCCGTGCAGGAGCAGGAGCCGCCCGTTGACCACCGAGCCGTCCAGCGCCATCAGCCGCTCGAGCGTCTGCCCGACCGGCCCGGCGTAGTTGGCCCGGATCTTCTCCCACGGCGCCGCGTCGATCTCGCGCTGCACGCGGCGCGGTCCGTGCGGACCGAAATGCCAGAACCCGATGGGTACGCTGTCGCCGGCCGGCTCCGGTTCCTCGACCGCGTTGGCCGTCGCCGTGTCCAACACCGACTCGGCCATCTCGGCCGACACCGCGGTGACCGTGACCCGGGCCCGCCGGCTCTGCTTCCAGCGGGTGACGTGCAGCGTCCAGCCCTCGCCGACCGAGAGGCGCGCCTGCCCGTCGTCCTCCACCGCGTCGCGCACCACCCGCGCGTCGTCGGTGGTCAGCGGGGCCTCGGCGCGCACGTTCTCCAGGTAGCAGCTGCGGCCGAACGGCTCCCGGCCGGTGACGAAAGCGTCCAGGGCGAGCAGGTCGACGACATCCACCAGGCGGTCACCGTCATCGACGGACCCGGACAGCGGCAGGGCACCGAGAGCCGGCGGCGAGGCCACCGGCTCCACGGGGCGCCCGGCATGCCGGTCGACAGGCTGATGGGGAGTACGCATGGTGCAATGATCGACGTTCGATGCCCCTGAGGCATCCGGTTTTCCCGATGTTCCTCCCAGCTAAGGCAGCCGGGTCAGGACGAATACGGGGATCAGGCGGCTGGTCTTCTTCTGGTACTCGGCGTAGTTGGGGAACGCGGCGACCGACCGCTCCCACCACACCGCCCGCTCCTCACCCTCGAGCTCGCGGGCCAGGTAGTCGTGCTTCTCCGCGCCGTCCTGCAGCTCGACGTGCGGTTCCTTGCGCAGGTTGTAGACCCAGACCGGGTTCTTCGGCGCGCCGCCCAGCGAACCGACCACGGCGTACTCGCCGTCGTGCTCGACCCGCATCAGCGCCGTCTTGCGCAGGTTGCCGGTCTTGGCGCCGACGCTCGTCAGCACCACGACCCGCAGGCCGTGCATCTCGTAGCCTTCGGCGCCGTTCGTCGCCTCGATCTTCTCGGCCTGCTCGCGAGCCCAGCCGGACGTGCTCGGCGCATATTCTCCGCTCAATGGCATCCGCCCAGTCTAGGGAGACCCGGATCAACGCAGCCCGGCCACCGCCGCGTCGGTGCCGCCGCGCCACAGGACGCCCGCCTCGGCGAAACCGGCCGCGCGCAGAGCATCGAGGTGCCAGGCGGCCGGTGGGGTCCACTCCTGGTGGTGGCTCGCGCTCGGGTAGATGCGCTCGCGCTCGACCAGCCGGGGTGCGAGCACCTCGTCCCCGGCCACCCGCTGCCACCAGTCGGGCCACGAGGTGACGGCGCCCGCCGCGTACCGGGCCTCGCGCAGCCTCCGCGCGTGCCCGCGCAACTTCTCGGAGAGCGCCGGCAGCGACTCGTCGGGCATGTGGTCGGCGTTCACGAAGATGCCGCCGGGCCGCAGCACCTTGCGGATCTCCCCGTAGAGCGCGGCCACCCGCTCGGCCGGCAGCCAGTGCAGAGCGGTCGCGGTGAGCACCGCGTCGAAGCCCTCGGCCGGCAGCTTGGCCCGCCAGGACTCATCGCCCAGGTCGGCGTCGACGATCGTGCCGCGGTCGCGCAGCGACGCCTCGGCGATCGTCAGCAGCACCGGGTCCTGGTCGAGGACGGTGACCCGGGCGAGGGGAAAACGGGCCAGCGTGCGCAGCGCGATCGTGCCGGTGCCGCCGGCCAGGTCGAGCAGCCGGGGCGCCTCGCCGTCGGTGATCGCGGCGACGGCCGTGAGCATGGCCGCGAACCGCTCCTCGCGGTCCGCGATGAAGCCCTCCTGCTGCCGGTCCCAGCTTTCCTGCCACACACCGGCGGTCTCCCAGTAAGCAGTCATATGCCCTACGGTAGTTACCGGGCGGCCTCCGTCTCAAGGCGCTCGGCGAACGCCTTCAGGTCCCGCCGCTCGATCGCCGCGGCCATCAGATCCGGGAAGGCGTCGGGCGTGCACGCGAAGGCCGGCACCCCGAGCGCCGCGAGCGCGGCCGCGTTCTCGTGGTCGTACGCCGGTGCCCCCTCGTCGGACAGCGCCAGCAGCACCACGACCTGCACCCCGGCGGACGTCATCTCGGCCACCCGGCGCAGCATCTGCTCCCGCACGCCGCCCTCGTAGAGGTCGCTGATCAGCACGAAGATGCTGTCCCGGGGCCGGGTGATCAGCTGCTGGCTGTAGGCGATGGCCCGGTTGATGTCGGTCCCGCCGCCCAGCTGCGTGCCGAACAGCACCTCGACCGGGTCGCTGAGCTGCTCGGTCAGGTCGACCACCGCCGTGTCGAAGACGACCAGCGAGGTGCGCAGCGACCGCATCGAGGCCAGCACCGCCGCGAACACCCCGGAGAACACCACCGAGGCGGCCATCGACCCGGACTGGTCCACGCACAGCACCACGTCGCGCTGCACGGCCGTGGTCCGCCGCCCGTACCCCACCAGCCGCTCCGGGATGATCGTGCGGTGCTCGGCCTGGTAGTGCTTCAGGTTGGCGCGGATCGTCCGGTCCCAGTCGATGTCGGCGTGCCGGGGCCGGTTGATCCGGGCGGCCCGGTTCAGCGCCCCGCTCACCGCGGCCAGGGTCTTCTGCGTGATCCGTTTCTCCAGCTCCTCGACGACCTGCCGAACCACCTGACGGGCCGCGTCCTTGGTCTTGGCCGGCATCACCCCGTTGAGCGAGAGCAGCGTGCCGACCAGGTGCACGTCCGGTTCGACGGCGGCGAGCATCTCCGGTTCGAGCAGCAGCCGGGTCAGGTCGAGACGTTCGATCGCGTCGGACTGCATGACCTGCACGACGGTCGACGGGAAATACTCGCGGATGTCGCCCAGCCAGCGGGCCACCTTGGGCGCCGAGCCGCCCAGCCCCGCCGAACGCCGGTTGCCGCTCTGCGGATCACCGGCGCCACCCGCGTCGTAGAGCGCCGCGAGCGCGGAATCCATCGCCCCGTCCTTCCCCTCGGCCGCCCCCAGCGACTCCTCGGCGGCCCCACCCAGCACCAGCCGCCAACGCCGACTGCGTTCCTCGCTCATCGCGCCTCCCCGGCGGTGATCTCCCGGCCCAGCAGCGCGCTGAGCGTGGGCAGCACGAGATCGGCGCGTCCGGCGTCGAAGCCGAGAGCGCCGACCTCCGGATCGGTCCGGATTTTCCCGGACACACGCTCGCCGATCGCCCGCCGCTCCCCGGCCTCGAAAGCGCCGAACGTCCGCCGCAGCAGCGGCAGCACGCTGTCGAACGCGTCCGCCGGGATGTCCGCCAGCCACTCGTCGAGCAGCGCCAGCAGGGCGTCGTCGTGCACCAGCAGCAGCCCGCCACCGGACAGGAAACCCTCCACCCAGGCGGCCCCGTGCGCGGGGGGAGTGCCCACGGTCAGCGGCAGCCGCAGCCGCCGGCGCACCTCGGCCGCGTCGAGTCGCCCGGCGTCCATCAACAGCCGGGTGAGCCGGCCGGCGAGCAGCCCGTGCAGGTCACCCCGCCCGGCCAGCGACGCGAGCGTGCCGAGCCACCGGTCCCGCAGATCGTCGTCGGCGAGCAGGCCGACCGCCGAATGCACCCCGTCGATCCGGTCCCGCAGCACCTTCGCGGCCTCGTCGGAGACCGAGCCGACCGCGGACGGCAGCCCGGCGCACACCCGGGTCAGCAGACTAGCGGTCACCGTGGCCAGCCCGGCCACGTCGGTCTGCCGCACGTCGCCGTAGCGCAGGGTGCGAGCCAGCGCCGGGATCGCCGCCATCAGGTGGTTGACGTCGGCGTCCAGCGCCGCCCGGACGTCGAGCGCCGCCAGCACCGGCGGGTAGGCGCCGGTGAGGTCGGCGAGCAGGCACGTCTCCACCAGCGCGGTCACGTCGGCGAGGGTCTCCGCGTCGGCGGCGGCCCGGGTGACCTTGGCGGTGGCGGCGGAGAGCACGGTCGTGCCGAACATGCTCCCCTCGACCAGCCGCACCGCGAACTCGGGCTGCCAGCGCAGCCGCCACTCCTCGCGGAACGTGCCGGTGCTGCCGCGCCGGGCCTGCGGCGGCTCACCCCACGGCACGCCGAGAATGCGCAGCCGGTGCAGCAGGCGGCTGCGCTGCAACCCGATCTCCTTACGGAGATCGAGTTCAAGATCCCGATCGAGGGCCTCGGGCTTCAGCCGCAGGGCCCGCTGCTGATTGGCAAGATCTTTCGCAAGCGGTACGGCGGGCATGTCCTCCGGGACACCACCCAGCCGCTCACCGATCACGAGCCGGTTGCTGATCAGGCTGACCCGCAGCGGCTCGCCGTCACACATGACCGCCTCGGCCGCCTCGGTCACCTCGGCCAGTCCGGCGAGCGGCCGCCCGCGCAGCGTGGCGAGCGCCTCGGCGAGCCGGGTCGCCTCGATGATGTGCGCCGACGAGGTCGGCACCCCTTCGGCGCGCAACACTCCCGCCGCGTCGACCAGCCAGCGCGTCACCACCTCGTCGGCGGTGGTGAACAGGTGGTGGTACCACCCCGGCGACCGGACCCCGGCGCCGTAACCGCTCCAGGAGGCGAGCCGCCCGTAGGTCCACGGCACCCAGGTGAACGACACCTTGCCCTTACGACGCCCCTTGAGCAGGGCGGCGTCGTCCTTGGCCGCGACCTTCCGGGTCAGCGCCGGCACGTGCCAGGCCCCGCAGACGACCGCGATCTCGTCATACTTCTTCCGGACCTCCCGCAGAACGGTCCGCATGTAGGCCTCGCGCACCAGATCGTCCGGGTCCTCCGGCGAGTCGTCCCGGATCGCACCCATGGCCTCGGCGATCGCCTCGAACGCGGGCATCCCGCGGTGCTCGACCACGTCCTCCCACCAGCGCTCCGGATCGTCATATCCGGCCGCCGCGGCCAGCTCCCCGATGGGATCGACCGGCCGCTCCGGCACCCGCTCGACCGCCGTGCCGCCGTCCTCCGCCGCGCCACCGTCCTCCGCCGTGCCGGCTTCCCCGGCCTCACCCGCCGCCGGCACACTCGCCGCGGGCTCCACTTGCGACTCCGCGGAGTCCGGCTGAGACCGCGTGTCCGGCTGAAGTCCCGCGCCGGGCTGAGAGCGCGCCTCCGGCTGCGGCTGCGCGTCCGGCTGAAGTCCCGCGCCGGGCTGGGAGCCTGCGTCCGCCTGCGGCTCGGTCTGCGCGCCCGGCTGCGGCTGAAGTTCCGCGCCCGGGTGGGAGCGCGGATCGGGCTGGGAGCGCGGATCGGGTCGTGACCCAGCTGCGTCGTTCGGTGCGCGGCGGCCGGTGGTGCCGCTCAGGCGGTACGCGAACGGCAGGTCGAAGAAGCGGACCGGCACGCCGTTGGTCACCGCCCACCGGATTGCCTGCCACTCCGGGGAGAAGACCGCGAACGGCCAGAACGCGGCCCGCCGCGGGTCGTCGGTCGCGTAGCCCAGCAGCGCCACCGGCGGCTCGAGGCCGGCGTCGGCCACCCAGCGCACCAGGTCGTCCGCCTCCGGTGGCCCTTCGACCAGGAGTATCTGCGGCGGCTGCCGCTCGAGCTCCTGCACCACGGCCCGGGCCGACCCGGGACCGTGGTGGCGGATGCCGTAGAGCCGCTCAGGCATCGCGGGCGGCCCGGTAGAAGTCGAGCCAGTCGGGGCGCTCGCGCACCACGGTCTCCAGGTACTCGCGCCAGACCACCCCGTCCGACACCGGGTCCTTGACCACGGCGCCGAGGATGCCCGCGGCCACGTCGGCCGGGTGCAGGGTGCCGTCGCCGAAGTGTGCGGCCAACGCCATCCCGTTGGTGATCACCGAGATCGCCTCGGCGGTGGAGAGCGTGCCGGTCGGCGACTTCAGCTTCGTCCGCCCGTCCTCGGTGAGCCCGGTGCGCAGCTCGCGGAAGACGGTGACCACCCGCCGGATCTCCTCGAGCGCGGTCGGCACCGTCGGCAGGTCGAGCGACGCGCCGAGCTGGGCCACCCGCCGCGCGACGATCTCGACCTCCTCGTCGGCCGACGCCGGCATCGGCAGCACCACCGTGTTGAAGCGGCGGCGCAGCGCGCTGGACAGCTCGTTGACCCCGCGGTCGCGGTCGTTGGCGGTGGCGATCAGGTTGAAGCCGCGCTGCGCCTGCACCTCGGTGTTGAGCTCGGGGACCGGCAGCGTCTTCTCGGAGAGGATGGTGATCAGCGCGTCCTGCACGTCGGACGGCACCCGGGTGAGCTCCTCCAGCCGGGCGATCGTGCCGCCCCGCATGGCCCGCATGATCGGGCTGGGCACCAGGGCGTCGTCGGTCGGGCCCTCGGCGATCAGGCGGGCGTAGTTCCAGCCGTACCGGATGGCCTCCTCGGCCGTGCCGGCGGTGCCCTGGACCAGGAGTTTCGAGTCGCCGGAGATGGCCGCCGCGAGGTGCTCGGACACCCAGGTCTTGGCGGTTCCGGGCACGCCGAGCAGCAGCAGCGCCCGGTCGGTGGCCAGGGTCGCCACCGCGACCTCGACGAGCCGGCGGGGCCCCACGTACTTCGGGGTGATCTTGGCGCCGTCGCCGAGCAGGTAGGTCACCACGGCCTGCGGGGAGAGCCGCCAGCCGGGCGGCCGGGTGCGGTCGTCGGTGGCGGCGAGCAGGGCCAGCTCGTCGGAATACTGATCTTCGGCGTGCGGGCGCAGGGCGGTCACTGGAACTCCTGAAACATCTCGTGGCGGAAGGTGAGCGTGCGGGCGAGGTCGGCGACCGGCCGCACCCTCGACTGGTCGGCCGGTTCCTGGTCGAGCTGGACGGCGAGGCGGCCGACCAGCTCGGCGTAGGCCGGGGGCATGGACACGGCGGCCGAGCGGCACAGCTCGCCGAGCTGCCAGGTGTGCCGGTCGGTGCGGGCGCGGTGGGCGATGGTCTCGAGCACCGTGACGGACAGTTCCTCGGGCCAGCTCCCGGGGTGGATGGCGAGCAGCCGGTGGGCCATGCCGTCCTCCCGGCGCAGCGCGTCGGCGGCGAGCCGGCCCAGCTCGTCGTGCGGCAGCACGAGATGAAGGTCCCAGCGCACCGACTCGCGCAGCGCGCCGGACGCCTCGTCGAGCAGCGCGATCGCCCAGGCCGGGTCGTTCTGCGCGATGGCGGCCTTGGCCCAGCCGTGCAGCAGCGCCGCCTCCCAGTCGGTGCCGCGGGCCAGGCTCAGCATGGTCGCCGGAGCGGCCCAGGTCGTCAGCGGCGCCC
The DNA here is from genome assembly GCF_018332695.1 of Paractinoplanes toevensis. GTDB lineage: Bacteria > Actinomycetota > Actinomycetes > Mycobacteriales > Micromonosporaceae > Actinoplanes > Actinoplanes toevensis. Next base: position 18,923 of record NZ_BOQN01000158.1, read on the forward strand.
CGGCCAGGATCTCCTCGAGCAGCCAGGCGCTGACGCCGAGCCCGCGCGCGGGCGTCGCGGCCACGCCGTCCCGCCGCATCCCGGTGTCGAGGTCGTCGGGCGGGGTGACCACGAGTCGCCGGTTCTCGTAGCGCAGGGCGGCTCGCGCCCGCTGCGTCATCCGCGCCGCGAGCGACGAGCCGGGCAGGGTGCGCAGCAGGTCGAGGGCCGCCTCGCGGACCTCCTTGCGGCGATCGTCGAGCGCCTGCTCGAGAAACGCGTCGTCGTCGACTGACAGCCCGGTGCCGAGCGCGGTCACGAACCGGGCGCGGTCATCCGACGACTCCGCGGCCCAGGTCTGCTCCAGCAGCGAGCGCGCCCCGGCCGGGTCGGCCCGCCGGAACTCCGTGAGGTAACCGAGCCGCTCACCGACCGTGCCGGTCTCCCAAGCCGAGGCCGGGCCAGCAGTCCCCGGCCCCGACGCGCCCGCCGGTCCCGACGGCGCCGACCCGCCTGCCGGTCTCGACGGCGGCGCCGACCCGCCTGCCGGTCCCGACGGCGGCGCCGACGAAGGCGCCGGTGGGAAAGCCGCGGCCGATGCGGGTGCCGCGACGGATTCGTCGCGCAGCCAGCGCCAGTCGGCGCGCATCCCGGCCAGCCAGGTGCCGCGACGACCGGCGACCTGAGCGAGAGCCGAGCGGATGATGGAGTTGCGCCGGCCGGCCTCGAGCAGCGCCGGCAGCACCACCGGCGGCACGTGGCCGCCCTTGGCGGCGGCCGCTTCGAGCCACTGTGCCAGCAGTTCCTGGGCGAGCTGGGCGCCACCCGGCACGCCCTCACCGAGGATGCGGATGAGCCGCAGCCCGGTGGCGGGCGGCAGTGGCGGCGTGATCTCGACCGGAGCGGGCGGCACCGGCACGTGACCGGACGAGGCGGGCGCGAGGCCGGCCCGGCGCCGGGTCAGCGCGACCGCCGCGGTCTCCAGCAGCGTGGACGAGCCCGGCCACGGCCGCCGGTTGGTGCCGACCAGGGCGGCGGCCAGCAGGTCGGGCGGCAGCTCGGGGGTGCGCGGGGCGGCCGGGTCGAGCACCGGCGCACCGGCCGGCACGAAGAGGCCGTCGGTCCAGGCGGCGAGCGGCCGCAGCCCGGACGGCGACCACTCGGCCGCGACGGTGGCGGGGGCGGCGCCGGCCGCGGCGAGCAGCCACCACGGCTCGCGGTGCCCGGCGGCGAGGGGGAGCGCGGCGCCGGACGCGTCGACCAGCCAGCCGTCGTCGGCGGGGGTGACCTGGGAGAGCAGGACGGGAGCGTCGTAGCGCCACGGCTCCCCGGCCACGGTCTCGGCCCAGCCGGCCAGCGCGGCGGAGAGCGGCAGGGCTCCGGACGGGGAGGCGAACGGCTCGGCGGCGCTGTCGCGCGAGGCGACCAGCGCGCGCAGCGGCACCGAGCCGGGATAGAACGTGAGGTCGCCGCGGAACTCGGTGCCCGCCACCAGGTCGGACACCAGCGGCTGGCCGCCCGCGGCGAACGCGAGCACGAGCGCGAACCGGCCGCTCGACGAGCCGCGCAGCCACGTGCGCCGGGTGGTGAGGTTGCCGTCGTCGGTGTCGACCTGGCCGATCACCTGCCACCGGTCGGTGACCCGCGGACCGGCCAGCACCTCTTCGGTGCCGACCGGGAAACCGATCCGGCTGCGGACCGTGGCGGCCAACTCCGGGGGCAGGTCGGCGAGGCGGTCGTGACCGGCGACCAGCAGCTGCAGCAGGGCGAGCTCGCCGAGGAGGCGGTCAGCCCAGTGCGGGCCGATACCGGCGATCGTGCCGAGCCGGCGGACGGCGCCCGCGGCGGCCGGTGCCTGGGCGTCGACCAGCCGCGCGGCCATCGCGTCGAACGGCGCCGGACCACCGCGCTGCGCCCCGGCCAGGCCCTGCCGCACCTGGTCGTCGAGCCAGCGACTCAGCTCGATCATGCCGCCGGCGACCCGCTCGGCCCGCTGCTCCACCCGTTTCGCGGCGGCGGCCGGATCGGGTGTGGTGGCCGCGCGGGGCTCGGCCGCGGCGGCCGCCTTGGCCGCGCGAGTGGCCTGCCACTCCCGGGCGAACTCGGGGGCGTCGGCGGCGGAGACCTCGGACTCGGCCCAGAGCAGCAGCAGGGCCAGCGCGTGCTTGCACGGGATCTTGCGGCTCGGGCAGGAGCATTTGAAGGCCGGGCCGGCGAGGTCGACGCACACCTGATAACTGCGGCACTGTCCCCACAGGACGTCGTCGAGCCGCCCGGACGCCGACCAGGAACCGGGGGAGGAGAGCCCGCGCGCGGCCTTCACCGAGGCGGCGTCGGGCGCTAGCGTCTCGACCTGGGCGGCGGACCATCTTTCAACGGGCACGGGCAAAACCCTAGACGCGCCGTACGACATTTCCGCGGGTCCAGCGAATAGGGTGAAAGCCATGCGGGTGATGATCTTCGGGGCGACCGGGATGGTCGGGCAGGGCGTGCTCCGGGAGAGCCTGCTGGCCCCCGATGTCGAGCAGGTGCTGGCCGTGATCCGCAGTCCGACCGGTGTGCACCACCCGAAGCTGCGCGAGGTGAAGGTCGAGGATTTCGCCGATCTCACCCCGATCCGCGACGAGCTGACCGGCTACGACGCCTGCTTCTACTGCCTGGGCGCCTCCTCGGTCGGCATGACCGAGGCCGACTACACCCGGGTCTCCTACGACTACCCGATGGCCGCGGCCCGCCTCCTCGCCGAGATCGACCCGCAGACCTGTTTCGTCTACGTCAGCGGTGCCGGCACCAACCCGCAGGGCCGGCAGATGTGGGCCCGGGTGAAGGGCCGCACCGAGCTCGAGGTCATCGAGCTGCTGCCGCGTGGTTACGCGGTCCGTCCCGGCATGATCCAGCCGACCCACGGCGTGCGGTCGAAGACCCGGTGGTACAACGCGATCTACACGGCGGTCGCCCCGGCGATCCCGCTGCTGGAGCGGATCGCGCCGAAGTACGTGACGACGACCGACCGCCTCGCCCGGTCGATGCTCCAGCTGGCCCGGGTCGGTTTCCCCCGGCACATCCTGGAGAACGCCGACCTGCGTTAGCCGACCGGGCCGTGCTCGGCCGGCACGACCTCGGCGGGGACCGGCGGCGGAGGCGGTGTCCCGTCCCCGAACGGCCGGCCGCCGAGCTTCTCCCGCCCGTGCTCGTCGAGCCAGTTGGACAGCGAAGGCCCGGCCGGCACGATCCGGGTCGGGTTGATGTCCTTGTGCACCACGTAGTAGTGCTGCTTGATGTGCACGAAGTCGATCGTGTCGCCGAAACCCGGAGTCTGGAACAGGTCCCGCGCGTACGCCCAAAGCACCGGCATCTCGCTCAGCTTGCTCCGATTGCACTTGAAATGGCCGTGGTAGACGGCGTCGAAGCGCACCAGCGTGGTGAACAGCCGCACGTCCGCCTCGGTGATCGTGTCCCCGACCAGGTAGCGCTGCGTGGTCAGCCGCTCGGAGAGCTTGTCGAGCCGGTCGAAGAGGCGGTGGTAAGCCGTCTCGTAGGCCTCCTGCGTCCCGGCGAATCCGGCCCGGTAGACCCCGTTGTTCACGTCCGCGAAGACGAACCGGTTGACCTTGTCGATCTCCTCGCGGAGTGCGGCCGGATACAACGACGGCGCCCCCGACCGATGAAAGGCCGTCCACTCCAGCGACAGATCGATGGTGATCTGGGCGAAGTCGTTGGTGACCACCTGCCCGGTCGGCACGTCGACGATGGCCGGCACGGTGATGCCCTTGTCGTACGAAGGGTATCGGGCGAGGAACGCCTCCTGCAGCCGCTCGATGCCGAGCACCGGGTCGCGCCCGTCCGGGTCCAGGTCGAACGTCCAGCTCCGCTCGTCGTGGGTGGGCCCGGCGATGCCCATCGACAGCGCGTCCTCGAGGCCGAGCAGCCGGCGCACGATGATCGCCCGGTTGGCCCATGGGCAGGCCCGGCTCACCACCAGCCGATAGCGGCCCGGCTCCACCGGATAACCGTCCCGCCCGTCCGCGGTGATCCGGGTGGGGATGTATCGCTGATCCCGGGTGAACTCGCCGGCCGGATTCACGTAAGCCATGTCTCTTATCCTGCCTCGCGCGGCGGCATCTGGCAGAGTTGTCGGATGGGAGCCAAGATCCGCGATTATCTCGCGCACTGGACCGTTGTCGTCCCGATCCTTGCCGTCGCGGCGCTGATCCTGACCTGGGGCCGCGACCTGCCACCGCCGGCGGTGGTGCTCGCCGCCCTGCTGCTCGGCGGGGCCGTGCTGGCCGCCGTGCACCACGCCGAGGTCGTCGCCCACCGGGTGGGGGAGCCGTTCGGTTCGCTGGTCCTCGCGGTGGCCGTCACCATCATCGAGGTGGCCCTGATCGTCACGCTGATGATCAGCGGCGGCGAGAAGGCGCAGTCGCTGGCCCGGGACACCGTCTTCGCCGCCGTCATGATCACCTGTAACGGCCTGCTCGGCCTGTCCCTGCTGGTCGGGGCCGCGCGCCGGCACGTGGCCGTCTTCAACTCGGAGGGCACCGGCGGCGCCTTCGCCACCGTCACGATGATCGCGACGCTGAGCCTGGTGCTGCCCAGCTTCACCACGAGCCGCCCCGGCCCGCAGTTCTCGCCGGCCCAGCTCGGCTTCGCTGCGGTCGCCTCGCTCGCCCTCTACGCGCTGTTCGTGACCGTGCAGACCCGCCGGCACCGTGACTACTTCCTGCCGATCACGACGTCCGGCAAGGTCATCGACACCGAGGAGCACCTCCACCCGCCGACCGGCAAATCCGCGCTGACCAGTCTGGGCCTGCTGCTGGTCGCGCTGGTCGGGGTGGTCGGCCTGGCCAAGGGCGTCTCCCCGTCGATCGAGTCGGCGGTCGACAACGCGGGCCTGCCGCAGGCCGTGGTGGGCGTGGTGATCGCTCTGCTGGTGCTGCTGCCCGAGACGATCGCGGCGGTCCGAGCCGCCGCCCGCGACCGCGTGCAGACCAGCCTCAACCTGGCGATCGGCTCGGCCATGGCGAGCATCGGCCTGACCATCCCGGCGATCGCGATCGCGATGATCTGGCTGCCCGACCCGCTGCTGCTGGGCCTGGGCGGCACCCAGATGGTCCTGCTGGCGCTGACCGTCGTGGTGGGCACCCTGACGATCGTCCCCGGCCGGGCCAACGTCCTGCAGGGCGGCGTCCACCTGGCCCTGCTGGCCGCGTTCCTCTTCCTGGCGGCCAGTCCGTAGGTCGGGCCTCGAATCAGGCCGACTTGCGCAGCACCAGCGTCGGTTCGTAGATCACCGACGAGGCCCGCATCTCCGGGTCCTCGATCCGGGCCAGCAGCAACCGCGCGGCCTCGGCCGCCATGTCCTCGAGGGGATGACGCACGGTGGTCAACGGAGGCGCCGCGGAGACGGCGGCGCTGCTGTCGTCGAAGCCCACGATCGCGACGTCCTCCGGCACCCGCCGGCCGGCGTCGCGCAGGGCGAGCAGCGCACCCACCGCCATCAGGTCGTTCGCCACGAAGACGCCGTCCAGATCGGGGCTCTCGGCCAGCAGCGAGCGCATCGCCGCCTCACCGCTCTCCTGGGTGAAGTTGCCGGCCACGATCGGCACCCAGCCGTGCCCGTGCTTGGCCGTCGACCGCCGGAACCCGGAGATCCGATCATGGCTGGCCGGCACGTCGGCCGGGCCGGAGATCATCCCGATCCGCCGGCAGCCGCGCCCCAGCAGATGCTCGGCGGCGATGGTGGCCCCGGTCTCATTGGCCAGATCGACGTAGTTGATCGGCACCGGCTCGGCCGGCCGCCCGATCATCACGGCCGGCACCCCACCCTCGGTGAGCATGCGCGGAAGGGCATCGACAGCCGGTAACGACAGCACGATCACACCATCGGCCTGCCCATTGCGCAGATCGCCGACCAGCCGCCGGCGCCCGTCGTCGCTGCCGACGATCTGCAGGGCCAGCTGCACGCCGGCTTGGCGCAGCACGCTCATCAGCCCGCCGACGACCCGCCCGAAGTAGGGATCGGCGAAGAACCGGCTCATGAACGGATCGTCATCATGCGACTCGGAGTCGGACACGACGAGTGCGACGGTGCCGGTGCGCCGGGTGACCAGCGACCGAGCCATCCGATTAGGCACGTAACCGGTGCGCCCCACCGCATCCCACACGACCTCGTGCAACTGCGGATCCACGTTACGAATCCCGTTGATCACCCGGGACACGGTCGCCCGTGAAACGCCGGCCACTCGCGCGACATCCTCGAGAGTCGGCAGTCGCTCTCCGACCGGTACCCGTTGCATAGAGACGTTATAGCACATTTGGAGAGCGCTCTCCGATCGATCAACCCCAAACCCTTCTCCAGTACGAGGCGACGGCTCCCCGCCGATTTAGGCAGTTCCCACCGCGCGAGCGCGGCCTGCCGCGGCGCAAGGCCGCAGCGCGACTCTCGCGTGAGGAGGTCGATCCCGCAGTGCGGGCAGCGGTGCCGCCCCGAGTGCGGGGCCGGGGTCGCGGGGCCGGGGTACGGGGCGCGGTGCCGCCCCGGATGTGGGGCCGGGGGTCGCGGGGACGGGCTGCGGGGCGCGATGCGGGGCCGGGGTGCGGGGCCGGGGTGCGGGGACGGGTGCGCTCAGCAGTCCGGGGCGGCGAGGTCCGCGCTGTCGATCACGAGGCATCCGAACAGATCGGTGAGGACGGTTCGCTGGTGCCGGGTCAGCGGGTTCACGAATATCGCGACGTCGACCTGCGTCTCCCGGCAGGCCTGCGCCACTTCGCGGGCCTTGCCGGGACTCAGCAGCCTGCGCCGGGAGAATGGAGCGGCCATCCGGGAAACACCGCCGCGCGAGACGCCCCGCCGCTGAACATGCCGCCCGACGACCCGGGCGCCGTGCGCCTCGGCCGACGCGGCGAGTCGATCGAGCGTGGCGGCCGGATTCCGGTCCTTGCCCGAGAACAGGCCGACGAGCGCCACCCTCGATCCGGCCCGCACCGTCATCGCCGGCCGCTCGTCCCGTCGCATGCGGTCCATGTTGCCACCCGGCCGGCCGAGGTTCCCCGGCCGGCCGAGGTTCCGGAACCGGATCGCATTGACGGGTGTGACATCTGGGCGTAACACTTCGGAAAGCGCTCTCCAAACGGCCACCCGGCGTTCCCCGCGTCGGGCGTACTCGTCTATCCCCTGGAGATCCGAATGAAGACTCCATCCGAACAACGCAACCGAGGGCTGCGGCGGCTGATCGCGCCGATCGCGGTCACCGTCCTGGCCGGCACTCTCACCATCGTGGGCATGAACTCGGCGCACGCCGCCGACACCCTGCTCTCGCAGGGGCGACCGGCCCTCGCCTCATCGACCGAGAACGGCGGGGCCCCGGCCGCCGCGGCCGTCGACGGCAACGCCACCACCCGCTGGGGCAGCGCCTGGAGCGATCCCCAATGGCTGCGCGTCGACCTCGGCGGCACGGCCACCATCAGTTCCGTACAACTGCAGTGGGAAGCCGCGTACGCGAAGGCGTACCAAATTCAGACCTCGACCGACGGCAATGCCTGGACCACCGTCTTCTCGAAGAGCAATGGCGCCGGAGGCGCCGAGACGCTCACCCTGAGTGGCTCCGGGCGCTACGTGCGGGTGTACGGAACGCAGCGCGGCACCGGCTACGGTTACTCGCTGTTCGAGTTCAAGGTCTACGGAACGCTGGCCAACCCGCCGGCCTCGGACGGTCCCGGTTACGTGATGGCCAACCCGCCGGTCACCGGTGTGGTCCCGTCGACGGCCACGCCGCCGGACACCAACCCGCCGACCACGCACCACGAGTTCCAGGCCAACTGCGCGGTGAGCCGCACCAACCTGAACGACGACCCGATCGTCTTCCCGAACATGCCGGGTGCCTCGCACTCGCACACGTTCATGGGCAACACCACCACCAACGCGGCCACCACCCTGGCCAGCCTCCAGTCGGGTGGCACGGCCTGCATCACGCCGGGTGACAAGACCGGTTACTGGATGCCGACGCTGCTCAACGGCACCACCGCGGTGCAGCCGGTCGGCCGCCAGGTCATCTACTACAAGAGCGGCGTCATCGACTACCGCAGCGTGCGGCCCTTCCCGGCCGGCCTGCGCTATGTCGTGGGCAGCCCGACGGCGACCATCGACGATTTCCGGAACAGCCCGGGCGCGGTCGAGGGATTCGAATGCGGCGACAGTTCCTTCAACTGGGACATTCCCGCTAACTGCCCGGCCGGCACCCAGCTGAACGCGCGCTATCAGGCCCCGAGTTGCTGGGACGGCCTGCACCTGGACACGCCGGATCACAAGAGCCACATGGCGTATCCGGTGCTCGGCGTCTGCCCCAACGACCACCCGGTCGCCGTTCCGATGATCGAATTCAAGATGGCGTGGCCGGTGAACGGCAACATGAGCAACGTCCATTTCTCCAGCGGACGCGGCTTCAGCTTCCACTACGACGTCTACAACGCCTGGGACGCGCCGACCCTGGCCGCCCTCACCAGCCACTGCATCAACGGTGGCCTGCAGTGCGACCCGCGCGGTTTCGACCTCTACAAGCCGGACCGCGGAGCCGCCCTGAACGAGAACTACGTACTTCCGTAACCGCGAGAAATGGGGCGCCGTCCGCGACGGCGCCCCATTTTCGGAATGAATTCAGGAAAGGCTCTTGGACGCCGCTTTCAGCGTGCTCATCGCCAAGGTCCGGGTGCGGATGATTTGCAGGGCGAGAGCGCGGGTCTGTGGTTCGACCCCCGATTTGTCCTCACTGCCGGCGAGGTCCTGACCCTGGTCCAGATGGGCCTCGATCGCCTCGACCACCAGGGTGTCGAAGGCCTTGCCGGTGAGCGCGGACGCCTCGGTGACCTGCTCGGGGGTGACCATGCCGGGCATCGGCATGCCCTCGTGCGGGTTCTCCGCCGGCAGGCCGGCCTGGGTGTGCAGCTCGCGCAGCGAGCTCAGCTCGGCGGTGGTGAAGGCCTGCACCTGCAGGGCCAGGGCCTGCACGTCAGCGCTGCCGCTGCGGGACGGGACCAGCTCGAGCAGCGGCAGCATTTCTTCGTCCATCGCGATGTTGATCTCGATCCAGGCGAGGTCGGTGCCACCGAACTGACTGGCCGTGGTCGCGGCCGGGGAGGTCGGCGCGTCGGCCGCCGAGTTGGCGCAGCCGGCCAGCAGGAGCGCACCGGCGAGCAGGACCCGGGCCATTGCTTTCACGACCGTGAGTCTGTCTTTTCGATCCACCTATGTCAACGATTCGATATTGATGGATGGCAACGCTCCCGTAACAACTGAACTGATTCGATGAAGCGCTCTCCGGATAACAGTTTTCGGAGGACTCGGCACGAGATTTGCTACCCTCGCGGAAGGCGCCGCGTGAGCGGCATCCCGGACGAGGGCGCGTCGTACCCGGCCATGACAAGACGACCGCTGAGGAGTGACTCGTCATGGCATGGGCGGTTCTTGTGGTTTCCGGCGTGTTGGAGACCGTCTGGGCGATCGCCCTCGACCGCAGCTCCGGTTTCAGCCGCCTCGCCCCGACCGCGGTCTTCGTGGTCGCGCTGGCGCTCAGCATGATCGGCCTCGGTTACGCGCTACGCACGATCCCGATCGGCACCGGCTACGCCGTGTGGGTCGGCATCGGTGCGGTCGGTACCGCGGTGGTGGGCATGGTCGCGCTCGGCGAGCCGGCCACCGTCGTACGCGTCGTCTGTCTCTTGATGATCGTGGCCGGGGTCGTCGGCCTGAAGGTCTTCCACTGAACCGGCGGGTGCGCCCCGCATCGCGGGGCGCACTCGGATCACACCGTGACGTCGAGCTTGCTCTGGAAACCCGTGGTGCTGGCGGTACGCGTCTTCTCCTGCTCGTGCTGCACGTCCAGCTGCGCCTTGGCCACCGCCGTGCGGTCCTGCGTGATGACCTGTTCGTGGTCCTGCGCCCGGCTCTGTTCGGCGGCCTTCATCGCGGCCTTGGCGGCCAGATCGGCGGCCAGCTTGTCCTGGTACTTCTTGAGCTCGGACTCGGCGCTGCTCGTGCTCGCGGAAGCGATCGCGCTGACCGTCATGTACTGCCCCTTTTGTGCCGGTGATCTGGTCGCCCGCTCACATCGTCAGCGTGATCCCCGTCTTGCGGACTTCTCACCTGTGAAGTGGCTACGGCTCCAGGTCGACGCCGACCGCGTAGTGGTCGGAGGGGTAGACGCCGCCGAACGGCCGGTCGCCGGCCAGGAACGCGCCGTGGACCGAGAGCATCAGGCCGGGCCGGCCGGGGCGGGCGAAGACGTGGTCGACGCGCCGGTCGATCTGTTTTGGCGCGTCCCGGGGAGCGCAGGGAAGTGCGGAGTCCAGCGTCACCGCCGCCGGGTCGGCGCCGGCCGCGGCCCAGGTGTCGACCATGGCGTCCAGCAGCGGCAGCAGCTCGGGCTGGTCCGGGCCGGCGTTCAGGTCGGCCAGCAGGAGTACCGGCAGGGAACCGTCGAGTTCGATGTCGGTGGCCAGGGCGGCGAGCGCGCGGCACTGGGCCAGGTGGTCCTCGGCGAACCGCTGCTCCCACTCGGTGCCGGCCACGATCACGTGCAGCGGGCCGCGCGGGTGGTCGAGCGTGGCCAGCAGCGCGGCCGGTGCGGGCCCACCGCGCTGCTCGTGCGGCAGTTCGCAGCGCCGAATGGTGAGGATCGGCCAGCGGCTCAGCAGCCCGAGTCCGAAGCCGATCCCTGCGTGGTCGGCCGGCGGCTCGGTGGCCGGCACCCACGCCGCGTGCAGGCCGGCCGGTGTGCCGAGCCGCTGGGCCTGATCGGTGCCGTCCCCCGACCAGGCCTCGACGAGACCCAGCACGTCCGGCCGGTATGCCTCGATCGTCGCGGCGATGCCGTCCTCGCGCCGCCGCCAATCGTCGCCGAAGCGCCACCAGACGTTCCAGATCATGACGTGCATCAATGCACCATACTCAGGCGCTCTGCCACAGCCCGATCAGATTTCCCTCGGTGTCGTGGAAGTAGGCGCTGAATCCGGCGCCACCGACCGGCTGCCGGCCGATCGCCACCTTGCCGCCCAGTTGCTCGACGCGGGCGAGCGCCTCGTCGAGGTCGGCCACCCCGATCGTGATGACCGGCGCGGTGATCGGCCCCTGGCGGTGCAGCATGCCGCCGTTGATGCCGCCGGGTTCGCTCGGCCGGCCCTGCCCGTCGGTCTCCGTCGTGGTGACCATCGTGTACCGGTATTGCGGCATCGAGTCGAGGTTCCACCCGAACGCCTCGCGATAGAACGTCGTGGCCCGTTCGCCGTCGTCGAACGGCACCTCAAAATGAACGACCTTGTCCATGCCGAAGACCCTATGGGGGCGCCCCGGGTTTTTCACCGGAGCGCCCCCGATTTCGTCAGGATCGGTAAATGCCGAACTCCCACAGCGAATAGCCGTAGGTGGTGGCCCGCCCGGTTCCGTTGACCCGGACGTAGCGGCCGGAACCGCTGATGTTCAGGTCGTCGAAGCCGCCGTCACCGCTGCTGGTGCTGTAGACGTTGGTCCAGTTCGACCCGTCCGCCGACGTCTGCACCTGATAGCCGGTCGCGTAGGCGGACTCCCAGGCGAGCTGCACGTGGTTGAACGACTGCACCGAACCGAGGTCGACCTGCAACCACGCGGTGTCCACCCATTCGCTGGCCCAGCGCGTCCCGTAGTCGCCGTCGGTCGCGTACGACGGCAGCTGCGGACCGTTCGTACCGGTCGGCTGGTACGTCGACGCGGTGGTGGTCCGGCCCTTCGACAGGTTCGTTCCGGGTACGGTCGGCGGCACCACCCGGATCGACTTCTGCTCGATGCCGACGTTGCCCTGGCCGTCGAACGCGTACACGTAGACCTTCCAGACGCCGAGTTTCTCCGGCGCCTTCGCGGTGAACGAGCCGTTGCCGTTGTCGGTGAAGGTGACGTTCGTCAGCCCGGTCCCGCCGCTGATGTGCTTGTCCGAGTACATCAGGTTGTAGCGGATCAGATCGCCCTGCGGATCACTCGCCGCCACGTTCACGGTGAACGTGCCGCCGGCCGGAACCGCGGTCTGGTTCGACACCGACATCGACGAGATGACCGGTGGCGTGTTCGCCGCCGTCTGCCCCGAGTAGGCGGCGGCGAGCGCGTAGTAGCCGAGCCGCCGCCACCCGCCGGTGAAGGTGTTCAGCCACACTCCGCCGAAGTCGTTCTCGAGGCCGTAGTGGAACTCGGTGACCCCGAGCGCCACCCCCGGATGCGCGTTGATGGTGTTGACGCTGTTGGTGTAACCGTCCCGCTTCTGCACGTCGGTCGGCTCGGTCGGCACGCCGTTGACGTCGTTCGGGACCTCCCACTCACCGGCCGGTCCGCCCTCGGTGACGATGTACGGCTTGGTGTAACCGCCGGCCACCCAGTCGTTGTAGACGTTCCCGATCGCGCCGTACGAGTTGACCGCGAGCAGGTCCAGGTCGGGCGCGTACTGCTTGTAGTACGGCCACGCGCCGGTGTACGCGTCGGTCGAGGTGACCGGGTGGTTCGGGTCGGCCGCGTGGATCGCCTGCGCCAGCTGGTTCACGAACTTCGCGTAACCCACCCGCCGCGCCTCCACCTCGGCGGCCGACAGCCCGTGGTCCTGCATGGTGAGGATGACCTCGTTGCCGACGTCCCACATCAGCACGCCCGGGTTGTTCTTCAGGGCGTTGACCCGGTTGACCACCTCGGTCTTCACCGAGTTCAGGTAGGCGGTGTCGTTCACGTAGTCGGCGCCCTGGTTGAGCCAGTGCCCGACGACCACCTTGATGCCCTGCTGGGCAGCCCGATTCAAAAGGCCGGGAGTGTACGTGTCGTCCACGCCCCAGATCCGGATCGTGTTGACGCCCATGTTCTTCAGGTCACGCATGTACCCGTCGGCGGCGGCCTGCGGCGGACCGTAGGTGATGCCCTTGAGCCGGTAACCGGCGCCGTTGACCTGAAGCTGCCAGTTGCCCTGCGTACCGGTCACCTTCACCACGCTGGGGCCGCCCGGCGTGGCCGGATCGGTCATCGCCGGCGCGGTCGTGCCGGCGGCCCGGGACACGGTGACCGAGTCGACGCTGAGCACGCCACCCGAGGTGGTGTCCGCGGTCGGCGTGGTGCGCCCGGCGATCGCGTTCGGCAGCGAGCCGCCGATGGCCAGGTCGAAGCGGAGGAAGAAGCCGTGGTGCACGGCCGCGTTCCAGGCGGTCACGCCCACCTGCGACTCGCGGACCACCCAGGTCTGCCGCCCGTCCAGGTAGAACCGGATCTCCTCATCCGTCTTGGTCCGGTCGATGACCTGCGCGTACTCGTGGTATCCGGTCTGGCAGCCGGTGCAACTGGCCAGTCCCGAGGCCCGCCCGTTGTACTCCGCGCACGGCCCGTCCGGCGCGGTGCCGCAGTGCAGCGTCTGCGACAGCTGACTGCGACCGTTGACGTCGGTCATGATGTCGGTCTCGCCGACCCCCGGCCAGTTGTTGTAGTTGCCGCGGTAGGCCGCGCCGGTGGCCCGGAACCCCGGCCAGTAACCGAGCGCGTTGGCCACGTCGGGCTGCTTGAGCACCGCGCTGAACTTCGTCTGGGTGCCGGCGAGCGGCTCGAAATCGGTGCGCTGGGTCTCGATCCGGCCCGAGGTCCAGTTGCCGGCCCCGTCCCGGATCGCCTTGATCGCCAGCTTGCCGCCTCCGTCCAGGGACACGTTGGCCGTGCTCGCGGACGCGGTCTCGACCTCACCGGTGCCCCAGTTGGCCGCCCCGCCCGGGTAGGCGGTGCCGGTGCGCAGCAGCCAGTTGGCCGCGGCCGGGGAGGTGCCGGCCGCACCGTCGAAGGTGTCCGTCCAGACGGTCGTGAAGTTGCCCGCCGGCGTCGTCGGGGTCGTCGTCGGGGTGGTCACCGGCCCGTTGACGAACACCTTGAATTCGTACAGCGAGTAGCCGTAGCCGCCGGACCGCGCGGTGCCGTAGAGGCGGACGTAGCGCCCGGAGCCGCTGACGGTGAGCGTCTCGGTGCCGCCGGCTCCGGTGGTGGTGGAGTAGATGCTGGTCCAGGTGTTGCCGTCGGGCGAGGTCTGGATCTGGTACGCCTTGCCGTAGGCGCTCTCCCACTGCAGCACGACCTGGCAGATCGCCCGCGACTCGCCGAGGTCGACCTGCAGCCACTGCGGGTCGGTGAACACGCTGGACCACCGGGAACCGGCGTCACCGTCGACGGCTTTGCCGGCCGCGACGTCCGCACCCTCCTGGGAGGAGGCGGTGGCCGGCCGGCCGAGCGCGGCGTTGGTCGAGCCGCAGGCGGTGGTGGCGCCGGTCGAGCCGTAGACCTTGAACTCGAACAGCGAGTAGCCGTAGCCGGTGGCGCGCTGCGTTCCGTACACGCGCACGTAGCGCCCGGAGCCGCTCACGGTCAGTGTCTCGGTGCCGCCGGCTCCGGTGGTGGTGGAGTAGATGCTGGTCCAGGTGTTGCCGTCGGGCGAGGTCTGGATCTGGTACGCCTTGCCGTAGGCGCTCTCCCACTGCA